>NZ_JAZQRK010000025.1:0-77434 GCF_045629545.1 Chryseobacterium sp. | reverse complement strand
TCTACAATTTTTAATTTATCTGCATAATAATCTTGTTGAGAAGAAACACTTGCATACTTCAAAAGGTATTCATTTTTGTTTGAAATTTTTTCTACTTTAAGATTAATATAGATTGCATTTATACTGTATAAAGATAAAAAGCCTTTGTCTTTATTGATATCAAGCTCTGTTAATTCATTTGCACAAATTACTCCCCACATTCCTTTTAGGTCAGAGGGGGTTGTATTTTGATTAAGATTATTGACTTCTTCTAAATTATTATTAGTTATTAAATTTTTAGAAGAGTTATTTCTTTCTATAGTATGAATATCATATTTTTTATCATATAAAAGTTTATTTCCCAGGTAAATTGTACATTTTAATTCATTATTTTCCTTTTCAATTTCTGCAGTAGGCAATTTAAATCCCTTCGTTTCTGGATTATCCTGAGTATAAGTTAGTGTATCATCTATTTCAATGATTTTATTAGTTTTGTTATCTATATAGTATACTCCTAAATTACTTGAATAGTAGTCTCTACCTTCAATTAATATGACAATATTATTAAGATTGGATTTATACAGATGGAAAACAATTTCGGGATTTTCATAATAAAAAATTAGCGTTTTTGTCGTTTCAATATCCCCTTTTTTTAATATAAGTTCTTGATAAGATGAATTTGATTTTATTGAAATAGAATAGTCATTATATAAAGTCTTATAATCAGGTTCTTCAGGTTTATTTATTGGTTTTACTAAACTGAAAGTTTCATTATTTTCAGTTTTTTCTATAGTTTTCTGTGAATCATATTCTTTTAATTTGGTATTATTACAATTTAATAATATGCCCAAAAAGGCTAGTATAAAAGTTAAATAAATAGGTCTCATTGTTTCCAAAATTTTGAATTTTTTCTCGCTTCTTCTTGTTCTGCAATATCAGATGGTGTTAAATTATCTTCGTCTTTATATGTTAAATATACACCTGGGTTACATTTATTATTTAATCCAGCTTGTTTTTCCACATTCATTATTTCAAAATGTAAATGAGGGTTTTTTGTTGAAAATGGAGCACCAGAATAACCTGAAGTTCCTGTTAAACCAATAACTTTACCTGCATGTACGATATCTCCTATGGATACTTTTCTTTCTTTTAAGTGAGCATATACAAGGTAAAAAGGACCGTTATGATTAAAATTCTGTGATTCAATTTCTGATTTATTAGCATACTTTAATCTAAAAGGATTTTTTCTTCTTGATTTTATCACTTCTATACCCTCTTCAATAACTTCGAGGACTATCATCTGACCAAATAACGAACTGTTAATTTCACTCCTTACTACTTTACTTTTTACACAAGCGTACACATTTGTTCCTGGTTTTGCAAATAAATCCATCCCTGTGTGTTTATTTACACCATCTCTAATTTTAGGACCAAATGATCCATGCCAAGGTTTTTTTACTTCTCCTCCTTGTGAATATAAACATAATTGAGGATTATCAACAGGATCATGCCATCCATCATCTGAAGAAGTTTTTTCTACAGGACTACACTCATTGACCTCAAAGACTTCTATCCCTTTTTCAAAATATTTTTTAGCATCTTTCCAACCTGCAACTCCTCCATTTACCGTGCTTCTTATTCTTTTTATATTTTCATCATTAGAAACTTTAATTTCGTCAGCAACTTTCCAAACTTCATTATTTTCCCAATAGGCAATTGCTGAAAGAACAGCATATTTTACTTCTTTTACTTTATCAGGATTAGCTTCTAAATCTATATATTCTTCTGGAAATATCTCTTTAAGTTTATGAGATGCTTTCCTATAGTTATCTCTTCCTGTTAACTGCTTTAGCCCTCTTCCTCTATATTTATAACCATCTCCACTTGCTTCGTTACCATTTCCATTTCCAAATTTATTTTCAGCCGCATATAGGAAATTTAATAGTCTTTTTTGCGGTCTATCTGCACAAAATAATTCTATTTGCCCTCTTTTTTCTAATATACCACTTCTATCACCAAAAATAGCTGTATTTCTAATGTTTTTAGGAGCATAAGGATTTACATCTGTTTCTACTATCCAATCTGTGTTGATACCCAAAGTTTCAGCACCAACTTGTGCGAAAAAATGAGCTTTACGTAGACAAGTATTTAAATGAATTGGCTTATCCGTATTTTTTCTTTGTTTAATATATGTATTTAAATATTCTAGAACCTCTCTTCTAAAATTAGTTGAATTCGTAAGTACTCCGAATAAATCTTCTATATGTTTTAATGTAATTTCCGCTTCACATCTAGGACATTTTCCTCCACCAATTTCAAAATACGCACCATCACTCTTCAAAAACTCTTTGTTATGTAGTTTTTGCCCTTGAGCTTTAGCATTTATGAAAAGCAATTCAGGTGTAATCTTATAAAGTTTAAAAGTTATTTTTTCGTCTTTTCCATAAGGTCTTATTTGTAAGACTTTTTCAATTTCTTCAATGGTACTTGTTTTTCCATTTTCTATTTTCGGATTTCCTTTTTTTCCATCTTTTGCATTAGATAAAATAATTCCTGCAATCGATCTTTTTTCATTAGCATCCTTGATGTTAGTAATTCCACTAAAAGTGTAAGTATAAGTTCCGTCTTCTTTTCCTTTAGAAAGTTTTTCTTTCCAATTATTAAGTTCATCATCAGATTTTGGACGGAGGTGTATTGGGATTTTCACTAAATTGTCCTTTACCGTTGCAGTAAATTCTGTTTTCTCCGTTCCCGGAACTTCTCCAGAAGTGGTTTTTGGTTCCATTTGCTCTTCTGTAATTTCTAGTACAGGAAGAGTAGCGCCTGAAGAACCTTTGATGATTCCGTCTTTTTCTTTAATAATAAGAGTTGCTTGTTTACCATCCAACATAGAAGTTCGCGCCACTAAATACAGCTTTTCTTCTAATGGTGCGCTATTTACCTTTACAAATTCAACACCTAATTTAAAAGTCTTAATGCTAATTTTCTCATTTTTATTATAAACATCTTTGGTAAGCGCAGCTTTTATAGCTTCCAATGTCGTGTATTGTTTTTTATCTTTTAAAGCTGTAACAGCTGGTTTCCCCAAAATAATTTTAGCAATATTTTCTTTTTTTGAATCATTATCTGTATTATTACCATTACCACCAAATGTATATTCAATTGTACCAGCTTCATTACCTGTTTTTTTAGTGTAATCTTTCTTAGCAAAATATGCATCCAATAGATTCTCAATTTTAACCTCATTAACAACTGCTGGAGAAGTTGCAGGTTCTGGTGGGGCAGGAGGCTGTGTATTCTCTATCGTACCATTGGTTTGTGCACTTGTAGTTGGTTGTGTTTGATTACTGGTATTTTCAGGAGTTGGAATTACCGGCTCCTGTTTAGGCACTGCTTCTGGAGGAGTTTTATCTACTGGTGGATCCGCTTTTGGGCTTAGTGGTGGAGAAGGATTTTCAGATATGGGATTATCTACATGTATATTATTTGTTGCATGCTTCTTGTGTGCATAGTACTCAAATGTTACATAAAATTCAATTTGCTTTACATCTATTTCACCTTCTAATGCTTTTTTTATTAAAGCCTCTGTTAGAAGAAATTCTGCTTTTGCAATTCCATTTTCATCAACTTTAGATTTAACGGATTTTATTATATTATTTTTATTATAATGTCCATTTCCTGCAGCATCATCCTCCCATAAGGTAGCTGTAAGTTCTTTATTAAATAAATTTATACAAATTGCTTGCGCAATCAATTTATCCGAAAAACTAAAAACTTTACCTGGAGAATTATTATGATAACGCAGTTCTACCTTCTTTATTTCAGGAATATTTGCCTGAATTGGTGTGATAATAAGGCCAGGAGGTGATTTTTTTTCAGGATTGTAGATAAAAGCTTCAATCATCATTTTTTTTCCTAGCCATTTTTCAGGTAATTGAAATGGTGCTTTAGTTCCTGTTTTTAAAGGACCTCTAAGTTCTCTCCAACTTCCATTATTTTGCATAACATATAATTTCCATTGTATATTTTTGCCGTTTTTTGGTGTATTTGGATAATAGGAAGAAACTTCATAAGTGCATGATTGTCCAACTTTAGGATTTTTTTATCCAATAATTGATTTTATACCTTTTGCCATAATTTTATATTTTAAAGATATTCGTAATTTAAATCTACCTCCTCTTTAAACTCATCATAGTTTACAATAGGGTTATAGGTATTCTGTTCTGCTTTTGGACTTGTACTTCCTTTAATAATATAATTCATTTTTTTCCATTTCAACCTCCAAAGATTCGTCCAAAAAGTGTATTATATCTGTTTTTATAATACCAGTTTCATTTATACTCTTCACTGTGTATGAGATCATAGAAGCAGAATTTCCTCTTATTGGATTTAATGGGAAATACTTAATTTGCCATAATTTATTCATCTTTGGATTAAAATAGGATAGGCAAATGTATTTTCCAAAATTATTTCCCGAAATATTTCTATAAAACGAAATAGAATCAATTTTTTTATTTCCAATTATTGTATAGAGATTTACTTTTATATTGTTTTTATCATGTTGGGCTTCATTTACAAGTTTAATAGTATAATTTTCTTTTGAAATAGATTGTAATTCTCCTGGATTAATCTTTTTATACTCTTTCAAGTATTTTTCATTTTGTTTTTGTAATGCCAAGTTTATCTTTTCGTCACCTAAGGATACAAGTGTATTAAAATAATTTTTATTGGATAGAGTAGAATCTCCAGTGTATATATTTTTGCTTGTTTTTGTTTCAAAAAGTTCTTTTTTTTGTTTGCAACAAAAACTTAATGATATCATTAAAATTAACAAAGGCAAAATATTTTTTTTTGACTTCATTTTATTCTTGTTTAAAGTAACCATCTTTATTTATTTTAATTTTTTTTTCATTTTGAAAACGAACAGTTTGTTCATTTGTATCAAAATCTTTTAGGTAAATATTTAATCCATTATCGATAAAAAAATATCTCTTATAACTCATTACGCTATTGTAATTGTTATAATAAAGTAGCAAATAATCAATAGGAGTTTTATTATTATCGAAAGTCACTAATCATAGATAGTCGAACGTTAATTTTTCGTATTCTATAATGGTTAGCAAATCTTTGTATCTATCTCCGCTTTTATATAATTCTAGAGAATATTGTGGGCTTTTTGAGATGGTTTCTACGTGGTGAGCTCTATCTAGAACAACATTTGTAATTGTTATAATAAAGTAGCAAATAATCAATAGGAGTTTTATTATTATCGAAAGTCACTAATCATAGATAATCGAACGTTAATTTTTCGGATTCTATAATGGTTAGCAAATCTTTGTATCTATCTCCGCTTTTATATAATTCTAGAGAATATTGTGGGCTTTTTGAGATGGTTTCTACTTGGTGAGCTCTATCTAGAACAACATTTTTTTCATATAAACTGAGAATGTTTATAAGCTTTTGTTGAGGTATTAAAATAGATTTAGATTTATTGTACTTTAAAGAATTATAATAATTTATTTCATTTTTTTTCTATGAAATAAAAAATAGAATCATAAACTTTACTAGAAATTTTATCTATTTTGAAATTCGGATCATTTTCATCTATTTCTTCTAAAAGATTCCATTCTTTAGGGAACTGATATTCTATAAGTTTTTTTTCTCCAAAAGTTAGTTTGGCGGAAGCCTTTGCAGTATCAGTTATTTTGATACTTATTTTACTTAAATTTTTGTTATTATTAATGAAATCATTTTTTTTACATGCAAATAAAATGATTAAGATAAAACTTGAAATTATTGTTTTCATTATTTTTCTTTAATTGTTGTTAATACACTAGAGTCGAAATCACCTGCATGAAGATGATCCTCATGCCCACTTGAATATTTAGTTCCAACTAAATTGGGATACCAACCTGTCTTACCTCTATAGATATTTTTGAAGTGATATTTTTTTAAAGCATCAACTTTCTTTTGCTCAGTACTTTGAGTAGAATAATATGCAGTGTCTGCACTGTCACCGTTGGGACGGGTTACACTAGGATAACTTGTTGCATCCTCAAAACACATACCTGTACAACGAACATCAGTTCTTCCAAATTCAGCTAGTGCACCTATAAAACCAGCATAGCTTTCAGGATTGCAATATCTTCTTTGTGAATTACGGAATGTGTAATATATCTTAACGCCATCTTTATCATAGCTCAAAGAGTCTTCCATTCTTATTAATTCCACTTTTCCTGTGCCTTTAGGATATTTTTTGAATCCGTATTTAGTACCTTCTACGCAAATATCTCCGTTTGCATACACATATGCTTTTTGTGCATTTCCTCCACTAGGGTAATTGTATGTTCTAGTATGACCCTTCGGTATAGATTTGATTGTGGATCCGTCACCTCTTTTATCTACTGAAATAAAACTAACTGTACATACATCATGTTCTTTGTTCTTTGCATCATGATATACATATTTATATTTTTGTTTGAAATCTTCTTTTATAACTTTAGGAATATGTTTCTCGATTTTTCCATTAGAATATATGTGAAACGTTATAATATCTGTAGATTTTACTGTTGAGTTATCTGTACCATGATAATAATCGTATTTAAAGAATCCTGTTTTTTTTATATTTACCGAATTACTTTTTAACCAAAATTGACGTTTTTTTTATATATTTTACCAACTTCTTGAGAATCGATTCTTTTATATAGACATAAAAAATCATTAATATTTTTATATGTGATTTTGTAGCTAAAAGGGCTACTTCCACTAAAACCAAAATCAGAAAGTGTATCACGTATATTTATATAGTAATTTCCAATAGAATCGACTGATTTATAGGGGTTATATTAATACACTCCTTACAAATTTGTTTCTAAATTATTAATAGAAATTTTATTATTTTCTTTAAAATACTTATTTGAAATATTATTGTGAATTAAAGAATCATTATTTTTACAATTCATTAGTAAAATTGAAAGTGATATAATGAAAAGTAATAATACTACGTTTTTGATGAGATTAGGTTTATTTTATTCTACTTTTATGTACGTATCCTTTTTGACCATCTTTAGTTTGCACTAAATACCAATCACCGTTTTTATCTAATAATTCAATTTTTTCTCCAGTCTTAATCTTTTTTATAATTTCTGATGATGGATTTTTATCTTTTCTTAAGTTGGTGTAACCGTCGGAATCTTGTATGGAATAATCTTCTTTTATTTTGACTTTTTCTACTCTACATTTTTTATTTCTTGATTTCTCCTCAGGTATTGGATTAATTTTTTCTGTCCATCCTGATTTTGTAATATCAATATTTTGAGGAACCTCACAAATATACTTTACTGCATTCTCTGAATTATCTGACATTGTTTTATAAGTAATATTTTTTAGACTCCAGGAATTATTAGACATAACAATTTGATATTCTTTTTCATAATAACCTCTGTCAGGAAAACTAGTGATAATAGTAAAACCTTTACTACTAGCTATTGGTATAAAATCTTGTATAATATTTCCGCCATCTTCTGAGAAATTTATTGTTTCTAAAGATAATTTGTAATTTCCATGATTATCACCAAAGAAAAGAAACAAATCATTTCCTTTATAAGGTCTACTACTCACCACCTTATCTAACAAACCATCTTTATTTATATCAAAAGTTTTGATAAAGTAATTATCATTGTTTTGATATGTTGCTAAAGAACTTCTTTTTTTCTCCTTTGAATCTTGTCCAAAAAGTATTTTTTTTACTATCTTTTGTTTCTCTATATTAAGATTTGCAATAAGATTATCATTAAGGTTTGAACTTTTGGGATGAATTAAAAAATTAAGTACTGATTCAGCATCTTTTTGCGATAGATTATTTATAAGATTATATTTTTTATTTTTTGAAATATATTTTAATGACTTTATTCTAAAGTAATTGACGGCATCTGCTTCCCATATTCCATTTTTTGAAATTGAAATTATTAATTCATCATTTTTTGCATATTGTGGTTTTTCCAATAATGAGAACCAATAATCAATGTACTCATTTGCATTTTGATATAATGGATTTGGAATATCATTTTCATCATTCCATCCGAAAATATTTTTTAAAGATAAAAAATCACGAGGGAAATTATTTAAAAATTGCTTTTCTGATTTGTCATTAAACGATTCCTTTAATTCAGTAATATTATAGCTTTGTAGCTTTGATTCTTGGGATGGACTTTTACAAGATATTAGTAATGTCAATATCATTATTAATAATTTATTCATAAGCTTGCGTTATTATAATTTTAGCATTATCAATTCCAACTTTTTCTACATGAGCAAAAATTTCTTTCAACTTATCTTTACTCCCACCCACAAAATCTGCAGATTTTGTAGAACCTGGTAATAAACAACCTTCTGTGTCATCAGCTGAATTGCCAGAATGTATCAAAATAGCTCTATCTTTTGAAACAACATCGTTAAATAGTTTTAAGCCTTTTTTTATTTTAGATCCTGAATGCCATTCTAAATTGTAAGTACCTATTGGCACTCGTTGTTCATTTCCAGATATGGTTGTATCAGGCCCTTTTTCTTCTAAAATATAACCTTTTATTATAGTATTGTCAATTGTAAACTCTCCAATTGTAGATTTATTAGTTTGCCATTTTCTTACTAATCGAATAGTAACAGCATTAGATGATGGTTCATTCGTTTGTGGTGTAATGGTATTTTTATTAACACATTTTTGTGGATATTCAAATATTATTTTTAAATAGTTAACATAATTTCTTCTTTCATTTAATCCATTGGATCCCCCATTTACCAAATAACTTATTAAATCTACTTTATCGTCATCTGCTATTATACCAAGATCTATAGTTCCGTATTGTTTTTTTACATTTCCATCTTTCCAAGAAATGGTAGTTTTTGGATAATCTGGACTTAGTATTTTAACATATAATGGTGGATCTGCTGGTCCTTTCCATCTTTTACCTACACCCAATATTTTACCTTGTTTCCAATACCATCCTGCTGAATCACATGCATTATGTAAATTATCTGATACACTTTGATAATTTGTAATTACATCTATCCCAGAGAAATCTTTGTATATACTATAATTTGTTTTCCAAGTTAATTGCATTAAACCTCGTCCTTTAAATTTTTCCCCATCGCCTTTTTCAGTATTTCCACTTGATATAGCATCTTTATGTTTACCTGGATCATATTTTATTCCATCAGCGTATTCTTTTGCTGTTTTTAACCGATCACTCTCATGATAAATTTGAGCAATAAAATGTAATTTTCTTAAACAAGTATTAATATTGTATTTAGTGAATAAACTATTAAATTCTAATCTTAATTTTTCAATTGTTTTATCTTCCTCTTTAATTTTGCAATTTGAAGCAGAAAATAATGAATAACCAATTTCCTTCTTAACACTTGGTTCATTATCTCTTAATCCATGAATTATTTTCTCAAATTCTTTTGAAGTCAAATCTCTATTGCAAAAACATTCACCTTCTTTAGGTTTTTGAGTCGCAACTTGTTTTACTTGTGCAGGGCTTTTTGCTGGTTCTTGGTATTTATACGCTTCTAAAACTTCCACAGTTAATGTTTCGGATTTTTCTGTAAGATCTGCGAACACTATTTCAGCAAATATTTCTTGATGATCAGTAAATTCTCCAGTATATTCTCCCGAATCACGGTTATTTTTATCATTTCCAATTTCACCTATTTGCTGTCTTTCCTTTGTTAAAACATATGATACAAGTTGAGAATCCTTACTTATCTTATGATTACCAGAATATAATAAATCATTCTTACCAAAAGTATCATGCTCCCAAACGTGTAAGTTATATCTTTTACCTATACAATTTACTGTATTAATTTCAATGATTATTGTTTCTCCAAATTTTGGAGTGGTGGTAAAAGCTTTTCCAAATTTATTTTTAAATTTTACATCTATAATTTTACCACTTTTATCAGGTTTATCATTTTGGCTAGGATTCGGATTTTTATTTGGTAATGGTTTCTTATAGGAGTCAGGACTTGGAGCTTTAGGTTTTGCTGGAGACTTATTACCCGCGTCAGGATTTTGTACATTCACGTTGACTTGGCTTGCTCCTTTAATGCTTCCATTGTAACTTGCAGTCACATAATATTCATGGTTAGCGCCTTCCGAAGTATCACCTTGCATCATATATTTATTCGCAATTTGTCTTAGGATTCTTTCGTCCGTAGCTAAAGAAATTTTAACTTCTGCTATTCCATTTTTATTAACTGTAGATTTGTAAGTCCTAGGAGCTTTATTGTTTTTATTGACGTTGGTATTATGACCATTTCCTTTAGCATCGTCTTCCCATAGACTAAAATCTATTTCTTGGTTAAATAATCCTACACAATGTGCTTGTATTGTTAGTGTATCTTGATAACTAGCTTTATTAATGTCTTTTGCACTTCGGTTTAGCAAAACAACCTTATTTATTTTAGGTGTTTTATTGTTGGTTGGAATTACTATATAGTCACCAATTTTTTTCTTAGAGATTTGTTTTTTTGATAATATATCATTCCTAATTTCATAGACCTCAATTTTCATTTCTATATTAAGACATATTTCAAAGAATGTATACGGCACCTTATTACCTTTTTTAACAGGGCTAGTAATATCTTTCCAACTATTATTTTTTTGCTTTTTATACAAATACCATTCATATTCTACACCATAGCTTAGTAGTGTAGTTAAGCTATTAAGAGTATAATAATTTGTTTCTCCTATCTTTGGATTCTGATTTCCTATTATATTTGCCATAGTACTAAGAATAATAAGTTTGATTTTCTGAATCTACTTCCTCTTTAAACTCATCATAGTTTACAATGGGGTTGTAGGTATTCTGTTCTGTGGAGTCGGCTTTCGTAGCGTTAGATTTTCCTGCTTCGCTTTGTTGACCATGTTTTAGAATAGTAATTTTTCCTCCTGTTGTACACATCAATTCTGAGATTTCAGTTACACAAGATTTTCCCATTACTTTTACTTTCTCGTAGGTTTTTGTCCATTTTCCAGATGGAGCATACGCGCAGGGCTGATATCCACCAGGTGTTGGTTTTAGTTTGCATTGTCCAAAAGGCGTAGCAACAGGATCTAGTGTAAGATCATCTTCTGTTACAGCTAAAAAATCAAATTGGCCATCAGCATCATTCCAATAATGTTTTTGGTGAGAAGTCACTTTAAATTTTGGAAATTTAAACCCTTGGTTGCATTGGCACATCCCTTTTTGGATCACGAAGAATTTTCCATCATGCTCACTAGAGCTGCTTTCCTTTTGCTTTTCCTCTTTTTTATCCTCGTTCTTAGAATTTTGTCCTGTCTCTTCATCAGAATCTTCACTTTCGCTTATTGTATCAACTCCTTCATCTCCAAATTCGAAATCTTCTCCTTCTATGATAAATTTTTCATCATTTGGAGCAGATTGTTCTTTATCCAAAAATTGCGGGTCGTCTGGTATAGCTATTTGTAGTCCTTCGGGTAATTCATCTTTTACGATATCTTTAGAATCACAATTAAGGTTGTGATGCGTTTTTAGAAAGTCAGCGTTTTTTATTCCGAAATTTTTGGCAACCTTTTCAAAAGTATCACCAGGTTTTGTGAGATAGGTTTTCATATTACGATTGCTTTAGGTGTAGGTGTTGTGTTTGGTAGTTTTCTCCTTGATATTTGATGATGATTTTTGCATCAATACTGTGGATTCTTTTTGAAACTTTTTCCGTTTCGTAGATCAATTTAATTTCAGAAAATACATTATCCTCAGGATCTTCATCTTCAATTTTTATTCCTCTTAGAAGTTCTCTTAGACTGCATTGTTCATCCAAATAGCCTGTGATTTTTGAGATTAAGAGATTCGAATGAGAATCATCAAACTCGATATTAAATTTAAATTCTAAATCAAAAGAGTTGGGAATAATAGTATATTTCTCCTTCCAAAACTGAGTTTTATGAAACCAATTTGTATTGGGAAATAATATTTGAAAAAGGATGGTAGAGTTCAGTTGTTTGAAAAAATAAGACTCGTTCGAAATATTATCTTCAAATAGATCCAAATATTTTTTAGAAACTTCTCCGATATGGAAATCTTCTATTTCTTCTCTTTTAGATTTAAACTTTTTTGCAATTTCTTTTGGTTTAAATAAAGAAGCAATTCTGCCATGATCATAAATTACAAAGGGAATAGGAGAGATACTTTCTCTGCAATCTAATGCTAAAGAACTTATTTTGTCATCTGGTTTATTGCCATCTTTTCTAAATTCTTTTTGATGGGTATTAACAAAAATTTGACCTTGATCTGTTTGAAAATCTAACTCAATATCATATTCGAAATTCAAAGAACTCTCATTTTGTCTTTCAAAATTTTCTGTGACATTATATTTTTTCGCATGGAGTAGTGGACTGTATTTTTTTTGAGGTAAAAATTTTTGCAGGGCTTCTATTTTTTTTTCTGGAGTGACAAAATGAGTAGGAACACAAAGAAATTGAATGCCACGAAGATCTGAAAACCAAATTTTATCCATTTTGTCGCAATGTATATTATGAAAAGATTTTAGATCGTCCTCCTTCATATCAATGCGAGACGCTATAGAACCTAAGTTGTCATGCGGTTTTACCTGATAAATAATAAAATCCTCTTCCATAGCGTATTTATATTTTAAATTTATATAAAGCTATAAAAATAATGAATAAAATACTACTGTATTTTATAAATGTAGTAGTTTTACTACAAAGTGTTAGAAATGGACAAAAAAATAATAACAAACACAAAAAAGCCTTCCAAATAATTGAAAGGCTTTTATATATAGTAAATTAGGTTTTTATAAACCGAATCCTTTTGCAAATAAGTCTGGAAAAACTCCTAAAATAACCAATGATGCAATGATGCATACGGCAACAATATTGTAAGTGATAGTCACTTTTTCTGATGTTTTGAATGTAGATTCTTTAAAAAAGAACATCGCAATAATAAGTCTTAAATAATAAGCAATAGAAATTGCAGATCCCAAAACAGCTACTATAACTAAGAATGCGTTGTTATCATTACTTAAAGCCTGAGCAAACAATGAGAACTTACCCATAAAACCTGCAGTAAGTGGAACTCCAGCCATCGATAATAATGAGATAGCAGCTACTACAGCTAATAGCGGTTCTGTCTTTGCCAACCCTTTGAAGGCTCCATATGAAGTTTCTCTTTTTACTTTCTCTACCCAAATAAGACACATGAAAACTCCAATAGTTGATAGTGAGTAAGCAAATAAATAAAATGCTAAAGTGTAAGTAGAAAGGGTATTCATACCGAAAAATACCAAACCTATATATCCTGCATGAGACACAGAAGAGTAGGCTAGCATTCTCTTAGCATTAGTTTGCGCTAGTCCCATGACGTTGGCAAGTAATAAAGTAATGATAAGGAAAACACCAAATATATTAATCCATTCTTGTGTTACACCATAGAAACCAATTGTCATCATTCTGAACAAAGCAAAGAATCCTGCAATCTTTACGACACTTGCCATAAAAGCAGTGATAAGTGATGGAGAACCTGTGTACACATCTGGACTCCACATGTGGAATGGTGCTAATGCTACTTTGAATGACATTGCACAAAGCATTAAAATAACTCCAAGAATAAACATTACGTTCTTAGGATTTGTAATTCCGAATTCTTGAATTTTATACAAATCGAAAGTTCCTGTACTTCCGTAGATAAATGCGATACCAAATAATAAGAAACCTGTAGCAAATGCTCCCATTAGGAAATATTTGATAGAAGCTTCGTTAGATCTAAGATCTGTTTTGTTGGCTCCAGCCATTACGTATAAAGGAATAGAAAGAATCTCGATTCCTAAAAATAGCGTTACCAAGTTTTGGAAACCAAATAAAATAATACCTCCACATAATGCAAAAAGTATAAGGGCGTACAATTCTGATTGGTGACTTCTATGATTACTAAATGCAAATCCGCCTAAGAAGAATAACAAAATAGTAACGACCAATGAAATTTTTGTAAATAATGCTGTATTGGCACTGTAATCATACATATTGCGATACTGCTCGAAGAAAGAATATTCTGGTAAAAAGCTTACATATAATGCAATGATTAACCCAAAAATCCCAATGTATCTTGCGAATTTTCCTTGCTCGAAAACTCCTGAAAATAACGCAGCAACTGCAGTTAGGAAAACAATAATTAAAACACTCATAATATAGATTTGAGATTTGAAGTTTGAATAATTTTAAAAAATAATTCAGACTTCATATTCTATTAATTTTTTAATTTATAAAAGTAAAATTCAATAATTAATTAACCATAGATTGGAAAATGAATTGAAGCGAACTGTTCACCATATCCATAATAGGTTGTGGAAAGATTCCCAACAAAATTACAAATACTGCTATACTTGCTAATACAGAAAACTCTGATGCAGACAAATCTTTCGCTGTACTTAATACAGCTTCATCACCTTGCCCAAACATTACTTTACCATAAAATCTTAGTAAGTAAGCTGCACAAAGAATAATAGTAAGACCTGCGAAGATAGATGCCAAGATATTAAAATCGAAAATAGACTTCATTAAGATAAATTCTCCAATGAAACCATTAGTCAACGGAACTCCCATTGATCCGATAATAACGATTAAAAATAAAATTGCAAATTTCGGTGCTACTTTTGCCAAACCACCCATTTGTCTTACATCTCTAGTTTTAAATCTTTTGTATAAAATATCACAACAGAAGAATAAACCAACAACGTTGAAACCGTGAGCAAATGTTTGTACCAAAGCGCCTTCTGCACCTTCTATAGTAAATGTACCACTAAGAGTAACTATTGCAGATGAGAAAATACCAGCCACCATTAATCCTACGTGCGAGAATGAAGAGTATGCTACAATTCTTTTTACATCAGACTGAATAATTGCGATAAGGGCTCCATGTAAGATACCTATAATTGCTAATACAATAACAATCTGTCCAGAGATACCAAATATAGCACTCGGCGTGATTGGTAATAAGTATCTGATAACTCCGTATATCGCCATCTTTAGCATAATACCAGATAATAGCATTGATCCTTGTGTAGGAGAGTAGGTATAGGTATCAGGCTGCCAAGTGTGAAAAGGAAATACGGGTAATTTCACAGCAAAAGCAAAGAAAATAAACCAGAAGATAACGAGTTGCTGAGTTTCTCCAAGTTCGGCATTATACAAATCTGTTAAACCGAATGATGCAGAATGAATTCCCACATAGATTATTCCAGCTAACATAAATAATGATCCTACGAATGTGTAAACGAAGAACTTCGTTGTAAATTCTAATCTTTTGTTTTCTTGTCCCCAAAGTGCTGCAATGAACCAAATTGGAATCAAAGTAACTTCCCAGAACACATAGAATAATAATCCATCTAATGCTGTGAAAACTCCAATAAGACCAAATTGCATAAGCAAAATAAGACCGTAGAAAGAGTTTTTGTAACTCACATTTTCATTAAATGAAGATAGAATAATGATAGGCAATAAGATATTGGTTAATAATAACAGAAGCATACTCATCCCATCGATACCGAAGTGTAGAGAGCTTTTGATAAAATGTGACCAAGGATAGTTGATCTCATACTGCAATACGCTATCTACAGTTGGATTAAAATCGAAATCCGAAAGTGCATAAAACGTTAGCAGCATCTGAATCAAAGCAATTCCTAATGCCAAATATTTGCTAGATTTACTTTTCCAAGCAAAAACTAATCCTGAACCTACAAGAGGTAAAAGTAATAATGTTAAAAGTAAATAAGACATTATTGTAGTATAAAGTTAACAATCAATATAATTCCCACTGCTAAAGACATCATAAGAACATATGTCTCTACATTTCCGTTTTGCAAACGCTTCATAGATTTACCACTGTCCTCAGCGCCTTCACCTACAAAATTCACAATACGGTCTAAAACGCCTTTGTCAAACATTTTTCCTCCACGTCCAAGTCCTTCTACCGTTTTTACAATAAGTGCATTGTAAAGTTCATCCACATATAGTTTTTTAGCAGAAAGCTTTTCCCAACCAGTATAGCTTGCTTCTGGTAGAGCGCTTTTCCTTTTGTTGACGTATGTATTTCTTACGATAAACCAAACTGCAAAGAACATCGCTACAGTAAGTCCAAGTAAAATCATTTCTGTATTGAAATCTACACTAGATAGTGTATTTTCCATTTGTTTGTAGCTTTCTTCTGTAAGTACAGGTTTTAGCCATTCCATCAATTTAGCATAATGACCGTGCCCTATGAAGTGAGGAAGGTTGATAAAACCACCTACTACAGAAAGTATGGCCAATACAATAAGAGGTAAAGTCATACTTGTAGGACTTTCGTGCAGATGATGTTTTTGTTCTTCTGTTCCTCTGAATTCTCCGTGAAATGTAAGGTAGTATAATCTGAACATATACGTTGCAGTAGTAGCAGCTAGTATAAATAATAATACCCAATAAATAGGATTTTTTGCATACGCTGCAACCAAAATTTCATCCTTAGAAATCATCCCTGATAATAATGGGAAACCTGATATTGCTAATGTTCCGATGAAGAATGTAATATGTGTTATTGGAATATATTTTTTCAGTCCACCCATGAAACGCATATCTTGTTCGTTACTCATAGTGTGGATTACAGAACCTGCGCCCAAGAATAATAACGCTTTGAAGAATGCATGTGTCATTACGTGAAACAAAGCAGTAGTATAAGCTCCTAAACCTAAAGCAATGAACATAAATCCAAGTTGTGAAACGGTAGAATAGGCCAAAACTTTTTTGATATCATTTTGACGCAATGCATAGAAACCTGCTAATGCTGCCGTTAAGAATCCTATTAATAAAATACCATCTTGTACAGTAGGTGCTAGTGTAAATAAGAAATTAGATCTTACGACTAGATAAATACCTGCTGTAACCATGGTAGCAGCGTGGATTAAAGCTGAAACTGGAGTTGGACCAGCCATCGCATCTGGCAACCATGTATATAATGGAACCTGAGCAGATTTACCAGTAGCTCCTATAAATAAACTAGCTGTAATAAAGATGATGATGGTGCCATCTAGTTCAAACTTACCTGCGTTTTGCGCAACAGTAAGATATTCTAGAGAGTTGGTTTGAGCGGCAATCATAAAGATACCAATCAATAAGGCAAGGTCACCAATCCTGTTCATGATGAAAGCTTTTCTTGCAGCTTTACCATATTCTTCGTTAGTATACCAGAAACCAATCAATAAATAAGAACACAAACCTACACCTTCCCATCCGATGAATAAGATAAGGTAGTTGCTACCCATTACTAGTAGTAACATCGAGAAGATAAATAAATTAAGATAAGTAAAAAACTTATAAAAACCTTTATCATGACTCATATACCCAATAGAGTATAGATGGATAAGAGAACCTATCCCAGTGATCACCATTACCATTAATAATGATAATTGATCTATTTGAAAACCAAAATTAACTTGAATTCCGTTTACTCTAAACCATTCAAAAGCTTTAATAACTACTGGCTGACTTTCAGAATTCATATTCATGAAAATACTTACTGCAATGCAGAAAGATCCGAAAACGGCTAAAGTAGCCAAACTTCCAACAACTATTTTTGGAAGGTTTTTTCCGAATAAACCGTTTATAAGAAAACCTAAAAGTGGTAAAAGTATTATTGCATACACTAAATTTTCCATTCTTTATCCTCTTAATTTATTAAATATACTTACATCTACAGAACGGGTATTTCTATATAGCATTGCAATAATTGCTAATCCTACCGCTACCTCTGCAGCAGCTACCACCATAATGAAGAATACTAAAAGTTGTCCGTCGCTATTACCATTGTATGCAGAAAATGCTGCTAATAATAGGTTTACAGAATTTAGCATAAGCTCTACACACCCCAAAATTACAATTGCGTTTCTTCTCATCAATACGCCCAATACTCCTAGACAGAACAATACTGTTGATAGGATAATGAAATATTCTAGAGGGACGCTTTGCATAAATGTATTTACTTCTCCCATAATTTTATAGATCTTTTTTACCGATTAATACTGCACCTACAATACCTGCTAAAATTAGGATTGAAGCTAACTCGAAGGGTAAAACATATTCATTAAACAATAGTCTACCAAGATTTTTGGTAAGACCCACGCCTTTATCAACGTTTTCTACAACTACATGTTTATCTTGTATACCACGGAAAACACCTAAAGTACCTACTAGCAAAAGACCCGTTGCAAAAACTCCAACAAATTTTAAAGTATTGTTCTTTTTACTTTCGTCTTCTTTATTAAGATTAAGCATCATCAAGATATATAAGAAAAGTACCATGATAGCACCTGTGTATACGATGATTTGAATAATTGCTAAGAACTGAGCATTCAAAAGAATGTAGAGTCCTGCAATTGAAAACATTGTAACGATAAGTGACAAGATAGCATACAAAGGATTTTTTGCAAACACAAAATAAACTGCACTAGCTACTGCCATAAACGCTACCAAGAAAAATAAAAACTGATCCATTATTTTACCGCATTTTTTTGTTTCTCGGATTGTCTAGCTGTAATGTCAATCCTTTGATTTATTTTTTCAACCAACTTATCTTTTCCATAAATGAAAGAGCCTCTGTTTGTTTCTACATCCACCAATCTATCGGTAAGATAAATTGCAGATTTCGGACAAGCCTCCTCGCACATTCCACAGAAGATACATCTCAACATATTGATCTCGTAGATCTCAGCATATTTCTCTTCTCTGTAAAGATTTTTTTCTTCCCTAGTTCTTTCGGCAGCTTTCATTGTAATAGCTTCCGCAGGGCATGCAACAGCACACAGCCCGCAAGCAGTACATCTTTCTCTACCTTCTTCGTCTCTTTTTAGTACATGCTGACCACGCCAAACCTCGGCTCTTGGCTTCAACACCTCAGGATACGAATAAACTGCGGGAGCACCTTTCAATACGGTTCTTACTGCATGTTTAAATGTAATCCCCATTCCCTTAAAAATCGCCGGAAGGTAGATTTTCTCAGAAAGGGTCATCTCTTTATTAGAAACAACTTTTGATCTGTTCGTAAGTTTCATTTATTTATAGATATTAGATGTTAGACATTAGATTTAGACTAATCTTGTCGTTGATCTTAAATTTTATTATGATTAAAAAGCTTCTTTTGCTTTAAATTTAATTATTAAAATTAAGCAATTCCCACTTTCCAATTAAATTATTAGTTTCCGAAAGCCAGTATTACAGCTCCAGTAATCATTAGGTTTACTAATGCCAAAGGAATAAGAGTTTTCCATCCTAAATGCATCAGCTGATCGTATCTAAATCTAGGTAACGTCCATCTAATCCACATGAAAATTAAAATTCCTGTAATAGTTTTGATTAAGAAAGCTGCGATACTTAAAATACCTGCTGCGTTTTCTCCCCAGTTTTGTGTTACCCATTCTATTCCTGGATAGTTGTATCCACCAAAGAAAAGTACTACGATAAATGCATTAGAGATAAACATATTCACGTATTCTCCAAACATATACAAACCTAATTTCATAGAAGAATATTCGGTGGAATATCCTGTCACCAATTCAGATTCACACTCTGGTAAATCAAAAGGGTGTCTGTTGGTTTCTGCTAATGCAGCCACAAAGAAGATAAGGAAAGCCAATGGCTGATAAAGGATATTCCAGTTCAGTCCGCTGATTTCAAATAAACCCCAAATTTTTCCTGTAGTTTGTAATTCTGTAATAACTTTTAGATCTAGACTTCCAGACATCATAATGATAGAAAGTAAAGCTAATCCCATTGCCAATTCGTAAGAAATCATCTGAGATGATGCACGGATAGCACCTAGAAGAGAATATTTGTTGTTAGACGCCCAACCACCTATCATAATACCGTATACGCCAATAGAAGCCATACCAATGATGAATAGTACACCAACATCTATATTGGCAACTTGTAGATCGTAAGAAATACCAGCAATATTCAAAGTTTTACCCCAAGGGATTACAGCTCCTGTAATCAAAGAGATAAACATTACTAATGCAGGCCCTAGTACGAATAAGAATTTTTCTGCGTTGGCAGGAGTAAAATCTTCTTTAAAGAAAAATTTTCCACCATCTGCAAGCGGTTGTAGCAAACCAAAAGGTCCTGCTCTGTTGGGCCCAATTCTATCTTGCATGATAGAAGCCACTTTTCTCTCTGCCCAAGTAGAGTAGGCTGCTATCGTAAGGGAAAGCAAGAAAAGTGCTAATACAAGTATTAATTTAAATGTAAGTAAATCCATTTTCTATAGTAAACATGTTAGATATGAGATGCCAGATACGAGATGTAAGATAAAATCTTGCTGTCTTGATTCTGAAATCTAAAGTCTTTAGATTAATTAATTTTCGTCTTTCTGGCTGATCTCTTTTGCCATAGGGTTATCCAAAACTCTAAGCTGATCTTCAGGTTTTTCGTAATGATTTAGAGAAATTACAGAGTGTCTATCGATATTTCTAGGACCTTCTATATTCCAACTAGATAATTCTTTTCTATCAAAACGGCAAGTATCACAAATAAATTCTTCTACTTCGCCCCATTGGTCTTTTCTAGCAGTTACTCTCACTATTTCTTCACCTTTCATCCAAACCACAGCTTTACCAGAACATTTGTCACACTTGCAAGAAGCGTTCATAGGGTTGGTAAACCAAACTCTACTAGAAAAACGTGCAGTTCTATCCGTAAGTGCACCTACAGGGCAAACATCAATGATATTCCCAATATAGTCATTATCTAATGCTTTGTTTAGGTAAGTTGAAATTTCAGCGTGATCTCCTCTGAAAAGAATACCATGTTCTCTAGATTCTGTAAGCTGATTTGCCGTTAGTACGCATCTTGCACATAAGATACAACGGTTCATATTAAGTTTAATGTTCGGACCTAAATCGTCTGCATCATACGTATTACGCTCAAACTCTGTTCTAGTTTCTAAGTTTCCGTGTTCGTAACCAAGATCTTGAAGGTGACATTCACCTGCTTGGTCGCACACTGGGCAATCTAATGGGTGATTTACCAACAAAAACTCGGTAACGGCTTTTCTACCCTCCTGAGCTTTTTCTGATGACAAGTTTTTCACTTCCATACCATCCATCACACCTGTTCTACAACTTGCTACCAATTTTGGCATTGGACGAGGATCTGCTTCAGAACCTTTAGAAACTTCTACTAGACAAGTTCTACATCTACCACCACTGGCTTCTAGTTTGCTGTAATAACACATTGCAGGAGGAACAGATTTTCCACCAATTTGCCTTGCAGCTTCCAAAATAGATGTTCCTGGCAAAACTTCAGTAGTTTGACCATCTATCGTTATTTTGAATTTTTTAACCTCTTCGCTCATATTTTTTCGCTTTATATGCGGTAAGCAATAGTTCTAATTTTATTAATTAAAATCAAATTACTTTGATTTTTTACTTGTATTAAATGTATATCCAATCCCGAAATTGAACTGTGCAAAAGTAAAGTCTTGCATCGCTTTATCTGGTTTGTTATTGAGTGTAGTTTTCACATCTGGCAAATTAATGTAACCAAGCTTGCCTTCTGCTTGTAGTACAATATGTTTAATGACTACAATGCTTAATGCGGCTCTTACGTCTGCTCCAAAACCAGCTAGATGAAAACGATCACTTCTCTCATTACCCATCAGTTGTACGTTAGACTTTGGTAATATTGCACCTACACCAGCACCATAACTTACAAAAATATCAATATATTTTTTATCCAAAATATTATGATACTTCTGTGCTCCAATGTTGATGTAGTTTAGGCCATCTGTATGTTCGTAGGTAAGAAAATCGTTCCCACTAAGATCTATCTGACCGTTATGTACCATTGCTGCGTACTGAGGATTATCAATATTTCCTTTAATTTCTACGGTTTGGTTTTGGTCCATCACATATTTCATGTGGTCCATTGCCAAAGTAATCCCTAAATTATCTTTTGGAAAATAGGTAATTCTATAATTCACCTGAGGTATTGTAATACTTCCAGGATTGAAATAAGTTCCCCAATCAAATTTGGTTTGTCTATCGTGAGCTACTACATCATTCAACTGAAAATCGTACCCTTCACCCTTAAAGTGAATATCTGATTTTGAGTATTTTGCATTATTCCATCCCCAGAAAATCATAAAGCTTCCTTTTTTGAAAACTTTAGCTTCCTTTTCTTGTTGTTGTCCCTTTACAGACATTATACTGAATCCTGCTATGAGTAATAGAATGGCTAACTTTTTCAATTCTTCAACTTTATTTTAGTTAGTTGGAGTAGCTACAGGAATTGGATCTGCATAGTTTGCCAAACCATAATTCTGCTTCTGAGATAATTCAGGATTTTTCACGTGCCATTCAAACTCATCTCTAAAATGACGAATTGCCGCTGCTACTGGCCATGCTGCTGCATCACCTAAAGGACAAATAGTGTTTCCTTCAATCTTTCTTTGGATATCCCAAAGTAGATCGATATCCTCCATTTTTCCTTCTCCTTTTTCTATTTTTTTTAAGATTTTGTGCATCCAACCCGTTCCTTCACGACAAGGAGTACATTGTCCACAACTTTCGTGGTGGTAAAATCTTGCTAAAGTCATTGTATGCTCTACAATACATTGGTCTTCATCCAACACAATAAAACCTCCAGAACCCATCATCGTACCCGTAGCAAAACCACCGTCAGATAAAGATTCGTAGTTCATGTATCTTGGCTCTCCGTTGATTGTTTTTAATAATAAATTAGCAGGAACAATTGGTACGGAGCTACCACCAGGAATACAAGCTTTAAGCTTTTTCCCATTGGCAATACCACCACAATATTCATCAGAATAGATAAATTCTTCAACTGTAATGGTCATATCAATTTCATAAACACCAGGTTTGTTGATATTACCACAAGCCGAAATCAATTTCGTACCTGTAGATCTACCCACACCAATTTTTGCATATTCTGCACCTCCCATATCAATAATAGGAACGATAGCAGCAATAGATTCTACGTTGTTTACTACTGTAGGTCTTTCCCAAAGTCCTTTCACAGCTGGGAATGGTGGTTTCAATCTTGGGTTTCCTCTTTTTCCTTCTAGAGATTCTAGCAAAGCAGTTTCTTCACCACAGATATAAGCTCCACCACCTCTTTGCACATAGATTTCCAAATCGTATCCTGTACCTAAAATGTTTTTACCTAAAAATCCTGCAGCTTTCGCCTCTTCAATAGCTTCTTCCAAAATATCTGGAATCCAAGAATATTCTCCACGGATGTAGATATAAGAAACATTAGCTCCTAGAGTGTAAGATGAAATAAGCATTCCCTCTATCAAAAGATGAGGAAGATACTCCATCAAATAACGGTCTTTGAAAGTTCCCGGCTCAGACTCATCAGCATTTACTACCAAGTGTCTTGGCACGCCTTCTGGTTTTGCCAAAAAGCTCCATTTTAATCCTGTAGGGAAACCAGCGCCACCACGACCACGAAGCCCAGAAGTTTTCACTTCTTCTAATACTTCATCAGTTGTCATTTTTAGGGCTTTTTCAGCTGCTGTGTAACCTCCTTGTTTGCGGTAAGTCTCAAAGTAGCGAATGCCTTCTATGTGGGCGTCTTTAAGTAAAAGTTTTTTACTCATTATATTTTTTAATTAATCCAAAGCGATTTGTCCTTGTCTGCAAAGATCTAGGATTTCATCTACTTTTTCTATCGTTAATTTTTCGTGAAAGAACTTTCCAAGCTGCAACATCGGAGCGTATCCGCAAGCACCAAGACATTCAGCCGGTTTTAGAGTAAACATACCATCGGCAGTAGTTTCTCCATCTTTAATATTAAGCTTGGTTCTGATGTGATCTAATATTTTTTCGCTTCCGCAGACCATACAAGGACCCGTTCTACATACTTCTAGAACATATTTTCCTACAGGCTTCATATTGAACATGGTATAGAAAGTTGCTACTTCATATACCTCAATTGGGGTAATACTAAGAAGGCTTGCAACATAATCCATTACCGGAACGTCTAACCAACCACCGAATTCCTTTTGTGCTAAATGTAAAACAGGAAGTAAAGCAGATTTTTGTCTGCCTTCAGGATATCTTGCAATAATCTTTTGCACCTGATCTAAACTTTCTTGTTTAAAAGCTATTGTTTCGCTCATTTTATTTTGTTGTAAAATGTACAATGCACTATGTACATCGTACTTTTATTTTTAATCTTTAATACAATTTTGCTTTGTACGAAGTACAAAATTATGCGTCTAGTTCTCCTGCAATAATGTTCATGCTACACATGGTAACAATTGCGTCAGAAATTACAGATCCTGTAATCATTTCAGGGTAAGCTTGATAATAGATAAAACATGGTCTTCTAAAGTGCAATCTGTATGGCGTTCTACCACCATCACTTACCAAATAGAATCCTAATTCTCCGTTTCCACCTTCTACAGGATGATAAACTTCGCCTTTAGGAATTTCTGTTTCTCCCATTACAATCTTGAAGTGGTAGATCAATGCTTCCATTTTTTGGTAAACATCAGCTTTTTCTGGTAAATAAAAATCAGGAACATCTGCATGGAAATCTCCTTCAGGTAGATTATTATAGGCTTGGTTGATGATTTTTAATGATTCCCAGATTTCTTGTTGACGAACCATGAAACGATCATAAGTGTCACCAGCCGTTCCTACAGGGATATTAAAATCGAAATCCTCATAAGAAGAGTAGGGTTGTGCCACTCTCACATCATAATCTACACCTGCTGCACGCAAGTTGGGACCCGTAAATCCATAACTTAAAGCTCGCTCTGCAGATATGGCTCCAGCTCCAATGGTTCTATCCATGAAAATTCTGTTTCTTTCTAGCAACTGTCCAAATTCTGCAAATCTTGCAGGGAAAGTTTTCAAGAAATCTTGTAATAATTCATGGAATTTTGGAGTGAAATCTCTTTCAAAACCTCCAATTCTACCCATATTAGTTGTCATCCTAGCTCCACAGATTTGCTCATACATATCATAAATACGTTCTCTTTCGATAAACATATACGTAAGACCTGTAATGGCACCTGCATCCATTCCTGTAACACCATTACAAATAAGGTGATCACCAATTCTAGCCAACTCCATTAGGATAACACGCATATAATCTACACGTTTTGGTACTTTTATGCCAATAAGTTTTTCTACCGTCATATGCCAACCAATATTATTGATGGGCGCCGAACAATAGTTCATACGATCTGTAAGTGTAGTGATCTGTGAATAATTTCTTCTTTCAGAAATTTTCTCAAAAGCTCTATGGATATATCCCACAGTTTGCTCTGCATGAAGAATTCTTTCTCCATCCATTGTCAAGACATTTTGGAAAATTCCATGAGTCGCAGGGTGAGTAGGACCCAAATTTAGGGTGTATAGCTGCCCATCTATTTGCTCCTTACTTTCGTGCTGGTTTAGTATATTAGATAATGAGTTATCTTTCATAATTTTAAATGCTTTAGGCTTTAGGCTTTAGGCTTTAAGCTTATCGCTTACTGCTTACTGCTTATTGCATTATATTTTTATCTTCCGAACATGCTATCGTTCTTATCTGTTCTAGTACCGTCTTCCAATCGATACTCTTTCAACATAGGATGATATCCAAGGTCTTCCATATTCAGGATGGCTCTAAGATCTGGGTGACCAATAAACTTGATTCCGTAGAAATCAAAAGTCTCTCTCTCCATCCAATTGGCTCCCGCATAAAGCTCAGTTAGAGAATCTACTTCCATATTTTCTCTAGACATAAATACCTTAAGACGAACTCTAAAATTAGCGACCATGTTTTGTAAATGATACACTACACCAATTTCTTTTTCCGGAAATTCCGGGTAATGTATCCCACAGATATCCGTTAAAAATTTTATTTCTAGAGAAGAATCTCTAAGGTAATGTATTACTTTTTTTATATCTTCTTTTTTAATCTCGATTGTCAGCATCCCATAAGGTTCTGAACTAGAAATTACAGTATCTGGAAATTCTCTTGAGATGGCTTCTAGTACAAATTCGTTTGTCATTTCCTATTAGTTGCTAATGTTGTAAGAATCTAGTAAATGCTGATATTCTGGCATATCTCTTCTTCTGATGCTTTCGCTTTCAGCTAAAGCCTGCACCTGCATTACACCTTCTATGATTTGTTCTGGTCTAGGAGGACAACCTGGCACATAGACGTCTACAGGAATTATTTTGTCTATCCCTTGAAGTACAGAATAAGTATCAAAAATACCTCCACTAGATGCACAGGCACCCACAGCAACAACCCATTTCGGTTCTGCCATTTGGGTATAAACTTCTTTTAGTACAGGACCTAATTTCTTTGATATAGTACCACAAACCATAAGCATATCTGCTTGTCTTGGTGAGAAAGAGTTTCTTTCCATCCCAAATCGTGAAGCATCATAGGTGGGATTTAGTGTTGCCATAAATTCGATACCACAACAAGATGTCGCAAATGGCAATGGCCAAAGAGAAAATTTCCTTGCCATCCCTATTACACTACTTAGCTTTGTTGCGAAAAATCCTTCTCCTTCAAATCCTTCTGGAGCCGGAGCATCTGTTTTTATTACTGGTTTTTGATCTGACATTTGGTAGATTTTACGATTTAGAATAATAATTTCATTTAAAGTTAATTCAAATTATGATAATTAAAAAAAAATGAATCTAAATACTGACAATTAAATTAAAAAAAAATGGTGATTATTTATCCCAATCTAGTGCTCCACGCTTCCAAACATAGAAAAATGCTAGGAAAAATATCGCTACGAACGTTAGTACAGCAAAGAATCCTTCCATACCAAATTCTCTAAAGTTTACTGCATATGGATAAAAAAATACGATCTCTATATCGAAAAGTACAAATAGTACAGCGGTCAAGAAATATTTAATAGAAAAAGGAGTTCTCGCATTTCCTTCTGAAGGGACACCACATTCCCAACTTTGATTTTTAACCGAATTTCCTTTTTTTTGTTTTGGACCCAAAAAATGAGCACCTAATAAAGAAACAGCCACAAACGCAATTGCCACAGCTGCTTGTAAAAGAATCGGAATATAACTTTCTGGTAAATTCATTTTTACATTATTATATCAACATGCAAATTTACGGAATAAAGAATAAAGCATGAAATTTATCATCTTAAAAGTCTGATGAAATTGGGATTAATGCATAATTTAGAATCAATAAAAATAATATTACTTTTTCATCTTTTTTAGTACAGAAAATGCCATAAAAGAGATATAACCGAATATTAAACTCGCATATACGATGTTGATAATGGTATTGATTTTATCATCGGCTACTTTGAAAAACAAATTATAACCAATATATCCTACAATGAGGATGGCGAAAACAACTAAATGAGGTTTCATATTAGAATTTTAGGGTATAAGTTCGTCTTCTTTTATGGTTCACAGGATTGTAGTCTTGCCACAAAACTTGTACGCTTTTATTTTCTTCCAGTTCTGGATTGGTCTCTGCAAATTCTATCCCCATGCTTGTAAAGCGCTCGTAGATTTCCTTAAAAATGATCGCGGTAACGCCACGCCTTTGGTATTCTGGATGAATCCCGATAAGGTAAAAATTGGCTCTATCGTTCTTTTTTTCTGCTTGTAAAAAATGCCACCATCCAAAAGGCAATAATTTTCCTTTGGATTTTTGCAAGGCTCTAGAATAAGAAGGCATCGTGATAGCGAAAGATACTAACTGGTTGTTTTCGTCTACTACGCAAATTACATAGTTTTTGGCAATGAGTGGGAAAAACTTTTCTTTATACGTTTTTATTTGTTCTGTAGAAATTGGGGTGTAGGTAGAAAGGTGCTTATAAGTCTCATCCAACAATTCGAACATTGGGTTGATATATGGTAAAATTTCTTCTTTATTTTTAAATTTTAAAACCCTTAGTTTGTACTTCTCAGCAATCAACTTGCTGAATTTTTCTACTTTGGGAGGTAAAACTTTTGGAAAATTCATTTCAAACTCTACCCATTCTTTTTCTTTCACAAGTCCTAGTTTTTCAATATGTTGTGGGTAATATTCGTGATTGTAAATACCAATCATCGTGGCAATTTTATCAAATCCGAAAGTAAGCATTCCAGCCTTATCTAAATTTGTAAAACCCATTGGCCCTTCTATATTATCTATGTTTTGACTTTTTGCAAACTGAATTACGGTGTCGATAAGTGCTTTAGAAACTTCTTCATCATCCACAAAATCTATCCAGCCAAAACGTACTTTCTTAATATTAGATTCTTTTTCTTCTTTTCGATTAATTATTGCAGCAATTCTTCCTACAATTTTATTGTTTTTGTATGCCAAAAATTGCTTCGCTTCAGAATAACTCAGTGCAGGATTTTCTTTAGGACTCCATACATTTATTTCGTCTTTGATAAAAGAAGGTACATAGTAGGGATTGTTTTTGTATAATTCCATAGGAAATTTTACAAAATGCTTTAATTCTTCAGGTTTTTTTACTTCAACAATCGAAACTTTAGACATAGTATTTAAGGGTATTTCAGCACAAATATAATTAATAATAATTAATAGTTTGGCACAATATTTATATCTACTAATTTTAATATTATTTATTAAATTTAATAAAAAATGAGTGGTTATTATCTAATTATAGGGATTTCAATGTTGGTGAGTTGGTTTGTGTCATCCAGGCTGAAATCCAAATTTGAATTTTATTCAAACGTACACCTTAGAAACGGAATGTCGGGAAAGGAAGTAGCAGAAAAAATGCTTAGAGATAATGGTATCAATGATGTACAAGTAATTTCGGTTCCCGGACAATTGACTGATCATTATAATCCTGCAAATAAAACTGTGAATCTTTCGGAAGGTGTTTATATGCAAAGAAATGCAGCAGCCGCAGCTGTTGCCGCACACGAATGCGGTCACGCTGTACAACACGCAGTTGGATATTCTATGTTGCAACTCAGATCCAAATTGGTTCCAGTGGTGCAAATAAGTTCAAATTTAATGCAATTTGTTTTGATTGCTGGTATTGGAATAATGGCGGCTACAAGATCTATAGAAAACCCTACGGGTAACACGATAGTTCTTGCTATAGGTGTTATTATGTTCGCATTTACTACCATTTTTGCTTTCGTTACGCTTCCAGTAGAATATGACGCGAGTAATAGAGCAATGAAATGGCTGAAAGATACAAATACAGTAACAGCAGATGAATTTGTAGGCGTACAAGACAGTTTGAAATGGGCTGCACGTACCTACTTGGTTGCTGCACTAGGTTCTTTAGCTCAACTTTTATACTGGGCAAGTATGCTAATGGGTAGTAGAAGAAGCTAATTTTCATTTATTTTAAAAGAAATATATTGCATCTCAGATAATTTTTCTGAGATGTTTTCTGTTTTAGAAGATTTGATAAAGGCCTTTACAACACAATTTTCATGAGCATCGAATTGCAATACTTTGGCGTCAAATTTTGATAAGAGCGTAAATATTATATTTTGTTGATTAAAATTAAAAGTAATTTCAATCTCAGATTCTAATTCCTTAGTAATAATTAGGCTTTCTTCCAATGTCAATTTGGCAGATTCTTTATAAGCTCTTACCAAACCTGGAACGCCTAATTTTGTTCCTCCGTAATATCGAACTACTATTACCAAGACGTTGGTAATTTCGTGAGCTAGAAGTTGGTTGTAGATCGGCAATCCTGCACTTCCAGAAGGTTCCCCATCATCGTTAGCGCGATAATTTTCTCCATTAATGCCAAGTCTGAAAGCATAACAATGGTGAGTGGCTTTCGGATGTTCTCCACGCACTTTTTCTAAAACAGCTCTTAGTTCTTTTTCATTATTTACCTGATAAGCGAACCCAACAAATTTGCTTCCTTTTTCTTTAATAATGATATTTTCTACCTCGTTACTGATTGTTTTATATTCGTGCAACATAATTTTTACCTCGAAGAATTTTTGTAAAACTCAATATGATTATCTCTAATGATTTCGATGTTTGATGGTTTTTTATTTAAATTGGGAGCTTTGGTTCCGTGGATTAAAATTAAATTCTCGTTTTTAATCACGATTGCTTCATCCCATAGTTCTGCTTCGATAAATTGTTTTAGGATATAGCTTCCTCCTTCAATAATGACCGATTGAATTTGCATGTTGTGTAACGTCTTCATTAATTCGGGAAGGAAGTTTTCTTTATCAATTTGAATGAAAGTTAAATGTCCTTCCACTTTATTTTTAACAGAGTTTACAATAATGGTTTCAGCATCTGTATTGTAAATGTTAGAATCAGTTGCAACCTTCAAATCAAAATCAATCAAAACTCTAATTGGGTTTTTGCCCACTACTTTTCGTACTGTTAAACTTGGATTGTCATTTAATGCAGTGTTTGTACCCACTAAAATAGAATGTTCATTTGCTCTCAATTGATGTACAAACTGATTGACCAAGCTATTGGAAATAAAGTAAGGCTTGAAATCTTTATCCATAAAATGATCTCCAGACTGCGCCCATTTCAATAGAATATAAGGTCTGTGCTTTTGATGGAAGGTGAAAAAACGTTTGTTGAGATCCGTACATTCTTTTTCCAAAACTCCAGAAATCACCTCAATACCTGCATCTTGGATGATTTTTTTGCCTTTCCCATTCACTTTATTATGAGAGTCCATCGCTCCAATAACCACTTTTTTGAAACCAGTTTCAACAATTTTTAAAGCGCAAGGTGGCGTTTTACCATAATGAGCGCAAGGTTCTAGAGATACATAGATGGTAGAATTTGGTAATAAGCTTTTGTTCTTTACAGATTGGATCGCGTTAATTTCTGCATGGTTTTCTCCAGCTTTATGGTGATATCCTTCACCAATTATGATGTCGTTATGTACAATGACACTTCCTACCATAGGATTGGGATAAGTGTTTCCTAATGCCTTCTTAGCTAGATGTATACATCTTCGGATGTAAAATTCGTCTGTCATTTGATAAAAAAGGCGAAGACAAATTTCTTTGCTTCGCCGTACATTTTTAAATTAAAAAAATACCAATTACTCTCCTGCGATAATATGATGAAGACTTTGCTTCAAGTTTTCCAGTTGAGCTTTCTTCGTTTCGATACTAATGTAAGTTTCCTTCAGAAGAGGGTTGTCTTTAGATGGGTTTTTGAAGAACGATAAGTTGTTCTCTAATTTCACAATTTCAGATTCTAGATCAGAAATTTGGCTCTTTATCTTTCTCGCTTTATCCGTCAGTTGATTTTCTGTAAGTCCTTGCTCTTTAAGATCAAACTCATTGATTTTATTCAATTTTAATTTTTCTCTTAAGGTTTTGTTGAACTCAGCGTTGATAGAAATTTTATCTCTCGGTACCTTTCCAATATTGTTCCAAGCTGTTTTTATAGCCTCTATCTTTTCTATACTTCCGTCTTCGTCAGTGATTGTTTTTAGATTTTCTAAAATCTCTTTTTTCTGTTTATAGTTTTCCTTCCAATTATCATTAGATGCATTACTTTTCTCTCTGAAGTTATTAAAGAAAGTATTACACGCCTCACGAAATTCCTCCCATATTTTGTTGGTCATACTTTTAGGTACATGACCGACGTTTTTCCAATCGTCTTGAAGTTTTTTAAACAAGGCCACTGTAACATCCCAATCTTCAGACAACATATTATCTTTAGCAGTTTGTATTAGTTTTAGCTTTTCTTCAAGGTTAGTTTGCTGAGACCCTTTTAAGGATTTGTAGTAATTATTTTTTATGGTATTAAAAGTTCTTAATGTAGATTTGAAATCATTCCAATTGCTATTGGATAATTTTCTTGGTACACTTCCCGTTTTTAAGAATTCTGCACGCAGATCTTCCACTCTTTTAATAGAGTTTTGCCAATAACTATGATTGGTGGCGTCTTTTCCTTCAGATAGGGTTTTTATTTCAGCAATAATTTCATTTTTCTTAGCGAGATTAGCGGTTTGCTCAGATTCTATTGCTGCAGAAAGTTCAGATTTTCTTTCGTGTATTTTATTTGAAATTTCTTTAAACTCGTCCCAAGTTTTCTCACGAAATTCTTCTGCTACAGGCTCTGCTTCTTCCTTCCAAAGTTTATGTAGGTATTGCAATTCATTCAGTGCTTTTTGTACAACGGGTTCGTTTTCCAACTCCTTAGCACGCGCAATAATGTGTTGTCTTTTCTCTAGATTATGATTGAATTCTTGTTCTAGAAATTCCTTATTTAGATCCAACATTTGGTAAAATTGATTCAAATGATGGAAATAATTATTATTTAAAATTTTAAATTCTGATTTTGCAACTTGTCCTGCTTTAGCCCATTCTTCTTTTATTTCTCTGATAGATTTAAAAAGATTCGTGCCTTGTTCAGAATTGGTGTATAGATTTTTTAGCCTATCAATAATGCTTTGGCGCTGATCTAGATTTTTCTTTTGCTCTTCATCTTGCTCTTTCTGGTAAGAATCGTATTTCTCTCTGAAAATATGAACTAATCCGGATAACTTGGATTGCGAGGGATGCTCGTAACTAAAGTTCTCAATCGCATTCCCAGCTTCACTCAATTCGTGCTTTTTATCCTCAATTTCATGATGTATCGCATGATTTGCTGTTTCTTTCAGTGCATTGAATTTTTTGGAATGTTCACCAGCATTGGGCGCATTAATGATGTTTTCCATTTCCTTTAGAACATCCGCTAGAGAAATATCTGTATCGATATGGTCTTCTGAATGATCAGTTTCCTCTTCTATGATATTTTCATCGTGAGAAACTTTGTTTTCTGATGTTTCTGGTTGAGTTCCCTCAGTAGAAATTTTACTTTCTTCGTTTTCAGAAAGATTGTTTTCTGTAGTCATAGCAAATCTTTTATGTGAATGGCGTTATTATCCTAATTGTTGCAAAAAGCCAAATAAAGTACTAATTTATGCTATTTTTTTTTATTATACCAAATTTCCCAAGCTTTTTCTGCTTGCTGTTCTAGCATGTAAAATCCGTTGGCGGTTTTAGCTCCATACTTCGCTGAGTTTAAGATAAATTGCGTATAGTTGGGATTATAAATAAGATCAATCACCAAATGATTGGAAGTAAGTGCGTGGAATGGAAATTTCAAGCAATCTTTAACATTTGGAAATGTACCAACAGGAGTACATTGTATAATTATTGGATGTTGTTTTACTGTTTCTTCGTCTAATGTCTCAAAGGTAATTATAGATTTTCTAGAAATGGTTTGATACTCGATTTCGTTTTTATCCAAAACATATTGTACTGCCTTTGCTGCACCGCCATCGCCTAAAATTAATGCTTTCTTTTGGTGTGGTTTTTTATGAATTTTTAAAGTTTTCTCAAATCCAATTGCATCTGTATTATAGCCCGTTTTTTTTCCATTTTCTATTAAAACGCAATTAACGGCGCCAATTTTGGCAGCTTCATCACTCAAATTATCTAGAAAAGGAATTATTTTTTCTTTGTACGGAATGGTTACATTAAATCCTAATATCTCAGGATCTGAAAACAGATTTTCTACTTCTTCAATCTCTCGAAGGTCTATAATAGAATAAGAATATTCTGTAAGATTTAGTTTTTGAAACTTTTCTTGAAAGTATTTTTTAGAAAAAGAATAAGAGATATTTTTACCTATTAAACCTAATTTTTTGCTAGAACTCATCTATCAAAAATAAAAAAAAAGACCGAAAAATTCGGTCTTTAAATCAAAAAATATAAAAGCTTATTATTGTACGATAAACTTCGTTGTAGTAGCATCAGTTTTAAGGATGTAGTTACCTTTTTCTAGACCATGTACATTTATTTTATTTGAATTGATAAATGGTTTGGTGATGCTTTTTATTAATTTCCCAGATAGATCATAGATTTCTGCTTTAGAAACTTTTTCCAACTGAGTTCCGTTAATGAAAATTTCGTTATTTTTTACTGGGTTAGGATAGATGCTGAAAGATGCTGATTTTTGGGCTTCTGTAGTACCTAGTACAGAATAACATGTCCAACTTAAGTCATCTATAGCGACTCTGTTTGATGTTACAGGGTTTACCAATTTTATGGTAGCATTCCCGGGGATATTAAGATCAGAAAGTGTTGTTGTAGTAATTGTTGCGCTATAAGGAATTACACCTACCAATACATCGTTTACAAGAAGATTTAGATTATTACTTGTACCAGAGTATTTAAGATGTGTAGTTACAGTAAGGTTGCCAACTCCACCAGAAACAGCCGAGCTTTGTAAGTAACCATTTCTAATCGTAATAGCTTTAGCATTGATTACTTCATCTACTCTTGCGTCCGTAGCATTCCAAGTAATTCCGTTACTTGTCCAAGTTCTAGATGTATAAGCAGGATTAGTGCTGGTAGGAATACTTTCAAACGTTTCAGAACCACAATTGCTACCCGCTGGAGCTGCTAAAGTAGTTTCTGAGGCTGTGTTACTTTGAGGAGACTCGTTACCAGATGCATCTTTTGCTATAACATGAAAATTGTAAAGAGTCCCTGCATTTAAACTCTGTACAGTTGTTGATAATGTTGTTCCAGATACTGATGTTTTCAATGATCCGTTTGCGTAGATATCATAGGAAGTTACTCCTGTATTATCAGTAGCTGCTGCCCACGATAAAGAAATGGTATTTGTAGTTGGATTGCTAGCTACAAGGCTAGTAGCTGCCGTTGGCGCTTGGGTATCGATTGGTTGATTTCTCCAGACCAAATCTACAAATGAAGGATTATCAATATAAGGGTTTCTATTTCCTTGGTGCAGGAAGGATTTGTTATTTCTATCAATTTCTGCGGGTGATACAGGGTCTAATGCATCCCAAGCAAGCAATTGGTTAAGTTGCCACATTTGTAATCCAGGATAAGGGGTGCTGCCTAGCATATTTCCCTGAGAAAATGTTGAAAGTTGAGATTCATAACGGGTTACAAAATAAAAAATCATTCGGGCAACATCACCTTTAAATTCGTCAATAGGCTCAAAAACAGTTCCACCATATCCAGATGATACAGAATTACCCAATTTAGAACCGTTAAGAGAGGTGAAATCTGGCGTAGTATTTACTTTTCCAAATGGGAAATTATTTCTCATACCATTCACTTTACCATCTGTAGCTCTGATGAAATGCACGTCATTCTTCATTGGAGAAGCTTCATTGAATAAACTTTGTGGAACTATGTGCTCTCTGTTGTAGCAATCTCCTTCATTTACATACCCAGAACCACCACATTGGTTAGAACTGTATGTGAAATTGTAAGGATCCGTCCCTGTAGGATTCTCAGAATACATGTCAAGTATTGTTCCATCATTCTCGTAGTAGTAATCACGATCTGTAGTTTGATAGGCAGTCCAAAGTCCTCCATATCCCATGTCTTGATGTCCAGCAGTAATGATGGTTTTCAATTGTGTTTTTAGTTGTGCACCCGAAAGTCCAGCCGTACCATTGTAATACGTAGGAGATGCTTGTGAATAGGCATTAATACTGATAACACCTACCAATACAGAACATAGAATTCGCTTCATAATTTATAAATATTTCACAGCGAAATTACTAAAAATAGATATTAAATAATGTTAATTTTTGGTAATATAGTCCTTGCTTATTTTTGAAAAGAACCAAGATATTGAAACTCCGAATATTAAAGCTATTCCAGCTACAATAAGATAGTTTTTTGCAGCAATTTTTACAGGGAAGGCTAGAGATTCTATAGCTTTGAAAAACCCTGTATACAGTTGAAATAAGCATAGTGCACTTCCGATGAGAAGACCTGTGATCACGCCCAATACTACGATTAAGATACCCGTATAAAAATAAGTTTTTCTCAGATGACTTATTGGGAACCCAAGCGATATAAGAGATTTTGCTTGTTGTTTCTTATCCAATTGCAATATAATGATTGCTCCTGCAAGATTGAATGTAGTAATGAAGATAACCAAAGAGAAAATAAGGTAGATAAATAATTTCTCTGTGTTGACCATTTTCCAAAAAGCTGCATTTTCCTGCTCTTTGGTTTTAATGGTAATATTTTTACCCAGCTGAGGTAATAGAGTTTGTTTTATTTGTTCTGTCGTATCTGGATTTTTAAGTTTAATCACAATTTGATAAGCAGAGTTTTTAGGGATATTTAGTAAACCTTCAGACAATTCTATAGGGGCAATGATGTAATTGTTTAGCTGATCATTACCCTGAAAAATCCCCGTAGTGAGAATATCTTTTTTGTTATAAATATCTTCCTCTTTAGAAATAATTCCGGTGCCAGATTTTGGCATAAATACAGTAGAAAACTCGTTGGCACTATCAATAGGTATTGATAATCTAGTGCTTAAGCTATGCTCCATGAATACTTCATTAGAATATTCGAAGCTTGGATATTGACCTACCAATATACTTTTGTAGATAGGATTTACTTTTATATAAGAAGAATCTACACCACGTAGATATCCAATGTCTCCTTTACCATTATAACTAATGTATACTTTTTCTTCAATAATTCTAGAGTAGGCATCTATATCTGCATTATTCTTGAGAACGCTCTCTATTTTATCTAAATTGTTGATGCGCTTACCCGAAGTACTTTCGATGGTAAGATCAGGGTGCAAGTTTGCAATAAGATTTTGATTAAAAACCTCTAAGCCCGAAAAAACCGAAATAATGACAAACATTGCTGCTACAGCAACACTCATAGCACCCACAGCCAACCATGTAATAAAGGTGACTGCAGTGCTTCCTTTTTTAGATAAAAGGTATCTTGATGCTATGTAAAATGCAATGTTTTTCAAGGTGGATTATAGAATTGGGTTGTCTCCGTCTCCTCTTAATTCTTTTTCTAATTTTTCTACATCATCTAATGCTGTATCCAAATAAAAATTAAGTTGAGGAATAATTCGAACTTGCTTGCCCATTTTCTGACCAATAAAATTTCGGTATTGAGGCTTATTTACCTCAATCTCTTTCATTACTGCTTTACGATGCTCCTGTGGGAAAATGCTTAAATATATTTTTGCAATTCCTAAATCTGGAGTTATTTTTACATCTGAAACCGAAACAAGAATACTTTGTTTGCTTTCTGCCGATTGTTTGCGGAATAATTCTGCAAAATCTTCTTGTATAATTTGTGCTACTTTTCTTTGTCTATTACTTTCCATAAGTTCTGCAAATTTACTATTTTTGTTTGAATTGAAGATTTGAAAATGCACGAAAGCATCAAATTTATCTTTTTAAATTAAATTTACCTTATGAAATTAGAACATATTGGCATTGCAGTAAAGTCTCTAGGATTTTCTGATGACCTTTTTGAAAAACTTTTAGGAAAAAAATCTTACAAAACAGAATCTGTAGAAAGAGAAGGTGTGAAAACTTCTTTTTATAATACAGGCGAAAGCAAAATAGAACTGTTAGAAGCGAGTAGGGAAGATAGCCCAATCTCGAAATTCATAGAAAAAAAGGGTGAAGGCATTCATCATTTGGCTTTTGGAGTAGAAAATATATTAGAAGAGATAGAAAGATTAAAAAAAGAAGGATTTATTTTTATCTCCGAAGAACCGAAGGAAGGAGCTGACAATAAATTAGTTGTCTTCCTTCATCCCAAGTGTACCAATGGAGTGTTGGTAGAAATTTGTCAAGAAAAGTAAAAAAATATTTGGTAGTAAGAGAAATTTTACTACTTTTGCAACACAAAATTTAACCAAATTTTGAGGTCCTATAGCTCAGTTGGTTAGAGCACCTGACTCATAATCAGGTGGTCCCTGGTTCGAGCCCAGGTGGGACCACTTTTTGAAAATGAAGCACTTACAGAAATGTAGGTGCTTTTTTTTGTGCTATACTATAATAGTCTAAATTTTCATAATTTGGTAATCTCACAGAATCGTAAAAATGAAAAAACAGAATATTTGCATTTTCTTATTTGTACTGGCACTTTCTTGCAAAAAAGATGTTCCCAAATCTAGTATAATACCTCAACCTGTAAATAGTAAGAACACTATCGCTGCGGCAAATAATGAATCGACTAAAGATTCTTTTGATATTTTGAAATATCTGATGCATCAAGAAATCAAGAAGAACGGAAAGTACAGTGATTTGGATGAGAAAAATTACTCTGTACGTTTTCCCAACGATGGAGATCCATATTCTTACACATTTTCTCAAATTGCTTCAGATGATCTCAATGCTGATGGGATTACAGATTATATTGTAGATAAAACCTCAGAAGGTATGCTAGGTGGTAATGCCAATACCAATGCTGAAATTTGGTATATCATCATGGGTAAGAATAATACAATTAGTCAAAAGCATGAGATTCTTCAATATGCACCATTTTCATACAATCTATTATCAGATTTCAAGTACTACAAAAAAATACTGGAGGCTGAAGTTGCGCCTAATCCTAAGGCTTTTGATGGCAATCAAGAAGAATTTCCTTCTAGTCAGCTTTCATTTATTTATATAGATGGCAACTTATACGAGGAATCTTATTTAGAATATTGCCAATTGGCGAATTGGCAAAATAAAAAAATACTTAATAACAGAACTCAATTTGTTCGTACCATAGAAATGCATAATTACACAGAGGTTCTCAAAGAAACGTATAAAGATAAATCCCAAGAGATAGTAGTGGAGCTTTCAGGTTGTGATAATTTAGTAATAACCCTAGAAGGTAATTACCCAACCAATGACTTTTCGGCTAATACAATTTCCCAAAAGAAAGAAGCATTTTTCAATTATCTAATTCAAAATAGCAATTTAAAATCTGAAATAACAACAGCCAAGCAAATCATCGATCAAAACCCACACCCCAAAAGCATTCTCACATCTGGGAATTTAGAATTCAATTTATTTATCAATGAATACAAAGACGAGAAGAAAATCAATTTTAGACTCAATCTTTCGAAAATCAACAACCCAAATCAGCTAGAAAATTGGGATATCACCACTAGAAAACAAAAAAAATAGGATTTTGCAATCTTGCAAAACCCTATTTTTAGTTTATTTTTAATTTCTTATAACGATTTCAAAGCTGCTTCCAAAGCCAATTCTATCATTGGTTTTAGAGCAGTTTCTCTCTCGTCAGCAGAGATAAATTCTTGGGTTGGGATAATATCAGAAACCGTAAGAATAGTGGCTGCATTTTTACCCAGATGTTTTGCATTCGCAAACAAAGCAAAAGCTTCCATTTCTACTGCAGAACAGTTGTATTTTGTAGCTACAGCAGGCACATTAGGATTTTTTCTGTAGAAAATATCGCTCGTGTGGATATTTGTAATTTTTGTTTTTACGTTTATTTCGTTCGCCGTTGCGTTGATGGTTTCAAAGATGTTTCCTTGGTGAGAAAGCAGATCACCTTCAATTTCCCAAGCGTTAATGGCGTACGTACTTTCGCTCGCTGCATTTTCCACGTTTAAGATATCAAAAAGCTGAAGATCTGTAGAATAAGCTCCACAAGTACCAATTCTAATGATGGTTTCTACTTTATATTCTGTATACAACTCGTAAGAGTAGATCCCGATACTTGGACAACCCATTCCGCTTGCACCCACCGTGATTTCTTTTCCCTTATAAGTTCCTGTATAATAAAAAATGCCTCTTGTTTTGCTTACCAATTTTGCATTCTCCAAAAAGTTTTCTGCAATATATTGCGCACGAAGAGGGTCTCCAGGCTGCAATACTACTTTCGCTATCTCTCCTTTTTTTGCACTGATGTGTACACTCATAATATTGTTATTGAATATCTGCAAAGATACGCACTTTAGATAGATTTTATTTTATCCTTATCATAATTTCTCTTTCTTTCAAAGAGCTTTTTCCCGCTTTCACTACTCGCTTTTTTGCGCCAACGCCTTTCCCAAGCCTACAAAAAGAGCTCAGACACGCCGTTCAATCTGGGCTAGGGTAGCAGTCGTTATTCAATATTTGTTTTTTACAACAAAATTCTTTCCTACCAAAAAATTGGTTTGCTTCCATGGAGTTTCTACCTTTACATCCTCAAATTTTTTTGGCGCATTTTTACCCAAATAAACTTGAATTTTTTCCTCACAAGATGAGGTAGAAATAATTCAAAAATCCTTTTATAATCAATGATTGCAAAACTAAATCTTTTCGATTTTTCAAAAAAAATAAATTACAAAAACGAACTCCTCGCAGGTTTCACCGTTGCCATGACGATGATTCCAGAATCGCTTTCATTTGCTATTCTTGCTGGGCTTTCTCCACTTACAGGTTTATATGCTGCCTTTATGATGGGATTGGTGACTGCCATTTTGGGTGGTCGTCCTGGGATGGTTTCGGGTGGCGCGGGCGCTACTATTGTCGTTTTAATCGCGCTTATAAAATCTCATGGCATCGAATATCTATTTGCAGCCGTTGCAATGGCTGGGATTTTCCAAATTTCCGTTGGCGTTTTCAAATTAGGAAAATTCGTTCGTCTTATCCCTCAACCTGTGATGTACGGCTTCCTGAATGGTCTTGCCGTTATTATATTTATGTCGCAGATCGAGCAATTTAAGGTGATAGATGCCAACGGTACTTATTCTTGGCTTCAAGGTACTTCACTATATATAATGTTGGGACTTACAGCGCTCACTATTGCCATTGTCTACTTTTTTCCAAAAATCACAAAAGTAGTCCCTGCATCATTAGTTGCAATTTTAGCAGTATTTGCCATTGTTGTTGGGTTTAATATTAATACCAAAACCGTTGCAGATATCGCAAGCATTAGCGGAAATTTACCAAGTTTTCATATTCCAAAAGTTCCTTTTACGCTAGAAACTTTACAAATTGTATTTCCTTATGCTATGGTAATGGCAGGAGTAGGACTTATAGAATCTCTGTTAACGCTTTCCATGGTAGATGAAATTACAGATTCTAAAGGGAGCGCAAACAAAGAGTCTATCGCACAAGGTATCGCGAATATGACCAACGGTTTCTTTGGTGGCATGGGTGGATGTGCCATGGTAGCACAAACCTTAGTGAATATCAATGCGGGGTCTAGAGCAAGATTATCAGGCATCATTGCTTCTCTTATGATTCTTGCAATTATCCTTTTCGGAGCACCATTTATAGAGAAAATTCCGATGGCTGCATTAGTTGGCGTGATGATGGTGGTTGCATTGGGTACTTTTCAGTGGGTTTCTATAAGGATTGTAAACAAAATGCCCAAATCTGATATTTTTGTTGGGATTACAGTTGCCCTCATTACTATTGTTCTTCACAATTTGGCTCTTGCAGTCTTGGTAGGAGTTATTATCGCGGCGTTGGTTTTCGCTTGGGACAATGCCAAAAGAATTAGAGCTAGAAAACATACCGATGAAAATGGCGTGAAGCATTACGAGATTTTCGGACCTTTATTTTTTGGTTCTGCTACTACTTTTACAGATAAATTCGATCCTGCAAATGATCCCTCAGAGATTATTATCGATTTCAAAGAAAGCAGAATTGTAGATATGACTGCCATCGATGCCTTGGACAAATTGACCAAAAGGTACCATCAATTAAACAAAAAAGTGACCTTGAAACATCTAAGTGAAGATTCTAGAAAACTCTTGAAAGATGCAAGGGCAGTAATAGATGTGAATATAGAGGAAGATCCAAGTTATAAGGTAATGCCAGATAAATAATTAGCATATGACAAATATTAAATTCATAATAGGGTTATTTTATAAATAATAGTCTTATTTTTTGCAAAAAAATCTTAAAGAATCTTAAAAATATAGACAATGCAAAGAAATATTTTATCTTTGGATATTATTGGATATTTAAATAATTTAATTTAACATAAGCCAACTTTAATTTTTAAAAAAAATAATAAAAATCTTAAGATTTCAATTGTGATAACAACAATAGATACTTCTCACCACAGCCATTTTTCTTTTGATCTTTGGCTTACCCTCATAAAATCTCATCCTGAATTTAAAGCAAAGAGAGTAGAATTGTTTTCTACATTTTTTAATCTTAATCTGCCTTTAGATGAGGTAGCAAATGCCGTGAAATATTACGACGATCTTTGCAATACCATCAACGAAGTTTCGGGTGGTAATATAGATACTTTCGAAATTTATTTAATGATCTTAGGTTCTTTAAAAATAGATATCAAAACTATCAGTAAAAAGAGTTTACAAGAGTTTTACGATAGAAGTGAAGCTTTATTTCTGGAATATAAACCTATGGTAATTTTCGAAAACCTGCATCAGTTTTTTGAGGAAATAAAAAATCAGGGTAAAACCATCAATGTTTTGAGTAATACAGGTTTCATAAAAGGATCTACCATGAGGAAATTCTTGAGTGCAGAAAAACTAGATCAGTATATCGATTTTCAGATTTATTCTGATGAGACGAATTGTTCTAAACCCAATTTAAAAATCTTTCAAGAGGTAAAAAACAAAATGTCAAGAGATTTACCCTTGGATCAAACTTTGCATATTGGCGATAATGAAGTAGCAGATTACAAAGGAGCTAAAGATTTTGGGTTTGATGCTATACTTCTAAAACACACATTTTAACATATGAACACACGTTATAGTTTGCATAAAATAGATTCTGATAAAGAATTTACTTTCTCGCCAGCCGAATACAGTTTTTTTAAGTATGGTGACAAATCTTACGCAGAGAAATTTGCGAAAGAATTATTCGAAGGGTTTATTACCAATCATGCAGATATTTTAGATACAGAAAAAGATATTGTAGTCTTGCCAAGTCCTTACATGGCAATTCCTACTGCTTCTAATTTTTTGTGTTTTTTCTTTAAAAAGCATCTAGATTTTTATCTTTTTAAAAATGGAAAAAAAGCAAGCATCCTATCAAAAATTAATAGGAATCATACGTATATAACAGATTACGGCAATCTAAATTTTGAAGACCGAAAAAAGCTAATATCCAACGATACTTATTATATAGACAAGGAATTTCTGAAAGATAAATTATGTATCTTTATAGACGATATCAAAATTACAGGAAGCCACGAATACACTGTAAATAGAATTTTAAACGAATTTAGCGTAAATGCAGATTTTTTATTTCTCTACTACGCAGAACTTACTAATTTTGAAATAGATCCAAAGATTGAAAACTTCTTCAATTACTATACCGTAAAAGAGGTAGAAGATATAGTAGATGTGATGGAAAAAAACAGTTTCGAATATAATACTCGAATTGTAAAATACATTTTGGGTCTTGATTCAAAAAAATTTGAGTATCTTACCTCAAAAGTAAAAAAACATCTTATTGATAGCTTGCTAGAACTTGCAATAAGTAACAATTATCATCTAATAAAAGAATACAAAAATAATATAAACAGTTTAACAATAACAGAACTTAATTATGGCTATTAACTTACAAAAAGGACAAAGAGAAAATATAAACGCACCAAAATTTACAATCGGTTTGGGTTGGGATATTAATAATACATCAACAGGAGGAGCCTTTGACTTGGATGCGTCTTTATTTCTACTTAATGACAGTAAAAAACTAGTATCAGACCAACATTTTATTTTTTATAATAACTTAGAATCTCCAGACAAATCTGTAATTCATACAGGTGACAACCTTACGGGTGATGGCGATGGTGATGATGAGCAAATCCTTATAGACCTTACAAAAATAGATGCTGCAATACAAGAAATAACAGTAGTAGTAACAATACATGAGGCTGAGATTAGAAAACAAAACTTCGGACAAGTAAGAAATTCTTTCATCAGAATCTTCAATACAGATACTAAAGAGGAAATCTTAAAATACGAATTGGATGAAGATTTTTCTATAGAAACAGCAGTAGAATTCGGTAGAATCTATAATAAAAATGGAGAATGGAAATTTGAAGCAGTAGGAAGCGGACAAAGAGAAGGGCTAGATAAATTTGTATCTCTGTATCAATAAAATTCTCTATGCAAGACATACAACCTAACCAAAATATGGCTCCAGCATTGGTTGATAGAGACGGAAACGTGAATATCAGCCAATTGCAGGGAGAAGAACGTAAGAAGTATGAGGTAATTGCCAATTCTATTGACGAGAGCAACCCTGGATCTATTGTAAACTATGGTGCCGAATTACAAAAAACTTTGGCAAACCAAAGTGATAGTTTTTTAGGAAACGTAAGAAGATCAAACTCTGGTGAAGTGGGCGAGCTAATCAATAATTTGTTGATAGAGCTTAATTATGTTGATGTAGATGAAATTCAGGGGAGTAAAGTAAAAGGCTTTTTGAGTAGACTTCCTTTTATGAAAAAGATGCTGACGCAGGTAGATAATCTGTTTGCTAAATATGATAAAATTACCACTAATATTGATCAGATTTCTCATAAGGTAAATGCTGGTATTATTACGTCTACGAAAGATAATGCAGTTTTGCAAACTATTTTTGATAGTAATGTGAATTCTATAAAAGCCATAGAGGATCTAGTAGTTGCAGGAAACATAAGGATGGAGAAAGCATCTTTAGAATTGGCAAATATGGAAGCTAATATCCAGAATTTTGCTGATTATCAGGTTGCTGACAAAAGAGATTTTATCAACAGATTGGATAGGAGAATGGCAGATCTGAAAGTAGTACGATTGATTATGATGCAATCTCTACCTCAGATAAGATTGGTACAAAGTAATAATGTATCTATTGCAGAGAAAGCACAAACGATACTTACCACTACATTACCAGTTTGGAAAAACCAGCTATCGCTTGCCGTGGCTATGCACAGACAGCAGCAGAATATAGAAGTACAACAAAAAGTATCTTCTACTACTGAAGAAATTTTGAGAAAAAATGCCGAACGTCTCGGACAAAATTCTGTGAATGTAGCTAGAGCCAACGAGCAAACAATAGTATCTGCAGAAACGTTGAAAGAAACTACTGCAATGCTTATCAATACGTTGAATGAAGTGAAACAAATACAAAAACAAGGTACTGAAAATAGAAGAAAACTAGATCAAGATCTACAAACTTTAGAATCAGAATTAAAAGCAAATATTAGAGGTTAATAATACAGTAATATAGTGAGTGATGAGGTTGTAAGTATAATGTCTCAGAGTAGAAGAAGATTAACAAAGCTTAAACTTCTCTCAAATTTTTTTGAAAACATTGATATTATATCTATTTACATAAAAACAGATATTATTCATCAATTATTCAAAGACAATAATACTTTAGATTTTAGCAAATTAGAGCTTTTTCATTTGCAATATACTGATAGTCTGATTGAATTGTTGACCAAATTAAAGAAAAAAAAGGAAAACGATCAGTTGGCTTTTATTAATGAAATTAATATTAATAATCAATATATAAATAGTTTCGAAGAGAGAAAAGTTGATGATTTTGAAACGGATAGGAAAATCTATAGTGGCGTTTTTTCAGAATATTTAAGGAATTTATATCAAGACCTTGCAGAGGATAAATTCTCACAAGATTGGAATGCTGTACTTTATTTTCAAAAAAAATATGCAGTAGAATATTACAGAACAGATGCAGATGAATCTAAGCTTAAATTAGATCCAAAACCATCTTACGAATATCCAGATTTTAGTATAGAAAGAAAACTTTTGGGAAGATTGAATATACAAAATTTTAAAGTTCGGTTTGTGTGTGGCTATCGTATCGGTACTGAAGAATATGAGTTGTTCAGAATTTTTCAATCGAACGATCATTTTATCTTCAATGTGGAAGCAAGAAAATTGTACTTAATTGATATAGAATTGGCAGATCTGGATATTTCAGAAAACCAATCCAACCAAGTATCAATAATCAACCAGCTGAAAAGAAGAAACGAGGATCTTGAAGAAACAATGGAGGAAAACAAAAGATTTTTATCAGAAGATGTACAAAATGTACTCAAAGATTACCTTCGAAATTTAGAAAATATTGATATTATGAGCAAAATATTTGATGTGAACGAAGAGACTAATATTCTTCGTGCAATGCTCAACTTAAATTTAAATAATTAAAAAAGAATAAAAAATGGCTATTAACTTACAAAAAGGACAAAGAATAAACCTTAAAAAGGAAAACGGATCTACCTTGTCGCAAGCTTGTGTAGGTATCAATTGGGGTGCAATTGACAAAAAAGGAATCTTCGGATCCAAAAAGGAAGCAGTAGATTTAGATGGAAGCTGCATTTTGTATGATAGTAATAAAAATGTATCAGAGATTATTTATTTCGGCAATTTAAAATCCAATAATGGTTCTGTACAACATAGCGGTGACGATTTAACGGGCGATGTGAACGGCGATGATGGTTTGGATAATGAAGTTATTACAATAGATTTCAGCAATCTTAATCCTTCAGTAGAGCATGTAGCATTGGTTCTTCATAGTTATCAAGGACAAGATTTTGGTACAATACCTTTCGCTTCAATTCGTATTTACGAAGGTACACCTAAGAATGTAAGAGAAGTTTTTGCTAAATATGATATTGCAAATGATAAATCTTTCAATGGGCATGTAGCAATGGTGATGGGAGTTTTCTACAAAAGAAACGGAGAATGGAAATTCAATGCAATTGGTGATGCGGTTTCTGATAGAAAGCTAGAACAAACGGTAAAAACTGTTCAAGAAAAATATTTATAATAAATCATTGATTTTTAAATAATTAATTCTATTTTTAGAATTAATAAAAATGTATAGCAATATCTGATAAATTCAGCTATTGCTTTTAATTTATAACACAATAATACACAAGTGGATCAACATCAAAGTATTTTAGAACTGCATCCTGGGTTGGTGTGGGGATTTGCGATAACAGTTGTTATCATGTTACTCTTAGATTTAGGAGTTTTTAATAAGAAAAGTCACGAGGTTACTTCAAAAGAAGCCACGATATGGTCTATCGTTTGGATTTCTTTATCAATGATTTTTTCTGGGGTCGTATATTGGGTTTTCAATTCAGATCTTGGAGCGGGAAGTCATGAAGTTGCGATAGAAAAATTTACGCAATATCAAGCTGCTTATTGGGTAGAAAAAGCACTTTCCGTAGATAATCTCTTCGTATTTATCTTAGTTTTTGGATTCTTCAAAGTTCCCAAACATTTGCACCACAAAGTATTATTTTGGGGAATAATTGGGGCATTAATATTCCGAGCAATATTTATTTTTGCGGGAGTAGGTCTTATTAATTTAACGTTTTTACCAGAAATGAACATCTTTGGAAAGATGGTAAAGATAAACGTTGTAATGGTTCTTTTTGGTTTATTCCTAGTTTATGCAGGAATTAAATCTTGGGGAGGCGGAGACGATGGAGATGATGAAGATTTTGGTGATTCTGCAGGTGCAAAATTGGTGAAAAAATTCTGGAAAGTCTCAGATAACTATGATGGAGATAAGTTTTTCACGATTCAGAATGGTATCAAAGTGGCAACACCTCTATTGGTAGTTGTGGCAGTAATAGAATTTACGGATGTACTTTTTGCAGTAGATTCTATCCCTGCAATTTTTGCAATATCAAATGATCCGTTTATCTTATATACCTCCAATATTTTTGCGATTTTAGGACTTAGATCATTGTACTTTTTATTAGCTAATTTCATCCATATGTTTAGCAAATTGCCTTATGGTTTGGCAATAATTTTAGCATTTATAGGTTTTAAAATGTTAATAGCTCCATGGTTCCATATCTCATCGCCAATTTCATTAGGTATTGTAGGTGGAGTATTGGTACTTTCGGTATTAGCATCTATTGCATTCCCAGATAAGGAAGAAGCAGAAAAACAATAAATTTGTTTACCTCATACTATTTAATAAATGGCTTTACAATACTGTAGAGCCATTTTTAATTTTAGATATTAAGATTTACTTGAAGAAAGCGGTACTAATTTTTTATATTTACTAATTTAGAACTTAATAAAAGTAGCATGACTTATCCTACAGGTTTAGTACTCCTAGAATGGTATCGAAATATGAACAACAACAATATAGAATTGAAAGGATACTAATAATGAGATTATTGACGATTGTGAACAATAGGGCAAATGAAAATACTATGAAATTAAATTTCTAAAAAAAGTTAGCTCAAAATTTCAAATAAATAAGACGACAGATCATTTCAAAATCCGCTGAAAAATAAATAAATATTAATATGGACTATTTTGTATATGCACTTGAACACACTTATATGGACGACAATCATACGGCATCTAAATTTTTAGGATACTTTGATGATATGGAGAAGTTGGAAAAAGCAAAAGAAAATGCTCTGAATCTTCCTGGATTTAAAACCTATCCTGATGGATTAATTATTATAAAATATGAATTGAACAAGGTTCACTGGCAAAATGGATTCGATAGTGTTGCTGGAGAAATTGGAAGAGACTATTTACCAGAATATGTTCTAATATCAGAAAGTAGTAAATCAATAAAAGAGCTGAATTTACAGTATATATTTCAAGTAAGTCATATGTATACTATTCATCATTTTTTAGATGATGAAAGGGTTATCGGAGTGTTTTTAGATGAAAATTGGGCTAATAATACTGTCGAAAACCTAAAAGAGAAAAATGGATTTAAAGATTATCCAGATGATTTTATAGTTGGAAGATTCACTCTAAATAACCAATTATGGACTTCTGGGTTTTAATTCTGTAATAATATTTAAGCCTATTCCACTGATCAAAATTTTTAAACCAAGATAAAAAAATGATAATTACTTCATTACAAATAGTTGATTGGTATGATGATATTATTACATCAATTATTTCATTTGATAATGATAAGTTTATATTAAATTGTATTCAAAAAAATTTTGTCAATGGAGAGAAAATTTATTACTGTGTAAAAATAGATGAAGAATCGTTTGAACAAATTGCAACCATGATAAAGAAGAAAAATCTAACTAAAAAAGATTGGAATATTCTAAATTCCAACTTGTGCGAGCTTCTCGCACGTTTTTATTAAAAACTTTTAGTTTAAAAATAAGTACATTTTTATTAATGAAATCTTTAAATTTAGTGAGCATTTCAATATCAATTTGATAGATTGAATATTTGTCTTCAAGAAACTAATCAAATTTAAAAGTTCGTTTAAATATTATTTTTTACTTTAATAATATACCAATTTCAATGTCTAATATGGGGAATTGTTATTAAAGAAAAGTTCAGTTTTGGTGCTAGTTTTAATTTATTTAAAATTTTGTTTAAATCTAAAAATGATAATCTAAAAAATGTAATTCTTCTAAAAAGATGAAATATTCGTCCGTTCAAAAAAACTTATCTTTGCAAAAAAATAAGACAATGGGAGTAGCAGATATGTTATTTAAACGTAAAAAAGAACAAGCTGAAAAAAACCTAAATGATGGTTTGGCTTTCTTAGCAGAAAATGCAAAAAGAGAGGAAGTGGTTACTTTACCGAGTGGTTTGCAGTACGAAATCATGACGGAAGGTAGCGGTGCAAAGCCAAAAGCGAAAGACACTGTAAAATGCCATTACCACGGAACAAACATCAAAGGTCAAGTTTTTGATAGTTCTGTGAAAAGAGGTACTCCAGCATCATTTCCTCTAAATAGAGTAATCTCTGGATGGACAGAAGCTTTACAATTGATGCCAGTTGGCAGCAAGTGGAAATTGTTTTTACCAGCTAACTTAGCATACGGTGAAGAGCAAATAAGCAAAGAAATTGGACCGAATTCTACCTTAATTTTTGAAGTAGAGTTATTAGGAATCAAATAAATATTTTTTAACATTAATCTATAAAATAACTGCCTTACTGTGAGGTGGTTATTTTATTTTAGAATATGAAATTAATTAATATGTAATAGTTTTTGTTACATTAAAAATATTATGTATCTTTGCTAAACAATTATATGAATAACACAAGATTTTCTACCGCATTACACATTATGACGCTCCTAGGACAGTCAGAAGATGAGGTTCTTACGTCCGAATGGATGGCAGGAAGTATCAATATAAATCCTGTCGTGGTAAGAAAAGAATTGGGTTTTCTGAAAGAAGCCGGATTAGTCATTAGCCGAAAAGGTAAAGTAGGAGGAAGCTTGCTATCAAGAAATCCAGAGAAAATAAGTTTGGCAGATATCTACAATGCAGTGAAGAATTCTGAGGTTTTGGGAAAGAAAAACAATCAACCGAATCCTTCTTGTTCTATTGGTAAAAATATAAATTTTCATCTGAATGAATTGTTTGTGGAAACAGATCAAATGGTTATTCAGTTTTTAGGAAAGAAAAACTTAAAAGACTTTATAGATCAATTTGTTTAAATTTTAAATAAAATTTTTTTAATCATAAATGTAACAAAACATATTACAATTAAATTATTATTAGTATGAAAAAAGTAGCAGTAATAGGGGCCACAGGATTTGTTGGTCAGCATGTAGTAAAAGAGTTAGAAAGTAGAGGATACGCAGTGGAAGCAATTGTGAGAAATGCGTCCAAGGTAGCTCAAAATGAGCATGTAGTAGCAAAAAGTTTGGACATTAATAATGTAACCGAACTTTCTGAAGCTCTAAAAGGAAATGATGCTGTAATCAGTGCATTCAATGCAGGTTGGACGAATCCTAATTTGTACAATGATTTCCTAAATGGTTCTAAATACATAGAAAAAGCAGTAGAAAACTCTGGTGTAAAAAGATTGATTACCGTTGGTGGTGCAGGAAGTTTGTACATTGATGGACAGCAGTTGGTAGACGGGCCAGATTTCCCTGCAGATATAAAACCAGGCGCATTGGCTGCAAGAGATTATCTTAACGAAATAAAAAATAATTCTACTTTAGATTGGACGTTTTTCAGCCCGGCGATAGAAATGCATCCTGGTACTGCAGGCGTTAGAGTAGGAAAATACAGAACTTCGTTAGAAAATCCGGTTTTTAATGAGGAAGGTAGAAGCATAATCTCTGTAGAAGATGTTGCAGTAGCTTTGGTAGATGAGCTAGAACAAAACAATCATATCCGTGAGCGTTTTACAGCAGGTTACTAAGATCAATATTTAACAAAAAAAAACTGCAACCCAATAAAGTTGCAGTTTTTTTATTTTATAAATTCATGAATAATTTCGGATTTACGGGTGTATTATTTTTATGAACTTCATAATGTAAGTGAGGTCCCGTAGATCGACCAGAATTGCCAGATTTTGCTATTACTTGCCCTACTTTCACTTTATCGTTGGTTTTTGCAACCAGCTGAGATAGATGCCCATATAGTGTAGCCAAACCATTTCCATGAGAGATAATCACACAAGTGCCATATCCACCTTTCTGACCAGCAAAAATTACGGTTCCTGCAGCGGTAGCAATCACGTTAGAACCATAAGCAACTGCAATGTCCAAGCCTTTGTGATATTGCATTTGATCTGCTTCTGCTGGAGCATTACTTTGTTCTTTTGGCGATGTGTTGACAGCAACACTTTTGGTGTCGCTAGATGAAGGAGTTGGAGTGGCAGGAGTGGCAACGCTAGCAACTTTTGGAGTTACCATTACCTTTACTTCGCGCTTATTCCCATAACTATCTGTAAGTTCTATAATTTTTTCTACTGGTTCAGCCTTTACCGTTGGAGCCGATGCTACGGTAGGTGTAGCAGTAGTTTTAGAAGGAGTTGTAGATTTTACTGTAGCATAAATTTTTTTGTACGGAATAGGGTTTTTTCTTATCCCAAAATTAGAAGAAATATATCCTTCAGAAGGCATTCCCAATGGTACTTGCATGAGTTTATTTTGCAAATCTATTAGATATTTACTGTATCTGTTGGATTGCTTGGCTAGATATACAGAGTTTGAAATACTATCGTTACTAAGAACCATTAGCTTTTCATTTTTAATATCTTTTGATTGTAAGAATGAATTTATTTGGGATATCGTTTGATCTATTATTCCAAGATCATTTTTCATTTTTAGGTAGTCTACACTATCTTTTTCAGTATTGATTTTTACCAGATTGACTTCGTAGTTTTTGTCATCTTTGCCCGAGTATAATTTACCAATAAAAATACTCTGCACAAAGACAATTATTGCAAGAATGGCAATCAGAAGAGTCACCTTTTTTTTGCTTCTAAAGAATCTATTCATTTTTCCTTTTCTTTCTTAGAATTTAACCAATTTTAAGTTGGCAAATTTACTTTATTTTAATCATATTATTACAAATATATAACGAATAATAGTGATATTAATTGTCTCTTGGTGTTAAAATAATGTAAAATTGATATCTAGCCAGACTTTATAAGATACCATCAATCTTTGTTTTAATATATTTGCAGTTCACATTTTAATTATGACAAAAAAGAAAACAATTTTAGAATCTTCAAACTCGAAAATATCGAAGGCTGAAATCTCAGTTGGGGTGGTGGGAAGCGGAAGTTTTGCAACAGCTATTGTAAAGATGCTTGTTGAAAACTGCAAAATTGTACATTGGTGCGTGAGAAGCGAATTTGTGAAGGGTGCCATAGAACTTCGTGGTCACAATCCAAACTATCTCACAGCTGTTAATTTTAACCAAAAAAACCTCAAACTAACCACTGATATCAATGAGCTTGTTTCTGCTTGTGATGTTGTAGTATTGGCAACACCATCAATTTATCTATCTGACGCCATGGAAAAAATGACGTGCGAGTATCAAGGCAAAATATTTGTTTCTGCCATCAAAGGAATTATCCCAAAAGTAAATGATGTTGTAGCAGAATATCTAAAATCAGAATTCAAAATAGGAATCAGAAATCAAGCAGTTATTGCAGGCCCTTGTCATGCTGAAGAAGTAGCGATGGAAAGATTGTCTTATCTTACCATAGCCACTGTGGAAGAAGATGTTTCCAAAAAATTATTACAAGTTTTCAGTTCAGATTTTATCAAAGTAAATCCTAGTAAAGATGTTTTGGGGAACGAGTATAGTGCTATCTTGAAGAATATTTTTGCCATTGGTGCTGGTATTGCTAGCGGATTGGGATATGGTGATAACTTTATTGCGGTATTTGTTTCCAATGCAATTCGTGAGATGGAAACCTTCTTAGAAGCAATATATGAAGCACCTAGAGACGTTAATGAAAGTGCATATCTTGGAGATTTGCTGGTAACTGCGTATTCACTGTTCTCCAGAAATAGAAGTTTAGGTAATCTTATTGGGAAAGGATATACAGTGAAATCAGCCATTCAATCTATGAATATGATTGCTGAAGGATATTATGCGGCAGATTCTATCTACAAAACTGCAAAATCCAAGAATCTAGAGCTTCCAATAGTAGATACAATCTACGGAATTTTATACGAAGGTAAAAATGCTGAAAAACAATTTAAAAAATTAACAGCCAAATTAAATTAATCTCATATTAAATGACGAAATTTTTGCATCAGTATTTTTTTTTACTAATGCTTATATATTGGGATATACAAGTATAATTGGTAAATAAAATAAATTGTAGTAATAGTTATTATAAATAAACTATAGAAATGTAACGATAATCTGTGAGAATTACAAAAATAACGAAAATTTACCTACTTAAAAAACCATAAACACGTGCTTAATTTAAAAGTTTTACGGAAATTTGTAGTATAAAATATACGGTATGCCACATACACTTTTAAGTAGAACGCCAAAACCAAAATACGATGTTGTTTTGATAGGTGGCGGAATAATGAGTACAACTTTAGCTACGATGCTTCATGAGTTCGATCCCAATCTAGAAATCGCAATTTTCGAGAGATTAGGAAGGTTTGCCAAAGAGAGTACGGCAGCTTGGAACAATGCTGGTACAGGTCATTCAGCTTTTTGTGAGTTGAACTATACCCCAGAAAATGAAGATGGAAGCGTAGATATTACTAAAGCTGAAAAAATCGCTGAACAATTTGAAATTTCAAAACAGTTTTGGTCTTATTTAGTTGATAAAAAATATATCGATACGCCTCAAGAGTTTATCAATGCATGTCCACACATGAGCTTGGTTTTTGGTGAGAATGATGCCAAATACCTTAAAACTCGTTTTGATACGATGATCAAGTCTCCACTTTTCAAAGATATGGAGTTCACAATGGATCATGAAAAACTTAAGGAATGGATTCCTTTGGTAATGAGCAAAAGAAATCCTAATGAGGTTTTAGCAGCTTCTCGGTCAGAGTTGGGTACAGATATCAACTTTGGTAGTCTTACTAGAAAAATGGGAAGACACTTACTACAAGATTCTAAAGTAGATGTTTTCTTATACCATGAAGTAAAAGATATCGATGCAAGAGCTAACGGTTCTTGGGATTTGAAAGTGAAAGATAGAACGAAAGGTCACAAGCAACAAGTAAATGCAGATTTTGTATTTATAGGTGCTGGTGGGTATGCGCTACAATTACTAGAAAGTTCAGGGATCAAAGAAAGCGAAGGTTACGGTGGTTTCCCAGTTTCTGGAGAGTGGTTGGTAAGTCATAACCAAGAATTAGTAGAAAAACACCAAGCAAAAGTATATACACAAGCTACAGTAGATGCACCGCCAATGTCTGTGCCTCACTTAGACTTAAGAATTATTGATGGTAAAAAAGCATTGCTTTTCGGTCCATTTGCAGGATTCTCTACCAAATTCCTTAAGGAAGGAAGTTACTTAGATTTACCAGATAGTGTAAACACAAAAAACATCAAATCTCTATTCGGAGCTTGGTGGCACAATATTCCTCTTACCAAATATCTTGTTCAACAAGTTGCAATGACGAAATCTCAGAGACTTCAACACCTTAGAGAATTTGTAAAAGATGCGAAAGACGAAGATTGGGAAATCAAAGTTGCAGGACAACGTGTACAAGTTATTAAAAAAGATGATAAACTAGGTGGAAAGCTAGAATTCGGGACTGAGGTTGTGGTAAACAAACAAGGAACTATTGCTTCACTACTAGGTGCTTCACCAGGAGCTTCTACAGCAGTATACGCAATGCTAGATGTATTGCAAAAATGTTTCCCAGAAAAAATCAATGGAGAATGGAGAGAAAAATTATTACAAATGGTTCCGTCATACGGTCAAAAATTAGCTGATAATCCAGAATTAGCTCAAAAATTAAGAGACTACTCCAAAGAAAAATTAGAATTAAACTACTAAATAAAATAATCTAAGATTTATCGCGAATGATCTTTTGGTAACTTTGCGGTAAATCTTATTTTTTTGTATCGATCCCAACCTCGTGGCTGAAACTATTGTAAAACCCATTATAGAAAAACAACTTCTAGAATCTCTGAAAACGAAGATAGAAGAAGAAAAGCAAGTCATTGTACATTGCTGTTTTCCTGCTTCGCCATTTTTGGGAAACCTTATTAGAATCTGGAACTCTACGGTGCTTATAGACAACAATTCTTCTCACCAGAGCAAACTTATTCATTCAGAAAATATTTCAATCTATCCACAATGGACACCAGTTCCATTCATGAAGGATTTTTGGTTTACTCTTGTATTTACAGGACTTCCCAAAGACTGTACAAGTTTCGATTTCAAGGAAGTGATCCCCGAGGAAGGTGGGTTTTATGTGAAATCTATCAAAAGAAATTCCTCGGATATCTATAGAATCAAAATTTCAGATTAATTTTTCTATACTTTCTTAGAAATTTTATTTTCTACTTTTATTTCCTTTCTTATTCCATTCATTATGAAAAAATATATTCTTTTTCTACTTTTTGCACTTCCTATATTTGCTTTTTCACAAACGAGCAACCCTAAAAATGACCGCAAAATCATTAAGAAATTTCAAAAAGAACTGAATGCAGAATACCGTAATGAAAAGAAAAGCCCACTACGAGGTGATAATTTTACTCATTTCAAGAAACATCCATTTTTTCCAATCAATCTAGATTATAAAGTAACAGCGAAGTTTGTAAAAACAGAAAATCCTCAACCTTTTGATCTGCCTACATCTTCTGGCAAATCCAAAGTGTATCAAGAGTATGGCAAAGCCACATTCGAACTTAATGGACGGACTCATACTCTAACATTGTATCAAAGTTTAGATTTAATAAAAAAAGAAGAATACAAAGATTACCTTTTCTTACCCTTTCGTGATGCTACCAACAACAAAGAAACCTACGGTGGAGGAAAATATTTAGATCTTAAAGTACCTTCTGGTGATACCATCGTTTTAGATTTCAATGTATCATATCATCCTTATTGTGCATACAATGCATTCGATTATAATTGCCCAATTGTACCAGAAGAAAACAAATTGCCGATAGAAATTCGTGCAGGTGTGATGTACGAAGATATTTATCATCATTAGTAGAACTTGAGTTTAATTTTAATAAAAATTTAAACTTTTTTTCCTCTTTTGGAGCGATTATTTCCTTTAACTTTGATGATCACCAAATCAACTTTTTATGGAAATTTCACTCAAAAATCAAGTCGCCATTGTTACCGGAGCTTCTAGCGGAATCGGAGCTGGCGTGGCAAAATCCTTAGCATCTTCAGGTGCTACCGTCGTTGTAAATTATTCATCCGATAAATCGTTAGATAAAGCCAACTCTATTCTCAAAGAAATTACAGATGCTGGTGGCAACGGAATCGTTTATCTATGCGATGTTTCGCAAGAAAATCAGGTGATTTCTATGTTTCAAGATGTCGTTTCCCAGCTTGGGACTGTAGATATTTTGGTAAACAATGCAGGTATCCAAAAAGACGCAAAATTCACAGAAATGACGCTCGATCAATGGAATGCCGTTATAGGGATCAATCTTACAGGACAATTTTTGTGCGCAAGAGAAGCCATCAAAGAGTTTCTTCGCCGTGGGATAGATACCAAACGTTCTGTAGCTTGCGGAAAAATTATTCATATCAGCTCTGTACACGAAATTATTCCTTGGGCAGGACACGCCAATTATGCTTCTAGCAAAGGTGCCATCAAGATGATGATGCAAACTTTGGCACAAGAATATGGAGCCGATAAAATCAGGGTCAATTCTATTTGTCCAGGCGCTATTCAAACGCCAATCAACACCAACGCTTGGAATACGCCCGAAGCACTCAACGATCTCCTTACACTTATCCCTTACAATCGCATTGGGCAACCGCAGGATATTGGGAACCTAGCTGTTTTTCTGGCGAGCGATATGTCAGATTATATCACGGGCGCTAGCATTTTCGTAGATGGAGGGATGACGACATTCGAGAGTTTTTCTACGGGAGGATAGTCTTTTGGCGCGCGATTCCGGCTTTCACTACTCGCTTTTTTGTGCCATTACTTTCTCCAAGCTTACAAAAAGAGCTCAAACACGCCGTTCAATCCGGGGCGCAAGGCAGTCCTCAAAACATTCAACACAAAAAGAAACTATGAGTTCCGAAAAAAACAGACTTCAGGAAATCTCTTGGAAAAAATGGGGATCTTACGTTAGCAACCGAGCTTGGGGAACCGTAAGGGAAGATTATAGCGACAACGGAGATGCTTGGAACTATACCAACCACGATACCGCCGAGGCGAAAACCTACCGTTGGGGAGAAGAAGGCATTGGCGGAATTTGTGACGATTTGCAACAATTGGTCTTTTCATTCGGATTTTGGAACAAGAAAGATCATTTGGTAAAATAAAGATTTTTCGGGCTTACCAATGGCGAAGGCAATCATGGCGAAGATGTGAAAGAATATTTCTATTATCTAGATTCTACGCCTACGCATTCTTATATGAAGATGTTGTACAAATATCCTCAAAATCCGTTTCCCTATGACGACCTTAGGAAAACCAATGCAGAAAGAAGCAAAGAAGAATTAGAATATGAGCTGATAGACACTGGGATTTTTAATAAAGACGACTATTTCGATCTGTTTATAGAATACGCCAAAAACGGACCTAGCGATATCTTAATCAAACTTACTGTTACCAATCATTCTTCGGAGAAAGCGTCTTTGGTAATTTTACCAACGCTTTGGTTTAGGAATACTTGGAGTTGGGGCTATGATGACTACAAACCAAAACTGAGTTCAAAAAATAAAAATACTATTCAAGTTGAACATAAAGATTTAGATATCAAAAATCTATACGCTCATCAGGAAACTGAAATACTTTTCTGTGATAATGAAACCAATAATGAGCGACTTTATCACGCTCCTAATACTTCAAAATATTGCAAAGATGGCATCAACGATTTTGTAATTAATGGTAATTCAAAAGCCGTCAATCCTGAAAAAATCGGGACTAAAGCCTCTTTTTTCAACGATGTAGAATTTAAATCTAAAGAAACAAAAACCTTCGAATTTAGACTTACGGATCAAAATCTCGACAATCCATTTTTAGATTTCGAAGAAATATTTGCCCTTAGAAATAAAGAAGCAGACGAGTTTTATGCTGAAATTCAGAAAGAAATAAAATCTGAAGACGAAAAGTTGGTACAAAGACAAGCTTTTGCAGGCATGCTTTGGAACAAAATGTTCTACCATTATAATGTAGAGAAATGGCTAAAGGGCGATCCTGCACAGATAAAACCTTCTCCAGCCAGAGAAAAAATAAGAAATCACGATTGGAAACACCTTAACAACGAGCATATTATTTCTATGCCCGATAAATGGGAATATCCTTGGTATGCAAGCTGGGATTTGGCGTTTCATACCATTAGTTTTGCCCTTATAGATGCGGATTTTGCAAAACATCAGCTCAAACTTTTTCTTGCCGAATGGTATATGCATCCCAATGGACAATTACCAGCATACGAGTGGAATTTCAGTGATGTAAACCCTCCAGTACACGCTTGGGCGGTATTTCGGGTGTTCAAAATAGACGAATACCTCAATGGCAAACCAGATCTTCAATTTCTAGAAAGTGCTTTCCAAAAACTACTCATGAATTTTACTTGGTGGGTGAACAAAAAAGATGAAAATGGCAACAATATCTTCGAAGGTGGATTTCTAGGTTTGGATAATATTGGCGTTTTCGATAGAAATACAAGATTACCCGACGGCGAACATCTAGAACAATCTGATGGTACAAGTTGGATGGCGATGTTTACTCTCAATATGATGAGGATTTCCCTAGAATTGGCAATGTACAATAAGGTGTACGAGGAAATGGCAACCAAATTTTTCGAGCATTTTCTGTACATCGCGAATGCTTTAGATAATATGGAAGAAGAAAGCTTCAGCCTTTGGGACGAGCTAGATGAGTTTTTCTACGATGCAATTGCTACGGATAATGGCGATCACAAATACCTAAAACTAAGAACTATTGTTGGGCTGATTCCGATGTTTGCCGTAGAAGTGATAGACGATGAAATGATAGAAAAATTACCCAATTTCAAAAGAAGGATGACTTGGGTGCTACAAAATAAACCCGAATTGGCAGCCCTAGTGTCTCATTGGGAAATAAAAGGTGAAAACTCCAAGCATTTGCTATCTCTTCTGAGAGGTCATCGCCTCAAGAAATTACTGAGCAGAATGCTAAATCCAAACGAGTTTTTGAGTGATTATGGGATTCGGGCATTATCCAAAGAATATGAAGAAAATCCGTTTCACCTCAATTTAGAAGGAACAGATTATACCGTTAAATACACACCAGCGGAAAGTGATAGTGGACTTTTCGGAGGTAATAGCAATTGGCGTGGACCGATTTGGTTTCCCATCAATTTTTTAGTTATAGAAAGTATTCAGCGTTTTTATTTCTATTACAGTCCAGATTTTTTGGTAGAATATCCTACGGGTAGCGGTAATTTCTCCAACCTCAACCAAATTGCTGATGCGCTGAGAAACCGTTTATCCAAATTATTTTTAAAAGATAAAGAAGGAAACAGACCGTTTAACGGAGATAATCTGAAATTTCAGACCGATCCAGCGTTTAAAGATTATATTTTATTTTACGAATATTTCCACGGGGACAATGGACGTGGAGTAGGAGCTTCTCATCAAACAGGCTGGACTGGACTTATCGCTAAAATTTTACAACCAAGATTCTCCGAAACTCAAATGGCAAAATCTGAAACCGAAATGCCAAAGGATGAAAATCCATCTCAATCTTGACGAGTTTTAATCTTTTTCACTAAAATTAAATTTACTGTCAAGATCTCCAGTTATTTTAGAAGGAAGCATATCATGTCCAGAACCATGCTGAATATGTTGAAAACCATGGAAACACGTGTTTTACTATGCGTGCATGGTTGTGTAACCATGCGTTAGGCGTCGCGAACTGGTATTTCGACGTCCCGAACCATGCGCTTGACGTTCCGAACGTGTCCGTCTACGTTCCGAACCATGCGCTCCACGTCTTTTACTATGCGTGCATGGTTGTATAACCATGCGTTTGGCGTTCCGGACGGGTATTTGGACGTCCCGAACCATGCGCTTGACGTCTGTTGACCATGCGTACTACGTGCTGAACGTGTATTTCTACGTTCCTTAACCTCTTTGGCTTAGTCTTTTACCATGCGCGCATAGTGTAGAACCATGCGCGCATCCTAAAAAACCATGCAAGTATAGTGCAGAACCAAGTGCGCCTACTATAAAACCATGCGCGCATCCTATGTTACAATGCTCGCATCCTGCAACACGTAGAATACCCTCGTATAAAACGCATTTGTAAAGTGATAATGTGGTTTAATATAAATATAAAAAGAAAAATAAAATTAGAAGAATAACTCCTTTCATGATAAAAATCTATTCGAATATCTGCTGAATAATTTCCAAAGATTGTGGTATTTTGAAATCGGTAAGGTGATACTGATAAAACAAAAGTAAGCTATCCAAAAAGTGTTTCCTCATAGCAGATGGAATTTTTACTTCGTAAGGGTTTTGTGCTTCTAATATTAGTTTCCAAATTTTGCTAATTTCTTCATCAAATAAAGCATTACTACTTTGAGAGGAAAAGGTGCCCGTTTCGGGATTTAGATATATTTCGTCTGCTAAAAGAGGCGCAAAACCCTGAATTTGCAAAATTTTCACCAAAAAAATAAGATGCGCCTGATAATTCTTTTGGTGCAGCTCTGCTACAACTTCTTGTATGGATTGGTAGATGATGCTATTTTTATTTTCTAACCTAACAATTTGATTTAGAAAATCTGCAAGGAAAAAAACTACAGTATTGGATTTTATATCGGTATTGGTTTCATGCTTATCTACCAGCTCAAACTTGGTGGCAGTCTGCATGCTTCCCATCTTGGTAGATCTAATGAAAAGTGTGAGATGATGCAATGGAGATAAAAATGCTTTCTTCTTATTTTTCTTGGTATAGATACCCTTCATAAAATAAGATTGATACCCTTCCTCTTGCGTAAAACAGTGTAGGATAACGTCGTTTTCTCCGTATTTTACAAAAGAAAGCAAAAAAACATTTTGAGAAACCATCTAGTTGACAACTGCAATTTTCGCCGTGGCTTTGTCGCTTCCATCTTCATTGGTCATCAAAACAAAATAGATACCTGATGCTACTCTTTTGCCTTTTTGGTTATTTAGGTTCCACTCATAATATCCAGATCTAGCTACCGCAGAATGTACAATATTACCTGCAACATCCGTAATTCTAATGTTGGTTTTCTCTGCCAAACCTTTGATGGTAACGTTGCCTTTAAACTGTGAAGCTACTACCGGATTGGGATATACCAATACATTGCCGAAGCCAGAGTTTACGTCTGCAACATCACCCTGATAGGTGACAATACCGTCATACGTCACAAAATATACTTTTCCGGTCTTGTTATCTACCTTAATATCCGTCACCGTATTGGTAGGAAGTGGCGAGTTTTCTTTGGTAAAATGTTTCAGTGTTTTTTCTCCAGATGCCGATAGATAATAAACGCCACCACCGTCTACAGAAACCCACTTTTGGTTTCCACCATCGGTTTCTATCTGCAATATCTGTGCATCTCTGAAGAGTTCTTCTGCGATATTGCCTTGGTCTATAACAATTGGTTTTAGCACTGGGCTATTATTGTATTGAGATGCAGCATTAGACAAAATTCTTAGTCCACTATCTGTACCTATCCATGCATCTCCAGATTTGTCCATAGAGAAAGAAAGTGTACCTCCCGAGTTTGCAGGAAAACCATTAGATGAGCCTAAAATGGTAGTGGTATCGTCTGTTATGCTTTGAGAATTTTTGGTATCATAGACCATAAAGTTTTGTGAACGTGGTAATGGAATCCAGAATAAATTATTCGCATAAACGGGCTGTTGCATACCATTGCTGGTAAAACCTGTAATATATTTTATAATAAAATTGTCTGTAGCTCTATCGTAGTACGCAAAACCTGGTGTTGCAGTATTATCTCCCGCAAAAGCAATACTTGCAAAAAGATTATTTTGGTCGTCGGATGCAAATCCTACAGGCCTGTTCATATAATTGTACAATGGGTGTGAGGATGGCACTAATCCTAAATCGTAATATTTAACATAATCAAAATCCTTACTTGTACCATTGTATTTCATTTTATAAATACCATGTCCCGTTGCATTATTATAATTGGTGAAAAATACTTCTTCTGGTTTTGCAGGATCTGCAATAGCATCCAATACATTAAAAGAAGTAGTAGAACCCACGAAATAACTAGAATAGATCCACTCGGTACCATTGAAATAGTAGAAGCCAGGGTTTTTAGGATTATAAAGGTTGAGGTTAAACCCATCTGCTCTTCCTCCAGATGATACCAATAGTTGATTATCATTGAGTAATCTAATCTTATATGAATAATTAAAGTAGGGTCCGTCTGGTTTGTAGATTACATTATCCTCTGTTTTTATCCCAGAAAGTTTTGTTCCGCAGTAGATTTTGGAGCCTATTTTTGTGGCAGTATTACATTCTTCACCTACGGTAACCGTTCCGGCATAAGTTCCGTTGATATTGTAATTGTATATTCTGCTACCATCTGTTACAATAATATTATCTGGATTTACCACAATATCTGAAATATTTCCAAATGTTTGTGGTAGAGCAGTTGCTACACCATTATTATAAATGTAAGCAGAATTGGCATTAGAAAAAACAAGTGCAGATTCCGAATCGATATGATTGAAATTACCTGCTACAGCCGTTGTCCAAGTAGAAAAAACAGGAAAAGTGGTATTCATCTCATGCGTTTTCAAACCCGTATTGGTAACAGCGAAAACTTTATTATCGATAAGGGTAGCTTCTTTACTCGCTTCGTAGACGCCGCCCGCAACAAAGAATGCGGAATCTCCAAATTCTTTCTTTTTTAGATCGAATATAGAAACTCCGTATCCTGATGAAACTACCGCTTTATCGCCTGTAATTGATATATGGTTTATTTTTTTACTTCCATTATAACCTGTTGCGATAGGAATATCTACGATGTAGGTAACCCCCGAAGAGGTGATCACATCCATAGAACCATTTTGGTAGCCTACCAATCCTATTTTTGTTTGAGGATTATAATCGAAAGCAGAAATTTTCACGTCGTGTAAGCCATTGGCTTTAGACAATTTTGTAATCTCCCCTGAAGATAATGTATAATAAAACACTCCGTTTTCTGTAGCGGCAACCACTTTTCCGTTGTCATCCTTCATGGCGAGAACATTGTTGTAGGAAAACAAGTCTGCCCATTTTTTTGAAGAAATATTTTGCGCACTGATCGTTTGAATAGATGCCAAAATACCTAAAGAAAGTAAAGAGAGTTTTTTCATATTATGCTATTATACTGCTATCAATTGCTTGGTTGTTCCAAGTAATATTTTGTACGTTTTTATTAGAATCAAAAAAGAAATCTATTCTGCCTAGAAGAAGACCAGCCCAACCAACTTGGTTTACCAGTACATTTTTGCCTTCTCTGTTTTTAAAGATTTGTGGTGCGGGTAAGAAAGTATGCGTATGACCACCCAAGATAATGTCTATATTTTCTGTTTTAGCAGCCAATATTTTATCGCACAACTTTTCTGGTTCATCTTTATATTGGTAACCAATGTGGGAAAGACAAATTACAAGATCGCATTTTTGCTCTTTCTTTAGGAAGTTAGAGTAGTGCTGTGCTACTTCTACAGCATCGTTATAGATGGTTTCGCCGTATTGTTTTTTTCCTACAAGTCCGTCTAGTTCTATCCCAACTCCGAAAATCCCAACCTTGATTCCGTTTTTATTAAATATCTTATAATTTAAAGTTTTACCGTCTAGTATGGTATTTTTAAAATCATAATTAGAACACAAGAAAGGGAACTGAGCATTGGGTAAGGCTTTTAGAAAACCATCCAAGCCATTATCAAAATCATGATTCCCCATGGTAGAAGCATCATACCTCATCATAGACATCAATTTAAACTCCAATTCTCCACCAAAAAAGTTGAAATAAGGTGTTCCTTGAAAAATATCTCCAGAATCTAGAAGCAAAACATTGTTTTCTTGACTACGGATTTGCTGTATCAAACTTGCTCTTCTAGCAAAACCACCTTGATTAGGGTTTTTCGTATAACTCGCATCGAAGGGTTCAATCCTACTATGCTGATCGTTAGTATGTAGAATAGTTAGTTTATTAGAAGATTTAAATATACTGGTATTCAACTCTTCTGCCATCATCAAATTTGGAGCTAAAGCCATTGCTAAAGTTCCACCACCCACTGTTTTTAAAAAACTCTTTCTATTCATTACTTCTTATTCTTAAAATTGAGACGGATATCTTCACTTGGATTGATATTAGAATTCTTTTTGAAGTATTCTATGAATAATTCTCTGAGTTTAATTCCTGTAGGAATTGCTTCTCCCTTCAAAAAAAACTTCATATTATCACCACCTAAAGCTAGATAATCTGAGGTAGCAATATAATATTCTTTATTTCTATCTACCTCTTTACCGTTCACCAATGTTTTTACAATTTGCTCATGATCTGTCTCTAGGTATAAATGTGAAACAGGATTATTCACTTTGTGTCTAGCATAATATTCGAAAAGGCCATCTAGATCAGAACCTTTCATTTTAATGATAATCACTTCGTTTTCAAAAGGCATCACTTCAAATACATTTTTCAATGTGATATCTCCTTTACCAATGGTAGTACGTATCCCGCCAATATTGATTAAAGCTGCATCTACGTCTTTTTTAAGATTAGTTTTTGCCCAAATATCAGCACCATCAAATGTGTAATCTGCCAAAAGATTTCCCAGATTGCTATTATCACCTTGTTTAGTAAGATCTACTAGGGTAGAAGAGATTTTTTGGTTCATCTCTTTATCTAATTTCTCTTTGTAAGGGATGATGATATTGGCAATTTCCTCGTCATTCTTTAGTTCGCTATTAATAGAAATGTTTTGATGAGGTTGCACATTATTTACATGTAAAGACGATGTTTTGCATGATGTTAGTGCTACCAAAGCAATTCCTAATAACAAGAATCTATTTTTCATAATTTCTTTTAGTATATGCAAATATAATTATATGTATAATAAAACATCAGTAAATATGATAATTTCTTAGTCTAAATTATTAAATTTGAAAAAAAATAATTCTTAAGATGAGCATTTTAAAAGGAGTTGGGGTTGCATTGGTAACACCATTTAATGAAGATTTATCGATAGATTTTGAAAGTTTAACAAAACTTGTAGAATTCAATATCGACAATGGGATCAACTATCTAGTAGTTTTGGGTACAACAGCAGAGGCTGCAACGCTTTCTGATGAGGAGAAGAAACAGGTAGTAAAGCATATCATTAAGGTTAATAATAAACGTTTGCCACTGGTTTTAGGTATAGGAGGAAACAATACGTTGGAGGTTAAAAAACAGATAGAAGAAACAGATTTGTCAGCATTTGATGCGGTATTATCGGTTTCTCCTTACTACAACAAACCAAGCCAAGAAGGACTTTACCAACATTACAAATTGTTGGCTTCTACGGGTAAGAAGATCATTATGTACAATGTACCTTCTAGAACAGGACAAAATATGGAAGCGTCTACTACATTGCGTTTGGCAAAAGAATTTCCAAACCTATGTTTGATAAAAGAAGCAGCACCCAATATTCTTCAGTATTTTGATATTCTAAGAAAGAAACCAGAAGGTTTTTCTCTTGTATCTGGTGATGACGAGTACACACTTCCTGTAACCTTGGCTGGTGGAGATGGTGTAATTTCTGTAATCGGACAAGGATATCCAAAGGAGTTTTCTACAATGGTACAATTGGCTTTTGATGGTAAAGTGAAAGAAGCATATGAAATTCACAATAAATTGGTAGAGATTACTCGTCTTATTTTTGCTGAAGGAAACCCATGTGGTATCAAAGCTGTATTAGCGGAAAAAGGTATCATTAAAAATTATTTAAGATTACCACTTATTCCTGCATCTGATGCGCTTTATGCTAAAATAAAAGAAGAAATGGCAACTCTGTAATTGCTATTTTTAAATACATTTTAAAGTGAAAAGGCGCAGGTCTTTTCACTTTTTTAATTTTAAATATTTTTCTGACACATTAGTCACATTAGTTTTTTAATTAGTATGTCTGAAGATATTTAGAACACATTAGTTTTGAAAATCTTTGATTTTCGCTCAAATACGGTCTGAAATATTTTTAAGAATTGATCTATAATATTTGTGCATCAAGTGTTTAACTCTCATTTAATAATATGAAATTAATTAAAGCAACAGAAGAAAATATTTCTTTAATTCAAGATTTGGCAAGAAGATCTTGGGAAAATGCGTACGCCAATATTCTATCGAAAGAGCAACTAGAATATATGCTGGCTACCATGTATTCTCAGGAGGAACTGCGATATCAATTGTCTCAACTCAATTATCATTATTATTTGGTTTTCGATGAGGCAAATCAATCTTTTGAAGGTTTTGTAGGCTATGAAAATCAGTATGAAACTAACACAACAAAGCTGCACAGAATTTATTTAGTTCCAGAAAGTAAAGGTAAAGGTTTTGGTAAAAAGGCATTAGAGTTTCTTGTTGAAAAAACAAAAGAATTTGGTGATAGTAGAATTATTTTAGCCGTAAATAAAAATAATGCAGCCAAAGAATTTTATCAATCTCAGGGTTTTTCAGTTTACGATGAAGGTGTTTTTGAAATCGGGAATGGTTATGTAATGGATGATTATTTAATGGAAATTAAATTTTAAAATTAAGAAATCTTACTCCACTTATTTTTCCCTTTGTATTGTTGCAAATAGTAACTTCTAATTGTGGAATTTTCAGGTTTGGAGAGATTCACATCAGCTTCTAGAATTTTATCAACAAGAGCTTTTGTATTTTTAATAATATCAGAATCGTGTACCAAATCTAGCTTTTTAAAGTCGATAACACCACTTTGTTGGGTCCCCAAGATATCTCCAGGGCCACGAAGTTGCATATCTACTTCAGATATTTTGAAACCATCATTAGTTTCCGTCATTGTTTTTATACGTGTACGGCTTTCGGTGGTCATTTTATCCGATGTCATCAAGATACAGTAGCTTTGTTCGGCGCCTCTTCCCACACGTCCACGAAGCTGATGAAGTTGAGAAAGCCCGAATCTTTCTGCACTTTCTATCACCATTACAGAAGCGTTAGGAACATTTACGCCCACTTCAATTACTGTTGTAGCTACCATAATTTCTGCATTTCCGGAGGCAAAATAATTCATCGCTGCATCTTTTTCTGCGGGTTTCATTTTCCCATGCAACATGGTTGTATTGTAATCTGGGAAAGATTGCATAACGTGTTCTAGACCTTCTACTAAGTTTTTGTAATCTAAAGTTTCAGATTCGTCTATCAATGGATACACGAAATACACTTGTCTGCCTTTTTGTATTTCTTCTTTGCAAAAATTATATACATAAGCGCGGTCTTTTTCTCTTCTATGTGCAGTGATAATGGGTTTTCTTCCCACAGGCATTTCGTCTATCACAGAAACATCAAGATCCGAATAAAAACTCATTGCCAAGGTTCTAGGAATTGGAGTAGCCGTCATCACCAAAATATGCGGTGGAATGTTATTTTTAGCCCAAAGTTTAGCTCTTTGTGCCACACCAAAGCGATGTTGCTCATCGATAATCGCCAAGCCTAAGTTTTTGAATTTCACCTTATCTTCCAAAATTGCATGTGTACCAACCAAAATGGAGAGTTCGCCGTTTTCCAGTTCTTCGTGGATTATTCTTCTTTGGGCAATTCTAGTAGATCCGGTAAGGATTCTAATGTTGATATTGGTGTTTTCTAAAAGTTCTTTGATGCCCGCATAATGTTGTTGTGCTAGAATCTCAGTTGGAGCCATTAGACAACTTTGAAAGCCATTATCCAAAGCCATCAGCATGGTAAGAAGTGCCACCATAGTTTTCCCAGAACCTACATCACCTTGCAAAAGACGATTCATTTGCGTTGGTTTTCTCATATCCAAACGGAGTTCCTTTAGCACTCTTTTTTGAGCATTGGTGAGTTCAAAAGGGATATGATTTTCATAGAAATCTTTGAACTGATCTCCAATGATGGGAAACGGATTTCCGAAAGATTTTGTCTTCTGATGAATACGTTTTAGCCCAAATCCCAATTGGAAAAAAAAGGATTCTTCGAACTTCAAACGGTAATTTGCCTTCTCTAATATTTCTACATTTTCTGGAAAATGGATATTAAGATAAGTCTGTTGTCTCGACAAAAACTGTTGAGATTGAATAAGATATTCTGGGAAATTTTCTTGTATTAAATTAGGGATTTCTTTACAAATATTTCTTAATATAGTTTGAAAATATTTGTGCGTAAGTCCTCTTTTCGTGAGTTTTTCAGAACTTGGATAGATCGGTCTTAGACGATTGTCTTTTTCCTTGTTCTCATCTAATTCTATCTCTGGATGAGGCATAGAAAACTGATGATTGAAGGCATTAATTTTACCAAAAATAAAAACCTCACGGTTAACGGGAATTTGCTCTTTCAACCATTTTGAATACTGAAACCACACCAAATCTATGCTTCCAGTACTATCATTAAATTTTGCCGAAAGCCTTTTTACTTTCCCAGTGAGGATTTCTTGTACATTACTTATTCTCCCTTTCAATTGAATTTCCACACTCGATTCTTCTAAATTTCCAGCTTGATACACTTTATTCTTATCAATATATCGAGTAGGATAGAAGTGCAAAAAGTCTTCTACAGTAGAGATACCCAACACATTTTTGATGAGTTTGGCGCGATCTGGGCCGATGCCTTTTAGGTATTCTATGGAGGTTTCTAATGTCAAAAAGATAAGTTTTGTTAGAAAGTACGAATTTCGGGAAAATTTACAAATTAAAAAAGCTTTCAATTCTGAAAGCTTTAGTTTTAAAAATAATTGGAATTATTCTTTTATGTTTGATTTAAATTTCTTTTGATAATCTTCCCACTCTAGTCTGGTTTTTATTTTTTTGTACAAATTTTCTGAAATTAAAGATAAATAAGGTTCCAATTCTTTTGCAGATAATTCTCCTTGTAATATCGTGATTGGTCCACCAGCTTCATCTAGAAACACTGTACTTGGCACAGATCCTACGTTCATAAATTGGGTAAAATCATGCAGAGAGTTTCTTCCTTTTTTCTGTGGAGTATTAGGATTTGTAAATTTTCTGCCAAAAATTTCAATGGTCTTTTTTTCTTCAGCATTAAACTTTACAGGATAAAAATTTTGATTTAAAAAATCTGCGATTACGGGATTTCCGTATGTATTTTTCTCCATAGTTTTGCAAGGCGCACACCAATCTGCATAGAAATCTACAAGTATTTTTTTTGGTTGTATTTTTTGTGCATTTACTGCCTCCTCCATAGTCATCCATTTTACTTGCGCAAAACTGAGACTCATAACGAAGAAACATAGAATACTAATTACTTTTTTCATAACGAGATGGTGTTTTTTATTGGGAACTCATTCCTATTTTACTTCTTGCATTAGCTTTTTAACAATAGGAGATATCAAAATCAATACCACACCGGCAATTACTGCATATAATCCAAGTTGCTTGTAACCTTCTGTGTAGGTAAGAAGAACTTCATAGCTAGATGCACCTTCTTTTGCTGTAACCAAACTTGCTCCAATAATACCCGCTACATATTGTCCATAAGCAGAGGCTAGAAACCACATTCCCATCATCATACCTTGTAGGTTTTTGGAAGCTAATTTTGTCATAATAGATAATCCTATAGGAGAGAGACAAAGTTCTCCCAACGTGATAACTAATAATGCTATGGTAAAGAAATTCAATGAAGTAATCCCTTGTAAATCTGAAAATAATCTCGTAGCAAATAATACATAATATCCTAACCCTAAGAATATAAACCCGAGTCCAAATTTGATAATTGTGTTGGGCTCTATTTTTCTTTTACTCAACCAAATCCACAAAAGACCGATGATTGGAGCTAAGAAAATAATAAAGAAGGCGCCGCCAGAATTGTTTACACCATTAGGATCTAACCCTAAGAGATCTTTATTGAGATGTTTTGCAGCAAATATACTTAATGAACCTCCACTTTGCTCATATATTCCCCAAAATACAATAGAAAATAAAATAAAGATAAGCGCTGCCCATAACTTATTTCTCTCGGCAGCCGTCACTTTTGTCATTTCATAAAATAGATAGATCAACGTTAAGGGTCCTACAATCCACATAAAATAATCTGTGTATTCTGGTACTGATACCATTTTCATGATCAGTGGAACAAATAGCAGAGATAAAATATAAATTCCATATTCTAGCCATTTTTCTATGGGTTTTGTTTTGACTTCTGCATCTGGATGTCCAGGCTGCAGACCAATGGTGCCTAAACTTTTTTGAGTGAATAAAAAGTTGATTAAACTAATAATCATTACAATTGCAGCCAAACCAAAGGCTACATTCCATCTTTTATCTTCTGGAATGAGATGAGATAACATTTCTCCTTTACCAATAGTAATACAAAAATATCCACCTAATAACGCTCCTAAGTTGATACCTGCATAGAACAATGAAAAGCCAGCATCTGCTCTGGAGTCATTGGGTTTGTATAATTGTCCGACCATAGAAGAGATATTAGGTTTAAAGAAACCTGTTCCTACTACAGTAAATGCAATACCCAAAAAGAAATAAGTATGAGGATCTGTGGCTAATATAAGGCTTCCGATAATCATTAAAAATCCTCCCCAAAACAAAGATTTCCTAAAGCCTAGAATCTTATCTGCAAATAGTCCACCTACAAAAGTAAATGCATATACAAATGCTTGGGTTGCAGCATATTGTAGATTGGCTTCTTTTTCATGAAAATTAAGTTGAGAAATCATAAAGAACACCAACATTCCGCGCATTCCGTAGAAGCAAAAGCGTTCCCACATTTCAGAAAAGAAAAGACTCCAAATTTGTTTGGGATATTTTCCTTTAAAATTTTGTATTTCGTCTAGGGTAAGGTTCATAAAAGAATTTTAGATGTACGAATGTAAAAAAAACCACCGAATAGTCGATGGTTTTATATAGTATATTTTGCTATGATGTTATTTTACACCATGCATCATTTTTGTAATAGGTTTGCTTAATACAACAAGCAGTAGTCCACATACAATAACAAAACCTGAGATGTAAGTGAAAACTTGTCCTGCTCCTAAAGTTTCTACAACAGAAGCTAGGAAACCTCCGATAAAGTTGGCAATAGAAGAAGAAAGCATCCAAACAGCCATTAAAATAGAAGCTAATTTTGGTGGAGACAATTTTGTAACTACAGATAGACCTACTGGAGATAAACAAAGTTCACCAATTGTGTGGAAAAGATAAGTCATAATCAACCACATGATACCTGCTTTGTTGGCGATGTCTGCAATGTCTCCATTTGCGTTACGTTCTGCCACAGCACCTAGCATAAACCAGAAACCTATTCCTAAGATAATCATACCAACACCCATTTTTACTGGTGTAGATAATTTTTTACCCAATTTTGAACTCCAAAACATAGCAAATAATGGTGCTAATGTCACAATGAATATTGGGTTTACTGATTGAAACCAAGAAGTAGGAATTTCAAATCCGAATACATTTCTATCTATAAATTTATCTGTGTATAGTGATAATGATGAACCTGCCTGCTCGAAGCCTGCCCAAAAGAATACCGCAAATAAGAACAAGATAAAAATCACAGAAATTCTTTGTGTTTCTTCTGGCTTGGTAAGAGTTTTACCCGTAATTGGGTTTACAGAAGTAACAGGAGCATCTTTTGCATCTTCTGTTCCTCCAACAGGTTTTAGACCAAGGTCTCCTAAATATTTTTTTGCTAAACCATTAAAGACTAGCTGACCTATCAGCATACCTATACCGGCAGCCAAGAATCCGTATCTGTATCCGTACGCAATAGAACCATCACTATTGGTAGTAGCAAATAAATTATCAGTGAAATATCCTATGATAAACGGTGCGATAAGTGCACCAAGATTGATCCCCATATAGAAAATAGAGAATGCAGAATCTCTTCTGTCGTCACCATCAGGATATAAGCCTCCTACAAGTGTTGAGATATTAGGTTTGAAGAACCCGTTTCCTATGATTAGTAAAGCCAAACCTATATAGAGTCCGGTATTATTATTCATTCCGAACAATACAAACTGACCAATCATCATGGTGATACCACCAATGGTAATAGCAAGACGTTTGCCTAAATATTTGTCGGCAAGCCAACCTCCAATAAGTGGAGTAAAATAAACCAATCCAGTAAAGTAACCGTATAACAAAGTTGCACTTTGCTCACTCATTCCTAAACCTCCTTCAATTAATTTTTTAGTTAAATAAAGAATTAAAATTGCACGCATTCCGTAGTAAGAAAAACGCTCCCACATTTCTGTGAAGAATAAAAGGTATAGACCTTTTGGGTGCCCCTTTTGCTGAACAGTATCCATATAGTATTGTTAAATTTTTGTTAAGACTAGCAAATATAGTTTTTTTTGAGTTTTTGACAATGTAATAATACTATAATAACGAAAAAAAGCTGCAATCATAATTGCAGCCCTTGGTTTTGTTTAATATTAAAAATCTAGCTTACACCTTTTTCTTTCATGATTTTGTTGAGTCTCTTTAAAATAGACAATCCCAGTAAGGTTGCTAAAAGTAGAAGTCCAAAATTCACAATAAAGAAATTCGCTTTGTTGTCATAATCGTACCAAAAACTTGCTAACACTCCAGAAAGTTTGTTTCCGATAGATGTTGATAAGAAAAATCCTCCCATCATCAATGCAGTAAGTCTTGGCGGAGATAATTTTGATACTAAAGAAAGTCCCATTGGAGATAAACAAAGTTCCCCGATGGTAATCACTCCATAAGCTGCTACAAGCCATAAAGCCGAAACTTTTATCAAACCGTTTTGTCCTGCATACACAGCGCCTACCATAACCAGACACGAAAGTGCAGAAATAAATAATCCTAAAACAATCTTAGATGGTGTACTTGGTTCCTTACCTTTTTTTCTTAACATCATAAAGAAAGCTACTACAATTGGAGTAAGAAGAATCACCCAACCTGGATTGATCGATTGAAATAACTCTGTATTGTATAAACTCACATTTTGAGAAGGCTCAGCCTCCAATTTTGCTCTTTCAACACTTGATACATTTCGGAAATAGATGTCTTTTCCTTGTTCTTTTATGGCATTACCTGAAGCGTTCTTTTGCACTTGATATTGGTTATCATATACAGATACTTCTTTATCTTGATAATCTTTTTTATCTACCAAATACATTGCTTCCAATGGTTTGTCAATGGTAGAAGGCACAGATCTATCGGTGTAATAATTTGCCCAACGCGTCAATGCAGTTCCGTTTTGTTTGAAAACAGCCCAAAACATTAGACTTACTGCAAATATCGCCAACAAAGCTCCAATTGGTTTTTTGTCTTCTGTATTGGCTTTTACATAAAGCATTACGTAAAAATAAATAACCGGAATACAAGCAAAGATAAAAGCATCTGTAGAGTCGCTTCCGAAAATATTATTTGGAATCATCCATCCGATAAGACCGAATATTACTGCTGGTAAAAATACTTTTAGCAAAACATCCGAAATTTTGGTATCACCTTCTTGAGCAGGTTTTAGAACGTTAGCTTGTAATATATGTCTTCTACCAATGGTAAAAACAATCATCCCTACAAACATTCCTACACCAGCAGTCATGAAAGCGGGTCCCCAACCATATTTGTTACGCATAAAAGCGGCAATAATATTACAAACAAATGCTCCAATATTTATTCCCATATAGAAAATATTATACCCAGAATCTTTATTCGCTTTGTAAGGTTCTTCGTTGTAAAGGTTTCCTAGAAGAGTAGAAATACTAGGCTTAAAGAAACCATTTCCTATAATAATTAATGTTAGTGAAGTATAAAACATCGGTAGATCTTTGAAAAATCCAATTCCCAAATACCCTAATCCCATTAGGAAGCCACCAATATATATGGCTTTTATATATCCCAAAACTCTATCTGCTAAAAATCCACCTAAAAATGGAGTCAAATAAGTAAGAGCGATAAAGGTTCCAAAAATATCATCTGCATTTTTATCATCAAATGCCAGTCCTCCATTTTCGCTGTCGATCATGTACAGTACAAAAATTCCGAGGATAAGGTAGTAGCCAAATCTTTCCCACATTTCTGTGAAGAATAAATAGGGAAGGCCTTTAGGATGTTTAGTCTTCATATAGTAAATTTTCAAATTTCTCAAAAATAGGTTTTTAATTTTAAAAACAAAATTTTGATGTGGTATTTGCAAGATTTTAATGCAAAAATCCCTCTCACATGTTCAATTTGAAAGGGATGATTTTGAAATTATTGATGATTTTTAAAGATTATTCAAAATAAAATCGGTCATTTTTTGATACAGCTGTGGTCTAGTTTGTCCACCATAAATTCCGTGGTCTTTATCTGGATAAGCCATAAATTCGAATTGTTTTTTGTTCTGAATTAAAGCTTCAGCGAACTCCATCGAATTTTGGAAATGTACATTATCATCCGCTGTTCCATGAATTAGTAAAAATTTACCTTTCAGAAGATTAGCATAGGTAGTAGGAGAATTGTCATCATATCCAGCAGGATTTTCTTGTGGCGTCAACAAAAATCTTTCAGTGTACACAGAATCATAATATCTCCAATTGGTTACAGGTGCCACAGCAATTCCCGCTTTGAAAACATCTGCTCCTTTAGTCATCGCCAAACTTGCCATATAACCACCGAAACTCCATCCGAAGATACCGATTCTAGATTTGTCGATATACGATTGATTTCCTAACCATTTTGCCGCAGCTATTTGGTCCTCAATCTCATATTTACCCAAATTTTTATACGTTACTTTCTTGTATTTTGTGCCTTTATAACCTGTTCCACGTCCGTCTACACAAACCACGATATATCCTTTTTGTACCAAATGGTTAAACCAAATTGCATTACCATTATCCCAAGAATTGGCAACTTGCTGAGAACCTGGTCCTGAATATTGGAACATGAAAAGTGGATATTTTTTGTTTTTATCAAAGTTTTTAGGCTTCATAATCCACGTATTCATCTGATCTCCCACTTCATTAGGAATCGTCATGAATTCTTTTTCTACAAACTGGTCTGCTTTCAGTTTCTGAAGCTGCTCATTATTGTTTTGAAGCTCTTTTATAGCTTTTCCATTTCCATCTTTTAGCACAAAAGTATTAGGCTTGGATGCTGTAGATGAGGTTTCTATGAAATAATTGTAATTTTTGCTAAAGTTGGCAGAGTTGTTACCTTCGGCATTAGAAATAAGCTGAGATTTTCCGTTTTCTATATTTATTTTAGAAATAACTTTATTGATGCTTCCTTTTTCTGTTGTCTGAACGTAGATTTCTTTAGATTTTGGGTTATACCCATAATAATCTGTGATTTCCCAATTGCCTTTGGTTACTTGCTTTTTCAGTTTTCCTTCTTTATCATACCAATAAAGATGTCTGTTTCCATCGCGCTCGGATGCCCAGAGAAAACTATTGTCATCTAAAAATTCTAGCGTTACATTATCGGTTTCTATCCACTTGTCGTCAGTTTCTGTAAATAATTTTTTAGCGTCTCCTGTTTTTGTATTTACTTTGATGACGTCTGATGCATTTTGAGTTCTTTGCGACGTTACCAAAATCACCTCATCAGCGTTTGCTGTCTGGAAAACGTTCGGGATGTAATAATTTTTAAAACTATTCAGATTAAGCTGTACTTTTTTCTGATCTGCTAAACGGTAGATTTGTGCAGTTGCTACTGCATTTTTTTCGCCAGCTTTTGGATATTTATATCGCATTTCAGAGGGATAAAGCGACTTTCCATAGATCGGGATAAAGATTTCTGGTACTTCGGTCTCTGTAAGTTCTACAAATACCAAGGCGCTAGAATTTTTGGTCCATTCAAATAATCTTGCATGCCCGAATTCTTCTTCATAAACCCAATCAGCAAGACCGTTAAGCACTTTGTTTTTAAGTCCGTTTTCGGTGATTTTTGTTATTTTACCTGAATTTAAATCCTGATAAAACAAATTATTTTCTGCTACGAAAGCCACTTTTGTAGCGTCAGGAGAGAAACGTGGTTCTTGTACAGGATTTCCATCATTTAGGCTAATTGTTTTTCCAGACTTTAAATCTTTTACATCATATTTACCCAAAAATGAACGTCTGTAAATAGATTGACTGTCTTTAAGCAAAAGAATTTTGGATTCATCATCAGAAAACTCATAGCTTTGGAAGTTTCCATCTACCAAGTTTCCCTCTTTTTGTGAAGTTTTATAAGAATACTTGGCTATGCCACTGGGTTCTATCACCAAATAGTTTTCACCATTTTTCATAGAAGCAATACCTGCAATGCCTTTTCCTCGGTAATATCCTGAATATATTTTTTCTAAAGTAATTTCTTGTGCTTGCACGTTTTCTACTAGTGCTAAGATACATAGGGTAAGTAAGAGTTTTTTCATTTTTATCAATAACTATTTCAAAGATAAGTATTTTATCAATTTAATTAAAATAAACCTTAAATATTGCTTTGTGGCAAAAAATTTGAATATATTTATGCTCACTAAAAGATTAAATGAATTATGGAGACAAGCAATTTTGAAGATAAATTGAATAAGTATGATTTGGAAACATACACTTTATATACGGGATTTCCTAGTTTTGCTGCTGCCGAGCAATATGCTACGGAGCAAAATGGAGAATTGGTAGAACTAGGTTTTAAAGATGGAAATGACAATCCACAGTTCGATACGCATGCAGGTCTTGTGGAAAAAAAACTTCATTATCATGTGGAGGCTGGTGCAGAATATAAATTTATTCATTCTTCAGACCCTGGCTTCAAGGATTATGCAGACGAATTACAAAAACTAAAAGCAAGTTTAGACAAAACTGGTCCAGAGGAAAGATATTTGGCAAGTTTTGAGATAGAAAATACAGAAGATCCCATTATCGTAATTAAGAATGATCATTTAGAATCAGTTACTTCAAGAGAAAGATCTAAATATCTAAAACAGGCTAATGTCTATGAGATTGCCGTTAAAATAGTGAAGTCTTAATATTTTTCTTATATAAATTTTTAATGATTGTCCGTTTATTTACCTAATCCTGTAATATTAGCAATAACGAGCCTATCAAACAATTTTTCTCCAAAATATCTTCTATTCAGCTTATAAACAAACTCATTTAAGTACAATTGAAGATATTTTCTTTTTATT
>NZ_JAZQRK010000024.1:0-13058 GCF_045629545.1 Chryseobacterium sp. | reverse complement strand
TTTGTCATTTCGACATTAGGAGAAATCTTTTGTTCTTGAGATTCCTCATTTCTCTTTGCTGCATTCGAAAAGACAATTCGAGTGTCCAACTTTATTTTTACATTTAGTCATTTCGACATTAGGAGAAATCTTTTGTTCTTGAGGTTTCTCATTTCACTTTGCTTCATTCGAAAAGATAATCCGAGTGTTCAACTTCATTTTTATAATTTGTCATTTTGATCTAAGAAATCTTTACTAATTTTACTTTAATATAAATGACAAACAGTACTTTTGAATGTGAAATAGGCGACCCGACTTGAGCGGAACTCCTTTATTTTAGTAAGCAGAGCGGAGCCAAAGCTTACTAAAATAAAGAGTGGGAGCGGAAGACGGATGATGTCGCTCAAATACTAGTAATTATCGAGATGCTTCAAGTAGGTTTCCATGTCTTTGTCACCTCGTCCGGAAAGACAAATCACGACAACATCCTCCTTTTCGAACTTTTTCTTATCCAAAACTGCCAATGCGTGAGCACTTTCTAATGCGGGAATAATGCCTTCGGTTTTGGTAAGATCGAATGCAGATTGCAAAGCTTCATCATCATTAATACTAAAAAATTCGGCTTTTTTTTCGGCAAACAAATGGGTATGCATCGGTCCAATTCCTGGATAATCTAAGCCTGCAGAAATGGAATGTGGCTCGATAACTTGTCCGTCTTCGGTCTGCATAATAAGGCTTTGAGAGCCGTGCAGAATCCCCAAAGTTCCAAGAAAAGTAGTGGCTGCAGATTTGCCAGAATCTATACCCAAACCGCCTGCTTCTGCTACGATTAATTTTACATATTGATCATTCAAAAAATGGTAGAAGGTGCCTGCTGCATTGCTTCCTCCACCCACACATGCGATGAGATAATCGGGGTTTTTGCGACCTAATTTTTGATTCAATTGTTCCTTAATCTCCTTGGAAATAACACTTTGAAAACGCGCCACCAAATCGGGAAAAGGATGAGGTCCAACCACGCTTCCAATAATATAATGAGTATTTGTAGCGTTGTTGATCCAATCTCTTAATGCTTCATTTACGGCATCTTTCAAGGTTTTAGAACCAGACGTTGCAGGAACTACTTTTGCGCCCAACATTTTCATTCGAGCTACATTGGGTGCTTGTCGATCAATATCAATTTCGCCCATATACACGATACATTCTAAGCCCAAAAGTGCGCAAGCCGTCGCCGTCGCCACACCGTGTTGCCCCGCGCCAGTTTCTGCAATGATTCTTTTTTTACCCAATTTCTTCGCCAGCAAAGCTTGTCCCAAAGCATTATTAATTTTGTGAGCGCCTGTATGATTAAGGTCTTCTCTTTTTAAGTAGATTTGCGCGCCATATTTTTCACTTAGGCTTTTTGCAAAATAAAGTGGAGTAGCACGACCTACATAGTTGGTAAGCAAATCTTGATATTCGGTTTCAAATTCTTCAGATTCTATGATTTGTATGTATTTCTGCTGAAGTTCTTCTACGTTTGGATAAAGCATTTCTGGGATAAAAGCACCTCCGAAATCACCATAATATCCGTCTTTATCTGGATTTTGAAAATTCATATTTTATTGTATTAATGTATGATGTAAAATGAATTAAAATTGAATCTACTATCTTAAATGTTCTGTAGTCAGTAGAAATTCTTTTATTTTTTCTAAATTTTTATTTCCTGGATTTTTTTCAAATTTTGAATTGATATCTAAAGCAAATGGTTTCTGGCTCAGATTTTCAATTTCATTGGCGTTTTCATTTGAAATTCCACCACTCAAAAAATAAGGAATGGGAATATTTAGTTTGTTTAAAATATTCCAATCGAATGATTTTCCTGTGCCACCAAACGCCGCTGAATCGGTATCAAATAATAAAAAATTGACGATTGACGATTGTTGGTTGATGGTTTTTTGCAATTCTTCCACAGTTTGATTTCCTATTCTAACCACTTTTATAATTCCTATTTTATCACTTAATTTTTCCCTTAAATGATAAATAAAAGTATGGGTTTCATCTCCGTGCAATTGAATGAAATTAAGTTGCGCCTTCTCTGCAATTTCTAAGATATTTTCTACACTTTCGTTAACGAATACGCCCATTTTTGATTGACTGTCGATTTGTGAAATTTCCTCTAAACTCAGATGAGTAAGAACAAAACGCGGAGATTTTGGGTAAAATATAAAACCAAGAAAATCGATATTCAAATCAATCAATTGTTGAATTTGGTTGAGGTGAGTGAGACCGCAAACTTTTATTTTTTGATTCATCGAGTTGTCTTTAATGAATAATTTTTGAAATTATTATCCCAAATCCATCTGGATCTGAAATTTTAATGCCATTTTCTTTCCAATACGGATTTTTCGAAACTTCTATTTTAACGGAATGTAATTGAATATTTGCCATAATTTGTTTAAATTCTGAATTGCTTTCAGGATAAAATACCAAAAGATCATCTTCGTCAAATATTTGATTTGCTAATTCATCTGATTTTGTAAATTCTAAATGCCAATCTGCATCCTTTTTACCTAAAAATAATCCATCATATCCGTCATGATTTTCAAAACTTCCCAAAATATCAAAATCCAAGATTTTTGTGTAAAATGTTTCTAATTTTTCTAAATTTGAAGTGTGTCTAGCGTATCTAAATTTCATGTCTATTGAATTTTATTGGTGAAATCTCCAAATTTCTCTCCTGGATTTTGGTCTTTCATAAAATATTCGCCCATTAGAAAACCATCAAAACCTTTATTCTTTAAGTACAAAAAATCTTCTTCACTATAAATTCCGCTTTCTGCAACGGTAAGAATATCTTTCGGAAGTTGATTTTTGAGTGCAACAGAGTGTTCCAAATCCACTTTGAAATCTTTTAGATTTCTATTGTTAATGCCTACCAAATCAATGTTTTTGTTGATGTGTATTAATTCTTCTTCAGTATGAATTTCTAACAAAACTTCTAGATCTAACTGATGTGCCAACTCTGTGAATTCTAAAACTTGAGAAGGAGACAAACAAACAGCTATCAGTAAAACAACATCTGCGCCTAAAGATTTGGCTTCGTAGAACTGATATTCGTCTATCATAAAATCTTTTCTAAGAATAGGAATCTGAATGTGATTTCTAACTTCTACAATATCATTAAAGCTTCCACCAAAAAAGTGAGAGTCTGTAAGGATAGAAACTGCACTCGCTCCATATTTTTCATATTGAGAAACGATTTCTAAAGAAGTAAATGTATCATTAATAATGCCTTTACTTGGTGATTTTCGTTTAAATTCTGCAATAATGCCAGATTTGGTTTTTAAAGTTTCGTTTAGAGAATAAGATTTTCTACCATAAAACTGAGAATTTTTCAGCTCGGCAATTGATTTTTGCGATTTTGCGTTGGCTACTTCTTGTTTTTTTCTTTCGATAATAGTTTCTAATATATTCATGATTGGTGTTTTTTTTCTGTTCTTGGTTTATTTTCTAATGATAACTAACTTGCGACCCAGCTTGAGCGGAACTCCTTTTTTTTTGGAAGCTGAGCGGAGCCGCTCAGCTTCCAAAAAAAAAGAGTGGGAGCGGAAGATGGAAATTTGTCGCTATAAAAATGTTATTTGATAAGATTCTGCAAACATGCCAATGCTTTTTTGCTTTCTAAACTTTCTTTTGCCAAGTAAAAACATTGCTGATAATCTCCGAATTTATGCGTGTGATGAAGCGCAACTGCAGCGTTTGCCAAAACAACTGAATTTTGAGAATCTGTACCTTTTCCTTCTAAAATGTTTCTGAAAATCTGCGCCGATTCTTGCGGTGTATTGCCACCTTGTATAGATTCTGGAAGTATGGCATTGAAACCCAAATCTTGTGTAGTGAAGATTTCTTCTGTGTTTTTGGTAATAATTTTGGTGTCAGATGTCAAACTAATCTCATCGTAACCATCCAAACCATGAACAATAGCAAAATCGCGTTGGTCTTGTTGAAGCAAATACTGATAAATCCTAGCAATTTCTAAATTGTAAACACCAATAATGGAAAATTGAGGTTTTGAAGGATTAACGAGTGGTCCCAACAAATTGAAAAATGTACGCAAACCCAAAGATTTCCTTAGCTCGCCCACAGATTGCAAAGCAGGATGGAATAAAGGCGCGTGAATAAAACAAAGATTGGCTTTTTCTAAATCTCTCGACAAGTCTTCTGAATTATTTTTGAATTGATAACCCAATTCTTCCATCACATTAGATGAACCTGTAATTGTTGATGCTCCGTAATTACCATGTTTAGTTACTTTTTGTCCAGCGCCAGCGATAATAAAACTCGCTAGGGTGGAAATATTAATGGTATTTTTGCCATCGCCACCCGTACCCACGATATCTAGCGCATCATTGCAATCTAGATTTACGGGCAAAGCCATTCTAAGAAGTGCCTGTCGGAAACCCTCAAGCTCTTCTAATGTAATATTACGCATCAGGAAAACAGTGATAAATGCCGTAACTTCAGCCGTATTGAATTTATTTTGAGCAATCTCTGTAAGGATAGATTGAGCTTCAGATCTAGACAACGTATTTTGGTTGAAAAGGTATTGCAAAATTTCTTTCATAATAATAGTATTTGGATGAAATTAGGAAAGGATAAAATTTCGGATAATAGTTTCTCCATCGGGCGTAAGAATGCTTTCTGGATGAAACTGAACTGCATGTACATCATAAGTTTTATGCTGTAAAGCCATAATCATCTCTTGATTGTCCACAGCCGTAATTTCTAAATCTGAAGGAAAATCTTCTGTATTGACCACCCAAGAATGGTATCTGCCAACTTCTATCTCTTTAGGCAGATTTTGGAAAAGCTTTGCATCTACTTTTAATGTTGTAGAAGGTGTTGCTACGCCATGATATATTTCGGATAAATTGATTAAACTTCCACCGAAAGCTTCTGCAATGGCTTGTTGACCCAAACAAACTCCCAAAATACTTTTAGTAGGCGCAAATTTTTTGATGACGTCTAATAAAATGCCTGCTTCCTCTGGAATTCCTGGGCCGGGAGAAAGGATTATTTTATCATATTTTTCTATTTCTTCTAAAGTAATTTGGTCATTGCGAAAAACATCTACTGGATGTTTTACAATTTTTTCAATCATTTGAACCAAATTGTAGGTGAAGCTATCGTAATTATCAAAAACCAAGATCTTAGAATTTGATGGTTCTATATTATTGTTCATGTTGTTTAAATTTTAATTGATGGTTTCAGCTTTTTCGACTGCTTTTTTCAAGGCATTCAGCTTGTTGTTTACTTCTTCCAATTCGTTTTGAGGAATAGATTTTGCCACCAATCCCGCACCAGCTTGGTAAAATAGAGTGTTGTTTTTACTTAGAAATGTACGGATCATAATGGCTTGGTTGCAGTTGCCATTCAGACCAACCATGCCAATACAACCACCATAGAAACCTCTAGAATCTTTTTCGAACTCGTTGATGAGTTGCAGAGCTCTATGTTTTGGCGCTCCGCTAAGCGTTCCTTGTGGGAAAGTAGTCGCCACCATTTCGTAACGATTTGTATTTTCTGGCAAATCTGCTGTCACCTCGCTTACCATATGGATAACGTGAGAAAACAGTTGGATTTCTTTCAGTTTTGTTACGGTAATGTTTTTACCCAATTTTCCCAAATCATTTCTTGCTAAATCTACCAACATCGTGTGTTCTGCATTTTCTTTAGCATCATTTTTAAGATTTTCTATGGATTGCAAATCTTCCTCGAAATTTCCCGTTCGTTTGAATGTTCCCGCAATTGGATGAATAATGGCTTTTTTATCTTTAATTATCAATTGGCTTTCTGGGCTTGATCCGAAAAGTTTGTAATTTCCATAATCGAAGAAAAATAAATAAGGTGAAGGATTGATATTTCTTAAAGCACGATACACATTGAATTCGTCACCTTTGAATTTTTGCTGAAACCTGCGGCTTAGAACCAATTGAAATACATCGCCTCTCATGCAGTGCTTTTGCACCGTGTCTACCAAATTTAGATACTCTTCATCTGTAAGGTTAGAAGTTTCTTCTTGGATCTTTTCGAAAGGATAAACAACTGAATTTTTATTTTTAATTAAATTTTCCAGTGTATAAACCTCAGATTTCAAACCTTGAATATGATTTTCAATCAAATACATCTCGTCGTTATAATGATTAATCGCTATCACATATTGGTATAATCTGTATCTTAAAATTGGAATTTCTATTTCTTTACTTTGAGGTTTTAAGGTGACATTTTCAAAAAACTGGACCGCTTCAAAACTCGTATACCCAAATAAACTTTGCGCTGTTTCTTCAATAGGAGATTTAGGTGTTTCACAATCGAAGATATTGGAAAAATTCTGTAAAAGTTCGGTTACTTTTTCTTTGCCTAAAGCTATTTTCTGAGGATTTTGGTTGGGAAGTTTTATTTCGTATTCCTCCGTGTTTTTTATTTCTATTCCAGCAATCGCATTAATGGCTATGAAGGAGAAATTATTATCTATATTTTTTACATCAGAGCTTTCGAGCAAGATGGTATCGCGAAATTTATCTCTTATTTGAAGATAGATATTCATCGGAGTTTGTAGATCACCCAAAGATTTTCGGGAGGTTGTTTTTACAGGTATTTTATGATTTTCCATAAGGTGTTATTTTACAATTGGGCACAAAAAAAGACTTCAACGAAATCGTCAAAGTCTTATATATTTTCTATAATATTCTAGTCGTAATTTTAACAACAAGACAATAGCATCAGACCCGACGAAGAGTTTGATTGCCACCACCAAAAGTTGTTACTTGTATTAAACATAGGGCAAATGTATATCTTTTTTTTCATGTAGATATATTATTTTAGATCTTTTTTAAATTAATTTTAATATGAAAAATCAAGCTACTGTAGCTTATAAGACGTTTTATTCTCTGAAATCAATAGTTATTCACAAATTTTAGATATAATTATGTTTCAATTTAAGTTCGAATTTTACTTTCATATCAAAATTTAAAAAACACGAATTAAAAAAGACCTAAAATCTCTTTTTTAAAACTTTATTTTTATAATTTTGCATCAAATTAGAAAACAATGAAAAAAGTATTAGCAATCGCATTTATAGGAAGTCTTTTTGTAGTTAACTGTTCAAAAAAAGTTGAGCATTCTTTACAAGATACAAATATTATGTTAGAAGAGCCAGCTGCATCTGCAATAGTAGATACAACAGCTAAAAATACACCGGCTCCTGCTGCAAATCCAGCACCAGCACCAGTAGTAGCAGACTCTACAGCCACTAAATAATGAGAAAAATAATTTTAACAGGAATAATCAGTTTACTGATTTTTTCCTGTTCTAAAAAAGAGCAAGCAGTAGAACAATCTTCACCTATAGCAGATGTTTCTACACCCGTTCCTACACCCGTAACTGGAGAAAGTTTGATTGAAAAATCAGATTGTGTAGGTTGCCACAACGCTACCGAAAAAATGATTGGTCCTTCTTATCAAGAAATTGCCAAAAAATATCCCAATACGCCAGAGAACGTATCTGCACTTGCAGACAAAATTATTGGTGGCAATAGGGATGTTTGGGGAAGTGTACAAATGCCTTCGCACAGTACTATGAGTAGAGAAGATGCAATGCTCATTGCAACTTCTATCCTGAGCAACAATTAAAATTAATGTATACCGAGAAACCCAATCTGCACCCCAGAAATGTGCATCGTCAGTCGTATGATTTTGCCTCACTTATCGCCTGTGTGCCAGAATTGGAATCTTATGTTTTCATTAACGATTATCAGACTCAAACCATTAATTTTAGTATTCCAGAAGCCGTAAAATTGCTCAATAAAGCATTATTAAAGCAACATTACGGAATCAATTTCTGGGATATTCCAAAAGAAAATCTTTGCCCGCCTATTCCGGGACGAGCAGATTATATCCATTATATTGCCGATTTATTATCAGAAACTCACAATTCGAATTCCAAAACAAATAAGATAAAAGGTTTGGATATTGGTGTTGGCGCCAATCTTATTTATCCCTTGCTTGCTACAAAAATTTATAATTGGCAAATGTTTGGTTCGGATATCTCGAAAGAGTCTTTAGAAAATGCCCAAAATATTATAGAGAACAATAAATTAGAAGAATCTATACAGCTTAAACTTCAAGCTAATCAGGATTTTATATTCAGAAATATCATAGGGAAGCAAGATCGTTTTACGTTTACGATGTGCAATCCTCCTTTCCACGATTCTGAAGAAAGTGCAAACCAAGGGAATATTAGAAAAACAAAAAATCTTAAACTTTCAAAAAATCATACGCAAAACCTCAATTTTGGAGGAAAACAGAACGAATTGTGGTGCGAAGGAGGCGATTTCGCATTTATCACAAAGATGATTTTTGAGAGCGTACATTTTTCCCATCAAGTGCTGTGGTTCACTTGTTTAGTTTCCAAAAAAGAAAATCTATATAAACTTACGAAGCTTCTCAAAAAAGTAAAAACGCTAGATTTCAAAACTGTAGAAATGGCGCAAGGGCAGAAGGTAAGTCGCTTTATTGCATGGACTTTTGTTCCTCAATCTCAGCACAAAGATTGGCAATCTTAATATAATAACAATATTCTTTATGGCGGCAATTTCCGTCTTCCGCTCCCACTCTTATTTGTAGGCATCGACTCCGCTCAGCCTCCATATAAGGAGTTTCGCTCAAGCCGGGCCGCAGTATTACGCTGATTTAAAACCTTTTTTATAGTCAAAATTTAGTTCGTATAAAATATTTTATCAATCTTCTTTATATTTCTGAAAAAGTAATTGACCATCAATTGAAAAATCACTAATTTTGCATGTTATTTTTAAAAAAATATAATGCAATTATCAGAACAAGAAATCGTAAGACGAGAAAAGCTGAATAAGCTTGTTGAAATGGGAATAAACGCTTTCCCAGCAGAAGAATATACAATTACAGATTCTACAGAATCTATAAAGAAGAATTTTTCTGAAAGTAAACAGGTGAAAATCGCAGGGAGATTGATGTCTCGCAGAATTCAGGGGAAAGCTTCTTTTGCTGAGTTGCAAGATTCTGCAGGTAAAATTCAAGTGTACTTCAACAGGGACGAAATCTGTACTGGAGAAGACAAAACTTTATACAATGAGGTGTATAAGCACCTTTTAGATATTGGAGATATCATTGGTATCGAAGGAGAATTATTCACGACTCAAGTAGGTGAAATGACGGTTTTAGTAAAGAACTTTACTTTATTAACTAAAGCACTACGCCCACTTCCTCAGGCAAAAACTGACGAAAACGGAGTAGTACATGACGCCTTTAATGATCCAGAAATGAGATACAGACAGCGTTATGTGGATCTTACTGTGAATCCTCAAGTAAAAGAAATTTTCGTGAAGAGAACAAAATTGTTCACTGCAATGAGAAATTTCTTCAACGCAGCAGATTATTTTGAAGTCGAAACTCCAATTTTGCAATCTATTCCTGGTGGTGCAGCAGCAAGACCGTTCATCACTCATCATAACGCATTAGATATTCCTTTGTATTTAAGAATTGCCAACGAATTGTATCTTAAAAGATTGATCGTAGGTGGATTCGATGGTGTGTACGAGTTTTCTAAAAACTTTCGTAACGAAGGGATGGATAGAACACACAATCCAGAATTTACAGCAATGGAAATCTATGTTGCTTATAAGGATTACAATTGGATGATGGACTTCACTGAGAAACTATTAGAGCATTGTGCAACACAAGTTAATGGAACGTCAGAATCAACTTTTGGTGAGCACACGATCAATTGGAAAGCACCATATCCAAGAGTTTCTATGACAGAAGCTATTCTTAAATTTACAGGATTTGATATTACCGGGAAATCTGAACAAGAATTATTCGATTTTGCTAAATCTATTGGTATCGACGTGAACGAAACGATGGGTAAAGGGAAGTTAATCGATGAGATTTTCGGCGAAAAGTGTGAAGGTAACTTTATCCAGCCAACTTTTATCACAGATTATCCTATAGAGATGTCTCCACTTACCAAAAAACACAGAAGCAAAGAAGGTCTTACAGAGCGTTTCGAGCTTATGGTTTGTGGTAAAGAGATTGCAAATGCTTATTCTGAGTTGAATGATCCTATCGACCAAAGAGAGCGTTTTGAAGAGCAATTGAAGCTTGCTGAGAAGGGTGATGATGAAGCAGGACAATTCATAGATGAAGATTTCCTAAGAGCATTAGAATATGGTATGCCACCAACTTCTGGTTTAGGTATCGGGATGGATAGATTAATTATGTTCCTTACCAATAATGCTTCTATCCAAGAAGTATTGTTCTTCCCTCAGATGAGACCAGAAAAAGCAGTTCCGCAGATAGAATTGGGTGATGATGAAAAACTTATCTTAGACATCTTGAAGTCTGGCGAGCAGATGCCTATGCTAGAAGTAAAAGATAAAACTAAATTTTCTGGAAAAAAATGGGATAAAGCATCTAAGACTTTAACTAAAAATAATCTTCTGAAAGCAGAAAAAATAGAAGATATAGTGTACTTTAAATTAGCATAAACTGCTATAAAATGATAAGTATAGAAAAGCGAACTTTAAGTTCGCTTTTTTTAGTATTTAATAAAAATACTTTACATAGTTTTACGACATCAAACACACACATGATAAAAGAGAAGTATTCATTGCAGGTTTCCCAAAGCCTGCATTTTTATTTACACAATTTATCCAATTACCATAAAATCTTTTCTTAAAAATTTACTCTATTTAAAATTACGTTATCTCTATTAAAATAGGAGAAATTTAACAACTTTTTTGCGCTTAATTAACTTTCATAAGTCGAAAAAAATCACGATATTTGTATGTATTTGCATTACGCAAAAATTATTAATTTATATGAGTCAAAAACAATATACAGCAAGTAGCATCCAGGCATTAGAAGGCATGGAACACGTACGATTAAGACCATCTATGTACATTGGTGATGTAGGAGTTAGAGGTCTTCATCATTTGGTTTATGAAGTAGTAGATAACTCTATTGATGAAGCTCTAGCGGGCTATTGTGACACCATTAAGGTGACCATTCATGAAGGAGAAAGTATTTCCGTAAAAGATAATGGTAGAGGTATTCCTGTAGATTTTCACGAAAAAGAACAAAAATCTGCATTAGAGGTTGTAATGACCAAGATTGGTGCGGGTGGTAAGTTTGATAAAGATTCTTACAAAGTATCTGGAGGTCTGCATGGTGTAGGGGTTTCTTGTGTGAATGCTCTATCAACTTTATTGGTGGCTACTGTAAGCCGTGACGGAAAATTATACCAACAAAAATATTCTGAAGGTAAAGCGTTAGCTGATGTTGAGGAAATTGGTACTACTGCAGAAAGAGGAACTGAAGTATTCTTTCAGCCAGATGGTACTATCTTCCAAGAACTTATATACAATTATGATACACTAGCTTCAAGACTTCGAGAACTTTCTTTCTTGAATAAAGGAATTACGATAACTCTAATTGACGAAAGAACTCCTAATGAAGATGGAACTTTCCCAACTGAAGTTTTCCATTCTGAAGGTGGATTGAAGGAGTTTGTAGAGTTTATTGATGGAAGTAGAGAATCTATAATGGAGCATGTAATTTTCATGGAAGGTGATAGAGACGACATTCCTGTGGAGGTGGCAATGCGTTATAATACATCATTTAACGAGAATTTACATTCCTATGTTAATAATATCAACACCCATGAAGGAGGAACGCATTTAGCAGGTTTTAGACGTGCGCTTACAAGAACACTAAAGAAATATGCTGATGATTTGGGGATTCCTCAGAAAGAAAAAGTAGAAATAACGGGTGATGACTTCCGTGAAGGTCTTACTGCTGTAATTTCAGTAAAAGTAATGGAACCTCAGTTCGAAGGTCAAACTAAGACCAAATTGGGTAACTCTGAGGTTTCTGGTGCAGTAGATAAAATTGTTGGGGAGATGCTTACTAATTTCTTGGAAGAACACCCTAATGAAGCTAAAATCATTGTACAAAAAGTCGTTTTAGCGGCAAAAGCAAGACAAGCTGCAAAGAAAGCTCGTGAGATGGTACAAAGAAAATCTCCAATGGGAGGTTCTGGCTTACCAGGGAAACTTTCAGATTGTTCTTCTAAAGATCCTTCTGTGTCAGAATTATTCCTTGTGGAGGGAGATTCGGCAGGTGGTACTGCAAAACAAGGTAGAGATAGACACTTCCAAGCGATTTTGCCTTTGAGAGGTAAAATATTAAATGTGGAAAAATCTATGTTGCACAAGGTGTATGATAACGAAGAAATTAAAAACATTTATACAGCACTTGGTGTATCGGTAGGTACAGAAGAAGATAGTAAAGCCTTGAATATGGCTAAACTTAGATATCACAAAATTGTTATTATGACCGATGCTGATATCGATGGTTCACACATTTCAACGCTTATTCTTACGTTCTTTTTTAGATTTATGAAAGAACTTATTGAGAATGGCTATATCTATATCGCACAACCTCCTTTGTATCTATTGAAAAAAGGTAATAAAAAAGTATACGCTTATAACGAAAAAGAACGTGAAGAGTTTACTTTGGAAATGGCTCCAGATGGAAAAGGTGTGGAAGTGCAGCGTTATAAAGGTCTTGGGGAAATGAATCCTGAGCAACTTTGGGAAACAACCCTAAATCCTGAACATAGAATCTTGAAACAGGTAACTATTGACAATTTGGTAGATGCAGATAATGTTTTTTCTATGCTAATGGGTGATGATGTTCCACCAAGAAGAGAATTTATTGAGAAGAATGCTAAATATGCGAAGATTGATGTTTAAACATCAGTAATTCAATACTATATAAAGCTCCAATATTTGGAGCTTTATTTTTTTTCTCTATGTTTTGAATTATATTGTTAATTATTGTTAAATGATTATCAATAATTGCTTATTTTAGGAAAAAAATCTAATGACGAAAATACTGTGTATAACTGCCCTTGCTATGGCATCTATATATTATGCTCAAATTTATTCTGTTTCTACAATCCCAGAGAATCTAAAAAAGAATGCTAATGCCGTAATAAGAAAA
>NZ_JAZQRK010000023.1:0-36839 GCF_045629545.1 Chryseobacterium sp. | reverse complement strand
GAATAAATATCCGTAATTTTATCAAAACAAATCATAAGGCAAATCTTAGTTAAATCATTAAATGTCAGAAACTTAAAGATACTAATTTTTGCCTTTTATCACAAGCTATTTATTCTAAATTTACAATCGAACTCAGGTTCTTATGAAAAAATTCGCCACTTTACTACTTTTCGTTATCGCAACTCAAATAGATGCTCAACAAGCTCCCATGCAAATAATGCCTTCTGGGCATCTCATTACCAAAGCAAAAATAGAAGGTAAAGAAGGTACTTTCATCTTTGATACTGGGGGTGGAATCAATTTGTTTTTCAACAGTTTTGCTAAAGATTTAAAACAAAAAAATACCTACAATTTTCTTACTGCATATCGTGCAACAGGAGAAAAAATTGTGGCACCCTTGTATGAAAATGAACAAGTAGAATTTGCAGGTAAAAAATTTCAAAATGTTCCCTACTCTACTTTTGATATGAAAATGAATGGTATTGATGGTTTGATTTCTCTCCAAATGTTTGCTGATACCGATTTTATTATTGATTATGATAAAAAAGAAATTACAATTGCAGATTTCTCTAAAAACACAAAAGCAAAATCTTTTGATATTCAACTGACTACAAATGCGGATAAATCAACAGATATTTCTACATATATTACGCTCAATAATCATTATAAAATCCAGGTTTTACTAGATTCGGGAGCTGGTAATGATTCTTTTTGGCTGAGTAGTCAATATATTTCTACCTTGGGCTTAGACGCATCAAAATTGGAAGTTAAAGAGATGACAAGCGAATTTGATAATAAGCTCACAACAAAGTATTATCGTGGCTCTATTCCTTCTATTTCAAACGATTTGGTCACTCTAAAAGATCCAAAAGTAGTTTTTGTAGAAGGACTGATCTATGAAGGAAAAACAAGTATAAATTGGTTTGGAAAAAAAATTGGAATTAGCTTAAAAAATAAAAAAATGTATATTTTGGATTAAATAAAATAAATAGTTTATTATTTAATTATTTATGCCCAATAAGATTAACTTTAATAAATTATCCTACTCAATAAATTTCGGCAATTATCTTTACCTTTGCATATATAAAAATTTATAATAAATGTCAAACAGAAAGATGATAACGGCAGCTCTGCCTTACGCAAACGGGCCGGTTCATATAGGACATTTGGCGGGTGTTTATATTCCTGCAGATGTTTATGCGAGATTTCAGAGAAGAGCAGGAAAAGATGTCGCTTTTATTTGTGGTTCAGATGAGCACGGAATTCCTATCACGATAAGAGCAAAAAAAGAAGGTGTAACGCCTCAAGATATTGTAGACAAATATCATGAAATCATCAAAAACTCATTTTCAGATTTGGGGATTTCTTTTGACGAATATTCTAGAACTACATCAGCTAATCATCGCGAAACCAGTCAGGATTTCTTTAAAGTTCTTTATGAAAAAGGGAAATTTACAGAGGAAGTTTCAGAGCAGTATTTTGATGAGCAAGCTAATGAATTCTTAGCAGATAGATATATTGTAGGTACTTGCCCAAATTGTGGTAATGATAATGCATACGGAGACCAATGTGAGAAATGTGGTTCTACCCTTTCTCCATCAGAATTGATCAATCCAAAATCGATGTTGAGTGGTAATATTCCGATTCTAAAAGATACCAAAAACTGGTATTTGCCATTGAATGAGTATGAAGATTTCTTGAACGAATGGATCATCGAAGGTCATAAAGACGACTGGAAAACCAATGTGTACGGACAAGTAAAATCATGGTTGAATGATGGTTTAAAACCACGTGCAATGACTAGAGATCTCAACTGGGGAGTTCCAGTTCCTCTTCCAGGAGCAGACGGAAAAGTATTGTACGTTTGGTTTGATGCGCCTATTGGATATATTTCTTTCACTAAAGAATGGGCAGCGAAAAACGGAAAAGACTGGAAAGACTATTGGCAAAGTGATAGCAGCGATTTGGTACACTTCATCGGTAAAGACAATATTGTCTTCCACTGTATTATTTTCCCTGCAATGATGAAGGCTCATGGAGATTTCAAAATGCCTGCAAACGTACCTGCTTTTGAATTTTTGAATCTTGAAAACGATAAAATTTCTACTTCTAGAAACTGGGCAGTTTGGGCGCACGAATATGTACAAGATTTCCCTGGTCAGCAAGATGTATTGAGATATGCATTGCTTTCTTCTGCGCCAGAAACTAAAGATAACAATTTTACTTGGAAGGATTTCCAAACCAAAAATAATTCAGAATTGGTAGGTATTTTCGGTAACTTCATTAATAGAGTTGCTGTACTTATTCATAAATATTATGACGGAATTGTACCTGCTGGAGATACCAACGCAGTAGAATTAAAAGAAATAAGCAAAGCAGCAAAAGAAATTTCTGGTTTCTTAGAAAATTACGAATTTAGAAACGCTTTATCATCTTTGATGAATTTGGCACGTTTCGGAAACCAATATTTGCAAGCTGAAGAGCCTTGGAAAACGATAAAAGATAACCCCGAAAAAGCGGCACATTCTTTATATATTGGAGCTCAAATTGCTGTAGGATTAGCACAATTGTGTGAACCTTTCATGCCTTTCTCTTCAGAAAAATTATTAAACATGTTCAATGTAGAGCAATTGAATTGGGCAGATGTAGAAACAAAAAATATATTGGTAGAAACAGGACACAAGATCAACGAATCTTTCTTGTTGTTCTCTAAAATTGAAGATGATGTGATAGATGCACAAATCCAAAAATTAGAAAATACCAAACAAAATAATAAAAAAACAAACCTTAACGCCAACCCTATGAAAGAAGAAATTCAGTTTGACGATTTCACGAAAATCGATCTAAGAACTGCTACTATTTTGGAAGCTGAAAAAGTAGAAAAAGCAGACAAATTATTGAAATTGAAAGTAGATACAGGCGTTGATGTAAGAACTGTAGTTTCTGGTATTGCAGAAAGCTTCTCACCTGAAGAATTGATTGGCAAACAAGTAATGATTTTGCTCAATCTTGCACCAAGAAAAATAAGAGGAATAGAATCTCAAGGGATGTTACTATTAACAACAAAACCAGATGGTAAACTTTCATTTGTAAGCCCAACTGATGCCGTAGAAAACGGAGTTGAAATAGGATAACTAATAATTTCTTATCATAAAAAAACTCCCACATGAAACATCAATCATGTGGGAGTTTTTATTTATATTTTTAAATGTAATTTTAAATTTTTGCTTTCGTAAGTTTAGCCAAATAAGAATCCTCATCTTGCAACACCAATTCTATATCAAAACCATTACATATTGCCGCATTCTGAAGCGTATTAAAATCTAGATACAACCATTTTATCGGATTTTCAGATTCTCCTTTGTAATGCACAATATAATCTAATTCTCCATAATATCCAGTTGCAGGAATAATCACTGCGCCGTCATCATCCGTATCAAACATATATAAAATATCGGTACTGTCTATTAATATTTGTCCATTTTCGTTTAAAAGTGAATGAAGCTTTGTTAAATACAAATCTATTTTATCCAAAGATTGAAAAATCCCAGTTCCATTCATTAATAACAAAATGGTATCATACGTGTGTGCCGAGAAAGTCATCATATCTTCACAAACTGCATTTTTTATGCCTCGTAAAGTACAAACTTCATTAGATTTTTTTGAAATATCTAAAGCAGTAACATCCAACATTTTTTCGTTTTGAATATAAAGTGAATGCGAACCTGCGCCTGCCCCAATATCTAAAACTTTTCCAAAAGATAATGCTAATGCCTTTTGCTCGATTTCGTTCATATCAGAAAAATCTCTAAACAGATATTCTACTGGTAATTCGTCGAGTTCGGAAATTGACGTTTCGGTTTGTAAATCTTCAGGATTTTCATTTTTAAAATAATCCCAAATTGCTTGTCCCATTAAATCTTTCATGCTCAGTAATAAAGGTGCAAAGATAAGATTTTTGCCTTAAAACAAAAGTTGAAAACTGCTTCTATCTTGTTTTAATTATTTTAAATATAAAAAATAAACAGTTTGATTTTAATTATGAAAAAGGCGTTCCTGCTGCATCTTTTACTTTCTCAGCAAATAGTTTTTTCTCTCTCATTCTTCTTTTTGCAATGGTAGATTTACCTTTCAGAACTCTTACAAATCTCACATAAGTGAATTTTTCTGCACCGAAGTGATGTGTGATTATATAGAATAAGATTCCAAACCCCACCCAAATAATATACCCGAATAATTTTTTATTTGCGGACAGGATGGCATTAAACTGTATAGACTTCAAGTTGGACATTACCCCTTGCTGAGAAATTATATTGCCATCCATATACACCGCCAATTCTCCTAAACTTTCTATTTGAAACTGATACTGTACCCAAGAAAATATCGCCGAAAATACGCCAACAGTAAGGAAAGTACGCCATAGTAAAACCAAACCAATAGCAGCCAACATATCATTCAATTCTAGTTTATCCAATGTATAATACCAAACTGCAACAAAGAGTGAACACATTCCGTATCCTTTTAGAAACATAGGCAAATACCAATTTTCATAGCTAAACTCCATTGCCATTGAAAAATACATAATCATAACGTATCCCAACATAGACGCAAAACCAGAAAAAATAAGCATTTTCAACGGCTTTTTCTTTTTAAACCAAATGATAGCAACAGTTCCTGCAAGCAGTAAACCTGGAATCATCATTAAATTCAATTTAGAATTCGTTAATTGATCGTACCCTAAAACTCCTACCGAAAACATATTTTGAAGCGAAGAAGTCCCCAGGTACATCCCTACCCATACCAACATAAATAAACCGTGCAATACATTGCTTTTGGTAAATATTTTAAATGATAAATAAGGTCTTTTCAAATGGATTTGTCGGGTGACTAGACAAGCGAAACAGACGAAAGAATATACACTTGCATAACTAATTTTGGGAGAGTGAAACCAATCTTGCTGTTTACCAAAAGATAATACATAAGCACCAAACATAAAGGTAGACATGAATAATACCACGCTTAACCAATCTATAAAATGTAAAGGAACTTTTAGCGCAAAATACTGATGGTGCATAAATATAAAGCAAAGCAAAGCCATTACCAGACAACCTATAGCCACAATGATAAAAAACTGTTGCCAATTGTATAATATCGAAATTTCGGCAGCGTAATAATTGGAAATCTGCCCCACTACCAATACAAATGTATAAAATGCACCATAGAATACTCCTCTATCACCTGCCATCGTCATTAAGGGTAAAAATAATTCGATGGTGATCATCATTTTCATAAAACCAATGAGCAACGATGAAAACACTATGATCATAGGATCTATTGTAGTAGCATTAATATAACTTAGAAGTCCTAATAACAAAAGAAGCGTCACTACTTTATCCCGAATTTTAAATCTCATTTTTATTCTAAGCACCACAGGCATACATGCTCCCATCCCTATCGTAGAAGCATAGTTGGCCCACATGAAATACTCGGTCATTTGCCCAGTGCCGCCCACCATAAAACTAATGTTTCCGGTGTACACTCCTCCCAATGGCATCACTACAATGAGAAGGAGCAATATCAATAGTAGTTGTACAGGTTTAGGAACCCATGTGCCAAATAAACCTTTGTTGTACATCATGGATTTATCGTTACATTCATGTTCATTCCAGCACTAAGTTTTGCTATATCTTCTTTTTTATTGTTTTCACTAAATTCTATTCTCACCGGAATTCTCTGTTGTACTTTGATAAAGTTTCCTGTAGAGTTATCCGTAGGCACATTAGAATATCTAGATCCAGTAGCAGCCGAAACAGCAGTAACCACACCTTCGAACGGTTTACCATTCAGTGCATCAGCTGTCATCCTAATTTTTTCGCCAATTTTAATATTAGGCATTTGACTTTCTAAGAAATTAGCCGTTACCCATTTTTGATTGTTCAAGACAATGGTTGCAATTTGCTGTCCTGGTTGTATCAATTGTCCTTCAGAGATGGTTCTTCTACCCATTACACCATCGTAAGGAGCAGTGATCACGGTATAAGACAAATTGATTTTTGCCATATCCAGAGCTGCCTTTGTACGTTTTATTTCAGCATCATCAATGCCCAATTTGCTTTTAACTTCTGTGGTAGAAAGGTTGGCAGATTGTTTCTGATTTACTAATGTTTCGTACGCTGCCTTTTGAGCATCATATTCGGTTTTTGCTTGTTCGTATTGCTGTCTTGTTACCGCTTCTGCTGCCAATAAGTTTTTGTAACGATTGAAGTTTTGTTCGGCATTCCACAATCTTGCTTTTGCGCCCGCAATATTAGATTCCATCACATTTACAGAGTTAGAAACCGTATTGATGGAAGATCCTGTTGCTGTACGTTGGGCTAAAGCATTTTGGTAAGCCGCTTCTGCTTGTCCCAATTGTGTTAAAATTTCTCTATCATCAAGAATCGCCAAAGTATCTCCTTTCTTTACAAGTTGATGCTCTATAAATTTTATTTCCTTGATGTAAGCAGAAACTCGCGTATTGATAGGATTGATGAATTCCTCTACTTGTGCAGATTCTGTATACGTTTTGTCTCCAATATGAAAATAATGTCTTACAAGGTAAAAGAGTCCAAAACCAATAAGGCAAAAGACAATAATATTAGAAATGATAGCTTTTATTTTGTTCTTTCTGTTTTCTTTTTTCTTAGAATTAACAGAAGTTTGAGCGTTATTTTTCATTAATTTTTTTCAGTTTATTCTTATTAATTCTTTATAATGTTCCAGTAGATTTTAGCACGTTATAATATTGGTACAATACATTTATTTCTGCATTTGCATAATCTAGTTCAGATTGTAGCTTTTGATTTTGTGCATCTATCATCTCTGCTTGTACCGCTAGCTGGTTCAAGTATTTGGCTTCAGTAATATTGTAATTTTCATTCGCCAATTTTCTTGATTCATCCAATATCTCGGCCTGTTGCATAGATTCTTGGTATTTGATATAGGCGGCATTCACGCTCATATTTATATGTTGTTCAGTATATACCAATGCATCTTGAGCCTGATTTTTCTGGATCTCTCCAAGCTTTATTTTCTCTTTAGTTTTATATAAATTATCAATATTATAACTTAAGAAAACTCCTGCTTGCCAACCACTAGAATACATATCCAAAACGGGAGACTTTGATGTGATAGGTCTTTGTAAACTGTATCCACCAAAACCAGAAACAGTAGGCATTCTATCCGTTTTTATAATTTCAATATTTTTATCAGCAACATCAATATTGGTTTGTGCAGATTGCAACTGAGGATTTTCTTGATGAGCTAGATTTAAATAAAATTCAGCATCAGCATCCGCTTTATTATTTTTAAGATTTTCTGTAGGAATGATTTCTGTATTCGCATCCAAACCTAAAACAGTAACCAAATTGTAATTGATGATTTTTCTATTATTAGCCAAGGTTAAAATTCCTTGATCTAAGTTTTTAATTGCCAATTCTGCTCTTATCACCTCATTTCTGGTAATCATACCTTCATGATAAAACTTCTGAACGTTTTTTAATCGTTCTAATGCCAATTTTTTGTTGTTAGCAAAAACTATTTCTTGGTTGATTATTTTATAGATGTCTAAATAATTTGAAATTACCAAAAATTTGACATCTTGTTTGTTTTTTTCTACATCCAAAGCTGATAATTGTTCTCTAAGACCAGCCATTTCAATAGACTTGTTTACCAAACCACCTTTAAAGATCAATTGTGTAGCTTGTACTCCATAAGTACTACCATAATGAGGCATTAGAGAAGTGATTGTATTAGAAAAATCTTTGTCTATTACCAACACGTTTCCCAGATAGAATTGGGATGTTGATGCAACAATATTAGGAAGTTTTTGTAATTTTACAATCTCCTTTTGTTGTCTAGCGATATCTATATTTTTGGAAGAAATCTTTAACTGATAATGATTTTCTATAGCAAGCTTCGCAATGTTTTCTGCTGAGATAGGCAATTTATCCTGAGAGAACATGTACATCGGAAACACGCCCATCATCAATATAAATACTGCTTCTAATTTTTTGATCATCTTACTTTATTTTACCAAACAAAAGTACAACAAGTCACATATCAAACAAATGTTTGATATCTGAATAAAGATGTTCAGATGTAGGATTTAAGAATCGAACTGATGGCGATACTGCGTAGGACTTACTTTTACGTGTTTTTTGAAAAAGTGAGAAAACGAATATTGATCACTGAATCCTAGCAAAGCTGAGATGGTAGAAATACTCTTTTTAGATGAGTTGAGATGAACTTTTGCTTCATTCACCATGATAAGCGCTATGATTTCACTAGAGGACTTTCCGGTAACAGATTTTACGACTGAAGAAAGATGTCTGGTTGTTATAGATTGCCTTTCTGCATAGAATTCGACAGATTTTTGTAGATGATGATGGGTAGCCAAATCACTTAGAAAAATATAAACAATTTCCTCTTTTCTAGACATCTGAGTCATCGATTTATTATCTTCTTTAGAAATAAAACCCGCCATCTGATACGCAAAAACCGAAAACAGATTTTCTATGATTTCTTTTTTGTAAATCATTTCTGTAGGCGATTCTAGAATAAATTTAATAAAATTGATGCTTTTCCAAACAATGTCCAATTCTCCTTCTTCAATGTGAACCCCAACATTCATTTGCTGACGAAAATATCGGTAAGTAATTAATCTATTGAATTTTAAAGATAAAGCTGAAATAAATTCTCGCTTATAAGAAACCATTCTCGATTGGAAATCATCGCTTACTGAAATTATTTCATACACCGTCTCAGGATCTGCCACAAAAAACATATTCGGCCTAAGTTCTAAGATGCTAAAATGTTGTAAAAGCTTAATGCTGCCGGATTTAACAAAAATAAATGACGGATTGTTAGGACGAAATGGCTTCCCATAGCTATTCCTTTCAAATATATTGTGTTGCGTGAAAATTTCAATTCCGAATTGTTCTAAAACAGACATTTTACAAAATTACAGATAATCTAGGGCACAGCAATAAAATTGTAGAGAAGAATCAAAATGATTATTAAATTTAATGCTAGAAATTGAAAACAAAAAAAGCTCGGAAATCTAAGATTTCCGAGCTTATATTTTATGCGTTAAAATGTTCTTTTACTGTTTCCAAAACCTTTTCATCAGACATTTTCTGTGAGGTTGCCAATGTAATCTTTAGATTTTTGAATTGGGCTGTATCGTTAAGATATCGCTTCAATTCTTCTTGTATTGTACCAGGTCCAGTAATATAAACTTCCTGAGAATTTGTGAGTAAATTCTCCACTTCTTTGAAGAATTTTATTCTATTGGTTTTTTCTGCATTGTTTCCTGCATTTTCGCTAGAATTACCATGCTGGATTTCAGCTTTTACAGGACTACAAAGAAAAAATTTAAATGCATTTTGCGCATCATGATTTTTTACTACTACTGCTTTTTCAGAATCTATCCAGATACCTGCTAATTTTTTGTCTGACATAATAATTTGTGTATTAATGATTGGAGTAAATCTATCAATTATAATGCAAACTACATGTTAACAGGTGTTAAATTATTTTCCGATTACAAAAACAGCAGGAATCTTGTGCAATTCTGGTTTGTTTTTTTGCCAATTTTTCATGCTTAACGTTTTTATAAATTCATGTTCCGGATCGTTGATATTTGCTGCTATGCAAAGTTTTGTATTGGGCGATAAAGTTTTGCATAAATCCTCAAACAAAGTATTGTTTCTGTATGGAGTCTCCATAAAAATCTGAGTATAACCTGTACGTTGAAGTTGACCTTCTAACTGTGAAATTTGCTTTTTCTTTTCCGATTTTTCTATTGGCAAATATCCATTGAAGGCAAATTCTTGCCCATTAAATCCACTTGAAATTAATGCTAAAATAATTGATGAAGGACCCGAAATTGGGATTACTTTTATGTTTTTTTCGTGACACCATTTTACAATCAGGTTTCCAGGATCTGCAATACAGGGCAAACCTGCTTCAGAAAGCAAACCAAAATCCTGCCCATCTAGCATACGATCTTGTGCTTCTTTAATATCTGCATTTTCTGTGTATTTATCTAGTAAAAACAACTTCAGATCGGCTTGTTTTTTTTCTGGAGCAAAAAATTTAATTACTTTTCTTGCTGTTTTTTCGTTTTCAACAAAGAAATAATCTGTTTGCATGATGTATTCTTTGATGATGGGAGAAAAGTGGCTGATAGAAGTATTTTCTGATAAATAAGCGGGTAATAAAAAAAGCATTATTTTATATATTTTAAATAGGGAAATAAATGATATTGGGAAAACTTACTCTTAATTAAGCATAGCGCTTTCATTTGATTTAAAATTGAAATTTATGTTTATATAAAATTCAACTTAAATTGAAGTACAAAATTAAATAAAAAATGGAGAATTCCACAATTCTCCATTTTCAATATTTTAAGCTTCCCTATTAATGTTTTATTTTCTCGGTAAGGTCTTTCACGTATTTTTTTATTTCTTTATCTATTTTAGAAACATCTTTTATAGTGTCACATGCATACATTACTGTTGAGTGGTCTTTTCCACCCATCTCCTCGCCTATCTTGGTAAAAGTGGCATTGGTGTACTGCTTAGAAAAATACATCGCCAATTGTCGTGGTAAGGAGATTTCTCTTTTTCTTGTTTTTGATAAAAGTTGCTCCTTTTTAATTCCAAAATATTCGCAAACAACATCCTGAATATAAGGAATGTTAATAACCTTTTTCTTGTTAGCAGCAATTTTACTGATTGTTTCTTTTAAAAGTTCTAAACTGATATCTGCTTTATAAACCGTAGAATAAGCAATTACAGAGTTGATTACACCTATCAATTCTCTTACACTAGTTTTCGTTTCCAATGCCAAGAAATCTAGCATATCTTCAGTCAACTCAATACCATCTCTGCTAAGTTTATCTAATATAATTTTCTTTCTGGTATCTAAATCGGGAGATTTTATTTCCGCAGAAAGTCCCCATTTAAAACGTGAGACAATCCTTTCTTGGATATCCATAATATCTACCGGAGCCTTATCTGAGGTTAGGATAATTTGTTTACCATTTTGATGTAAATAATCGAAAATATGGAAGAAACTATCTTGTGTCGCAGATTTACCAGATAAAAACTGAATATCATCAATGATCAACACATCTACCATCTGATAGAAGTTTGCAAATTCTGTTTGCTTGTGCGCTTTAGCAGCAGAAATAAATTGCTGGATGAACTTTTCTGAAGATAAATATAGAACTACTTTGTCTGGAAACTGATTTTTTACTTCCAAACCCACTGCTTGTCCCAAGTGCGTTTTCCCTACTCCATATCCACCGTATAAAAATAATGGGTTGAATGCTGTAGAACCTGGTCTTTTTGCAATAGATCTTGCAACAGTAGCAGCGAATTTATTGCTTTCTCCCTCAATATAATTATCAAATGAGAAATCAGCCTTAAGGTTAGAATCAATATTTACTTTCTTGATTCCTGGCAAAACAAAAGGATTTACAATGTTTGCAGAAAAGCCTTGCGGCATTGTTTCTTGCATTTTCGGAGTTGATACCGATTTCCCCTTCATATTCATCGTCATGGGTTGTTCCAAACCGTTAGGCTTGTTTTCCATCACAGAATACCAAAGTTTTACCCCTTTACCAATATTTTTCTTAAGCGCAGCAGAAAGCAATGACAAATAATTGTCCTCTATATATTCTTTGTAAAAATCACTAGGAACCATCAACGTCAGGTTGTTATCTACCAACGAAATGGGTTGTACTTTATCAAATAATGAGTCAAATGATTTTTCCAGCTTTTTCAAATCAGAATTGTCTTCAGCTGCGTTTAGATTATCTCGCATAAACTGAAGACATTTCTGCCATACCATCATTAAGTTATCGTTCATTTTGAGCTTATATTGATAATCGGTTAGTAATTTTTGTAGGGGGCTACAAAGGTCTGTTTTTTAATTTTTAAAAAAAAACATTGTGGCTATTGATTATTAAAAAATATATTTGTATGTATAAAAAAAGAGTTTACATGATACACACAACACACTCATTAAGAGTACGTTACGCAGAGACAGATCCCATGAAATACGTATATTATGGCAACTACGCTCAATACTTTGAACTCGGAAGAGTAGAACTTTTTCGGAGCATTGGGATTTCGTATGATGAGATAGAAAAGTCAGGAATTTGGCTTCCGGTTTCGGAATATGACATTAAGTATTTAAAACCAGCATTATACGATCAAAAATTAGAAATTCATACATTTTTGAGAAAAAAGCCAGGCGTTAGATTAGAGTTTGATTATGAAATATATAACGAAGAAAGTGTAAAAATTACACAAGCAAGTACAACCCTATTTTTTTTGAACGCAGAGAACAATAAAATCATAAAATGCCCAGATTTTTTAATGAAAATGATTGAAGAAAATTGGATTGAAAAATAATTTTAAACAGGAGTTTAATTTTTTTTGATGAGTTAAGTCATATTGACATCATTTAGATAGATTATAAATTCTTCCTAGTAGATACTATATTAAATGTAGATGAATCTCTGTTAAATTTGTATATATTATCAATGAAATATGAATATTCATATTATTTTCGAAATATTGTTAAAATATTTGTTCTTGTTTTGTAAAAAACGAGTATATTTATCAAGTTTTTAAGACTTATATTTTTTGACTATGAAAAAAATCCTATACTCTTTATTAATTTTTGCTTCAGCAACAATGTTTGCTCAAAAAAACCCTAATGTAAAATTTGTAATATGTAACGACGCAGTAGGTACGGCACCGGTATTCAATGCCAATAAAGCCTATGTACAAAGTTCTACAGTTTTCAAAAACAAAGCTGCTTTGCCTTCCAATTTGAAAAAATTTGATTTTTTAGCTGATAATGGTTTAACGGAATCAAGATTCAAAAAAGATTATGGTACTCTAGATATCATATCTTTAGCTACAATGAATGAGCAATATGACCTACCAAAAGAAACTCCAGTTTTTATTGAAGGATACGAATTTTCCAATACCTCAACAAATATTTATGCAGATATCATCTCTAATGTAGAAGTAAAGGTAATTGACGGTAAAAAAGTTCTGGCTATTACTACCCCTATTAAATAAGATATTTCTAAACATGAAAAAAGCCGACGTACAACAATTGTATATCGGCTTTTTTTATTTTTTACCCCATTTTTTATTGAGCTCGTCTCTTATTTTATTTTCTGTTGAGTTATTCCCTGGTTCATAAAATTTTTCATCTTTTATTTCTTCTGGCAAAAAATCCTGATTTACAAAGTTTCCTTCGTAATCGTGAGCATATTTGTATTCTTTTCCGTAATCCAAATTCTTCATCAATTGGGTTGGAGCATTTCTAAGATGGAGAGGAACAGGCAAATTTCCCGTTTTCTTCACATAAGCCAAAGCATCATCTATAGCCATATATGCTGAATTGCTCTTGGGCGACACTGCCAAATAAATAGCGGTTTCAGATAATAATATTCTAGCTTCTGGGTTACCAATTACAGCAACCGCCTGAAAACAATTATTAGCAATAACCAAAGCTTGAGGATTTGCCAAACCTACATCTTCAGCCGCCAATATCAACATTCTTCTCGCAATAAATTTTATGTCTTCTCCACCAGCAATCATTCTTGCTAGCCAATAGACAGCGCCATTAGGATCGCTCCCACGCATGGATTTTATAAAAGCTGAAATAATATCATAATGTTGTTCTCCATTTTTATCATAAAGATGCATGGTTTCTTGCAAAACTGCCATTACATCATTATTTGAAATATTTTTCGTCTTTATATTTTTGTAATAATTAAGCACCAGCTCTACAGAATTAATTAGTTTTCTACCATCACCTCCTGAATACTGAATGAAAGCTTGTTTATCTTGAAGGGTAAAATTGGTATTCTCTTCTTTGTTAAATCTTTCAAATGCAATGTTGGCTAATTTTTCTAATTCTTCAAAGTTTAAAGTTTTCAAAATATAAACCTGACTTCGAGAAAGCAAAGCAGAAACTACCTCAAAACTGGGATTTTCTGTGGTTGCTCCGATGAGTACAACCCAACCTTTTTCTACCGCATGGAGCAGAGAGTCTTGTTGAGATTTATTAAACCTATGAATTTCGTCTATAAATAATATGGGAGATTTCCCTGAAAAAAGGTTTTGCTTTTTGGCATCTTCTATTACATCCCGAACATCTTTTACACCCGAAGAAACAGCAGATAATTTGAAAAATTTGCGACCCGATTGTTCAGAAATAATTTCCGCCAACGTTGTTTTCCCTGTTCCTGGTGGTCCCCAAAGTATGAGAGAATTAAGCGCATCATTATCCAACATTTTTCTTATAGTGCCTTTCTCTCCAGTAAGATGTTCTTGTCCCAGAATTTCATCGAGGCTCTTTGGTCGTAATCTCTCTGCTAGCGGAATATTATGATTCAAAATGTTTTTTATTTATTTTGGTAAAATAGATAGACAATCATCTGCTTACATGGAGTCATGTGTTATGAAAGTTCTAACAAATTTAAACTAATTTTCAAAATTTTAGTCTATTTTTGTAATACTTTGAAACTCACAGTTAATAAAATCATAACAGCACCTTTGGTAATTCTCATTAAATTTTACCAATGGTTTATTTCGCCATTATTACCCAAAAACTGCCGTTATCAGCCTACATGTTCTCATTACATGGTAGAATCTCTACACACGCATGGTCTGTTTATGGGGTTTTATTATGGGGTGAGAAGAATCCTAAGATGCCACCCTTGGGGAGGAAGTGGTTATGATCCTGTACCTCCAAAAAAGTAATATATTCAAAATATAAATTATAAAAATGACAAATTTCTTCTTCAGAATTTATCTTGTTCTCTTCGCATTGATATCGCAATGTATGCTAGCACAAAACCAAGAATTTGGTTTGTCGGATGCCACATTAAAGGTGAATTCTACCCCGATTCCGGTAAAACTTTTTGCAACTTCAGATCTTGCAGAATTGTATTCTTTTGCGGCGGAAAAATCTAATCCTAATGTTTTCGTTATTCTCAATAAATCTAATATTGCTTCTGAAAGTTTTGATAGTAGCGCTATGGTTTTAACGCGTTTTAAAGATAGTGGATATCAATTTTTAGATAAAGATTACAAACTTATAGATGCACCATTGTCTATAGAAAATGTAGATTCTTACAAATATGCTATTAAAAATAGCAAGCCTATTACAGCTGCTGATCAACTGTCTTTTGATGCTCCATTTAAGATTTGGGATCCATCGGTAGGTCTTAATCTTGGATTTTTCACTTTACATTATTATAGTTTGATGTTTGTTTTTGCTTTTGGAATAGGATTTTTCCTAATGACCAAAATGTACGCAATTGATAAAGTAAATGAGAAATATGTTGAGCCTTTTTTCACTTGGACATTAATAGGAACTATTCTGGGGGCAAGAATGGGACATGTTATCTTTTATCAACCAGAACTTTTCAAAGAAGATTTTTGGAGTGTTTTTTTACCTATCAGCACAAAAGGCGGATTGAAATTCACAGGATTTCAAGGACTGGCAAGTCATGGTGCAACCATTATGGTAATTGCAACAACGCTTTGGTATTCGTTTAAAATCATTAAAAAAAATCCACTTTGGGTATTTGATAGATTGGGTATTGTAGTTGCAATTGGTGGTGCTTTTGTAAGAATGGGAAATTTTTTCAATTCTGAAATCATTGGTAAACCTGTAGATCCAAATTCTCCATTCGCCTTATTTTTCCCTCAGCAAAGCAGCGAATATGGTGTTACAATCCCTCGTTATCCTACTCAACTATTTGAAGCAATGGGATATTTCTGTTTATTCGTATTACTTTGGGTATTGTATAATAAAACGAACAAGAAATATCAACAAGGTTGGTTGTTTGGTCTGTTCTTCATTATTCTTTGGGCAATTAGATTTTTTGTAGAATTTTTAAAAGAGCCACAAGGTTTAGAAAAAATACATTTAGGAAGCTTAAATACTGGTCAAGTACTTTCAATACCGTTTATAATAGCAGGTATTATTATAATGATTATATCTAAAAAATACAAAATTACAGAAGCTGAAAATGGTAAACCAGAATAACTATTTTCTCACATTTATCATAGAAAGTCACAAATTAATTGTGGCTTTTTTTTGCTGAATAAATAAACTTATCATCAGTGTACAGATGAACCAGGTAGTTTTAATTAACGATAATTCACCATTAAAAATAAAATTTAACCTCAAAAATAATTAGATTTTTAAAACAGTTTTCGACTATATACAAAAATTTAATTCTAACCATACAAAAAATCCGCAAAACATCGAAGTTTATAAGTTTTAAATTATACTTTTGCTTAAAACATTTAAAAATATAAATTATGGGATTTATTAGTGATTTTAAAGCTTTTGCTTTTAAAGGTAATGTACTAGACTTAGCAGTCGGTGTAATCATTGGGGGTGCATTTGGTAAAATTGTTTCCTCGTTGGTAGAAGATGTAATCACACCTCTATTATTGAACCCAGCTTTGAAAGCTGCAGGAGCTGAAAATATAGCAAAATTACAATGGAATGGTGTTACTTATGGTAACTTTTTATCTGCAGTGATTAGCTTCTTGTGTATTGCAATGGTGCTTTTTTGGATAATTAAAGGAGCAAACACAGTTATAAAGAAAGAAGAAGCTGCTCCAGCTGGACCTACAGATGATCAAAAACTATTGATGGAAATTAGAGATTTACTTAAAAACAAATAATCGTACCAATAAAAAATCGCCGTAAAGTAGTTGCGGCGATTTTTATTATTAATTATAACTTTTGTTTTAGCTACTTTTTAAAATACTAGAGATCTGATCTGCCAGAGATAAACCTATTCTATCCTGCGCTTCTACAGTAGAAGCACCTGTGTGAGGAGTCAAAGAAATCTTAGGATGAGACAATATTTCTTTGGAAGGAGTAGGCTCGTTAATAAACACATCCAAACCTGCAAATCTTACTTTACCTGAGTCTAATGCTTCTAAAAGGGCAATCTCATCTATAACACCACCTCTAGAACAGTTCACAACTGCCACCCCTTCCTTCATCATATCAAACTGAGGCTTACCAATCATATATCCGTCCTTTTGTGCAGGTACATGAAGAGTAATAAAGTCGGCATGTTTCAATACACCTTCAAGAGGCTCAGTTTCTATATCTACATTGATAAATTGGTTGTTGTAGAATTTTACTTTTATACTAGCTTTACCAATCATATTATCTGCTGCAATAACGCGCATATTTAGTCCAAGAGCAATTCTGGCTACTTCTTGTCCTATTCTACCCATCCCTACAATACCAATTGTCTTACCTTTCAATTCTATACCTGCAGCGTATGCTTTTTTCAATTCAGAAAAACGAGTATCGCCTTCAATAGGCATTTTTCTATTAGAATCTTGCAAAAATCTTGCACCAGAAAAAAAATGTGCAAAAACCAACTCTGCTACAGATTCTGATGAAGCTGCAGGGGTATTGATCACATGAATTCCTTTTTCTCTGGCGTAATCCACGTCAATATTATCCATACCAACACCACCTCTACCAATAATCACTATAGACGGACAATTATCTATAATATCTCTCCTTACCTGTGTTGCACTACGTACTAATAGGGTACGTATATTATGCTCATTAATAAAAACTACCAAAGATTCTTGAGGCACCTTAGCCGTTATCACTTCAAATCCATTCTTGGTTAATGCATCAATACCTGATTGATCTAACCCATCGTTTGCTAAAACTTTCATGTTTACAATTTATCTTTTGTTCGAATTATTAGTCGTTAAAAACCTCTATAGTTACTTTTTTCTCAATGAGATCTGTGAATTTACCATTATATCTAGTAGCTTTTACCAAATGATTGTCTATCCAATGGTAGTTTCCTCCTCTTGGTTTACCACACAAGACACTGTGATACTTAAAACCATGCTTGTCAAGCCAATCTATGGTAATTTGCTTTAAATCTTCTGTTCTAGAAGTAAAAAAACAGATTTGGTGACCCTCGTCATACCATTTGTTGATTGTGATAAGCGCATCTGCAAAAGGCTCGCAAGTAACCATTTTTTCAGGTTTTTCGTTAGGAACATCTTCGGTAATGGTACCATCGATGTCAATTAAATAATTCTTCACTCCATCTTTTAGAATCGGACTGATATTCTCAATGTATTCTAACTGCATTATTAAATTTTTGTCTTACAAAGTTACAGTTTATCAGTTGAAAATAACAGTCAAATTGAATTATCACAAGAAATATAACCATAAAAAAACAATATTCCTTACACTATTTACAATAAATTACACTACTATTTATCAAATAAAAACTAGTTTATTGATATTTTAAAATAATGAAACAAAAATTTTACAAAATCATGATTTAAACTTAAATTTGTAGAAATGGAAGAATTTGTAGTTTTAGTAAATCCTAAGGATGAAGTATTGGGTCTAATGGAAAAGCAGCAGGCTCATGTGAATGGTTTGCTTCATCGTGCATTTTCGGTTTTTCTCTTTAATGATCAAGGAGAAATGCTTCTTCAAAAAAGAGCTGAACAAAAATACCACTCTCCAGGACAATGGACCAATGCTGTTTGTTCTCATCCTCGCGATGGAGAATCTTATTATAATGGCGCCATACGTAGATTGAAGGAAGAGCTTGGAATTGATGCAAAAATTGAAGAAAAATTCAATTTCATCTATAAAGCGGATGTGGGTGGAGGACTATGGGAACATGAACTCGACTATGTTTTTACTGGCGTTTACAATGAAGAATTTCAAATAAATGTAGAGGAAGTTGAATCTGTGAGATATATTTCTATGCAAGATTTGGATCAAGAGCTTGCTGACCATCCCGAAAGGTTTACACAGTGGTTTAAAATTATACTCGAAGCATACAAACATCATTTTTGAATGTACTATGAAAAAATTAAGTTTATTTTTAGCTTTATTAATCAGCAACGCTTTTTATTCTCAAAATTTTAAAAAAGAAGTTTATGATCATGGTAATTATACGATAAATATACCCGACACATGGAAGCAAACGGAAGATGCTGGTATTGTCAATATCTATCCTAGCAATGAGATAGGAGCCATTACCATATCCGAATACCACGATCTAAAAATCGAAAAGGATAATATTAAGAAATTTGTGTTGTCCCTGCATCATTCGCAGGAAGATGAAAGTAAGGTTAAAAGCAGCAGCAGTAAAAAAGGATATACCCAATATTATTATGAATATTTTGATTCTCATCAGAACCTATATTGGATAACTAAGGTATTTCAAAAAAATGAAGACCTTTACATCATCTCTATCAATTGTGAAAAAAAATATTGGAACGGGAACTATCTGAATTTATTCAATGATACCTTCAATACTTTCAAGATAAAAAAATAAACAAAAAAATTAGTAAAAATTTAAAAATAATCAATTAAAACATGAAAAAAACAGCTTTGTACGAAAAACACGTTGCATTGGGAGCGAAAATTGTACCGTTTGCAGGATATGATATGCCTGTACAATATTCTGGAGTAACAGAAGAGCATTTTGCTGTAAGAGAAAAAGCAGGGTTATTTGATGTATCTCACATGGGACAGTTTTTCATTGAAGGTGCGGGTTCTAGAGAGCTATTACAATACGTTACTACTAATAATGTAGATACATTAGAGAATGGTAAAGCACAATATTCTTGTCTTCCTAATGAAGATGGAGGTATTGTAGATGACCTTATCGTATACAAAATGGAAGAGGATAAATATTTTGTGGTGGTAAATGCTTCAAATATTGAGAAAGATTGGAATCACATTTCAAAATACAATACTTTCGGGGCCAAGATGACAAATTCTTCTGATGACATGTCATTATTAGCAATACAAGGTCCAAAAGCAACAGAAATTCTTCAAAAATTAACTGAAACAAACCTTTCTGAAATTCCTTATTACAACTTTACAGTAGGAAATGTAGCTGGTGTAGAAAATGTAATTATTTCTAACACAGGTTATACAGGGAGTGGTGGATTTGAGATTTATTTTGATAATGCAAACGCAGTAAAACTTTGGGATGCTATTATAGAAGCTGGTGCTGAAGATGGAATTATCCCTTGTGGTTTGGCTGCCAGAGATACCCTAAGGCTAGAAAAAGGATTTTGCTTATACGGAATGGACATTAATGATGAGACTTCTCCTATGGAAGCTGGATTGGGCTGGATTACAAAATTCGATAAAGATTTCGTTTCTAAAGAGATTTTTGCAAAACAAAAAGAAGAAGGAATCACAAAAAAATTGGTTGGTTTCGAACTTCAAGATAAAGGAGTTCCTAGACATGACTATGCTGTAGTAGACGCAGAAGGTAAAATAATTGGTAAAGTAACCTCTGGTACTCAATCTCCAATGAAGAAAATAGGTTTGGGTATCGCAATTATCGACAAGCCTTACTTCAAATTAGGCTCTGAGATTTTCATCCAAGTGAGAAACAAAAATATCCCTGCAAAAGTGGTAAAAATGCCTTTCGTAGCATAGTTAACGTTATCAAAATATAAAGAACCGCAGAAATTGAATTTTTGCGGTTCTTTTATGTTGAATAGAAAAAAGTTAATTTCTAGTACCCGTTAAAGTATGCTCTTAAATTTTCGATGTTCTTCTTATCGTTTCCGATGAAAATCTCTGAATCTGTAAGGAAAACTGGACGTTTTAAAAATGTGTAGTGATCTAACAATAATTCTTTGTAATCGTCTTCACCCATTGTTTTCAAATCTAATTCTCTCAATTTTATTTGAGTAGATTTTTTGCTGAATAAATCTTCATAAGAATTAGTGATTTTAAACATTGCTTCTACTTCTTCTAGAGTAATTGGCTCTTTCTTTATTTCACGAAGTTCCCAGTCTCTTAGATCAAATTTTGCTATTATTTTTCGACAGGTATCACAACTATTAAGATAAAATACTTTTTTCATCTGTATAATATAATTTTTTATTTATAATTTAAGTTCAAATATTGAACATTTTGACAATATAATAATTTCCATTGTAAATAAACGAATAAAATATGACTTATTGATTATTATTAATATCTTTAAGAAAATTTTATAATAAATGGACAATAAACCAGTTACTTTTCAGTTCATTTCCGAGCCATCAGATGTTAACTATGGAGGAAATGTACATGGAGGAAGTGTAATGAAATGGATAGACCAAGCAGGATATGCTTGTGCAACAACTTGGAGCGGGAATTATTCGGTAACAGTTTATGTTGGAGGCATCCGTTTTTACGAACCAATAAAGATTGGAGAAATTGTAAAAGTGGAAGCTCATATCATCTATACAGGCTCTTCTAGTATGCATATTTCCATCAATGTATTCTCTAGAAATCTAAAGCAGCCAGAATTTGATAAGAAGACCCACTGTATCATAGTTTTTGTAGCTGTAGATGCCAACGGTAAAAAACTTCCTGTGCCCAAATGGATCCCCGAAACTGATGAGGAAAAACAACAAGAGCATTATGCTATACGCCTAATGGAGCTGAGATCTCAAATTGAGGACGAGATGAAACCGTTCTTATAAAACGTTGCAGGGTTGCAATTATATACCATCCGAGAAGCCTTTGCTACAAAATCCTTGAGAATTTGAAAAAGTGACAGAATCGGGTTTTAGAAAGATTGAGCTTTTCGGATATCATGGTACATTTTACGGTAAGAATAAAAAAGAGTTTTCGGAAATAATTCTTAATTCGGAACTTTCTGCTATAAATTCTTATCACAAACTCAGTACTATTACTCCCGAAATGGGAACCTTTGCTCATCAATGGGAGAAAACACTTTACAGAAATAAGAAAGTGGAGAAATTGATATTAAAAAGATTTTTTAGGCTAAAAATAAAGTAGGTCTCCTCTACTTTTTTGTAGAATAAGATCAATTTATTGGAGATTAATTCGATAGTTTGTCGATTAGTAGAAAATATATAGATCAAGAGTCATATTTTATTATTTAAAAACAAAAAAAAGTCTTTCAATTTGCATTGAAAGACTTTTTATAAATTAGTGAGTATTATCTTGCGATATTTACTGCTCTAGTTTCTCGAATTACTGTTACTCTTACTTGTCCTGGGTATGTTAGCTCATTCTGAATTTTTTCTGAGATATCGTAAGAAAGTTGAGAAGCAATTTCGTCATTCACTTTTCCACTTTCTACCATTACTCTAAGTTCTCTACCCGCTTGGATTGCATAAGCGCTAGAAACACCATCAAAACTTAGTGCCGCAGCTTCTAGATCTTTTAATCTTTGGATATAAGATTCCAAAACTTGACGTCTTGCTCCAGGTCTTGCTCCAGAGATCGCATCTGCAACCTGGATGATTGGTGATAACAATGAAGTCATCTCTACTTCATCGTGGTGAGCACCAATTGCATTGATTACTTCGGGGTTTTCTCCGTATTTCTCTGCCCATTGCATTCCTAATAATGCGTGAGGAAGCTCAGATTCTTGTTCTGGCACTTTACCGATATCATGTAAGAGACCAGCTCTTTTCGCTAATTTTACGTTTAATCCTAATTCTGCAGCCATTGTTGCAGCAATATTAGCAACTTCTCTAGAGTGCTGTAGTAAGTTTTGACCATAAGAAGAACGGTATTTCATTCTACCAATAATCTTTACCAATTCTGGGTGTAAACCGTGAATTCCTAGGTCAATAATAGTTCTTTTACCTACTTCAATGATTTCTTCTTCAATCATTTTTTTGGTTTTCTCTACTACTTCTTCAATTCTAGCTGGGTGAATTCTTCCATCAGTTACCAATCTGTGTAAAGATAATCTTGCAATTTCTCTTCTTACCGGATCAAAACAAGATAATAAAATAGCCTCTGGAGTATCATCTACGATGATTTCTACCCCCGTCATTGCTTCCAACGCACGGATGTTTCTACCTTCTCTACCAATGATTCTACCTTTTACTTCATCAGACTCAATGTTAAATACAGAAACCGAATTTTCAATGGCTTGCTCAGTACCAATTCTCTGTATCGTTTGAATGACAATTTTTCTAGCTTCATTTTTAGCATTCAATTGGGCTTCTTCCATGATACTTTGTACATGGGCTTGTGCTCTTGTTTTCGCTTCCGAGCGCATGGTTTCTACCAGTTCGCTTTTTGCTTCTTCAGCTGTATAGTTGGAGATTCTCTCAAGAATTTCTACTTTCTTTGCTGTAGCAGAATTAAGATCAGCTTGTTTTTTCTCTAAAATATCATTTTTGTGAGCATAATCGGCAATCTGGCGGTCCAAGTCTTTCTCCAACTTGCCCGCTTTGCTCAGCTCATCATTCAATTTATTTTCTTTGTCTTTTACTCTTTTTTCAGCCTCTTGCATTTTTCTCTCGCGAACCTGTATATCTGCATCGTGCTGAGATTTTAATTCTAAAAATTTTTCTTTAGCCTGTAGATTTTTTTCTTTTTTGATAGATTCAGCTTGTACATTCGCTTTCTCAAGTAGATTTTCGGCATTTTTCTTTGCGTCATCTATGATAAAGGTAGCTTTAGTATTGAGTGAGCTTTTTGAGAATATCATCCCCAAAATCGCACCAATAATCAAGCATAGTAAGCCTACTATAATGGGTGTTGTCATATATTTAATTCAGTTTTTATTTGTCTAATATTTTAAAAATAAAAAAGCCTACAATAATCCAGAGATATAGAGTAAACTCCTAATCAACACGATTTGAACTGATTTCCACTGTTTGTAATCCGGGAACCCGGCACGCCATTCGATGGACATTTGTTCGGCATTTATTTAGCGTTGAGTTTACCTTTAATGTGTTAGAACTATTGTAGGCAGGTTTTTCAGGAAAAAAAATCTATTTTCCTATTTCATCCAATGTCTGATTAATCTTGGATAATCTTGCAGTAGATGATTTTATATTTCTTTCGTTGCTTAGAGAAAGTACTTCGGCATTGGTTCCCAATTTTAGGGCGCACATGGCTAAGGCATCTTGTTTATCTCTAACATCGAAATTTTGTTCAAAGTCTTTAATCATATTTTCTATCTGCTTCCCTACTTTGCGTAAAGTTTCTTCTTCAGCTGCGGGTACATTCAGAGGATATACTCTTCCTGCAATATTGATGGTTATTCTTCTTACCTCCATTATAATCCACTGTTTTGAAGCTGTGCAATACAAAAGTCTACTTCTTTTACCAATCTATTGATATGGCTCTTCATAAGTCTATTGTGTTCAGGATTTCCTGATATTGCCGAATACAATTTTATTTTCTTCTGTTCTTCTGCTAATACCTGATTTTTTTTTCTCTCTTCATTGTACTTCTTTTTCAAATCTTCATGCTCGTTATTCAACTCATATAATTTTTCAGTAAGACTTTGGTAATTCTTTTGAAGCATCAAAATTTTTCTTTCTAATTCTGCAAAATTGTTTTCTAATTCGCGAAGCATTTCAGGTATTTATTATTCTAACTAATAGCAAAAATATGAAATTATTAAGACTAACAAAAATAAATGTATCTATATTTTGGTATGAAAATAAAAAAGGAGATGCCATGCACCTCCATTGTATATAATTTTTGTATTAAATTATTCGAATTTCAATACAAACATGATTGCTCTAGTTTGTAATGTAGATACAGCAGACGCCCAATAAGGTGCTGTAGTTGCATTATCTGCAACGATCTCATTATTCATAAAGAACGTTCCTCTAATCCCGGGAGTCAATTTAAATTTATTAAAATAAAACTGAATTCCCATCTCTGCAGACCATGCAAAATTGTGTGTTGTAGATCTGAAAACTTGTTGCAAATTGTCATCAGCAGAATCCGAGTTGGATTGTAGGTTCATAATGTAATTGACACCTGCAGCAAAATAAGGTCTAGAGTTGTACCATCTCTGTCCATGGAACTCCAATAATACAGGTACATCCACCAAAGTAGATTTAATCTCTCTCACTCTATCTTTTTCTGTCAGTGCAATTGGTATAAAGGCAGGATTCGTTAAACTTCCATCTTGGTATATATCGTTTGATTGTGTATTGAATATCAATTGTCTTTGTGCAAACTGCAAGCCTGGCTCTACACGTACATCTAGATAATCATTCAACTTAAACTTTGCGATAAGACCAGCTCCAAAACTTGTACTCGATTTTGTAGAAACAAGGTTTTGGTTGTCTTTCATCCCATATCTAGGGTCTAAGACAACTTTGTAGTCTAGTATATTTCCGTTCAAATAAAAACCCCAACTGAAAGTTTGTTGGTCAAAATCTTCCAACTTGTCCATCCTGTCACGGGTTCTGAATTGAGCGTCTGCAAAAGATGCAATACTAACTGAGGCTAAAACCAGAGCTTTTAATAGAAATTTATTCATAGGTTACTTTGTTGCTTTGTAAATGGTGGCTATACCTAAACTTAATTTTTTATATTCTACTTTCTTAAATCCTGTATCCAAAAGTATTTGTTTCATCTTTTCTCCAAACGGAAAAGCATTTACAGAATCTGGAAGATATGTGTACGCCCTATCATCTTTAGAAACCAATCTACCAATTGCTGGTAATATATTTTTGAAATAAAACATATAAAATGGTCCCAAAAACCCCTCTACTTTCGAAAATTCTAGTATATAAACACTTTTATTTTCTTTCACTACTCTTCTAAGTTCTGATAAACCTTTAGGCAAGTTTTCAAAATTCCTTACACCGAATGCTACAGATACCGCATCGAACCTATTGTTCTCAAATGGAAGATTCTCTGCATCTCCTTTTTGCATAGAAATTTCGCCGTCTAATTTAAGTTTTTTTATTTTATCTACACCAACATTTAACATTTGTTGCGATAAATCTAAACCTACTACTTTAGCCTTAGTTCCTTTTTGAACGGTAATGGCCAAATCTCCTGTCCCTGTTGCTACATCCAAAACTTCTTTGGGAGCATCAGCTTTCATCATATTCACCAATTTGTTTCTCCACAGCACATCTATTTTCATAGATAACGCATGATTCAAGAGATCATATTTGGGCGCAATATTGTCGAACATGTCTTCTACCTGACTCTTTTTGCTAGAATCCGAGTCGTAAGGTGTCACTTTGTTGATGTCTTTTGTCAAAACGTGTAATATTCTTTATAATAATTAAGGTAATCTTGTTTTCTAAAAATCTTGGAGCGAGACTCTACATTATCAATATTTTTAATTACTTTGTCGTAATCCTCGTCGACATTATAATAAAAATCTTCTGTGTAAAGCTTATTAAAATGCTTTGGAGCACCAAAATACATTTTACCATCGATTTTAGTTTTATCTAATGCCAAAAGTAATGAATCTTTTTTAAGATTGTATCCATAATATTGACGATTGATGTAATAATCGTTATGAGCGATGTTAATTAGACCTCTAATTTTTTTCACTTCAAATGCAGAATCATAGAGTAATTTCTTATTCTGATCAAATACTTTGATAGAATTTTTTCCTTTTTTCAAATCTACATTAACAAATTGACCTGCAGAAATGACGCTTTCGGAGCCGTTGTTTATCTTGTAATAAAAAGTGTTGGGTGTAGGATTATCTACTAAATAGTAATTTTTTTTGGCAAGAAAAAAGTTATAGATGGCAAATGCAAATATAAAAACTCCTGCTGCGACGAGTAAACCTCTAAGAGATGGATTGTTTTTCATAGATTGGTAAGAACAATTTCTGCAAATTTAATAATATTTTTAATTCTATCTTATTAATATTAATGATTAACTTTGCATCCTTAAAAATAATTTAAACGAATGCCGAATACGATAATTATTGGTTCAGGATCTTACATTCCTACAAGAGTTATTGGAAGTGATTACTTTCTAAACTCCGAATTCTTGACAGATGATGGAGAGAAAATAGACAAACCTAATGACGAAATAATTTCAAAGTTTGTAGAAATTACAGAAATAGAAACCAGAAGATATATTGACGAAGATATGATTAACTCTGATATGGGTTATGAAGCTTCCAAAATAGCGATTGCAGATGCCAATATAGATCAAGAAGAGATTGATTACATTATTTATGCTAGCAATTTTGGGGATATCAATCATGGGGGCTATGTTAACTTTATGCCTAGTATGTCTGCTAAATTGAAAAATAAGCTGGGCATCAAAAACAGAAAATGCATCAACTACGATATGATTTTTGGATGTCCTGGTTGGGTAGAAGCTTTAATCCTGGCAGATAATTTAATTAAGGCTAAAGTTGCCAGAACTATTTTGGTAGTAGGCTCAGAGACACTAAGCCGTACTACTGATCCTTATGATAGGAACAAAATGATATTTGCTGATGGTGCTGGTGCAGTAATAGCCCAAGCTACTGAAAAGGAAAATGTCGGGATTATTACGCACAATACGTTATGCGATAATGGACCAGAATTACAATACCTAGATAGTACGCCATCCCTAAATAAAAACTTAGAAAGAGAGCGATTATACATCAGCATGAAAGGCCGTAAAATCTATGAATACGCACTCAAAAATGTTCCTATTGCCATTAAAGAGACTATAGATGATGCAAAACTTTCATTGATAGATATTGATAAAATATTAATACATCAAGCAAATGCAAAGATGGATTATGCGATGATTGATAGACTTCATAAATTATATGACATCAAAGATTATGACCATTCTATTGCTCCAATGACGATACAAAAGTTTGGAAACTCATCTGTAGCAACAATTCCAACAATGTTCGATATGATAATTAAAGGAAATATGGAAGGTCACACCTTTTCAGATGATACCCACATTTTGATGGCGTCTGTAGGTGCAGGTATGAACATAAATGCTATTATTTATAAATTTCCTTAGCTTTCTATTAAATTTTAATAATATTGTAATAGCACAATGGGTTTTATCCGTTGTGCTTTTTTTAACTGAATTATATGCAAAAAACATTTCTTATTATCACGGCAATGTTTCTATTTTTAGAAATATATATTTATCAAGCAATCCGTACATTAACAGATAACTTTTGGATAAAACTCTCCTATTGGATTCTTTCTTTATCCATATACGCTGTTTTTGCTTATGAGATTTCCCATTTCCAAAGAGGAGATAAAGATACTGCGAGAGTGCAGTTTACAATAAGTTTATTTTTAGTTCTTATACTACCAAAAATATTTGTCATTTTACTTCTTTTGGTAGATGATATATTCAGGGCTGGAGGTTATGTAGCAGGATATTTCAAACCAGCAGACAATTATTTTCCCGAAAGAAGAAAGTTTTTGAGTCTTGTTGGTCTTGGATTAGGGGGTCTATTATCCGGATTATTCATAGATGGAATCAGTTTTGGAAAATACCGACATACTGTGAGAAGAGTGAAAGTGAAAATAAAGAATTTACCCAAAAGCTTCAAAGGTTATAAAATTATCCAAATTTCTGATGTTCATAGTGGAAGTTTTGCAAATCCTAAAAAATTAACCCACGCTATTGAACTTATCAACCAACAAAAACCAGATTTAGTTCTTTTTACAGGGGATCTTGTGAATGATGTATGCGAAGAATTTAAACCATTTATACCTTTATTTTCTAACATTAACGCAAAAGATGGGAAGTTTTCTGTGCTAGGTAATCATGATTATGGTGATTATGTAAAGTGGGAATCACCTCAAGCAAAAATTGACAATCTAGATAAATTAATTAATTACCAAAATAGAGCAGGATTTGAGGTTTTAAGAAATGAAAATAGAATCATTGAAAAAGATGGGGAAAAACTTTATATTTTGGGAGTAGAAAATTGGGGGATAAAACCATTTCCTCAATTTGGAGATCTAGATGAAGCCCTAAGAGATGTGCCCATTGACGCGGCAAAAATCTTAATGAGTCACGATCCTACTCACTTTGATTATGTGGTAAAAAAGCATGCGACTGAAGTACAACTTACGCTATCTGGCCATACACACGGAATGCAATTTGGTCTAGATTTAAAAAATGTAAAATGGTCACCCGTTCAATATAAATATCCAAAATGGGCAGATTTGTACGAAAGCGAAGGAAGACAATTGTATGTTAATAGAGGATTTGGAGTCTTGGGATACCCGGGAAGAGTAGGTGTTTTGCCTGAAATTACGGTATTTGAATTGGCGTAAAATAAAGTACCTTCCATAATGGTAGTTTAGACTAAAATAGATAATCTTTCATTCTAGAGGTTGCCATCTCCTTCTGGTTGATCCAAGTTAAAAATTCTTCCAACTTATCTTCCATTTTTTTGCCCGAATTATATTTTCTATAAAAAGGAATATCAAAATGGTATTTTTCTAGGTTGGTAAATTGCCAAACATCTAAATAAATCAGCACGAAATCGTCATTCTTCAAGGTTTCAAAAACCATATTTTGATAATATTTCATTGGTAAGACTTGAAAAACAAAATCGTTATAAGGAAGTTGACTATAAGGAGAAATACTTTCTGGGATAATACTGATTCCCATTTTTTCTATAATCTCGGTATCTCTTTTTAACCTTTTGAATGGGAATAAAATATTTGCATTATCAATATTTGAAATATAGTTGAATCCAAAATTTTTCACTAGATCCCAAGAGAGTGTAACCTTTTTCTCGCGGATGCCTCTTATATTTTTTTCTAGTAAATCTTCCGTCATTTTTTTGACGTCTTCAATACTTTGCTGTGTAGAATCTTTATTATAAAAAGCAACTTCATGCCCTTGGGATGAAATTGCTTTTATAAGATTCAGTAACTTTTCAACAATAGAAATTTCTATAAAAAAAGTAACTTTAGTTTCATGAATATCCAATATAATTAAAAGCGATTTTACGTTTGCTTCCAAAATTTTCAACCTTTCATAGTCATCTAGAAATACATTTCCCTTCGTTTTAGCCACAACTGGAATTATGTTGAAAGTTAGCAATATCATTTAAACCAAATTTTAGTTAATTTTTATTATTAATTGAATATCAATATTTTAATATTCTATATTTAAAGTAAAATATCACTTAGATAATTTCACTTTTAGATTTTTTATCATATCAGCTGACATCTCAGATATTCCAAAATCGTAAGACAATCCCCAATCTTTCTTTGCAATAGAATCATCTATAGACGAAGGCCAAGAGTCTGCGATTGCTTGTCTAAAATCGGGCTTATAATCGATCTCAAATTCTGGAATTATATTTTTAATTTCGCTGGCTAATTCTTTTGGAGTGAAAGACATCCCTCCCAAATTATAAGAAGATCTTATGGTAAGATTTTCTTGAGGCGCATCCATGAGTTGTAATGTCGCTTTGATGGCGTCATCCATATACAACATGGGCATAGCAGTATCTTCCGAGATAAAGCTTGTATATTTTCCCGATTCTACTGCTTCATAGAAAATTTCTACCGCATAGTCCGTAGTTCCACCGCCTGCAGGTGTTTTCCAAGAGATTAAACCAGGATATCGGATACTTCTTACATCTACTCCATATTTATCAAAATAATACTCACACCATTTTTCACCCGCCATTTTGGAAATCCCATACACCGTTGTAGGATTTAGTACGACCTCTTGCGCTACGTCATTCTTTGGGATTCCTTTTCCAAAAACTGCAATAGAACTCGGCCAAAAGATTTTTTTTAACAACCCTTCTTTAGCCATTTCGCAAAAATGAATAAGCGGTTCAAGATTTAATTTCCATGCGAATAATGGCTGTTTTTCTGAGGTTCCTGATAAAAGGGAAGCTAGATGATAAACAGTAGTGATTTCGTAATCGCTGATTACTTGTCTTACCAACTGAGTATTGGTAACATCCATTCTTTCATAATGACCCGCCGAGGTCATCCCTTTCTGGTATCTATCCAATCCAGAAGCCACTACATTATCTGCTCCATGAATTTCTACCAATTTGTTGGTAAGTTCTGTACCAATTTGGCCTAAAGCGCCAGTAATAAGGATTTTTTCGGTGTACGACTCCATATTTATTAAGTATTAGTTGATAAAAGCAAAAGTAATTATTTTGCCTCCTATAATGAAACTTAAAGTGTAAAATAGCAGATAATTTTTGTCATAAAATTATTATTCATCAAACTCTGTCGGTTACTATTCATCAAACTCTGTCGGTTATTATTCACAAAATGAATTATATACCAAAATTTTTAATGAAAAAAAACTATATATTTGAAGACATAAACTAATTCAGGCAAATTAAATTAAAATTCGCAAACTTGAAGGCTGAACTTTTATATGAATGGGAGATTCTATAGAATTGTACTCTCCATCTAGATGCCAATTTTTGGTGTTAACTTCAAATTTTATCTCAGAAATAGGAAGATAAGTAATGTATTTATTGGTTTTTAATTTTTTGGTAAACATTCTGTACGCGAAAAGGCCTGAATAAAAAACAGGAAATTTTTTCACCAAAACAAGATCTACCAATCCGTCACTTTTGCTCGCCATAGGCGCAATATAGGCATTGTTACCAAACTGACGCGTGTTGGCAATATTCAGCATTAGGTATTCTCCATTGTATTTTTCAAAATTGGGATCGGGAAAATGAACAGTAATAGGATGATAACTAAAAAATGTTTTTAAAGAAACTATTATATAATTTTTAAAACCCCTACTCGTTTTTTCAAATTCCTTCACCACTTTACCATCAAAGCCTGTGCCCGAAACGTTAATAGAAAGCTTATCGTTAACAGTGAAGGTATCAATTTTTCTGGATTTTTTGCTTTGAATTTTCACTAGCAAATCATCCAAATTTTTGCTAAAATGTGTTTCATTAGAAAAACCATTTCCAGATCCTGCCGGAAATATTGCCAATATTTTGTCCGTATTAATTAAGCTCTTGGCTATTGTAGATATAGTTCCGTCGCCTCCTATCGCCACAAAAATATCAACTAATTTCATATTTTTTTTGATATATTCATCAGTTCCTAAAATGGATTCTGAGATATAATACTGAACATTCTCAACTTTATTTTTTAATTCCTCAAGTAGAGGTTTATAATTTTTCTTAGCAGAATAGGGATTGATGATAAAGGCGACGTTTTCCATTATCGCAAAAGTATTAAATGATCATCAATAATGCATAATTTTAGCGATTTTAAATCTTAATTCTTTTAGAAAAATCATTATTTAAAGTACCTTGTAGTTCTTTCCAATAGACAGGAATGATGATGTCTCCTACTCCATATCCAGCAATTTCAAATGGATTATAGTGAAAATAAATACCCTGCTCATCAAAATAAAAATTATCAGTTACTGGAATTGTTTCAACCATGATCGCATCAGAATTTTTAATTGGTGAAAGAGTATTCTTTTGTAAGTTGGCTATTTTATCGATATTTTTCATCAGTAACTGTGATAATCTAGAATTTGGTATTGAAGTTACATCTTGAAGACGTAAAACCTTTTCATGATAAAGATCGAAGATTTTTTCATTAACGATGGTTTCTACACCAGCTTTTCCCTTTTCTTGAATGTGGTCGTAGTTGATTTGTAAGAATCCATTTTTGTAAGACCTCACTTTCATAACGTGTTTGGAAAACCAAAAAGTATCCTTTTGGGTTGATGCGCTATATTCCTTTGTTTGGTTTTTAAAGTTTTGAAAAAAGCTTACTTTATCAGTATTCTGCCATCTAGAAATATGCTCTTTATTGTATGTTTTCAAATTTGAAAAAGGCAAATAGATGCTATCTAACATCGCTTTACTTATATCTTCATCAAAAATCAATAAACTGGAATAATAACTTGCAATCAATGTATTATTAACCATTAAAGAATCTTTAACGGAAACTGAATCTACTTTTAGGATTTCATTATATGTCTTTTCATCAGTTTGAGTGATTCCTTTTCGGCATCCGATTATAAATATAACAGTAGAAATAAAAATGAAGTAATGTGTTCTTTTCATTTAAATAAATTAGCCGTGAAGATATGAAAAAGAAAAACCATTCATTTCTGAATGGTTTGATCATGAGCGAAGAATAATTAATTTAATTTTTTCACTAAACTGATGACTTGGTTTTCGCTTTTTGCTGCCGTACCCCATATTTGCTTGAAGGCAGGATAATACTCTTTAGGATATTCTGCACTCTCAACCTTGATAGTGGAGATAATTTCTAAATTATTACCTTTTTGGTTAACTTCATAACTGTAAGAAATTTCTTTATCTTGAGTGACAATTTTCTTTTCTTTTGGAAGTTCGTCCACAATATATCCTTCTGGGATCTCCAAAACTACTTTTTTTACTTTAGAATACGGTGAGACAAAATCTATATTGAATTTTCTTTCTTCAGTTTGATCGAATTCGTTAGAGCTTTTACCTAAAAATAACAATGGATTGATGATCATTTTTTTACCTACTTTATCAATCATATCATTGGAAGAAAAATTCATTGTACTCTCAAAATCCCCACTTTCTAAAACTTTAGATTCAATATTGTCAAAATCTACTGAGAAGTTATCCTTGTATGTTTTTTTGTATTTATCCGCACTTTCATCATATTGCTCTTTTACAAGCATCGCAAAAGTTCCCGTATCTCGGTCGGAATATTTACCAGAAACGGTACCATTTTCATTTATTTTTGCATTCACTGTAAGATAAGTAATACTAGGTTTAGAGTTATTCATTTCTATTTGCTTTGCTTTCTCCTTATTGATTATGATTCCATATTTATTCCAATCTCTAGGAGGCAATTCATCCATTGCGGATTGCTTTGATGTTGCATCATAAACATGAATTCCTTTATCTACTTCAAATACTGCAATAACAAAATTTAGGTTAGAAATATTTGGTGATGAAAGGTTAATGAGCCCATTACCAACAGTAGAAATGAGCATGGGATCTGCCTCAATCTTAGCCAAACGAAGCATGCCTACAAGCAATAAATTGATTTCTGCTGCATTTCCTATTTTAGTTTTAATTAAATTTTTAATACCATCTTCAGTGTAGATACCTCTTTTATCATTATAAGTGAATGTTTTTTGGACAAATTTAAATATAGAGTTAGCCCTTTCCATGGTATCTTTAATCTCTAAAAGTTCCTTTGGCATTATCTCTTTTATTATACTATTTTTTCTTAGTTCGCCTCCGAATTCATCATCTTGATATAATCTGTCCTTTATTTTGTCCCATGATGAAGAATATAGTTTAAGCTCACTAAAATTTGTTGAATGCACTTCTGCATCAATCTTGGTTCTATAATTATCATCATTTTTTACATGTTTCTCCGTTTTGAACGCTTTCAAGTTATCAAAACCAAATCTATACGTTTTATGTAATGCTCCATATATTGTTTTTTCTTCAATAACTCTATATTTTGGCTTTAAACTACCTGTATAATTAATGTTATAAGAGATATTTGATGGAACATCTAAAACATATTCTGTATACAATGAGGGAGTATTGGTCTCAATTATGAATTGTGGAAGTGAGAAGTAAAATGGTGATTCTACCTGGTATTCATACTCTATTACGGATCCATTTTTCACATTAGGAAATGCAAATTTATTAATAGTAATATTTTTACTCTCTTTGCTTTTATATTTAGAGCTCTTATCTACTATTGTTGAAATTGGCTTACCATTTTCTACATTATGTGTATACGCTTTTATTTTAGCTAATGATTCTTCACCTGTAGAATTTTTATAGAGTGGTATCTCTAAATTTAACCAATCTTCAGCCTTATCTTTATCATAAATTTTTACTTTATAATTATACGTTTTTAATAACCTATTTTTTTCATTATCAATTCTAAAATAACAAGATCGATAGATAATTTCTGCAGGAGCAGTTTCATCAATTAGAGATTTTTGTTTTGTGAGATCAGCTTCGTTAAATTTTGGTACATTAAGAAATTCGTATTTTTGAGCAGATAATATTATAATTTGAAAACTACATAATAAAAGCACTATTTTTTTCCTCATAATTATTGTTTTGTAATTAATATCTTAGAGTTATCCATATTGAGCGTTTGTTTTCTAAAACCTATATAATCATTATATTTCTCTTTTGGGTACAAACCTTTGTTGATGGTCAATTTTCTATCTACCATTATTTCATTACCAATTTTAGTGAAATTAAGTTGATAGGACCCAAATTCAGAGGAGAGAGAAATATTATCTGGCATTTCATCTATTTTATAATTCCTAGGTACAACAAAACTTACCTTCTGTTCATCTTCGAAAGATTGCCTTAACTCAAATGGTAAAGTACGTTTGTTATCTATTTTATATACTGGATTAGAGAATATAGGTACAGCACGAAAAATCATACTATTCCCAGCATTTTTCGCGTAATTATTTGCCTTAAAGATTATTCCGAATTTGATGATCGCTTTGTCTTTATCATTTTCAAAATTATTCATTTCTATATTCTCCAAGTCCAACACATCTATTTGCTTTTTTAGCGCATCATTTCTTTCTTTATGACTTAAATTGACATATCCCAAAGAGTAATCATATTGACTTCCTGTATAATTAAAATTTCCTTCCCCTGTAATAGAATTATTTTCATTAAGTAAAACTTTCAAATGTAAGATTTCCTTATTTTGATGACCTGCATATGAAGGCGTATTCATCAACTCGATTCCTTTGTTTCTAATGGATAATACGTTTCTATCCGTTGTAGAACGGTTTAAATGATTAAAAGCAATTACTTGTGAAGTGTTTTCTAACCAAATATTGCCATTGTCCGTGGGTACCATCAAAATCACATGGTTTCCACCCATCTTTGGGAAATTAGGATCAAAAGAAACAGGACTTTCATTAGAATTAATAACGGAATAGTAGGAAGGAATTCCAGCTTCATCCAGCAGCGTTTTCATGTAATTGGTAAGTCCTTTACAATCACCATATCCCTTTTTATGCACCTCATCTGGTAACATGGGCTGCCATCCACCAATACCTAGCCCAACAAATACATATCTTGTCTTTGCTTGCATGTATTGATATAATTTTTTTACCTTTTCTTCAGTTGTACCTCGCAAATTTAATTTTGCGACTTCAGCTTTAATATCAGGTGTAGACAGTGATACTGGATTTAGGATGCTATTGTAATACCAAGATCCAAATTCAGCCCAATCATTGATGCTTCCTTGTTTGCCCTCCAAATTAAACTTCGTAAGTGAAAAACTCACTTTTGGTAATATCTTTACTAGTTTAGGAAGCAAGATTTCTTCATCAATCGCAGGTACATTTTTATAAGCATACGTCTTTGTGGCTGCATCACCTGCCTCTATGACAGAAGTATAACTAAATGGAGATGTGTACACTTTGGAACGTAGTTCTATACCTGATTTGTTGTTTATGATAAATTCTGAAGATTCCAAAGATGTATTCAGATCATTAAAAGGCACAAAATCGGGTAAAAAAACAGTATTCTTATTTGTTGTTTGATAAGAAAATTCTACAGTGTAAGGATAAGATGTAGGCATAAAAGATAATGCGAGTATTCTACTGTCCGACTAAAAAGTGCCTTGAGGATTATTGGCATAATCTCCAAAATCTGATTTTGAGTAAGACTTTACTTTTTTACCTGTGTCGTCATAAACTGTGACTTTCACATCCGACACACTTACACTTTTATCGTAGGGAATATAGGCTGTAGCTTTAGAGTCTCCTTCTTTTGTAAGTACCGTTGTCACAGTTTTATATTGATAAACTATTTGGTCTATCTTATTTATATCAATATTGGTAATATCTTTTCTTATTACGGCATTAGCATTCTTTTTTAGATTCTCTGGGATTGTAGAAACAGAATAAATTTGAGCATAATATATAGATGCCATAGCAAGGGCAGTTATACACAGTATTTTCGTCATTAGATTTTTTTCCTAAAATAA
>NZ_JAZQRK010000022.1:0-10041 GCF_045629545.1 Chryseobacterium sp. | reverse complement strand
AATATTTTTATTGAAAGATTTTGGCGAACACTAAAATATCAATACATTTATCTTAATCCAAAAGATAACGGGCTGGATCTTTACTTAGGAATAAAACAATGGCTAGAAAAATATCATTATCGAAAGCATCAAGGAATTAATAATAAACCCCAAAATAAATACACCAAAGCAGCTTAAAATCCAACTAAGAAATACTAATTTTTGGTCCAGTGAAACGAGGGTAACTTAAACTTCTTAAGTTTGTAAGACAAGTTTTTCCACTAGAAGAATAATTCGTATAATAAACCATTCCTACTCTTAGAATGGTTTGTTATCATTGTATGAACAATTATCAGTTAGTTCAATTATTTGAAAGGTAGTATCTCACTACCTTTTTTTACCTTTTCTAGTGTTGAGGTTTTTAAATAGCTTTATCTGTAATTTTCTAAATCATTAATATATAATGAAGAAATATCCCACTTTTGAATATTCTTATTATTATGTCCTATATCCTCCCTTATCTGCTTCATAAAATCTTCTTGAAGAAGTAACATTTCCTTAAGTTCAATGTTTTCCTTAGAAAAAAGGATAATATTATTTTTCCACGTAATATACTCTTTTAATATATTGTCAGGAAACCAAATAATTGCTTTCTGATTAAAATTTCTGAAAAAATTAACCATTTCCTCATTTGTAATTCCATTATCTGTTTTATTTTGAAACATTACTTTAAAATAAAATTCAAAAAATTCTTCATAAATAGGGATTTTCTTATTCCTGATTTCAAATTCAATACTTTTTTTCCTTTCCAAATATCTTGTTATGAAAAAACCACTTATTGTTATAGTTCCACCAAGAATAGCAATTAGCAGATTTATATCAATTTTATTAATATTGGAAAAAAATAGAAAGAAAAATTTATAAATCATGTAGCCTATTCCAGCTGTAATAGACAATCCAATTATTCCAGTAATAAAAGTTGTTATTTTTTTCATAGCAATTAAACATTGTGAATATACTAAATTAAGACTAAATAATTCTTTGTATAAAAATTTTATAAAATAAAATTTTAGAGAATTTATTCTCATGTGACTGTCCTTGCATAGCATACCCCTATCCATTTGCTCTTCCCCAATACCCCCTATCCAAAACAGAATAAAGCCTTTTTATTGGAGGTAAATATTATTCTTGCAACTATAGTGTAAGTTTCTATTCTGCTACAGATCTAAATCTATTTCATTGACTCTCGAGAGACTTTATCTTTACTTTTTTAACTCCATTCAAATGTTCTTTCTTAGTTTGTTAACTTTCTACTTTACATGACTAAGCAATGTATAGAAAAAATAAGATAATACCTGTTACTTTTTACATTGCACTCACACTCAACACCTTCACTTATTCTTGAAGTCTGGAACAGATAGGTTTTTTAATTCAAATTTTAACTCAAAAATCAAAAATAATGGTAAGAATTATCAGTTACAAAACAAGACAGAAAGAAGATGGAACAAACTTTTATCTCCTTGAAGCACAAGGAGGTATTGAAATGGTATTAAGTAAAGCCACAGGTCAATACTATGCCACAGCTAAGAAAGCTACAGTTTCAACAACATTTGATGAACCCACCTGTAAAGGATTAGTAGGTGAAGAAATGGGAGGAAGAATTGTAAAGGTTACTACAGAACCTTATCCCTACACTATTAAAGAAACAGGAGAAGAAATTATGTTGGAACATAGGTATGCTTACTTACCTGATGGAGTTTCAACAGAAGAAGAAAAGCTTTCTGTAGAGTTTGAAAAAGCCATGTCAAACAAGGCTGAGCTTGAAGAAGCAATCTAGAATCTAAATGTCCATTTTATATAGAAGTATTATATACTCTTGCACAGAATGGACATTTTTTCTTTTAAGAAAAATAAGGGTTTTATTGGGTATATACTAGATACATAATTATTACTCCTTAATTCACTTTTGTCACGTCCAGAAATCTAGAGTCTATTATATAAGCTTGAAAAAACTGGACGTAGCTTTTTATTTAATCTTAAAAATCTTTTTATGAAACAAAATACACAAGTTGCAGAATTACTTGTTTCTTATTCACCTCATATAGTATCTGCACAAAAAATAAGTAATAGCAGAGAAACCTACAGCCTTATTACTAACTATTGGAATCTAGATACCATTGAAATGTTAGAGGAAGTAAAAGTGATATTATTAAATAAAGCAAATAAAGTTCTTGGGATTTTTGATCTGTCAAAAGGAGGAATCTGCTCAAGTATTATAGATGTTAAAATAGTCCTCTCCATAGCACTTAAAACTTTAGCAAGTGGGATTATTATTGTTCATAATCATCCAAGTGGTAACCTTACCCCAAGTAAAGCTGATATTGATATTACTCAAAAGCTAAAATCTGCTTGTAAGATTATAGAGATACTGCTGTTAGACCATCTTATCATCACAAAAGAAGATTACTTCAGTTTTGCTGATGATGGGTTACTGTAGTTTCAATTAGTCTTTAGCAACATTACACAATCTATAACTAAAAAACTTACACATCATGAAAAATCTATTTGTTTTATTTGAGACTGATATTTATAAGAGTAAATCAACTCGAATCTTCTTAGGTGTGTTTTCCAGCTTTGAACTTGCCAACAAATTTGCAAAGGAAAATAATTGTTATACAGATAAAACAGAAGTAGTCATACTTGAGGTAGAGGTTGATAAATTTCAGGAAGTGTAATATTGACTCTTAGTTCCTAGCCACGCAGGAGTGTTATTTCAAAGTGCTAAAGTGCTAAAACTTTCTGAAACTAGATTATAAGAATATGCAGAATCACAAAATATACTTTATCAGCAACTTATAGGCTAATCTAGGTATTTAAGATAAATGAGTTTTAGAATATTTTGTCACTTTGTCACTTATACATTTGTAATGTAGTAAGCCAAATAGTTTCTTTCAAAATAATCTGTAACACGCACAGACGAGCCAAAATACACTACTTTAAGTACCTAGTATTACCTCCAAGTAATATTCATCTACATATATATTATAGCCAAATCTTAAAAGTAAGGGAGAGGAATCAGGGGTGTTTTGGGAAGGAGTATCTTATAATATTAGGAATCTAGTATTTTGGGAGGGTATTAGAAGAGAAAACTAGAAGTGGAACTAGAAATAGAAGAACTAATAAATAGCCAAATTTAATTATTGCTTGGTTCAATATCTATTAAACTAACTAGTTTTACATCTAAGGCTTCTGCAATCCTGTACAGTGTAAATATTGTTGGGTTTGTTCTACCAGCTTCTATACGTGAAATATTTGTGGGATCTATTTCTCCAGACATTCTACCTACCAAATCAGCTTGAGAAATACCCTTTTGTATTCTTAGTTCCTTAATCCTTTTACCAACTAATTTTAAAATATCTGATTTTTCCAACTTGTCATATTTGTCAAGTCAAAGGAACTTAATATATTTACACACTGTAATGCCATATATGGCAATATACAAAATTTTAATTATGAGAAATTTATTATCATTTATACTATTCTGTATTACAATATTGTCTGTAAAGGCTCAAAATAGTGATAGCTTGTCTAAAGAGGACAGACAGCTAGCTAAACATATAGAAGATGCAAAAAAAGCTACAGAACAAAAACAAATCAAACCAACAATTTTAGGGATAGATGATACTACTTCTTTTGGTGGTTATAGTTATGAGACATTGGAAGGAGGTAAATATAAAGAAGTAGCAAAAGCTGAAAACTGGAGTCCAATTGCAATGCCTGATAATGCAGAGGAAAGATTAAGAGATTATAATTTAAATAAAAACATTAAGATTTTTTCATTAATTTTTATCATCACAGCAGTTTTGTTGGCTTTAATCTTTTTTTATCGTAGAAGAAAAATAGAAATCAAAACTGCTTCATTATGTGTTGATGCAAAAGAACTGTTACAAAAGGATAGAGAAGAATTGGAAGAGAGAATTAGATTATTAAAAGAAATGGTCAAGTCTAAAATAAAATCTAAAGAAGAAGCTACATCTGATATAATAAAATTGGAAAAACAGTTTCATGAAAAAACAGCAAAGTATATCAAAGATTCAGAGGTAGAAAATCAACAACAATTACTAAGAAAAGCTTTTGATAAAGGCATAATAACAGAAGAAGAATTTAGAGAAAAATCACTTTAACTACAACTGAACCATTCCCAACAAAGAATGGTTTTTTATTTTTTAATTATATGAAACCAAGAATCCCTTTTCGTATAGGCTATCAATATGACAACTGGGAGCTAAATTTAATAAGCATAGAAGACAGAATTAAAGATAGAAATCTGTATTCTAGCTACTTATGGGTAGGAAGTAGTATGAAGAAATTTCTAGGTTTTAAACCTGATAGAACAGAACTTATTTTTCATTGGGACAGATTAGAAATAGTTATTCTGGAGTTTAATAACAAATCAAAAAGCTATTATGATGAGCTAAATGATGCTTTATCACAAAGATTCCCAAAGTTCACATCAATAAATCATTTTAGTGGTGGTATCATCTTTAAGTATAGCACATTAAAAGTAAACTATTGGAATGTGTACTATCCAGATACAAATGAAATTAAAGTAATGTACTTTTCTAATTCTTTTCCTCCTGAAAACCTAGTATTAAACCAAATACAAGTACCTCAAACCCTAGAGGAATTAGCAAATATGTTTCAAGACTTGAAGAAAGAATTCAGAGAATTACAGAAGCTAAAAAAGATTCGTAAACTAAGTAAAGCTGAAGAACATAAGTTGAGCCTAAATTATAAGCATGCTTTTGCACTAAATTTTTATCTAGCTAAAGAAGGTAAAGTAACTAATCAATTTATTTCATTTTACCTTTACTTCTTATTTAAAGACAGAAGGAATTGGAAATAATCCTGTAATATCAATCTACTATTATGTTAAGAGTTTTTATAAAAGGCATCCTTTTAGGCATACCCAAAATTAAGAAAGCTTTGAAACCACTATGAATAAAGAGAAAATAAAGATTGTGGAGAATCCCTCAGGGCCCACCAAAACTCTCAGATTTATCTGAGAGTTTTTTTGTTTTTATACCTCAAAAATATATTTAAAAATAAAAAGGAACATAGATATTACACCTATGCTCCTTTTTTTGGTGCTTCAACTATTATTAATTATCCTTTTGCAATATTGATGATCACTTCAGTTGCTTTCATCATGCTTTCTAAAGCCACATATTCATAAGGTCCGTGGAAGTTAATCCCTCCTGCGAAAATATTAGGGCAAGGTAATCCCATATAAGACAATTGTGCGCCATCTGTTCCTCCTCTAATAGCTTTTATCTTTGGCTCAATTCCTGCTTCTTTCATCGCAGCTGCTGCAATATCGATAATGTGCATTTTGCCTTCAAATTGTTGCTTCATGTTTCTGTATTGCTCTTTAATTTCTATTTCGGCAGTACCTTCACCATATTTTGCATTAAACTCTGCAATTTTTTCTTCTATGAATTTTTTTCTCGCTTCAAATTGATCAGCATCGTGATCACGGATGATATATTGAAGCTTAGCTTCAGAAATATCAGCATTAAGATCCATTAAATGATAGAAACCATCAAAACCTTTCGTTGTTGCTGGTGTTTCGTTAGCAGGAAGCATTTGTGCAAATTCTGCAGCTAGAAGTACAGCATTTACCATTTTTCCGTATGCATAACCTGGGTGAACGCTCAACCCGTGGATTTTCACCACAGCTCCTGCAGCATTGAAGTTTTCATATTCTAATTCTCCAACTTCTCCCCCATCCATAGTATAAGCGAATTCTGCTCCGAATTTTGCAACGTCAAATTTATGTGCTCCTCTACCAATTTCTTCATCTGGAGTGAAACCCACAGCAATTCTTCCGTGTTTTATTTCTGGATGAGCCATAAGGTATTCTGCAGCAGTTACAATTTCAGCACAACCTGCTTTATCGTCTGCTCCCAAAAGCGTAGTTCCGTCTGTAGTAATAACCGTTTGACCCACATATTTCTTTAAACTTTCGAATTTTGAAGAAGATAAAGTGAAACCTGTTTCTTTGTTCAAAAGAAGGTCATTCCCGTCATAATTTTCCCAAACTTGAGGGTTTACATTTTCTCCTGAAAAATCTGGTGAAGTATCGTAATGAGAAATAAATCCTATGGTAGGTTTCTCATCATTTTCTAGGTTAGAAGGTACATATCCCATAATGTATCCATTTTCATCAATCGATACGTTTTCTAGCCCTATCGTTTTTAGCTCTTCAGTAATGAAGTTGGCAATCTCCCATTGTCTTTCTGTAGAAGGAGTTGTTTCACTTTCTGCATCACTTTCCGAATATATTTTCACATAGCTAAGAAAACGATTCAATAATTTATCTTTCCAAATTTGATTAAATTCTATTGTACTCATCAGATATTATAAATTTTAACAAAGATACAATGTATAAGCTAATTGGTAGATAATAATGGAATTTAAAAATGAAAAAAATTATAGATCAAATGATGTATAATCTTACTAACTATTAGTCTACTATTAAAATAATTAACAACAATTTCAACACTCTTTTTTTTGAATAAACTATTGATTCCTTACCCTATCGTACTATCGGGAGGACTACTTGATAATGATTATTGTATTAATTTATCTAGAACATCTGGTAAATCAGCTTTGTCTTTTATTTCAATAATTTGCGAAGCTAGAAGTTCATCTTTTGCTAAAATAGTAGATACCATGCCCACTTGTTCGGCGGTAATCCAATAAGATTTGTGCGCAGGTCTGTTTCTACTATTTACAACTCCCAAAACAAAAGCAAAAACACGACTGTCTTTTGCCTCTAATCCAAGTGCCTCAGCCATCATAATAAGTGCTGCATGTTGCATAGATACTATACCCGAACCCTCTACAGCATGCTTTCCAGAGCCACCTGAGATTATTTGATAAGAGCCAGATTTATCTAATCTAGAGACCCAAGCTTTTGCGAGCGCCATATGAGTTGTGGCTAAACCTAAAAAATGGTTCTTCCAAGATTCTTCATTCACCTTCCAAATTGGTCCTCCAGACCACCAACCTCCTACACAAGCAATAACAGTATCAATTTTTCCAAAATTTTCTTCAATCATTTTTGCCGTTTTTTCAGCACCTTCAAAATCAGAATAATCGCTGATAATAAACTTTAAATTCTCATTATTACCCTCGTTTCCCAAAATTTACTAAAAGATTATTTTTACTTTCTTCAGATCGAGAAGGGATAATTATCATCGCGTTGGATTTGAGATAAGAGCGAAGAATTCCTTCACCTACAGATCCTGTACCTCCAAAAATTACAACTTTTTTACCGTCTAAGTGTTGAATTAAATTTAATCCATCATCAATAATTTCCATATTGTCTATTTTTAATTATGCACGTTATATAACCATTTTGCTTGCCTTGGGGTCATCCATTATGATGGATAGCCTATATTTCCTAGTTCAAAAATGGGTACTGATAACTTATTCTTTGTTTTGTGAATGATTTTAATCTATTCAATAAAGCTACCTATTAAATCACAACAATTGACTATGGGTTAACTAAAGGTAACTATTAAAGGTAATTTATAAATTAATAAATACTCCTTTTGAATGTAAATCACAGTCATGATAACAGGAACTATCTGCGAGTTAAAGTAAAAAATTGATATAGGATTTTGGATAAATAAACTTTGTACTTTATATACAACCAACAATTACAGATACTACAGTTGGAAAACAATTACAATAGAAGATAAGTATTGTTAAAAAATACAAGTTTTGTTTTTTGATAGGTAATAGTAGAAAAAATTGTATTTTTAAGAAATCTTAAAATTTAAAAATGTTTCTTACTGAATGTCCTAGAGATGCTATGCAAGGTTGGGGAGAATTTATCCCTACTTCAAAAAAGATAGACTACATCAACTCCTTAATGGAAGTGGGTTTCGATGTACTTGATGCTTTGAGTTTTGTCTCTCCAAAAGCGATTCCTCAAATGGCAGATTCTGCTGAGGTTGCCGAAAAAATAGATAAATCTTTATCGAAAACCAAAATTTCTGCAGTTATAGCTAATTTCCGAGGGGCAGAAAAAGCATTGGTACATCCTTCTGTGGATATATTGGGATTTCCTTTTTCTATTTCGGAGACTTTTCAACATAGAAATACCAATAAAAATCAAGAAGAAGCTTTTAATGATATTGTTAAAATTTTAGAGCTCACACAGCAAGAAAACAAAGAACTTATTCTTTATTTTTCAATGGCTTTCGGAAATCCTTATGGTGAAATGTGGAAGTGGGAGGATGTAGATTTTTGGGCTAAAAGGTTTTCGGAAATAGGCATTAAAAATGTTCTACTTTCTGATACTACAGGTGTTGCCACTCCAGAAACCATCACATTATTGTTTAATAAAATTCCCGCAAATCATCCAGAGATGAATTTTGGAGCTCATTTTCATAATCGTTATGAGGAATCCTATAAAAAGCTGAAAGCGGCATATGATAGTGGATGTAGAAGATTTGATAGTGCTATAAAAGGCATTGGAGGTTGCCCAATGGCAAAAGACGATTTGGTAGGAAATATGCCTACAGAGCAAGTCATTAACTTTATGGCTTCAGAAAAAATAGATCATCAACTTAATTTGCTCAACTTCGAAAGTTCTTACAACAGAGCAAAAGATATTTTTCATTTTTAAAATAAAGAATATGCTTTTACCCATCATTTCAGTTTCAGATTTTAGCCACTTAACACAACAAAATTTGGTTATTCTTGATGCTAGAGCAGGTAAAAACATGCATGAAATATATCTAGAAAAGCACATAAAAAATGCTAGAATTATAGATTTAGATAAAGATTTAGCAACCATTGGAGACGATCCAGCTTTCGGAGGCAGACATCCTTTACCCACTTTAGAAAAGTTTTCTGATACATTATCCCGATTAGGCATTCATGAAGATTCACATATTGTAATTTATGATGACAAAAACGGAGCTAATGCCGCTGCTAGAGCTTGGTGGATGCTGAAATCTTTTGGATTTGAAAAAGTTCAAGTTTTGGATGGAGGAATACAAGCAGCTGAGAAATTCGGTCTCGAGTTTTCATCTGGAGAAGAACAATACTCCCAAGCAAATGTAATCAAGAAAGAAAATTGGAGGTTGGCAACATCAACCATTGAGGAAGTGGAGAACGCAATTTGTAGTAATAGATCTACTGTAATTGATGTAAGAGATGCATATCGTTATCTTGGTGAGTCTGAGCCTATAGATTTAATAGCAGGACATATTCCTGGAGCCATCAATATTCCATTTTCTGAAAATTTGAACAGCGAAGGCTTATTTTTAAAACCTGAAGAATTAAAAGAAAAATATTCTTTAATTTTAAAAGATAAAAATAATAATCTCATAGTCCATTGCGGTTCTGGTGTAACAGCTTGTCACACTTTATTAGCATTAGCATATGTTGGCATAGAAAATACAAGTTTATATGTAGGATCTTGGAGCGAATGGAGCCGACGAGATAGAGAGATTGCTAAAAATTGATTAAAAAAAAAAGACAATCAACTTCGAAAGTTCTTACAATAGAGCAAAAGATATTTTTCATTTTTAAAATAAAATATTATGACATCAAAAATTACATATATCGGTGGACTAAGATGTTCAGCAGAACATATTTATTCGGGTACTATTATCGAAAGTGATGCGCCAATAGATAACCACGGAAAAGGCCAAAAATTCTCTCCTACAGATCTTTGTGCGACTTCATTAGCAGAATGCGCTCTTACAACAATTGCCATTTTGGGTAAAGAAAAGAACATTAACATTGATAGTGCTTATTGTACAGTAGAGAAAATAATGAAACCTGAACCTAGAAGAATTGCAGAAATTGTTTGTCATTTTAGGTTTGATGCAAATTATTCTGCTGAGGAAAAATCTTTTATAGAACAAACGGCACACAATTGTCCTGTTGCCAAAAGTTTGCATCCCGATCTTGTGCAAACTATGGTATTTAATTTTAAATAAAATCCATTTAATAATAAAAAAGAGCTGCCGAATTTCC
>NZ_JAZQRK010000021.1:0-4573 GCF_045629545.1 Chryseobacterium sp. | reverse complement strand
TGTACATCCTTTTGTACAAAACAACCTTTAGGGTGGTTTTAGCAGAGGGGCTCACCTGTTCCCATTCCGAACACAGAAGTTAAGCCCTCTAGCGCCGATGGTACTGCGAAAGCGGGAGAGTAGGTCGCCGCCAGTTTTTTTAAAAAAGCTCATTCATTAATTTGAATGAGCTTTTTTTTTTGCTATACTACAAGAGATCTTGAGTTTGTAGTTATTAGTTATAAGTTCTGAGTTTTAAGTTATTAGGTGGGAGGTGATTAAGTTTTTAAGTTTTTGAAGTTCTTAAGTTCTAAGTTCTAAGCTCTAAGGTGTGAGATTTTTAATTTTTAGGTTCTGAAGTTCTAACGTTTTTATGTTTAAGCTAAGAGGGTGGTATGAATGTATTCTAAAAAGATGGAGGGAAAGGCACAAACCATATTTTATTTCAGTCTCTAATCTCTAAGTCATTAATCTCGATTCTAAAAAGAGATTTCTCACTGCGCTTCGCGTCGATCGAAATGACAATTCGTGGTTGAAATTGATTTTCTCTTTTTAATTTAGGTAGTAAAAACTATGTATCAATTCAGTCTCTAATCTTTAAGTCTTTTAATCTCGATTCTTTGGAGAGATTTCTCACTGCGCTTCGCTGCGTTCGAAAGGACAATTCGAGAGTTAGGTTGCTATTGTTTTCTAAATTTGTTTATGAATTAGGATTAATTTTAAAAGAGATTGAGTATAAAGTGAGTTTGAATGAAGCAGAAAAAAACAACAATTCAAATTTTACGCAGAATTAATAAATTTTGCCAATAACCAATAACCAATAACCAACAACCAACAACCAAAGATAGCCGTGATTGAACGGCATGTTTAACTTGCTCGAATCACTTCGTTAGTTTTGAGCTATTTTTGCTTGGAAATGGATATTTATATGCGTTGGCGCAAAAAAGCGAGTAGTGAAAGCGTGAAATAGCAACATAAAAAAGACCTAACTTTCGTTAGATCCTTAGTTTTTATAGGTGATGTTGATTAGAATTTTATTTCTTCTCCAACATGAAGTCCAGACTTTTTAGCAAATACTCCACACATATGGAATAATAATCTTGCGCCCACGTTTCCGTCCCACTCGTCATCTTTTCCTGGTGCTACTTCTACAAGATCCATCCCCATAAGGTTTATATTTGAATCTGCTATTTTGTTTAGGAAATAAATCAGTTGCTCATATGATAATCCTCCTGGTACTGGGGTTCCGGTGTTTGGACAATACCAACAATATAGTGCGTCAATATCTATACTGATCAGGATATTTTCTGGAAGTAATGCGATGATTTCGTTTACTTTTTGTGACCAAGATTTTCCTTCGAACTCGTCTTTCTTAAGATCAGTGTCGGTGAAAACTTTTACTTTGTTAGACGTTTTTACCACTTCAACTTCTTGTTCGCAGAAATCTCTAATTCCTACTTGTACCAACTTGTTTATTTCTGGCAATTGAATGGCATTATACATGATAGATGCATGAGAATAAGTAAAGCCTTCATAAGCAATCCTAAGATCCATATGTGCATCGAAATGTAAGATTCCAAAGTCTTTGTGATAAGTTGCCAAAGCCTGATAATATCCAAGTGGAGTAGAGTGATCACCGCCCAATAAAACTACTTTTTTGTTTTGTTGAAGCCAGTATAAAGTACGTTCTTTAAGTTCTGCGTTAAATTGTGTACAAGCTTTATTAATCTCGTCTAGAGAAAATTTTAGAGCATGGTTTTCGTCTATAACTTCACCATTTTCTAATGCCTCAATAATAGGCTGAGCCATCTCTTTGTAACGATCGCTGGTTTCTTTCCAATTGTTTTCGAAAGTATCATAATGCATTCCCAACTTCCAAAGTTCAGGGAAATTCTGATGAGATAAGTCTACCTGATAAGATGCCTCATATATCGCTGCTGGACCATCTGACGCGCCTGCACCATAACTTACGGTAACTTCCCATGGAACGGGAATAATTACGATTTCGCTTTCGTCAGCAGTAAATGGAAGTCCGAAGATATTGGCATCCGAAAGACCAGGCTGAGATGGGTCGAATTCGGCTATTTTTTGTTCTTTAGTTTGCATTTGAATATAATTATAACACAAAGATAAAAAACAATGTTTTAAAACACTAAAACGTGAAAGAAGTAATACAAATTAGAATCTACTCAGAATTCCCCAATGGATTTTGATTTCATTAAACTTAAACGGATTCCCAAATTCGTTACCATTTGATAATTGGAAACTCATAAGTCCAATCGGAATAAAGAAATTGAATCCCATGCCAACACTGTACAATTTCGGCTTCACATTTAGCGATTTGTTGTTGAGTTGCCCATATTGTCCAAAGACATCAAAAAATGCCTGCCTACCAATCAAATATCGATATTCTAAGCTTCCATAGTAATAAAAGTCAGCGGCTAGAGAATTTTCGTTGAAACCACGAAGAGAATTCCATCCACCAAAACGATAGAGTTCGTTGGCAGAAAACTCATTTTTGGAACTCATCATTGCTGCTTCTCCTTTTGCATTCAGGAAATGATTGCCATTGATATGGAAATTGTGTTCTGCAAAAAGATAAAACTGATTCTGGATGGCATTGATGTTTTCTAAAGTATAATTGGTAGACAAATAATCGAATTCTGCTCTTATTTTGGTCTTATGCAGAAAGAGATCGATATCGGTAGGTTCGGTCATATCGTACCAAATACCAATTCCTTTTTTATTAAAGTCTTTACCTTGTACATACAAACTATCGATAATAGTAGAACTTTCAAAGGTGCCACGTAGACCAATTTTCTGACGGTTATTGATATGATAGTAAAAAGCGGGTTGCATCTTTACATTAGCAAAGGTAGAATCTTGTCTAAAAATATTAATCTTGGCATTAAGACCTACATTAGAATTAAATAAATACGGAACGTCTGCCTCCAGATTGAAAGTTTGTCCTTTGTCTGGGTTCCTTTGCCAATACAAACTGATTGCCTCAAAACTATTAAACATATTTTTAAAATTCACATTCAGTGTTCCATTCAAGGTGAATTTGTCCGTTTTATCATTTCCAAAACCAATAACCCCGTCGAAGGTATTGGTTTTTTTCTTCTCCATAAAAAGGTAAATTTGTGTAGAATCTTTGGTAAATAAGGTTTGTGGTGGCCTCTCTAACGTCACAAATGGATGGCTTTGAAAGTTCTTATTAATGGAAAGTAGATTTTTGTCATCATAATTTTTATACTTAAATTCCTTTTCTAGATTTTTCATAAATCTTTTGGGAACTTTGGTATATCCTTTTACCACAAAGCCATTGATAATTCTTTTATCATTTTTATTAATTTCCAATTCTACCACAGGAAAACCATTGCGTTGACCTTGGTATTTGGATTTTATTCTGCTAAAGGCAAACCCATCATCCAAATATTTTTGGCTAATAGATTTCTTGATAGAATCTAAATTTTTAGTAAAAAAAACTTTTTCTATTTTAAGCTTATGTTGTAAAGAATCTGAGAGATGAACATAAGTTTGATTGTAGTTTATTCCTTTGTTGTAGATAATTTCGGTAGCGCTTCCGTTTACTTTTACTTCCTTCAATTCTGTAAAGAAATAATTGCTTTGCGCCAAAGAATCTAGAAATTTGGTAGCCGAAAGAGAATCCTTCACCGTTTTCTTGGTTTTGGTTTCTGCATCTATCAAGACATAGGTTTTCTTTTGTGCTTGAAAAAAAACACAAATTAGAATCATCAAAATATTTAATACTACCTTCAAACTATTATAAAAACTGAGTTTAAGCCATTTTATTGTATTTCTTCATCAAATTTTCGTACGTATTTTGAGGTAAAATCCATTTCAAAGGAATCCCAATTTTTTGTCCGAATTTACCAAAATAATAATGCGCTTTCCATTTCTTTTTATCCAAAAGAGTTTGGATGTATTCTGCAACTTCCAAAGGTTCTGTACCATCGCCCACGTGAGAGTTCATAAGCGCATACACTTTTTCGAAAACAGAAGTATATGGCGCGGAAACTTTCGTGCGAACACGATTTTCTGCAATATTGGTTTTGATGTCGCCCAAATGTAAGGTACAAACTTCGATATTCCAAGGATAAACTTCATATCTCATCGCTTCGGTTACTTTGTCTAGAGCAGATTTGGAAGCGGAGTAAAACCCTCGGAAAGGCAATCCCATTTCGCTACCGATGCTCGATACATTGATAATTTGTCCGAATTTTTGGTTTCTCATCGATGGCATTACAGCAGTCATCATTTGTACTGCGCCCACCAAATTGAGGTTGAATAATTTTAGAATATCTTCTTTAGTAGAATCTTCTACAGCACCTACCATTCCCATTCCTGCGTTATTGATGAGAACATCTATCTTTTTTTCTGTTTTTAATACTTCAGCAATTGCATTTTGTACGGCATTGTTATCAGTAATATCTGTAGGAATAGACTTGAAATACTCACTTTGTGTAAATTTTCTACTGAGTCCATATACTTGATGTCCTTTTTTTCCGAAATATTCGGCAAGCGTAAATCCGATTCCTGATGATGTTCCTGTAATTATAATGGTTTTTGA
>NZ_JAZQRK010000020.1:0-48037 GCF_045629545.1 Chryseobacterium sp. | reverse complement strand
GAATAAAACAATGGCTAGAAAAATATCATTATCGAAAGCATCAAGGAATTAAAAATAAACCCCAAAATAAATACACCAAAGCAGCTTAAAATCCAACTAAGAAATACTAATTTTTGGTCCAGTGAAACGAGGGTAACTTAGGTAAAGGCTTATCTATTGTACCAAAGGTAGGGTCTGCATTTTGTTTTTTATTATAAAAAAAGTATATATCTGGCCATTGAGTGCTGTCTTTTTCTTTATCTCCAAATTCTAAGATTTTACTTGTCATATTACTACCAATTTCATCAATATAATATGTACGTACATATTTATTTAATTCTTTTGAAAAATAGGTATATGTTTCCGCTTTATAATAAGACATATTTCGGTTACTAAAGTATGTTAATTTGCTAATGGTTTCTCTTCCTAATCTTTCATCTGGAACTGGAATATCGAATGATGTTATTAATGGTACATTACATATTAAAATTTTCTCACTGTTATTTAAAAAAAATTGTATTTCTACTTCTGAAACTTTTCTAGGTCTTAAAAAGATAAAACTTATAATAAAAAAAAGCAATGCAGCACCTAAAGTTGCTCCTAAAAAATATCCTATGCCTTTCATTTATTTAGTTCTCGGGAAAAAGTTTTTTAAAATCTTCTTTTTCTATGAAATACTCCAAATACAGTTTTACGTTCTCAGTATATCTATCTTTTAAATAGGCAAAATCTGAATCTCTGTTGTTTTGTCTCATAGAACGTAAAGAAGGGTTTGCACTTCTGAAATGCAAGATTGGCAAGGGTTTATCTATTGTACCATAGCTAGAATCTTCATTTTGGGCTTTGTTAATATATATATATATATATATATATATATATATATATCAGGCCAAATCTCTTTGTCTTTAATATTTCTACCAAAGGCTAATAGTTCAGAATTCATACCACCTCCTTCACTAATAACATAGGATCTTACATATTTATTTAAATTTTTGCAAAAATATGTGTAAGTATCTGCTTTTACATAAGACATATTTCGATTACTAAAATAAGTAGTTTTACTAACCAAATCGGTTCCTAGTCTTTCATCTACCCCATAAAAACCTCCCTCATTTAATGGTACATTAGTTATTAAAATCTTTTCACTGTTATTTAAAAAAAATTGTATTTCTACTTCTGAAACTTTTCTAGGTCTTAAAAAGATAAAACTTATCAAGAAAAAAACTAGTGCAGCTCCAAATGTTGCGCCTAAAAAATATCTAATTCCTCTCATGAATTTGGAAAAAGCTTCTTAAAATCTTCTTTTTCAATAAAATATTGAAGATATAATTTCACATTTTCTTCATATACTTTCTTAAGATAAACCTCATCCGAATCTTTGTTATTATCACGCATTGAGCGCAAGGATGGATTGGAGCTACGGAAGTGCAAAATAGGTAAAGGCTTGTCTATTGTACCAAAGGACGGATCTGTATTTTGAGTTTTATTATAGAAAAAATACATATCTGGATAAATACTTTTATCTTTTTCCTTATCTCCAAAATCCAAAATTTTCTTATTAAAATTACCTTCAGTCGTTGAATATGTTATAATAAATTTATTTAATTCTTTACTAAAATAAGTATATGTATAACCTCTTACATAAGACATATTCCGATTACTAAAATAAGTCATCTTATTGATATGATCTCCTCCTAATCTTGGATCAGATTTTCTGAATTCAGTATGTAAAGGCACTGGATTTGTAATTAAAATTTTATCCGAATTTTTTATAAATTCTATTACTTGGCTCTCCTCAACATTTCTAGGTCTTAAAAAGATAAAACTTATCAAGAAAAAAACTAACGCTGCTCCAAATGTTGCGCCTAAAAAATATCCAATCATTCTCATAAACTAGGTTTTGTTTGCTATTATATTAATACCTTTTGATTTTTTATTTTCACTCATCAATTCTTCTGTAAAATATTTTAAAGTATCATTATAAATACTATTTTCATATTGGTCTGAAGCACCATCTACCACAGCACCAGCAACTCCCCATGCTAATCCAGATCCTAAAGATTTTATTACTCCTGGATTGAAGGTTTGCCTAGCTGCAGCAAAATACAAACTAGAATTTAGTCGAAGAGAGGCCATTGGAAACTGTGAGCCTAATGATGCCGTAACGATTGCGGGATAAGCCTTGATGATGTTGGCATTATTTGCAAGAGCGGTTATCATCTCTGGACTATAGCTTGCCTCAGTTAATATTCCAATTGCAGTATCACGTGCCAAATCTACAGAACCATCTTTATCTGGTAATATATCCAAAAGACCTCCTTCTTTTATTGTATTTCATTCCCACCATACTTTTTATTTATTTCATCACTTTTATCTTAGAATTGATTTTCTATTACTTTAATTCCCCTTATAGCTGCAACTTCATTTTCTAAGAAACTCTTAATGATTTCTTCTTCCCCATATTGAGCCAATTAAATTAAAAGTCACAATATGAATAATTACAAAAGCAATATAAAGATTTAAGTCAAATGAAAATATTTCTTATTTCTCATAAGTTAAGTATTTTCTTATATTTTCTCTATAAGATTCATTGTCCCAAATCATTTCATTATGTTTCATTGAAAAATTAAAAACTGGAATAGGATTTTGTTTGGATCCTTTTTTTTCAAGTTCCTCTCTGTTAACTATTATTGATATAGATTTAGGTAATTTTTTTTCATCAAAAAAATAAAATTTTCTGTCTGCCTTATTTTTTTCATAATAAGATAGATTGTAATATTTATCACCATCTAAAATTTGAACAACACTTTTTCCTGTCCCACTTCCAGTTCCAAAACCATAATCTTCTCTCATATTAGATATAGACGTAACATCTGTTAGTTTTATTTCTATAGAATTATTGGCATAATCACTCACGTTAACTAAGAATAATTTTATTTGTGAAAAAAGCAAATAAGCGATCAGTAATAATCCTGGAACGCTCAGGACAATTATTAATGCTCTAATACTTTTATGAGTGGTTTTTCCTTTCATTAATTATTAATGTGATCTATCTTAATTTCTGGTTAGCTAAACGTTTTTATATAAGTTAGCTTTATGGTTCCTGGTGGAGATATTTTTTTTAATTTATCTATTTTAAGATATTTATTTTCAAAATAGGGGAGTAGATCTTTCAGAAAATTGTCTAAAATTTTCAGATCTTCTTTATCAGAAAAAGGTGTTAGACCACTATTGCCAATTCTCAGCTTTATACAGTCTTTATTATTAAGCCAAAAACTGACGTACTTAAAATTTTGGATTCCATAAATCTTAAGTTTTGTGACTTCATTGAGCGTAAATCTCCATTTTTTATTTTTAAAATCGATAGAAATGTCTTCGTCTGAAAATTTTATTTTCCATGTAGAACTTATTTTTTTTCCTAGAAAATTTATAATAAGCAGACCAATTGATGATCCAAAAATCAGACCTCCAAGTACAATAGTAAATGGAATATTTTTATAATCGTAATGCATTACATTATGATACGTATAGACTGATATAGCGCTTCCAATGATAATAAAAGGAAGAATTGAAAATCCTAATATTAACTCAGATTTCAAATCTACGCCTTTGATATTATAAGATTTACTCATTATGGATTATTTCTAAAGATTCTGTGTTCAAAAGTTTTATTTGGAATTACCACTTTTTTATTGAAAAAGTTTAATAGAGTTAGCTTTTCAACGAGAGATTTCATTACTATATCGATTGTTAAAATATCATTATGTTCAGAAAAAGGAGCTAAATGATAAGTACCTAAACGTATTTTCAAACTCCTATTTTTTGTTTTTATTTTAAAATATCTCATCGTATTTGCTGTTCCAACTAAAGAGATTTCTTCAATGTTGGTATAATCAAAAAAAATAGTATTCTCATGATAGTGTATCTCCATATGGTCTTTCTCTAATTGAAAAATGAATTTTTCTCTCTGTTTTGCCCCTAAAATTTTTAGAATAAAATAGCTTACCGACAAAGCAATCGACATAGTGCACAAAAAAGAAAATGAGGTAATTATTTTGAAATCTGTAATATTTTGTATGTATTGAAAACCGACGAAAAGTATTCCCCAAAGTATTACAAAGCTAATTCCGAATAATAAGCCAATTTGTAATTCTTTTTTTGCTGTAACGCCTGTAATATTATATACCTCTTTTTCCATATTCTGTATTGAATATTTTAGAAATAGTCTTGAATTTATTTACAATTATTTTGATTTCAATTTCCTTTATTAAGTTTAATATATTCAAATAGATATTTTGACTTTCCTAATTTTGTCATATGAATTAAATTTTAACTAATTTTTTCATAACAATAAAATTATTGTATTGTAAAATGTAAATATGATGTCAATTTTTAAATTTAAAAAAAAGCACTTGTAATTTATTTATCATAAGCATGGTTATTTCTTTAAATTTACATTAGGTCCATTTGGCTCAAAGTTTCCTTGTTTATTGATGTAACCTTTTTTTATTAAAATCCCTGTTGTTGTAGAAAAGCCTATAATAGTTACTATAACCCAAAACATTTTTAGTATAAATAGGAAACTCGCTTCATTAATTGGCTTGTAATCTTTGTATGTTAGGTATTCTTTAACATTGTAGTTATATTTTTCATCTGATACATTGTTGTTCATGTCTCCATCAATGGTATATCTCAACGCTATAATTGGATCTTCTATAGTTCCTTTTTTCTTAAGCTCATCACTGTTCACAACTACTTTTAGTTTATCACCCTTTCCAAATCTTATCATCATCAAACTTTGTGGATGAAATAGTTCAATTTTAAAAATTTTATTTGATTTAAGATCTCTTATAAAAGCTATTCTCTTCTTTGCTCCTTGTTTTAAATATGCAGCTCCTTCAAAATATTTTTCTCTTGTTGAAGACTTAGTTAAATTATCGTACTCATCAAGAATTAAAATTGATGAATTTTTTTTATAATCTAAAATATCTTTTTCTTTTACTTTATTCTGCCTATTATATTCACTTATTCCAGGAATCAGGACAAACAAAATTATTATTAGGAAAATATTGATGCCGAAAAAAATGCGGAATTTATTGAGTAAAAGCATTATTATTACTTTAAATTGACATTAGGTCCATTTGGTTCAAAGTTTCCTTGTTTGTTGATGTAACCTTTTTTTATTAATATTCCTGTGGTTGTAGAAAATCCCGCTATAGTTACAAAAACCCAAACCATTATAATATAATACCATGGGTCTGCACTTGTAAGAGGCTTGTAATCTTTATAAGTCAGGTATTCTTTTACATTGTAGAAATATTCTTCTTGTGGTACATTGTTATTCATAAATCCATCAACAGAATATCGTAGAGCTATAATAGGATCTTCCATACTTCCCTTTTTATTTAACTCATTCTTATTAATAGATAAATAGGTATCCTTTCTTACCTTATTATTTAAAATTATTATGCTCTGAGGATGATATAATTCAATTTTATAAATCTTTTGATCATCCCCTTGAATATAATTATAACTTTTGTAAGCAGCTTTTTTTACGAAAGGTGTACCATCAAAATAGAATTCTGAATCATCTTCAGTTGATATAATTTTGTAATTTGAAACTCTTATTGTTACTGAGTTATTAATATATTGCCTAACAATTTCCTGATTAATCTTTTTTTCTCGTTCTATTTCTTTGTAACCAGGTATAATTATTCTGAATATAATAATTAGAACTAAATTTACAGCAAAGAATACTCGTAATTTATTGAGTAAATGCATATCTATTGCTTAGATTTTATACTAGGTCCATTTGGTTCATAGTTTCCCTCTTTGTTGATGTAGCCTTTCTTAATTAAAATTCCTGTGGTTGTAGAAAATCCCGCTATAGTTACAAAAACCCAAACCATTATAATATAATACCATGGGTCTGCACTTGTAAATGGTTTGTAATCTTTATAAGTCAGGTATTCTTTTACATTGTAGTTATACTTTTCATCAGATACATTATTATTCATAAATCCATCAACAGAATATCGTAAAGCTACGATAGGATCTTCCATACTTCCTTTTTTATTTAACTCATTCTTATTAATAGATAAATAGGTATCCTTTCTTACATTATTATTTAATATTAAAATGCTTTGCGGATGATATAATTCAATTTTATAAATCTTTTGATCATCACTTGTTAAATATGCAATTCTTTTATATCCAACTTTTTTTACAAATGGAGTTCCGTCAAAATATTCAACAGGAATAACGCTGTAATTTATTTTTTTGAAATTAACTAATTTAATGATTTCCGAATCTTTAATATAATTTTTAATATCTACATCACTAATTTTTTTTTCACGTTTAATTTCTTTATAGCCAGGAATAATTATTCTTGTAATTATTATAAGTATTAAGTTAACTGCGAAAAAATAGCGCAAATAATTTAAGATTTTCATATCAATAGTTTTTTGAGATAATTACTTTATTAGATGAGGATTCAAATTCTGAAATATTATTTACAATATTTTCATTTTTATTGATAAGAGTTTCTTCAAATTTATTAACAAAATAATCTGCAACAGCAGTTATTACAGTCACTCCAGCACCAGCTAAAAAGCCACTTCTTCCCATGAAAAAGTCTTTAGCAAATGCAGCTCCCAAAATATTTTTATTACTAGATGCTATTAGACCAATCCATTTATCTGGACCATATAGTTTCATTCCTGATAGGGTAATTCCTAAAGGAGTATTGCTCTCACCTACAGCATAGATTCCTGCTCCTGCAACGGCATTAAATGCGGCAACTCCAGGGTTGGCAGATGTAGCTCCTGTAGCTACACCATAAACTGCTTGTGATAATATTTGAACTGCTAATTCTTGTCTTACATTGTACTTCATAGAATCTGATACTTTCTGTGCCTGAACTTCCGTTTCAGAAGCAATCATCAATCCTCCTTCTTTACAAGTCAAAATAGAATAATTGTATAATAAAGGTTTAGATTTTTTTATCAATACAGTTTGATGAGTATTCTCCCACGATCCTGCTTTTTGCTTATCTGAGCAATCGTGTGTAATTACTGCTATTGTGGTTCCAATTGCTACCGCTGCAATAGCACCTAATGCAATCCAACCAACTGGTCCACTTAAAACCAACGCAGCACCTACAGCTACACCTCCAACAAATGCCAACATACCTCCCCAAAATTTAGCTGGTGATTTGCATTTGAAACAGTTTTTCGTATTTTTATCTAATTCTGTAAGCAATCTTTTGCCTACAGAATATTGAACTTTATTATCCTCACTATCTAGATGTCTTTGGAGTTGTTGTGGTGTTCCTACTAAGTCGAATGTACAAGAAATCCAAGCTCCGTCCTCTATATATCCTTTCATAATTCTACTTTTTTTAATTCATAAATAACCTGCGATTGCATATTGTTTTTTATTCTCTCATTTAGATTTACGGATGCTTGTGTAATAAGCCCATCTTCTTTGGATACTGTAAAATCTATAACAAAATCGTATAAATAATCTGTAAACCTAAACCCTATTTGGGGTTTATATAGTTTTTCATATAAGACAATTATTTGGTCTATGTCAACGAATTTAGGTTTACCTACTTTGGCAAATTTAAAATTGTTTTCATCTTCACCTATTAATTCAGTTTTACATTCTACTGTAAAAGCTATTTGTGGAAAAAAATGAGATTGAGTAGTAAACTCTTCTACTTCAAAATCAGTAAAATATTTGGTAAGATACTGACTGAAAACAACCTGATTAAACAAATTGCTGTTGCTGTTTTTTATTAATATTTCTTCCGAATTATATTCTATATTACCCGCATTAATAATCTGGTTCAAAACATTAGGATCTGAATTTTTAAAAAAAGGATTTTCTCCCAGCTGGCTTTTAAACTTCTCCCAATTTTTATTAATCGAATTAAGATTTTCTAGGTTTAATATTTTGCCATTCTCATTTATATTATAAATTAATTTTCGTTTTACTGCGTCAGAACTTCTTAAAAAATCTGCAAGATATTCAGAACCATTTGTATAAAAATTATATACGCTATCTTCCAAATCCACTTCAGCTTTTTTTCCATTACTATTTGTTGTAATGTGAAAAAGATATTCACACTCTACTGTAGAATGCGCGCTGATTACATCATTAATTTTAACAATATTTATTTGCTTTGTCCTATATCTTGATTTTTTATTGGATGACTTATTAAGTATATTTTCCTTAAATAGATCTAGTGGCGTTTTTACGACTAAGTTTTCAATTAAAATATTTCTAATTCCTATTGGAAGATTTATGCCCAAAATCTGCTGCGTAATCCCACAATTTTTATTATGAAAATCCACCAATTCCTCAACAGAAATATTAAATTCCTTAGCAATAGACTCTAATGTATCTCCTTTTTTTATTTTATATTCTATAATCTCCATTCTTAATTGATATCTACTTGCGTTCCTTTAATTGTTGTAGCTCCTTTGAAATTAGCAGTTGCACCAGCACCATTAATATCAACTTCAGGACTTGAAATTGAAATTTTATTGGCTGTTATTTCAATTGAACTTGCACCTACTTTTAATTTTATATTTGTACTACTAGTAATGGATACATTTCCCGCATTATCCAGCAACATTTTACTTTGTCCAGCACCTACATCTATTGATAAATGGTTGTTAACATTAGTTTCACTCATATTAGTCACAACTAATTTGTGGCTATTGGAAATATACGTATTTTGATTATTTCCTATTTTCTCTGTATAATCATTACTAATCTCTGTTGTAAGATTTCCTGTTCCGCTTAAAGTAACATGATTGCCAGCTCTGTCTTTAATTTCAATCCCTGCTCCATCATTTAATGCGATGATGTTTCCACTTTTGGAGCTGAAACTTCTTACGTTATTACCGGCGCCGCCGCCGCCGCCCACTTTCCCGTGGTAGATTCCTCCCATTACAAAAGGTCGATCAGGATGTTGGTGTGCAAAATTGACAACCACTTGGTCACCAACCTCAGGGATTGCCATAAATCCTCTGTTTTTACTCACTTTATCACTGCTTCCAGCATCTGGAGTCATAACACGGATGAATTCTGTGGTATCGGGACCTTTTTGCCAATCGAATTGTACTTTTACTCGCCCTTGGTTTTGAGGGTCGGTATTAGAAATTACTTTAGCAAATTGTGCATCTGCTCTTGGTTCCTGAAATTCTGGACGAGGAATATATCCAGAATCCGCAGCAATAGCATCGAAATGCCCCGTATAATATCCTCTTGCATCTACTTCATGTGTTACTTCTACCATAAGTAATTTGGTAAAGTAGGTGGTTTTGTTGGAGTCTGCTTGGCGCATCTCTATATCTGCAGCGCAACCAGGATAAAGAAAGGGTACTGTAGTAGAACCTGAGGTTAAAAATACTTCTGAAGCTTTACTACCTGCAGTTCCTTTTTGGGAGGCATCAATATCCATAAATGTCGTAGCTCTTATGGGAGCTACTCGAAGAGATGGAGTAGTAAAGGTTTTTGTTGAAATATCATAGGCTCGTTGTGCGATATCTGAAACATGATTTATTTTAGAAGCTCCCGCCAATAATTTTTCGTTTTTACTGCTATTATATCCATAGAAACTCGGGTTTACATGCTGAGCCTTCATTCTTACCTTTACATCATTCACGCTACTTCCATAGGTGAGTTTTACGGGTTCATTTTGCGGCGGTAACTTTCCGAAGTGCAATACTTCTCCATCATAAAAAAACTGCTCGCCGTACGCTTCGGCTATACGGGCAAGATAATTATAATGCGTTTCTTCATATTGACAGCTGTAAGGTACATTTCCGTATTTTGCATCTACTCTAAAATCAAATTTGCTAGCACCCAATCCTTCTCGTATTACTTGATCTGCAATACTATTTAAGCTAATTTCTTGTGCGCCTCCAAAACTCTGTATATGAGGAGCAGCATCCAAAAGTAGGGTAGGGCTATGCCCAATGAGTACAATATTCCCTAAACTTCCTTGCTCTTGGCTAAAACCTACTTCTGTGATCACGCCAATGAAATTCCTTTCGGGACCATCTAGCACATCTTTATATTTAAAAACAACGGTAATTCTTTTACCTAGAAAATTTTGAGCTTCTTCCAAATTATGATTTTCTGCACTTCCCAAGGCATCGTATGCAAGGGTAAGCTCAAAAGTATGGTGTTTTACTGCGCTTTGTACCAATTTGAAATGCTTGAAATGAGGAATCATTGTGCCCTCTACAATAACGTCTAACTTTACAACCCTATTAATACCTAAAATTTGGTTGGCAACGATGGCAGCTGCATTGTGGATTTTAGAGGTAGGTTGAGGTGCCCACGCTTTCCCTTCCGTTATATAAGGAGTGTTAGATTGTATTGGCTGGTTCATAAACATCGAACTTGATGTAGCCACTGAACCTAATTTGCTTAATGAATCTGATGCTTCGTTAAGTTTTTTTTGGGCTAAATTGGATGTATTAGCTGCTACAGTATCTTTCAGGTTTTCGACTTCTGGTACATTTTTAGACTTTCCAGCATTAGCCTTTTGGGTTGTATTATTATCTTGAAACATAATGTTTTGTGTTAGAAATTATTAATTAGAAAAAATGGCTACTCCGTCTTTATGGGATACAATAGAAAAACAGAACAGTAACTTTGAAGGGCTACCATTCTGCAAAATATAAATTGAAATGATTTTTTTTTAAGGCTTATGCACTTGGCCAAAGGCCCTCGTATGCTGCATTACCATAATTGATTTTTTCTGCACTTACCGTAAAACTAATGAGCATAGAATTTTCATCTACTGCATCAAAATCCACTTCGTGTTGAATAACGTATCCATTTTCCCAGTTCAGGGTAATCAAGGTTCCTTCTTCATGCGATTTATTAAAAGTAACTTCCCCGCTCGTGGGCTTGTATTTACCATTTAATAAACTTTCTAAGATTTCAGAATTCTCTGTTGCCTCGATAGTTAGTTTGATAATTGCATTGGAAGGATCAGAAGCTACACGTCCAGAAACGTCTGTAGATCTAGAAACACTATAGTTTAACTTTAATAATTTTTGCCCTTCACTACCGTTGAATTTTAAGATTCCTCTTGAGTTTGCTGCCATAATTGTAAATTTTAATACGTAAATTATTATTTTGTGATGTGATTTCTTTAGCAAATATAATAGTGAAATTTATAATAAGAAAATTTTTAACTATTTATTTTATATTTTGTAGTAGAATTACGATTTTTTGTCGTATTTCTACTACTATTTTAGTTAATATGGAGAAAGTGACAAAAAACACACTTAATTATAATTTAAAGGTCTGATATTTGTACTGAGTTCTATAACACTACGATCCCTATTTATATTTTATGAAAAAAAAATTATTTAAGAACGCTTTTTTTTATTCTACTATTATTACCCTTACCTTAGTTGCTTGTAAAAAGGAGAGCGAGACTCCAAACACCCCTTCACAAGAAAATATAGCTATATCTCCAGATACGCCATTGGTAGGGAAGGATTCTTTGACAAAAGTACCAGTAACCAAAGAGTCTGCTCCCGCAACTATGCAGGAAGATGGTTTCTATAATGCATTTGCGATTCCCAAAGACAAAAAAATGAGGGATTCTTTGTATGCGATTTTTAGTGAAAAGTATAATGAGAAAGAGCGATATGCAATATTGGCGCTGAATCGTTTGGATTCTAAAAACAAATGGAATGCTGATACTCTAGTAGTGCCCAAGGATATTGACACTACATTGATGGCATATTCACCTTTTCCAATGCAACTGAACTTATTAAGCAATGTGAAAAAATTTGTTGTATTTTCTTATCCCATCCAAGCATTTGGTGTGTATTCTAATGGGTCTTTAGTAAAATGGGGACCCACAAGTATGGGAAAAAAAACGGCACAAACGACTAGAGGACTCACTTTTGCAAATTGGAAAAAAAAATTATCCATATCTACTGTGAGTAGCGAGTGGAAACTTCCTTACAACTTTAATATACATAATATAGGTGGTATTGGATGGCATCAATATGATCTTCCAGGTTATCCTGCTTCTCATTCTTGTTTGAGATTACTCATGAAAGATGCCCAATGGTTGTATAACTATGCAGATACATGGATACTAAATCCTGGTGGAGCTACTACAAAGGCAAAAGGCACAGCAGTTATGGTATTTGGAGATTACAAATGGGGTGGAAGAAAACCATGGAGAAAACTTTTAACGGATCCTAATGCGAATCATATTTCTGTAGATGAAATGAATGCGCTCATAAAACCAAATTTAGAAAAAATGATATATGAGCAGACTAATAGAGAAAAAGTAGTAGATTCTATAAAAGCAACTAAGGGTCTTGAACTGCCTACAAAAGAAATAGTAGCCTCTAATTAGCTTTTAATTTCAAATTTCAAGGTAGATTCTTCGGCAAATTTTCTTAGTTTTAACATTTCTTTTTTGGCTAAAATTTGTCCAATTCTTGCTGAGACATAAGTCGCCAATATCAAAAACAACATCACAAAAGAAGCCGTGAGAGCCCAAGGGTAATCATGGCTTTTTATTTGTTTTTCTACGTAAAACATCGTGAAAAAAGTCATCCAAAGTATAGTAAATAAAAAGTAAAAAAACATAAAGCACGTCCAAACTGCAGAACTAGGCCCGAAAATTCCTCGTATTACCAATTGTTCGTCTTCCATTTGTGTACTCAAAGAAAGATGAGGTTTCCAAAAATGATCGTTTTTAGTTTTTACACAGATCGTAGCCATTTCGGTGTTGATATTTCCCCAAAATTCTTCCTTATGTACTTCCAAATAATCTCTAAGATGCTCTGTATAGGATTCTTTGGTTAGTTGAGTATACATTTTGAACCTTGGTCTGTTCCTTATTTTGTCTAATGTAGATTCTTCTGCTTCCATGCGATTTGTGTTTTTCTTAAAAAATTTATTTACAATTAAAAATATAGTGATTTGAAGGTAAGCCATTTAAAACATAAAACACTCTCAGTGCTGAAAATGTTTAATATTATAATTAAGAAATACAGTCTTATTTCGAATAAAATTCCATCAAGTCGATATAATTTTTTCGGTTAACACCGTGTCCACTCATATATTCTCTGAAGGTAAAGTAGCAGCTTAGATCATACAAAATTTCGGCGCCTTTTCTTCCCCAATCCATTGGGATAACTGCGTCATCTGTACCGTGAGAAACAAAAAATCTTAGATTTTCTCTTTTTTTCTTGCTCTTTTCGATGTCTGTCAAAAGTTGATCCTCAGGATAACTGCTTAGACATGCAACTTTATTGAATAATTCTGGATATTTTAAGGCAAGACTGTAGCACAGAATTCCACCTTGACTAAAGCCACAGAGATGAGTTTGTCCCTCTACAAGTCCATATTTATTGACGATTGCCATCATATTTTGCAAAATAAATTCTAATGCTTCCTTCGCTTGGTCAATATCCAAAAATTGTTCTGGATTATTAAAGTCGATATCAAACCAAGAAAAACCTTCCATTTGAGTTGGTTTTGGCGCTCGGAAACTTACCAAAATCCAATCTGTAGGCAAACTTTCTCTGAAACTGAAAAGATCTTGCTCATTGCTACCATATCCGTGTAGCATAAATAGGATAGGAGTTTTGCTGGTGATATTTTCTGGCTCTCTTACAATGTAATCTAAATTCATACAGCAAATATAATTAATAATTAAATTTCGAAATAGCATTAACCTCGGAAATTATATTTTAGGATCTGTTTGCGAAATAGAATTGGATATTTGTATTTTTATTAATTTCATAGTATAAGTAATTCATTATTGGAAAATTTTCATAAAACCTATTTTTATATTGATAAAAAACTTATATTTGGAACATTAAAAATCTATTTGGAGAAATGAAGAAATTTTACAAATCAAAAAGTTTACTTAAACTTTCATTTTTATTCGCAATTTTATTTTCAGTTGTATCTGTACTGAATTCTTGTAAAGATGATGAAGAAGACGAATTTACAGATCACTTGGTAAGGTTTGAAGTAAAGGCTACTACTGGTGTAGAGCTAAAAACTATTGTAACGCAGGTGGGTACAGCACAAAATACAATGTACAATACTGCTGTTACTCCTTATGTAGCGCCATGGAGTAGTGACGAGTTTTTCGTGAACTCTAGCCAATCTCAGCTCAACTTGGATGCCAACGCACAAATGCCAAATTCAGATTCTGAATTAACAGTAACCATATACGTGGATGGAGAAGTTGCTAAAACTAAAACAGTGATTGGATCTGGAATAAAAAGTGTTTCTCTAGATTTTAGCTTCTTGGAATTATAATAAAGATATGTAACGAAACTTGAATATATAAAAATACCGTTTCAGTAGAAGCGGTATTTTTTTGTTTTATAAAGCAAAGATTAAATTGCTTTTATAATGAAGTAGCTTTTTTTTCCTTTTTGTAAAAGTAGAAATTTACCGTCTATCAGATCAGTTTTTTTCGCTGCAAAACAATCGTTTACTTTTTCTTTATTTATGGAAATTGCATTTCCTTTTAGTTCTCTCTGTGCTTCACTTTTAGATTTCAAAAACCCAGATTTTTCAGTTAACAAGTCTACTATGTTTATCCCTAAAACTTCATTTTTAGAAATTTCAATTTGTGGAACACCATTAAATATTTCAAGGAATAACGCTTCATCTAGATTTACCAAATGTTCGGCTGTAGATTTACCAAAAAGAATTTCAGAAGCTTTTACGGCTTTTTCATATTCTTCTCTATCGTGAACCCAAACCGTAACTTCCTCTGCCAATTTCTTTTGAAGTTTTCTTTCGTGTGGAGCTGTTTTATGTTCTTCTACCAAAGCTTCAATTTCTTCTTTTGATAAAAATGTATAAAACTTTATGAACCTTTCTGCATCATCATCCGTAGCATTTAGCCAAAATTGATAAAATTTATAGGGTGATGTTTTCTTAGCGTCTAGCCAATAGTTTTCTCCACTTTCAGATTTTCCAAACTTAGATCCGTCTGCTTTAGTAATCAAAGGAACCGTAAGAGCGAAGGCTTCACCTTTTGCTTTTCTTCTGATCAATTCCGTCCCCGTAGTGATATTTCCCCATTGGTCAGAACCTCCCATTTGTAATCTTACATCGTTGTTTAGGTATAGGTGTAAGAAATCGTAGCCTTGTATAAGTTGGTACGTAAACTCTGTAAAGCTCATTCCGTCTGCGCCATCTTCGCCAGTAAGACGTTTTTTAACAGAATCTTTGGACATCATGTAGTTTACCGTAATGTTTTTACCAATATTTTTAGCAAAATCCAAAAAAGAGATGTGTTTCATCCAATCGTAGTTATTCACCAATTCTGCATTGTTGGATTCGTTGCCATCGAAATTCAAAAATCTAGAGAGCTGATTTTTTAGGCATTCTACATAATGCAAAAGTGTATCTTCATCTAGTAGATTACGCTCTGCAGACTTACCAGAAGGATCGCCAATCATCCCTGTTGCTCCACCCACCAAAGCAATAGGTTTGTGACCATGTTGTTGGAAGTGTGCTAATATTTTTATCTGAATAAGACTCCCAATATGCAAAGAATCTGCGGTAGGATCAAAACCTATATACGCTGTAGTTACCTCTTTGTTTAGTTGTTCGTCTGTGCCGGGCATCATGTCAGCAAAAAGGCCACGCCATTTTAGTTCTTCAATAAAGGAATTCATTCTATTTTTCTTTAAAATTTAAGATGAGCAAAGATAAGAAATTCAGTGTGAATTTGCAGTCTATCCATCAATGTTATCTTTATTGATGCAGCAGCGAGGATTTCTTAAGATAGTTATTCTCTAATTTTTAATATAGTTGTAATTTATAAATCTAAGGTGATAAAATAGAGGAGTAGAATATTATTTAAAAAAGAAAAAATAGTATTGATTGTCTGATGATTGCTGTAGAACTAGGGATTATTTTGCAAAATATTTTGGAGGTTTACGAAATAATACTATATTTGCACCAGTAAAAATGACAGAGTAGTTGTTACAATCGTCAAAGAAACTAAAAAATGATCCGGTAGTTCAGCTGGTTAGAATGCCGCCCTGTCACGGCGGAGGTCGCGGGTTCGAGTCCCGTCCGGATCGCCAAAAAAAAACTTCAAACTTATAAGTTTGGAGTTTTTTTGTTTTATACTTTTCTCATTATTAATTAGGCTTTCCTAAGTCTGGAAAAGTAGTTTTTTCATAGTAATTCTTTATTATCAATACTGCTTTTTTAATTTGTAAATTCTTTTCTTGTTTTTATCATATCTGAAGATTGTATATCTAAAATTGCAGGCAAGGGTCTTGATTTTGGTAATTGTTGAACGTTAAAAAATTGATTATTTGCCCGTCAAAAAGCATTATTTCTAACTAATTAAGAAAATAATTTAGAAATTTCATCTATTTTCTTATCATAAATTAGTTTTTTATTTGAATAAGAAATTTTTTCTATTTTTTCAGCTCTAATCTTCTCAATTTTAGCGATTTCTAATTTAAATATCATTTGTGATAAGATAACCTTATCATATAAAATACAGTATTCTTATCATTAAAATATGATATGTAATCCATTGGTACATAGGGTATATTGCAAATTTTATTTTTTTATCTCATTTGAATTTTTATATTTGTAATGTTACGTAAATGTTAACTAATAAATGAAGCAAGATTTTATTCATACCTATGTATCTGTTGATTGTGTCATTTTTGGATTCGATTCCGAAAACCGACTAAACATCCTTTTGGTACAACGATATTCTGACGAAAATTCTGGGGATAATAAAAAGAAACTTCCAGGAAGTTTGATATTTAGTAATGAAGGAGTAGATGAGGCGGCAAGCAGAGTATTACACGAACTTACGGGTATTAAGAAGATGGTTTTGAAGCAATTCAAATGTTTTGCAGATCCAATGCGTGCAAGTAGCGAGATTGATATTACTTGGATGGGAAAGGAATACAACCATACCATCGATCGTATTATAACGGTAGCGTACCTTTCTTTATGCAAAATAGATCATAAGATCAACAGCAGTAAGTATGATAATGTAGATTGGTGTCCTGTAGACGCAATCCCAACATTACCATTTGATCATAATAAGATTATTAAAGAATCTTTAGTAGAGATAAGAAAATGGATTGACTCTGATTTCTCTATCATCTTCGAACTTTTACCTAAAAAATTTACCATAAGACAATTGTATCAACTGTACAGCGCAATCAGCGAGAAGCAAATTGATATCAAAAATTTCCATAAAAAAATATCGTCTTTCAATTACATCATTGGACTAGACGAAATTGAAAAAAACGTTTCTCATCGTGCAGCGAGATATTATAAGTTTGATGCCAAGGTGTACAAGAAAAACAATGCAAAACTAATAAAATAAAAAACCATCACTTAACTATGTATTTGCTAGGCTATGACATCGGAAGTTCTTCTGTAAAAGTTTGTTTGATTGAAGCTTCAAGCGGAAAGATTGTTGCTACAGACTTTTCTCCAAAAAAGGAAATGAAAATTGTTGCGCTAAACCCAGGTTGGGCAGAGCAAAACCCTTACGATTGGTGGACAAATCTAAAGTTGGCTCACGAGGCTGTAATGCACCAAGCTCAGATAAACCCAGAAGACATCAAAGGTATTGGGATTACTTGGCAAATGCACGGACTTATTTTGGTGGATAAAGACCAAAATCTTCTTAGATCTTCTATCATTTGGTGCGACAGTAGAGCAGTGCCTTATGGTGAAAAAGCATTTCAGGAAATTGGTCCAGAAAAATGTCTTTCTCACTTATTGAATTCTCCAGGAAATTTTACGGCTTCTAAGCTTGCTTGGGTAAAAGAAAATGAACCTGAAATATTTGAGAAAATAGATAAAATAATGCTTCCAGGAGATTATATAGCAATGAAGCTTTCTGGTGAAATAGGAGTTACTGTGGAAGGACTTTCTGAAGGTATTTTCTGGGATTTTAAAAACAATTGCATTTCAGAGGATGTGTGCAATCATTATGGAATTCCGAGGAGCTTCTTCCCAGAAATCGTACCTACATTTGGAATTCAGTCTACCGTTTCTAAGGTAGTGGCTGCAGAATTAGGTTTAAAAGAAGGAACTCCAATTTCTTATAGAGCAGGAGACCAACCTAATAATGCATTATCATTAAATGTATTCAACCCAGGAGAAATAGCTTCTACAGCAGGTACTTCGGGTGTAGTATATGGCGTTTTGGATAAGATAGATTATGATAAATTATCTAGAGTAAACACTTTTGCTCACGTGAATCATACTCCTGAAGATATAAGATTGGGGGTATTACTTTGCATCAACGGAACAGGAATTCTCAATTCTTGGTTGAAACACAACTTCGCCACATCACTTTCTACTTATGGTGATATGAATGAATTGGCTTCTCTATCACCCATAGGTTCTAAAGGACTAAGCATTGTGCCTTTTGGGAATGGAGCAGAAAGAGTATTGGAAAATAATGAAGTGAATTGTTCTATGCACGGGATCAATTTTAATATTCATTCTAAAGGTGATATTCTACGTGCGGCACAAGAGGGAATTGTTTTCTCTTATGAATACGGAATGGACATCATGAGAAATATGGGCATAGATATCAACGTGATTCGTGCAGGTAACGCAAATATGTTTTTGAGCTCCATCTTCAGACAATCTTTGGCTACAGTAAGTAATGCAGTGATAGAGCTGTATGATACCGATGGCGCCGCAGGTGCAGCAAGAGCTGCTGGTATGGGAATTGGCTTTTATGCTAATTCTGAAGAAGCGTTTGCTTCATTAGAGAAGATTGCTATTATAGAACCAGAACACGAAAAAAGAGATCAATATTTAGAAGCATATTCTAGTTGGAATGGCTATCTAAAAAAAGTGATGTAAACCCTTATTAATGCTACGAAAATTGAAATATATCTGCTGAATGTCAACCTCAGCAGCAAGAGAATTTCAATCTTAAAATAAAATAAAAAATAATTAATATAATATAAAGATTATGCAAATTTCAGAAGGAACAAGAGAGTTTTTTCCAGGTATTGAAAAAATTAAATTCGAAGGGCTAGAAAGCAAAAATCCAATGGCTTTCCGTTATTATGATGCTGATAGAGTAGTTGCTGGAAAACCGATGAAAGAATGGATGCGTTTTGCAATGGCTTGGTGGCACACGCTATGTGCAGATGGTAATGATCCTTTCGGGGAAGCTACTATCCACCACCCTTGGAATGACGCTAGTGATGCTGTTTCTAGAGCTAAACTAAAAATGGATGCTGGTTTCGAATTTATGTCTAAAATGGGCTTCGAATACTACTGTTTCCACGATATTGATTTGGTAGAAGCTGGCGAAAGCTGGAGCGAGTACGAAGCTAACTTGAAAGCTATCGTAGAATACGCAAAACAAAAACAAGCTGAAACTGGTATCAAACTACTTTGGGGTACTGCAAACGTATTCTCTCATGAGAGATATATGAATGGAGCTTCCACAAACCCAAATTTTGATGTTTTGACTTGTGCTGCAACTCAAGTGAAAAATGCTATTGATGCTACTATTGCTTTGGGTGGTGAGAACTATGTATTCTGGGGAGGAAGAGAAGGCTATATGTCTCTTCTAAATACAGATATGAAAAGAGAGAAAGACCATTTAGCACAATTCTTAACGGTAGCTAGAGATTACGCTAGAAGTCAGGGATTCACAGGTACTTTCCTTATCGAACCAAAACCAATGGAGCCAACAAAGCACCAATATGACTATGATGCGGAAACTGTAATTGGCTTCTTAAGACATTATGGCTTGGATAAAGATTTTAAATTGAACTTAGAAGTTAATCACGCTACTTTGGCAGGTCACACTTTCGAGCATGAACTTCAAGCGGCTATAGATGCAGGTATGTTGGGTTCTATCGATGCCAATAGAGGAGATTACCAAAATGGATGGGATACAGATCAATTCCCTAATGATGTATTAGAACTTACTCAGGCTTGGTTAACGATTATTCCTAATGGAGGAATAGGTAATGGAGGAGTAAACTTTGATGCTAAAATTAGAAGAAACTCTATCGATATGGAAGATCTATTTATCTCTCATATTTCTGGTATGGATGTGTTTGCAAGAGGTCTTTTGGCTGCTGCGGATATCATTGAAAACTCTGACTATAACAAACTAAGAACAGAGCGTTATGCATCTTACGATGTTGGTAATGGTAAGGCGTTCGAAGAAGGAAAACTTTCTCTAGAAGACCTAAGAAATATTGCAATGGATGCAGGAGAGCCTCAACCAAGAAGTGGTAAACAAGAGCTTTTCGAAGCTATTGTAAATATGCATATCTAATTAAAATGTGCTATTGTGATTTCTAATACTATAGGAAGTAACAATAGCACTTTTAATTTTCTATAATCTAAAAACAATAATTATGAATAGTTTTAATTTTGTCAAATGTAATAGAGCTGCTCTATTTTTCGCAATGGCTTTGTTACCCTCAACAATGATGTTCTCTCAAAGTAAGAAGAATGATTCTACGACTCAAGAGAAAAAAATAGAGGAAGTAGTTCTTATTGGGTATGGCCAACAGAAAAAAGAAGCAGTAACAGGGTCTGTGTCTTCATTGAGTGCTGCGGCATTAAAGGAAGTACCTTCTGCTAACGTTACAGAGGCATTACAAGGTAGATTACCAGGAGTAGAAATTGGTAGAACATCTACAAAACCTGGATCCGAGCAACAAATAAGGATTAGAGGTACACGCTCATTATCAGCGGATAATAATCCTCTTATTGTCCTAGACGGAATTCCTTTTGCTGGGTCAATAGGCGATATTAGTCCGAGTGATATTAAAAGCATGGATATTCTAAAGGATGCGTCTGCAACAGCAATCTATGGATCTAGAGGGGCTAACGGAGTTATTCTGATTACAACAAACAGAGGTGTATCAAACCAAAAGGCAAAATTATCGTATAACAGTTTTACAGGTGTTCAAACATTGTTTTCTAAGTATGATATGATGAATGGTAATGATTATGCTAAGTTACGTAAGTTAGCTAATCTATATTCTAACGGAACTGATGAGAAAGAGGGAATGAATACAGATTGGCAATCTTTATTCTACAATCCAGCAATGATTACAAGCCACGATTTAGGACTTACTGGCGGTGGTGAAGGAGGAAGTTATAATGTAGGATTATCTTATTTCAAACAGGATGGAGTGGTACCATTACAAAGCTATCAAAGATATGCCATGAGAGCTTCTGTAGATCAAAAGATAAATAGTTTCTTAAGATTTGGACTGACTTCGAATAATAGCTACTCTATCAATGACGGGAATAATATTAACCCTGGAACTATATTAGGATATTCACCACTTATAGATCCTTATAACGCTGATGGTACTATAAAAACTATAGCAAATCATTCTATAGACCAAAGTTATATTTATTCTAGAGAAGGTTTGTCAAAATTAGGAGATGCATATGTAGATCAAACAAGAGCATTTGCTTCTTACAATAATATCTATGGAGAATTGTCTGTACCCGGAATACAAGGCCTTAAGTATAGAATGAATGTGGGAGCTAATATTCGGATTTCGGATACTGGAAGTTATACTGGGATGGGAGTTTTCGCAACAAACCCACTTACCCAGTCATCTGCTAACATAAGTCATTCTTTGATGACGCAATGGGTTGTAGAAAACTTGTTGACTTATGACAGAACTTTTGGAAAACATAAAATAAATGCCGTTGCATTATACTCAGCTGAAGAACAAAAATTCAACAGATCTCATGTAAAAGCTGTGGATGTTCCTATTGATGCTTTTCAATTTTATAATTTGGGACATGCTCAAGGTGAAATTACCATAGATCCAAACCAACAAAATTATTACAAAAGAGGATTAGTGTCATGGATGGGTCGTGCAATGTATCAGTATGACAATAAGTACATGGTAACTGCGACATTACGTTCTGATGGAGCTTCTGTTTTGGCACCTGGCAACAAGTGGCACACTTATCCAGCGGTTTCTGTAGGATGGAATGTGACGGGAGAATCATTTATGGAGAAATTCACATTTGTTAATTTGCTAAAATTCAGAGCAGGGTACGGACAGACCTCAAACCAAGCAGTACTTCCTTACTCTACTTTTGGAAGATTGGGTACAGTACCTTATAATTTTGGAAATAACGGAACAGGATCTTATGAAATTGGTAATTATGTTACAAGGCTTCCTAACGCTAATTTAGGTTGGGAATATTCTCAAACATACAATTATGGAGTTGATTTTGGGTTTTTAAATAACAGAATTACGGGTACTGTAGAATATTATAATACCAAAACAAACGATATTTTATTAGATAAAAATCTTCCAACAACTAGTGGAGTTACGCTAGTAACTACGAATGTAGGGCAAACACAGAATAAAGGGTTGGAAGTTTCACTGAATGCTCAAGTTATAAAATCAGAGAACTTCTCTTGGGATTTGGGTGCTAACTTCTATACCAATGATAATAAAGTCACTGCATTGAATTCTGGGCAGACCCAGGATGAAGCAATGGGATGGTTTGTGGGGCATAACATAAACTCAATATACGACTACCAATATACAGGATTATGGCAAGCAGGTGACCCTTATCTCAATATATTAGAACCAGGTGGAAATGTGGGGATGATCAAAGTTTTGTACACGGGTGGTTACAATGCAGATGGCACTCCACAAAGAGCTATTAATTCTCAGGATAGACAGATTATAGAATTAGATCCTGATTGGCAAGGTGGTCTTAACTCTAGATGGGCATACAAAAATTTCGATTTAAGTGTTGTTGCAGCTTTTCAACATGGAGGCACATTAGTAAGCTCTTTATATGGACCTTCTGGATACCTAAATAGACTATCTGGTAGAGGAGGAAATGTAAATGTAGACTACTGGACACCAGAAAATACGGATGCCTACTTTCCAAGTCCTAATGGGGTAAGAAGTGGAGATAATCTTAAATATAGCTCAACTTTAGCTTTTTTTGATGCATCTTATTTTAAAATTCGTACGATCACTTTAGGATATAATTTTAATAAAAATGTTCTGGATAATTTAAAATTATCAAACTTTAGAATTTATGCTACTGTACAGAATCCATTTGTATTTGGCTCGCCTTATCACAGATTGTCAGGGATGGATCCAGAACCAAACTCTACTGGAACAGAAAATCAAGCTGTAGGTTCACAATATCAAAATCGTATTCTGTTGGTAGGTACAAATAATCCTTCTACTACAAACTTCATAATGGGTCTCAACTTAACTTTCTAATAACTAAGTCATGATAAAATTAAATAAAAAACTTGTAGCAGGGATGCTCATGGTTTCATTATCTCTTACTTCTTGTAATAGTATATTAGAAGAAGAACCGCACGGAATATACACGCCTAATGATTTTTATACAGAACAAGGGATAAACCAAGGGGTGACCGCTCTATACAGACATTTACGCCTGTTATATGGGAACGGATATTACATGAGTGCTACAATAAATGGTACTGATGAAGCGACGTATGCTCAAAGTGCAGATGCAAATTTCAAAGAAACCGATTTGTCGGGTGCGGGTCAAATAAACATGAATACTTTCCCTACAGGTATGGTTTGGAGTGCGGTATTTCCTTACATCAATACTGCCAATGGAATCATACAGAATGGTGCTGCTGTTGGGGTCTCTGAAGCTTTAATTTCTGAAGCTAGATTCTTTAGAGCTTTCGATTATTTCTTATTAGTTCAAAACTACGGAGGAGTACCATTAGATTTAGGATCAGGAGAATTAGCCTTTAATATTTCAGCTTCTACAAAGTCCGTAAGAAATACCGTACCTGAAGTCTATACAAAAGCAATTTTTAAAGATTTAGAAACAGCCATTCAAAACCTTCCTTCTAGCCCTAGAGTTATCGGAGGGGTAACCAAAAATGTAGCCCGTTTAACTTTAGCAAAAGCATACATAACCTATGCTTGGTGGTTGCAAAATCCTAATAATATCCCTACCTATCCTCATGCAGATAGAGTAGATCCCAATGGGCACAATGCACAATGGTATTTCCAAAAAGCATACGATTTATCTTTAGAAGCCATCAATAATCCTGGTCCATATGCTTTGGAGCCTACATACTATGATGTAAATGTGGGTTCAAATGATCGTAATAAAGAAACTATGCTCTATGCAGATCATACCGAATCTAGTGCGTATTATAATGAAGGAAATCCTATTGGGTTTGCTACAGGTTGGTCACCAGACAACTTTGGTGCTTGGATGATGACACACAATTACACCAATGTTAGAAGTAGCACTTCACCTACTACATGGTCTGCAGTAAGCTCTGTACAACGTGCAGCAACTCAGGATTTAGGGAGACCATGGACGCGTCTGGCGCCAACCATAGAATCTATTAAGAATACTTTTGCAGATAAAACTAATGATTCTCGCTATGATGGAACTTTTCAAACAACTTTTAGAGGAAATTGGAACAAAGGAGGCATTAGTAACGTCATTCTGTACAATGCAAATAACCTACCTGTAAAACAAGGAGATGCTATCTTAACCTTCCTAAATGATGATACTGAGTTATCTAATATTACTTATCCTACAGCAGCAGGAAAAAGTAATATTGGTGCAGGAGAAATTCCTGGAAGGGCAGACTTTGTAATACATGCTAGCGGAAACAGCCGTATTGTATATCCAAGTTTATGGAAGATAGGTACCTATCGTACGGATAATGGTACTGGTCTAGGATATCCAAATGCTTCACTCACGCGTCCTGCATATGCAGCGAAGTTCTCAGAATTCTATCTTGTAGCTGCAGAAGCTGCGGTAAAAGGTGCTTCTGGATCAATGTCTGCAAGAGATCTTGTAAATGTTCTAAGAGCTAGAGCAGGTAAGTGGAGATGGAATAACAATGGTAATGCACCAAAAGTACAAGATAATAGTGCTGCAATGATTGCGGCAACACCTTCTACAATTACAATAGATTATATCTTAGCAGAGAGATCTAGAGAATTCTATGGAGAAGGGTACAGATGGTACGATTTGGTAAGAACTCAAAAATGGACTGAGTATGCACAAACGTATACGATTGGTGGCGTAAATTATGGTGATCATACACCACAAACAGTTACTCGTAACATTCAGAAATTCCATTACCTCAGACCAATTCCACAGAGTCAGTTTGATAATATGGATATGAGTCCAGCTGAAGAAGCGGCTTATCAAAATCCTGGATACTAAATTATAATACAATTAATTTCATATCATAATTAGCAAATAAAGCAGATGTATGATGCATCTGCTTTATTTACCAAAAAAAAGTTACAGATTATGGAAAAAACATGGAGATGGTTTGGTAATAAAGATAAAATCCAACTCAATATGCTTCGCCAAATTGGTGTAGAAGGAATTGTTTCTGCACTGCATGATATTTCAAATGGTGAAGTTTGGCCTTTAGAAGACATTCAAGAGTACAAAAATCATATAGAATCCTTCGGGCTTCGTTGGTCTGTAGTAGAAAGTTTACCTGTTTCTGAAGCGATAAAATATGCAGGAGAAAACAGAGATCAACTGATAGAAAATTACATTCTAAGTTTAGAAAATCTTGGGAAAGCGGGCATCAAAACTGTTTGCTACAACTTTATGCCGGTACTAGATTGGGCGCGTACCGATCTTTATTATCAATGGGAAGATGGTTCTTCTTCTCTCTATTTTGATAAAACAAAATTTGCCTATTTCGAAATCAATATTTTAGAAAGAGAAGGCGCAAAAAATGAGTATTCTGAAGCGATTCTTTCAAAAGTAGAAGCGATTCAGAATACTATTACTGAAACCGAAAAAAACGAATTGATAGATTCTGTGATTGTAAAAACACAAGGATTTGTTAATGGTAATATAAAAGAGGGCGATCTTAACCCTATTCAGAAATTTAAGAATTTACTTTCGCTTTATGATGGTATCGATAAGAACCAACTTCGTGAAAACATGAAGTATTTCTTGGAGAAAGTAATGCCAGTTTGCGAAAAATGGAATATCCATATGTGTGTTCACCCAGATGATCCACCATTTGCTTTATTAGGTTTACCAAGAATTGTAACTAATGAAGAGGATATAGATTGGTTGCTGAATGCTGTAGACAATTCTCACAACGGACTTACATTTTGTACAGGTTCTCTGAGTGCTGGTTTGCACAACGATGTTCCAGCAATGGCAAAGAAATATGCTTCTAGAACCAAGTTTGTACACCTAAGAAGCACCAATGTATTTGATAATGGAGATTTCATAGAAGCAGACCACCTTTCAGGTAGAGGAAAGATAATAGAAGTTGTAAAAGTTTTCCAAAAAGAAAATCCAAATCTTCCGATGCGTGTAGACCACGGTAGATTGCTAGCCGATGATGTAGATAAAGGATACAATCCTGGATATTCTTTCTTAGGAAGAATGTTGGCACTTGGGCAAATAGATGGGGTGATGGCAACAGTGAATGCAGAATTTTACCCATAATGTAGTTTGAATAATATCTAAAAAGTAAAAAGAAAGAAATGAACGAATTATTTAGCGTAGAAGGTAAAGTTGCCGTTATTACCGGAGCATCGGGAGTACTCGGTGGTACCTTGGCAGAACACTTCATCAAGGCAGGTGCAAAGGTAGTTGCTTTGGGAAGAAGCCAAGAAAAAATGGATTCTAGAGTGGCAGAACTTACTTCTAATGGAGGTGATGCATTTGCTGTAGAAGCGAATGTGATGGACGTAAAAAGTTTAGAAGCAGCATCTGCAAAAATCATTGAGAAATATGGCAAAATTGATATTCTATTAAATATCGCTGGAGGTAACATTCCTACCGCTACTTTGTCTGCAGAGCAATCTTTTTTTGATATGGATATGATGGGTTGGAACGAGGTTACTGATCTTAATATCAATGGTACTGTTTATCCATCCTATGTTTTTGGAAAGGTAATGGCGGAGCAAGGTTCTGGAAGTATCGTTAATATTTCTTCTATGGCCGCTTATTCGGCAATTACAAGAGTAGCAGGTTATTCAGCTGCAAAATCTGCAATTACCAATTTCACACAATGGTTGGCATCGGATGTTGCCTTGAAATTTGGAGATAAAATAAGAGTTAATGCAATAGCACCAGGATTTTTTATCGGAGATCAAAACCGAAAAATCCTTATTAACGAGGACGGATCTTTAACGGATCGTAGCAAAAAAGTAATCGCCAAAACCCCAATGGGACGTTTTGGTGATGCAGCCGAACTTAATGGTGCGGTACAGTTTTTATGTTCCGAGGCATCAAGTTTTATTACAGGAGCACTTCTTCCTATAGATGGAGGATTTAGTGCTTTTAGTGGAGTTTAATATTTTTCATTTTACATATATTTTTACAAAGGCCTTGCATCATTTTTTTGTTTGTTTAGGCCATTTTTTTGAAAGTTAATTTTTCTTTCTCTACTTTATTTAAAATCCCAAAACCATGACTACAAATACTATAGATCGCAAAAATGTTTTCGGAGAAGCTTTCCTTTTACAAAACAAAACTGCCGAAAATCTTTACTTCGGATTTGCTCAAAATATGCCTATCATCGATTATCACAATCATCTAGAACCCGATGTGATGTCTATTAATAATCACTTCCGTTCTCCAACGGCTATTTGGTTAGATGGCGACCATTACAAATGGAGAGCAATGCGTAATTTCGGGGTGGAGGAACATTTTATTTCTGGAACAGCTTCAGATAAAGAAAAATTTCAAAAATGGGCTTCTGTTGTTCCGTATACTTTGAGAAATGCTTTGTTTCACTGGACGCATTTAGAACTTAAAAATCCTTTCGGAATTAAAGAATATTTAAACGAAAATTCGGCTTCTTCCATTTACAACCAAATGCAAGAAGCGTTACAAACTGATGCTTACCGACCACAATCCATCATCAAAAATTTTAATGTAACTACATTATGTACTACCGATGATCCTGCTTATGATTTAGGATATCATAAAGCGTTAAAATCGAGTGCTTTCGAAACTGAAGTTTTACCAGCATTCCGTCCCGATGTTTACATCAATATCATTAATCCTCAAGCGTATTTAACTTCAATTAAAAAGTTAGAACAAGTTTGTGGGATGACAATCGAATCTGCATCTGATTTATTAAATGCTTTACAAAACAGAATTAATTATTTTGATGAAGTAGGAGCTAAGGTTTCAGATCATGGGTTCGAATATTTCCCAGATACAACGCTTTGGAATTCTACTTTAGAAGAAGAATATTCTGAATTTTTAAAAGGAAATAAAGCAATCTTCTCAAATCCAGATGCACTTTGTGGTTATGTGTTAAAAGAGCTTTGTAAAATGTATGCAGCGAAAGGTTGGGTGCAACAATTCCACGTAGGGGCAACGCGTAATAATAATACAGCAATGTTGACTAAAATTGGGATAAATTCGGGTTATGATGCAATTGGAGAGCAGTATTTTGCCCAAAGATTAAGTGTAATGTTGGATCAGCTTAATACGAATGATCAGTTAGCAAAAACCATTATTTATAATCTAAATCCAGCGTATAATGAAGTTCTTGCTTCATTAGCAGGGAATTTCAATGAAGGAGGCATAAAATCTAAAGTTCAGTTTGGCGCAGCTTGGTGGTTCCTAGATCAATTAGACGGCATGGAAAAGCAAATGAATACAATTTCCAACATCGGACTTCTAAGCACTTTTGTGGGGATGTTAACGGATTCTAGAAGTTTATTATCATTCTCAAGACACGAACTTTTTAGAAGATTACTGTGTAATATGTTCGGGTCCGAAATGGAGAGAGGTCTTCTTCCTAATGACGAACAATGGGTCGGGAAGATTATCCAAGATATCTGTTATAATAATACTAAAAACTACTTCGGATTTTAATTATGGAACAGACTCAAAAGATATTGTGTTTCGGAGAATTGCTTTTGCATTTTGCTCCGGATACAGAAGGAAATTGGCTAGATAATCAATCTTTAAGAATATATGTTGGAGGTGCAGAATATAATGTATCTTCGGCTTTAGCACAGTGGGGAAATCCAGTAAAATTGTTATCAGCTTTACCACAAAATTATTTAGGAAATCAACTTTCTTCTAAATTAAATAAAGCAGGAATTGAAGTTTTTTCTGATGAATCTAATGGGAGATTAGGGACTTTTTATCTTCCCTTGGATGGAGATATGCAAAATGCAGGCGTAGTTTATGATCGTTTTCCATCGGTGTTTACAGAATCTCAATTTAATTTGGTTGCAGATGATGAACTTTTTAATGAGGTTAAATGGTTGCATATTTCTACCATTACACCCGCTCTAAGTGAAAGTGCATTCCAGAAATGTTTAAACTTAATGAAGGAAGCACAAAAAAGAAATATAAGGGTTTCACTGGATCTTAATTATCGTGCAGCACTTTGGGTGAACAGAAATTCTTACGATAAAATTTCTCTTTTGATGCCTTATGTTTCTCTATTGATGGGAAATATTTGGTCGATTCAGCAATTTTTAAATATTCCTATTGAATATGAATTGAATGGGAATTTCGATGACGAAAATCTCTTAAAACAAGCTAAAAAGTCGGCGAAAAAAGTTCAAGAAATTTATCCTAATGTAACGACTGTAGCCAATACTTTTAGGTTTACACAAGGCGACGAAGTGAATTATTATGCGACTTTGTTTAAAGACAATCAGTTATTTATTTCAGAAAAACAATACTCTGAAAAAGTAGTAGAGCGTGTAGGAAGTGGCGACTCTTTTATGGCTGCGCTAATCCATGGAAGTCTTAAAAATAATCCAATTCAACAAATTTTAGAAGATGCTTCAAAAGTAGCTTTCAAAAAACTATTTGTAAAAGGAGATACCATTAACGAAACGATAAACATCGAAAAACTATGAACCCAATTGTACAAAAAATAAAAGACCAAAAAATAATTCCGTTGTTCTACAATGATTCTTTTGACGTTTCGAAATCAATTGTAAAAGCTTTATACGAAGCTGGAATCCGAATTATAGAATACACCAATCGTGGTGAAAAAGCCTTGGATAATTTTACAAGATTAAAAGAAATTACATCTACCGAATTCCCTGAATTAATGTTAGGAATTGGAACGGTAAAAAACGCTTCTGAATTGAAATTGTATGCAGATGCAAAAGCGGATTTCATCATCACACCCGTAATCAATCAAGAATTAATTGATTGCTCAAAAATAGAAAATATCCTTTTAATTCCAGGAACATTAACACCTTCAGAAGTGAATTTAGCCTACCAAAATGATCTACGGTTGGTGAAAATTTTCCCTGCTGATGCGGTTGGTAAAAATTATATCAAATCTATAAAACCTGTTTTTCCGGGTATGGAATTTATGCCAACTGGGGGAGTTACGGCAGAACTAGAGGATATAAACGAATGGCTGAATGGTGGGGCAATCGCAGTGGGACAAGGCAGTGCTTTAATTAAAAATGATATTTCTCTTGAAGAACTTCAGACGAAAGTGCAAGAGTTACTTAATCTACTAAATTCATAAGATGCAAGCACCGAAAAAACAAAATTTAAGATGGTTTATGTTGTTTATGGTTTTCTTAGCAACAACAATCAATTACTTAGACCGACAGGTAATGGGTCTTCTGAAACCCACGTTAGAAAGCGAGTTCGGGTGGGATGAGAAAGATTATTCTTACATTGTAATGGCATTTACTGCTTCTTATGCGTTGGGGAATTTATTGATGGGAAGATTCATTGATAAAGTAGGTACTAAGATAGGTTATGCAGTTTCTCTTGTAGTATGGAGTATTGCTTCTATGGGACATGGTTTGGTAAAATCTACTTTTGGGTTTTTACTAGCAAGAACAGCATTAGGTATATCCGAAGCGGGAAACATACCTGCTGCGGTAAAATCTGTTGCCGAATGGTTTCCAAAAAAGGAAAGAGCTTTGGCAACAGGATTGTTCAATTCTGGGGCAACTATTGGAGCTATCTTAGCACCCATTTTAGTCCCTTTTATTTTGGGACATTATGGATGGCAGCAAACTTTCGTTTGGATTGGTGCGGCTGGACTTTTATGGATGATATTATGGTGGAGATTCTATAGTAAACCAGAAGATAATAAAAAGATATCCTCGGAAGAATTAGCCTATATCAAAAGTGATCAGGATGTAGAGGTCAAAGATCAACCTGCGGTATCTTTTAAAGAAATCTTTAAGCTAAAAGCTACATGGACATTTGCATTAGGCAAAATGATGACCGATCCTATTTGGTACTTCTTTATGTTTTGGTTGCCTGCTTATTTTGCGGATGTTTTCAAGATGGATCTTACCAAACCTTCCTTACCACTTATCTTAATCTATGGTGGAACCACAATTGGAAGCATTGGCGGTGGCTATATTTCAGGTTTATTTATAAAAAAAGGTTGGACGGTAAACAAAGCGAGAACAACTACAATGCTGTTATTTGCTTTAATGGTAGTTCCTGTAATGTTCTCCAAATATTTGGATAATATGTGGATGATTACCCTTGTAATTGCTATTGCAACGGCTTCACACCAAGGCTGGGGTGCCAATCTTATGACGGCAGTTTCAGATAAACTTCCCAATTCTTATGTGAGCTCAGTGATTGGTTTTGGTGGGATGATGGGTTCTATCGCAGGGATTATTTTCCCTCTATTTATAGGGATTGTTTTAGATTATTTCAAAAAACAAGGAGATATTAACAGCGGTTATAATATCATATTCTTTATCGCAGGAGTTTCCTATATCTCTTGTTGGTTTCTTATCAAATTTATCAATAAACAAAAATCAGTTCAGTAAATCTTAATTAAAACTAAAGAACTATGTCTTACTTTTTAAAACCAAAATCACTTTTATTTTCGGCAGCAGCATTACTCGCAGCTCAGTCTGTTTCGGCACAGGTTTTTTCTAACTTTTCTTACAAGGGAAATGATAAAATCTACAATGAAAATCCCTTAAAATCTGACGAAATGCATTCTCCAATCTTGCAAGGATGCTACCCAGATCCTAGTATAACGAGAAAAGGGGATGATTATTATTTGGTAAATTCTTCATTTTCTATGTTTCCGGGTGTTCCTATTTTTAAATCTAAAGATTTGGTAAATTGGAAACAAATAGGACACGTATTGGACAGACCTTCTCAGCTGAAAGTAGACAAAGCAGGTTTTTCTGAGGGTATCTATGCACCAGACATCAAATACAACAAGTACAACGATACATTTTATATGATTACTACGCAGATTGCAAGCGGTATTGGCAATATGGTGGTGAAAACTAAAGATCCTGAAAAAGGCTGGAGCGAGGTTAAAAAAATTGAAGTGGGCGGAATTGATCCCTCTTTATTCTTTGATGACGATGGCAAAGCCTATTTATTTCACAATGATGCACCAGATGCAGGAAAAGAATTATACAGTGGACACCGTGTGATAAAAATGTGGGAATATGATTTGGACAAAGATCAAGTAATCGCTGGATCTGATAAAATTGTAGTTGATGGTGGAGTAGATATTTCCCAAAAACCCATATGGATAGAGGGACCTCATCTGTACAAAAAAGATGGAAAATATTTCCTGATGTGTGCAGAAGGTGGTACAGGAGATTGGCATAGTGAAGTTGTTTTTATGAGTGATTCTCCAAAAGGCCCATTTATTCCAGCCTCTAGCAACCCAATTCTCACGCAACGTCATTTTCCTCGTAACAGAGCAAATATGGTAGATTGGGCGGGACATGCAGATTTGGTAGAAGGTAAAGATGGTAAATATTATGGCGTATTTTTAGGCATTCGTCCTAATGAAAAAAATAGAGTAAATACAGGCAGAGAAACCTTTTTACTGCCTGTAGATTGGAGCGGAACTTATCCTGTTTTCGAAAATGGTTTGGTACCGATGAAACCTAAGATGAAATTGCCAAACAACGCTATAAATGAAACAGGTAAAAACGGATTCTTCCCGAATGGTAATTTTACTTTTGAAGATGCTTTAACCGATAAAAACTTAGATTTCCGTTGGATTGCCATGCGTGGGCCAAGAGAGAGTTTTATTTCTACTCAGAAAAATGGAGTAAAATTAGCAGCTTATGCTACCAATATCAAAGATAAAGCACCGGTTTCTGCGTTATTCCACAGACAACAACATTCAAATTTTCAAGCTAATGTAACGCTAGATTATCAGCCCAAATCTGAAAAAGAACTGGCAGGTCTAACGTGTTATCAAAGTGAAAATCACAATTATGTTTTCGGAATTACAAAGAAAAACAAAGACTTCTATATTGTATTAGAAAAAACAGAAAAAGGAGTATCAAAAGTGCTTGCGAGCCAAAAAATAAATTACAAAAAAACAATACAGATGAAGGTGAATGTGGTTTCAGATGAATACCAATTCAGTTTTTCGGTAGATGGGCAAAACTATACCAATTTGGGAGAAGCTGTTTCTGGAGATATCCTTTCAACAAATGTTGCCGGTGGTTTCACAGGTGCTTTAATAGGATTGTATACAACGGCTAATAATATAATGGATTTCAAAAATTAATGGGATTATGAAAATAGTTAAAAAATCAATCGCTCTCGTTCTATTAGGGATATCTATAGCCTACTGTAAAGCGGCAGATCCTTTTATTTTAACTCAAAAATCAGAACAATCAATAACGATAAAAGATAAGTCGAGCCGTCCGAATATCTATTATGATACAACCATCGACAAGGGGGTTTTAAGAGCTCTAAATAGTTTCCAAACGGATCTTAAAAATGTAACTGGTGAAGCACCCTTATTTATCAATCAATTATCAAATTCTAATAAACCTACCATTATTGTAGGAACTATTGGAAGCAATTCTGTGATTGATGCTTTAGTAAAACAAAAAAAGATGAATGCTAAAGACTTACAAGGCAAACGCGAAAAATTTATCATTCAAAATATTAAAGCCAACGATAATTCTGACGTCATCGTTATTGCAGGAAGTGATAAACGCGGTACAATTTATGGTATCTATGAATTTTCTAAACAAATAGGCGTTTCTCCTTGGAACTATTGGGCAGATGTACCTGTTGCCAAAAAAGAAAATCTCTACTTCAAAAAAGGAAGTTACACCGATGGCGAGCCTGCTGTAGAATTACGTGGAATATTTTTAAATGATGAAGAACCTGCTTTGGGAGGTTGGGCAAGAGCAACATTCGGAGGATTCAATTCTAAATTTTATGAGAAAACATTTGAGCTTGTACTTCGACTGAAAGGAAATTATATGTGGCCAGCAATGTGGGGAAGTGCTTTCTATGATGATGATCCACAAAACGGACCATTGGCGAACGAAATGGGAATTGTCATCGGATTATCTCATCATGAACCTATGACGATGAGCCAGCAAGACTGGAGACGTTATATCGCTAAAAATAAGTTGCCTAACGTCTGGGATTATACCAAAAATAAAAAAGTTTTAGACGATTTTTGGACCAAAGGTATTGAACGAAGTAATAGCTATGAGCGCTTGGTAACTATCGGTATGCGTGGAGATGGTGATGAAGCAATGGAAGAAGGAACTAATATTTCGTTATTAGAAAATGTGGTGAAAAATCAGCGTTCGATTATTGAAAAAGCGACAGGAAAAAAAGCCAACAAAACCCCGCAGGTTTGGGCGTTGTATAAGGAAGTTCAGGATTATTATGATGCTGGAATGCGCGTTCCCGATGATGTGGTTCTTTTATTTTGTGATGATAATTGGGGAAATGTGAGAAAACTTCCAGATCTTACCAAGCCTCTTCACAAAGGAGGTTATGGAATGTATTATCATTTTGATTATGTAGGAGGCCCTAGAAATTCAAAATGGATCAATATCAGCCCCATTCAACGTATTTGGGAGCAAATGAACCTTACCTACGAGCACGAAGTTAAGAAATTGTGGGTCGTGAATGTGGGAGATTTGAAACCAATGGAATTCCCGATTTCTTTTTTCCTAGATATGGCTTGGAATCCGAAACAATTTAACCAAGATAATCTTTTAGAATATACAGAAAATTGGTCGGCTCAACAATTTGGTGAAAAATATGCAAAAGATATCGCTCGTATGATCGATTTGTATACGAAATACAATCGCCGCGTGACGCCTGAAATGCTCAATGATAAAACATACAGTTTAGAAAACTATAAAGAATTTGAAACGGTAGTCAACGAATACCGAACGTTGGCTCTAGAGGCTAACCGTATGTATAACGACATCCCAGCTGAATATAAGGATGCTTACTTCCAACTGGTGCTGTATCCTATCGATGCAAGTAGTAATCTGTACGAAATGTATTTTAGTTTAGCAAATAACAAAAAATATGCAGCTGAAAATAATCCAGAAGCCAATCACTTTGCAGAAAAGGTAAAAAAACATTTTGATTACGATACACGTTTGGTAAACAAGTATAATAAAGAAATTGCAGGTGGAAAATGGCCTCATATGATGGATCAAATTCACATTGGGTATACCTATTGGCAACAACCAGAGCATAATGTGATGCCGGAAGTAACAGTTGTTTCATCTCCGAATACCGAAAAAGTTTTCAAGGAAAAGGATGGCTACGTTTCTATTGAAGCTGAAAATTTTGCCAGAAAAAATAATTCAGGGAAAATAGAGTGGAAAGTGATTCCTAATTTCGGAAAAACCAAATCGGGAATTACTACTTTTCCGGCCAATGCTTATCCTACACAGAAGGACAATTTGTATGTAGAATACGATATAAACTTTGAAACAATAGGTACTTTTGATATTGAATTATTGTTAGCACCTACGCTCAATTTCAACCATAATAAAGGTCTTAGATATGAGCTGTCTATTGATGGTAAAAACCCACAGACTATTAATTTTAATGGACATTACAAAGGTGAATTAGCAGAGTGGCAAGCAGAACACATCATCAGATCCAAATCTAAAATTACGATCGATGCTAAAGGGAAACATACTTTAAGATTTAAAGTTCTAGACCCTGCAATAGTCTTAGAAAAAATATTAATCAACACGGGTGGTCTCAAACCTTCTTATCTTGGCGCACCAGAAAGTGAATTCTAATGAAGTTGAATTTTATATAATAATAAATAAATGATTACGATCTCGGATTACGCAACCTCTGCGGAGGGTGAATTGATAAAAAAATATACTTTAAAAAATGCCAATGGTATGTCTGTCGAGATTATTAATCTCGGTGGCATCATTACTTCTCTTAAAGTGCCTTCTAAAAAAGGTGAGCTAAAAGAGGTAGTTCTTGGATATGAAAATCCTGAAGATTATTTCGAAAATCCTTTCTTTTTTGGGGCTATTATAGGTCGTTATGGGAATCGTATTGCCAATGCGAAATTCAAAATCAATGATGAGGTTTATCAGTTGGAGGCTAATAATGGGCCGAATAATCTGCATGGAGGTAAAAATAGTTTTCATACCAAAATTTGGGATGCAAAAATTACTAGCAATGATAAAGTACAACTAGCTTATCTAAGCCATGATGGGGAAGAAGGTTTCCCTGGTAATTTGGCAAGTAGCGTTACCTACACTTTGACTGCTGATAATGCTCTAGAAATAACTTACGAGGCTACCACTGATAAAGAAACGGTGGTGAATATGACGCAGCATACTTATTTTAATCTGTCGGGTGATTTTTCTAAGGATATTCTAGATCATCAATTGCAGTTGAATTGCGATGCTTACTTGCCCACCGATGACACAATGATTCCTACAGGTGAGCTAAAGTCTGTGAAAGACACGCCTTTTGACTTTAGAATTTCAAAAACTTTAGGAAATGATATTCATACTTATGATATTGATTTGGGACTAGGCTGCGGATACGATCATACCTTGGTGATCAATGGAAATGGTTTTAGATCTGTGGGCATGGCATCTTCCGAAGAATCTGGTGTGGTAATGGAAGTGCTTTCCACCGAGCCAGGCGTACATTTGTACACGGGAAATCATATTAACTCAACCAAAAAAAATCAACAAGGATCGGACTGTGGAAGTAGAACAGGTTTCTGTTTGGAAACCCAACATTTTCCAGATTCGCCCAACAAGAAGGATTTTCCATCGGTATTTATAAAACCAGAAGAAAAGTATGAGTCTACTACTGTATTCAAATTTTTTACAATATAGACCAAGAAATAGTCATAATTTCAGCGCCGAGGAGGTTTTTTGGTTAATTTATAATTGAAAAAAAGCAAAAATTCATGGAGAAATCTATGAATTTTTGTGTTTGTAAAAGTTAAATTAATGTTAAATTAATCTGTTCTCAATGTCACCATCTACTCATATCCAAAAATCGAGGTTATTATAAAATATACGATAAGCTAAACTTTGCTTTTTATTTTTAAAATTCTCTTGGTTTTGTTAATCAGTTATTTCGAACATAGCATCAGAATTTATCCTGCATTTCTAATCTTATTTTTAATGATAAGTTATTTTGTTTTTACTTTGTTAGTGAGCTTTTTCACGCACTTTTTTCACTTAAATTATTTTCAGGATAACCAAATCATTTTTTTATGTAAATTCTTTCATTTATTTTTAAAATTGTGGAAATATATTGATACTTCTATACAGATGTACTATGTATTATTTGTTTTTTATTGTAGATAGTTGATAGATATTTCTTTTTTGATGAAGGATGATGTATAGGAAAATTGGAAGTAGTATCCTACTTTATTATGAATATTAAAATTACTCTAGACTGCTCGTTTTGTTGTAAAAGCGAACCTTCTTAATCCATGAATAGAGAAGTATTTCTTATTTTTTAAAATTTTATAAATACCATTAAGCATGAACCAAAAATTAAAACAAAAAGTAGTCTCGCTATCATTTGGACTAATGGGGTTAGGTACAATGATGGAGGCAAAAATAAAACTTCCAGCATTGGTATCTGATGGAATGGTTTTGCAGCGAGATCAAAAAATTAAAATTTGGGGGAAAGCAGATTCTAAAGAGCGAGTCTTCGTTCAGTTTCAAAATAAAAAATACCATACGATAGCCGATATCAATGGTAATTGGCAGATTTTGCTTCCATCTCATAAAGCAGGCGGTCCCTACACGATGACTATTAATGAGATTACTCTAAAAGATATTTTGGTAGGTGATGTTTGGTTGGCTTCTGGACAATCTAATATGGAGTTGCCGATGTACCGTGTAAAGCCTTTGTACGAAAAGGAATTTGCTTCGGCTTACAACAAAAATATCAGATTTTTCACAGTTCCTCAAAAGTATAATTTTAAACAATCTCAAGTTGATATTAGTGGTGGAAAATGGGAATCAACTTCATCGAGTACAATAGCAAGTTTCTCTGCTGTTGCATATTTTTTTGCTAAAAATCTAAACGAAAAATACAATGTTCCTATTGGAATTTTGCATTCTAGTTTAGGTGGCTCACCCATTCAGGCATGGATGGATCCGTCTACTTTAAAAAAATATCCAGATTATTTGGCGGAAGCTGAAAAATGGAAAAGTGACGACCTTATAAAAAATACAGAATCCAATGAAAGGAATCTGAGTGACGCATGGTATGCAGAACTAAACGCTACCGATTTGGGTTTAAAACAAAATTGGACAAGCAATGCTACCGATTTTTCTTCTTGGAAGACAATGAGTGTTCCAGGTTCTTGGGAAGATCATGAAGGAGAATTTGAAGGAATTATTTGGTTGAAAAAAGAAATTGTACTTCCTACTGTGAGCAATGGTAAAACTGCTTTTTTAAATTTAGGAAGAATAAAGGATGCGGATGAAACGTATATCAACGGAGTAAAGGTAGGAAATGTAACTTACGAATATCCACCAAGATGGTACAAAATCCCTGAAGGTGTTTTGAAAGATGGGAGAAATATCATAACTGTACGCGCCATCAATGGTAGTGGAAGAGGAGAATTTGTAGTAGATAAGCCATATTATCTAGAAATGGAAGGTCAGAAAATAGATCTTAAAGGCAATTGGAAATACAATATTGGTTCGAAAATGAATCGTGTAGCGCCCGGACAGACTTTTATACGTTGGAAGCCTACCGGTTTGTACAATGCGATGATTCATCCTTTGATTAATTACAACATCAGAGGAACCATTTGGTACCAAGGCGAAAGCAACACTGGGAAACCTCAAGAATATGGAGATTTGCTAACGACGATGATTTCAGATTGGAGAACAAAATTCGAGCATAAAGATATGCCATTTATTGTGGTTCAGTTATCCAATTTTATGGTAGCTTCAGAACAACCTATAGAAAGCAATTGGGCAGAACTTAGAGATCAACAAAGAAAAGTTTCGCAAAAAGTTTCTAACACTGGTTTGGTGGTAAGTCATGACATTGGAGAGTGGAATGACATTCATCCATTAAACAAAAAATCGGTGGGAGACCGCGTGGCGTTGCAAGCTCAGAAAATAAGCTATAACGAAAAAATAACTGCTGATGGTCCCGTTTATCAATCCGCAAAATTTAAAAAAGGTAAAGCTATTCTTACATTCGAAAATGGAACCGATGATTTTGCTAAAGTGAAGGATCTAAATGGCTTTGCGATACAAGGCGACAATGGAAAGTGGGTTTGGGCAAAAGCAAAGATAAAAGGTAATAAATTAATAGTTTGGGCAGACGAAATTACCCAACCAAAAGCGGTGCGTTATGCCTGGGCTGACAATCCAGATACAGCCAATCTGAAAAATACAGCGGGGTTGCCAGCTTCATCATTCACTACAGAAAATTAATAATACTAATAAATTTTTAAGTAAATAATATTGTAAAAGATTATGAATAATCAATCTCAAAAAATATCAGTAATAGAAAAAGTGGGCTACAGTTTGGGAGACCTCGCTGCAAATTTGGTTTTTCAGACCTTAGTTACTTACTTGGCGTATTTCTATACCGATATTTATGGTCTAAAGGCAGAAGATGCATCAGTAATCACCCTGATTGTAGGCCTTATCGCAGGTTTTGGGTTCAACCCTGTAATTGGTGCTATTGCAGACCGTACGAAAACTAAATGGGGAAAATTTCGTCCTTGGATTTTGTTTACAGCTGTCCCTTTAGGTGTTTGCGCTTTATTGGCTTTTAGTACTCCAGATTTCGATTATAAAGGGAAGGTAATGTATGCAGCAATTACGTATTCTCTTTTGCTTCTTTTATATGCAGGGAACAACTTGCCTTATTCTGCTCTTAGCGGAGTAATTACAGGAGATATGGGAGAAAGAAACAGTATTTCTTCTTATCGTTTCGTAGCTGTAATGTTTGCGCAGTTCTTTGTACAAGTATTTATGTTGCCTATTATATTATCTGCTGGAGAAGGCGATAAGGCAGCCGGTATAGAAATTGTGATGACATGGTTGGCGATTATCGGAACAATTATGTTGCTAATGACTTTTTTTACAACTAAAGAAAGAGTAGTACCAACTGCAGAGCAACAATCTAATCTTAAAGATGACCTTAAGGATCTTTTTCAAAATAAACCTTGGATCATTATGCTGTCTGTAACCACTTTGATCTTTATTACTTTGGCAATGAAAGGAGGATCTTTCGTGTATTATTTTAATAATTATGTAGACGAACATTCTCTTAAATCTTTTATTTTACCTATTACAGCATTTTTTGATTCTATAGGGATGAATTTCTTTGGTGCTGATCCTAAATCTGCAGGTTTCGGATTATTCAATGCTGGTGGAATTATTATGATGATTATTGGGATTACTTTCTCCAAGAGATTTGCTGATAAATTTGGAAAAAGGGATACTTTTATGACCTCACTTTTTATTTCAACTTTATTTATTGCCATGTTTATTTTCTTCCCTCCAGAATCGGTGTTATTGATGTTTGGAGCGCAGATTCTTCACGGTTTCTTCTATGGTATTAGTACGCCATTATTATGGGCGATGATTGCTGACGTTGCCGATTATTCTGAATGGAAAAATAACCGTCGTGCAACAGCAATTATTTTCTCTGCCATGATGGTGGGTCTAAAAGTAGGATTAAGTATCGGAAGCTCTTTGGTGGCATGGATTATCAGTACCTACGGATATATTTCTGCAGAAGGTGGCGCTAGTGTTATCCAACCAGAAACAGTAGCTGCAGGCGCAAAAATGCTAGTAAGTATTTTTCCTGCCGTTCCGTTCTTTGCAGCTTGTGGACTTTTATTTTTATATAAAATTGATAAGAAAATGGAAGTTCAAATTGAAAATGATTTAAAAGAAAGAAGAAAAAAATAACTATGAAAAATATCGTTATTACTGCTTTATCTATTGCAGCTATTAGTTTAACATCTTGTTCAACAACTCAGAAAACAGCTTCTGTACAATCTCCACAAACACTGAAGGAAGGTTTTAAAAATCACTTTTATGTAGGTGCGGCGATTAATCTAGACGCCATTCATAATAACGATAAAAAAGCGGTGGCTATTATCGAAAATCAGTTTAATTCTATTGTTGCTGAAAACTGTATGAAGTCGATGTTTCTTCAGCCCAAAGAAGGAGAATTCTTTTTTGATGATGCCGATCAATTTGTTGCTTTTGGACAAAAAAATAAGATGTTCATTATCGGACATTGCTTAGTTTGGCATTCACAAGCTCCCGATTGGTTCTTTACTGATAAAGAGGGCAAAAATGTGTCTGCTGAAGTTTTGAAGCAACGTATGAAAAAACACATTACCACAGTTGTGTCTCGCTATAAAGGGAAAATACATGGTTGGGATGTAGTGAACGAAGCCATCATGGAAGACGGTTCTTATAGAAAAAGTAAGTTCTATGAAATTTTAGGAGAAGAGTTTATCCCATTGGCGTTCCAATATGCACACGAAGCAGACCCTAATGCAGAGTTGTACTATAATGATTATAATGAGTGGCATAAAGGGAAAGTGGAAACAGTTGTAAAACTCATTGCAGATTTGAAATCTCGAGGAATAAGAATAGATGGGATGGGATTACAAACTCATGTAGGCTTAGATTATCCTACGATAGAAGAATATGAGAAAGCCATCATCGCTTATACCAATGCTGGAGTGAAAGTGAGTTCTACAGAGCTAGACATCAGTGCCTTGCCTTCGCCTCACAAAATATCTTCTAATATCGCCGATACACAGGCTTACGAGAAAGAGCTTAATCCCTATACTTCTGGTTTGTCAGAGACAGCAACTACAAAATGGGAAAAAAGATATATGGATTTCTTTTCTTTATTCTTAAAACATAAAGATAAAGTAAAAAGGGTAACCCAATGGGGCGTAACGGACATAGACTCTTGGAAAAACGATTTCCCAATAAAGGGAAGGACGGATTATCCTTTATTATTTGATAGAAAATATCAAACAAAACCTATTGTAAAAAAACTGATTCAGTTGGCTGAAGAAAAAAAAAACTAAATAAATACTATAAAAATTGATATAATGAAGAAAGCAAAATACCTTGTACCGAACGATTATATGGCAGATCCATCCGTTCACGTTTTCGATGGTAAATTATACATTTATCCTTCTCACGATTGGGAAAGTGGAGTAGAAGAAAACGACAATGGAGATCATTTCAACATGAAAGATTACCACGTTTTTTCTATGGAAGATGTAGAAAATGGCGAAGTTACAGATCATGGAGTTGCTCTTTCGGTAGAAGATATTCCATGGGCAGGTCGCCAATTGTGGGATTGTGATGTAGCTTACAAAGAGGGTAAATATTATCTATATTTCCCTTTAAAGGATAAAAACGACATCTTCCGTTTCGGCGTTGCAATTTCAGACAAACCTTATGGCCCCTTCGTTCCACAACCACATCCAATGATGGGTTCTTATAGCATCGACGTTGCTGTTTTCGAGGAAGATGGAAAACACTATTTCTACTTTGGTGGAATTTGGGGAGGCCAACTTCAACGTTACAGAAATAACAAAGCGTTAGAATCTGCAATTCTTCCTAATGAAGACGAACCAGCTCTTTGTCCTAAAGTTGCTGTTTTAAGAGACGATATGCTAGAATTTGGAGAAGAACCTAGAGATATTAAAATTCTTGACGAAAACGGAGAAGAACTAAAACATGGTAATCCTTATCGCTTCTTCGAGGCTTCTTGGATGCACAAACACGATGGTAAATATTACTTCTCTTACTCCACAGGAGATACGCATTTTCTTTGTTATGCAGTAGGAGATAATCCTTACGGACCTTTCACTTATCAGGGGGTAATTTTGACGCCTGTTGTAGGCTGGACAACGCATCACAGTATTGTAGAATACAAAGGAAAAAACTGGTTATTCTTCCACGATTGTGTTCCTTCTGAAGGCAAAACTTGGCTAAGAAGTCTAAAAGTTGTTGAACTAGAATACAATGAAGATGGCACTATAAAAGCCATCGAAGGAATGGAGCAATAATCTGTAAAGATTAATTTATAAAATTTGATCTTGGGGCTTGGTTGGAATATGTATTTCGGCCGAGTCTTCAAGGACTTTACTTTTAATTATTTGGGTTAATGTATTTCCAAAATATGAAAGTACGATCCCAAAATTTACTCAAAATTAACCTTTTATGAATCTTAGAAAAATTAGAAACTTAGGCTTATTCTTACTTTTGATTCCATTAAGTTTTCACGCAGAAGATGGTAGCCAATTATGGTTACGATTTCCAAATGCTAAAGGTGGTTTAGCTAAAGAAAAAATTGTTTCGAAAGGCAATTCTAAAACTTTGCAAATCGCGAAAACGGAACTAACAAATTATTGGCAAGGACAAGCCATCGAGCTAAAAATAGATAACAAATTATCTTCGCTAAAAGATGGTTATACTATTAAAACATCGGGTAACAAAATTGTTGTTTCAGCTGCTAAAGAAAGCGGGTTGTTATATGGAGTTTATCATTTGCTAAGGTTGCAAGAAACAAAATCCAATTTATCTCAACTTAACATTACAGAAAAGCCATCTTACGATGTGAGAATTCTCAATCATTGGGACAACCTTAACGGTACTGTAGAGCGTGGTTATGCTGGTAGATCACTTTGGAAATGGGAAGATCTTCCTAACAAAATTTCACCACGTTACGAAGCTTATGCCAGAGCCAACGCATCTGTTGGGATTAATGCTGTTGTGCTTAACAATGTTAACGCATCGCCTAATATCCTAAAGAAAAATTATATAGATAAGGTTAAAGTTATGGCAGACATCTTTAGAGCTTATGGGATTAAGGTTTATTTATCCGTTAATTTTTCTTCGCCTAAAGTTATTGATGGATTAGAAAATTCGGATCCGCTTAATAAAGACGTTCAGAATTGGTGGAAAGATAAAGCTGCTGAAATCTATAAAACGATTCCAGACTTTGGAGGATTCTTGGTTAAAGCTAATTCCGAAGGCGAGCCTGGTCCACAAGATTACGGACGTACACACGCAGACGGAGCCAATATGATGGCCAAAGTTTTGAAGCCTTATGGTGGACTTATTATGTGGCGTGCTTTTGTGTATAGCCCAAGTTCTGATGATCGTGCTAAGCAAGCTTATTTAGAGTTTAAACCTTTGGATGGTCAGTTCGATGATAACGTTATCATACAAATTAAAAATGGTCCTATTGACTTCCAACCAAGAGAAGTATTTAGCCCACTTTTCGGCGCGTTAAAGAAAACGCCAGAGATGGTAGAGTTCCAGTTAACTCAAGAATATTTAGGCCATTCTAATCACTTGGTTTATTTGGCACCAATGTTTAAAGAAAATTTGGATAGTGATACATTTTCGGATGGTAAAGGGTCTACAATCGCCAAATTAACAGATGGGACATTGCGACCTGCAAAGGTAACAGCAATTTCTGCGGTCGCTAATATTGGTGAAGATACCAACTGGACAGGACACCATTTTGCACAAGCTAACTGGTATGCTTTCGGACGTTTGGCTTGGAATCATCAATTATCATCAGAACAAATTGCAGACGAGTGGATTAAGCAAACATTTACTAGCGAAGCCAATTTTCTAAAACCAGTTAAAGAGATAATGTTAACTTCTCGCGAAACTACGGTGGATTATATGATGCCTTTGGGACTACATCATATCTTTGCAGGCGTTCATCATTACGGTCCAGAACCTTGGGGGAACTACGAAAATACAAGGGCAGATTGGTCACCGTATTATTATCATAAAGCTGATGTTAACGGTATAGGTTTCGATCGTAGTAGTAAAGGTAGTAACGCATCATCTCAATACAGTTCGCCGCTAAAAGAAATGTATAACGATGTAGAGACAACACCAGAAAATATGATTCTTTGGTTCCACAGAGTACCTTGGACTTACAAGATGAAGAACGGTAAAAATCTTTGGGAAAATATGGCTTATCAATATGATAATGGGGTTAAAAATGTAAGACAATACCAAATTCTTTGGGATAAAATGGAACCTTATGTAGACGAAGAAAGATTCAAACACATACAATCCAGATTAAAGATACAATCTAAAGATGCTGTATGGTGGAAGGATGCATGTTTGCTGTATTTCCAAACATTTTCTAAAATGCCAATTCCTTACGATATCGAAAGGCCTGTACACGAGTTGGAAGATTTAAAGAAAATAAAATTGAATATGGGACATCATAACTAATATCTTATAGAAAAAACAAAAGAAGCTACGATTGGGTCGTAGCTTCTTTTTATAAAGCACAATAAGTCGCTATTTATTAGTGAGTTTCTGTACCGTCTACTCCGTGAGCGTGACCGTGAGCCAACTCTTCTTCTGTAGCTGGACGTGCAGAAATTACTTCTACATCAAAAGACAAATTCATACCAGCCATTGGGTGGTTAAGGTCTGCTACTACTACTTCGTCTGTAACTTCTACTACTACTGCATTGAAGCTGTTTCCTGCATTATCTTGCAAAGGCAACATCGCACCTACTGGAGGCATACCTGCTTCCTGAAACATATCTACAGGTAACTGAGCAATTGCATCGTCTTGTCTTTCTCCGTAAGCATCTACTGCGGGCAAATCGAAAGATTTTTTGTCACCTACATTAAGATCAGAAATATATTCTTCAAATTTTGGTAACATCATCCCAACACCGTACAAAAATGTAAGTGGGTTTTCTGTAGTTGTTTGTTCTACAAAAGTTTTTTCTCCATTTTCTCCTACAGTATGAAGTGTGTAAGTTAACGCAACAACGTTATTTTTTTCTATAGCCATTTTATTTTTCGTTTTTAGGATTATGGATTCCTTTTTATTAATTATGCAAAGGTAATCTTTTGATTTTAAAACTCGTTGTGTAATACGAAAACTATCATTTGTAACAGATAGTAATAATCTCTTTGAGGTTTAGATTTCTACTCTCTACTATTGGCTATATCATTTCCTGCCGAGCTGGTATTTTCACATTATACAATAAGATATAAAAATGGTAATCAAATTACAAAGATCTAAATACCAGAAGAAAATTGATCTAGCCAATGGCTATCCAAACGGCGCATTCTGTTGGTTTCTTTCTCGAATAAGATCCAAAGAGTTCGGGAATCTACCATCAATTTTCCGTTGCAATAGAATTCTACTTTTCTAGGTTGCTTTACACCATCTGGAGGCAAAGGATAGGTTTTTATGGTAACAATATCATCCAAAAAAAGCTGTTTTTTATATTGTATATGATGGTCATACATCACCCAATAATCATTGGTATATTGACACATATGCTTCACAGATTCCCAATGTTCTTCGGCAATTTCTTCCACCCAACGCACATATTGTACATTGTTCACATGATTATTTTGGTCTAAATGTTCTTTCGTCACTACGATGTCTTTACTGTATATTAAACTCATAATTTATTTAATAGTGTAAATTTAAGCCATAGGAATTACATTATTTCTTTTTTTGTTAAAGAATATGGTTAAAATTGTTTATGATAAATAGTCTAGGAAAAATTAGCAATTTTATATTGCCATTATAAACAACTCCAAATTTGGAACTCATCAGCAATTGATAAAGTAGAGAAATATAATTTGTTTTATATAAATAAACGCAAACGAGGTTTTACCTCTATATATGATTTCTTGGATGAAAAAAGAAAACTAAAAATGGTCAACAGAATTCAAAAACAAATCACTAAATTTGGTCTGACTGACAAAGATATAAAATTCACAAAAAACTGATTATCAATACTTAAACTTAAACTTAACGTTAGTCAGAATCTCTCCAGAACCGCCATGATAAAGAAATTGACAATATTAAATATCATAATTCTTATTTTAATATTTATTTCAAATATTGGAGAATTCTATGCTATAAATTATCCAATAAAATTTGATTTATTCCACAATTTTAGTAATTATGGCTTCGGATATCTTCTAATTACGTTTAGTATAATAGTAGTAATCACTTATTTAATTTCAAATTTGAATATTCAAAATTTAAGTTTTAAGCATAAATTTCTTGCATTTTTTGCATTAATAAATACAATTTTTCTATTCTTTTTAGTATTTACAGGATTTTCAAAATACAATGAAAACAAAATAAACTATCTGAAACTTGAAAACATTTATATAACTCAAGCTAAAAAAGATATTACAGCCGATAATGTAACTTATGAATATGCAGGAGGCTTAATAATTTCTGAATGTGACCAAACTATAGAGAACAAAATTGATAGTATTTATAAAAAATATGGTGTAACATATTTTAATACTGGTTGCAATATCATGGAAGATCAAAATAAAGCACAAGAAAAGTATGCTGAAATAGTTAAACCATATCTTGAGAAACGAAACGGCAAGAATTGGGAACAAAAAATGAAGTTTGAAATTGAACTGTTAAAAAGAGACTGCAGATAATAACTAAGCTTTCGTCTTGTCCGCAGGATACGAATCCGAAGCTTCGCCGTAGGCAAATGAAAGCCCGTTTAATACTTCGACAGGCACAGCTTCGGGAGCTTTTCAGCGGTGTAATGTTTCTTTATGGAGTTTTCGGTTTTAGAATTGAGATAGACAAAGCAGTTTTTTTAGAAGGACTGCTTTTTTTTAAAAGTTTAAATTTTGTTCTAAAATCTTTACTATTAAATCCACATCAATCATATGAGTCTCAAAAAACGATACCGACGAAGAAATAAAATTTATGTAAAGCGAAACTCTACATA
>NZ_JAZQRK010000019.1:0-7477 GCF_045629545.1 Chryseobacterium sp. | reverse complement strand
AGCGTCAAGGCATGAAAATCGGCGCTGTCGAAGAAGTAGCTTATAGAATGGGGTACATAAATAAAGAACAACTCCTCCAAATAGCTGAACCTTTGCGGAAGTCTGGATATGGTGAATACCTAATTAAAATAGCTAAATAATAGATAATATTTAAAAATAAAGGGTTAATTATTTCGTCAACTATATTAATTGACTATTTTTGGCTAAAGTGTATTCTATCATTTTGATATTGTATAAATTTTGAGTAAAGTTTTACCTGTTTTTGAATAGTTTAATTATATAGTAATTTTTTTAGTTTTATAATCGTTCAATTTGTAAAATGTTATCCATAATATTAAAATTGTCTAATTACTTTGCAAAACTTATAGTTTAACGGTTAGTTTGTAACAAGATTTAATGTAAAAATCAAATAAATGAGTAAAATATTAATTACTGGTGGAGCAGGATTCATTGGTTCTAATTTAACAGAATATTTTTTAGCGAAAGGGCATCAAATAGTAGTACTAGATAATTTTGTGACGGGCCACCGTCAAAATCTTAATGATCATGTAGATAATCCTAATTTTAATCTTATCGAGGGTGATATACGCAATATTTCTGATTGTCAACTAGCAGTATCTGGAGTAGATTATGTATTGCATCAGGCTGCATTGGGGTCAGTACCACGATCGATAAAGGATCCACAAACTACAAATGATGTAAATGTAACAGGGTTTTTAAATATGCTTGTAGCTGCAAGAGATGCAGGTGTAAAACGATTTATATACGCAGCATCGTCATCGACTTATGGAGATTCTGAATCTTTGCCTAAGGTAGAAGATGTGATAGGTAAGCCTTTGTCTCCCTATGCAATTACCAAATATGTTAACGAATTATATGCTGATATCTTTTCTAAGACCTATGGTTTAGAAACTATAGGGTTACGTTATTTTAATGTATTTGGGCGTCGTCAAGATCCAAATGGGGCTTATGCAGCGGTCATACCATTGTTTGTGAAAAAATTCATGAATCATGAAGGTCCTGTGATTAATGGTACAGGCGATTTCTCCCGTGATTTTACATATATAGATAATGTCATTCAAATGAATGAATTGGCGATGACTACGGATAATAGGAAAGCTGTCAATACAGTATACAATACCGCTGTGGGAGATCGTACTACTTTGAATCAATTGGTCGGTTATCTAAAAGAGTTTTTGACGAATTATGATAGCGAAATCGCTAAAGTAGAAGTAGTTTATGGGCCAAATCGTCAAGGTGATATCCCGCATTCTTTAGCATCTATTGAAAAGGCGGAGCGTCTATTAGGATATAAGCCAACACACGCTATCCGTGAAGGGTTAAAGGAAGCGGTAACTTGGTACTGGGATAATTTAAAATAGAATTTTAAACTTTGTTTAAATATTAATAATAAGTGAAAAAAATTGCAATTATAGGTTTAGGATATGTAGGCTTACCTTTAGCACGTTTGTTTGCAACCAAATTTCCTACCGTAGGATTTGATATTAATCAGAAGCGAATTGATGAATTACGAGCAGGTAAAGATTTGACTTTAGAGGTCGAAGATGATGTGCTACAAGCCGTATTGGTTCAAGTGAATCCAATAGTCAATGATGTGAATGGATTATATTGTTCTAACCAATTAGAGGATATCCAAGGTGCTAACTTTTATGTGGTGACCGTTCCAACACCTGTAGATAAGAATAATAGACCAGATTTAACGCCTTTGTACAAGGCTTCTGAAACAGTAGGGAAAGTGTTGAAAAAAGGCGATATCGTCGTCTACGAATCTACGGTGTATCCAGGAGTTACAGAGGAAGAGTGTATACCTGTGTTAGAGCGTGTTTCAGGATTGAAGTTTAATGAAGATTTCTTTGCTGGTTATTCACCAGAGCGTATCAATCCTGGCGATAAAGAGCATACGGTTGAAAAGATATTAAAAGTAACAGCTGGGTCTACACCAGAAATCGGTAGAGAAGTAGATGCGGTATATAAGACAGTAATTACGGCAGGTACGCATTTAGCTCCTTGTATTAAGGTAGCCGAAGCAGCTAAAGTTATAGAAAACTCACAGCGAGATATCAATATCGCCTTTGTTAATGAGTTAGCAAAGATATTTAACATCCTTGGTATCAATACCCATGATGTATTAGAGGCTGCGGGTACCAAATGGAATTTCCTTCCTTTTAAACCCGGATTAGTAGGCGGTCACTGTATCGGTGTAGATCCTTATTATTTAGCGCAAAAGGCACAAGAGCATGGTTATCATCCAGAAATAATATTGGCAGGTCGTCGTCTGAATGATTCTATGGGCGAATATGTAGCTTCTCAGGTGATCAAGACCATGATTAAGAAAGGGATTAATGTAAGTTGTGCTGAAGTATTAATGTTAGGAATCACTTTCAAAGAAAATTGCCCGGATGTGCGTAATACCAAGATCGTAGATGTGATTGCGGCTCTAGAAGATTATGGTATTAAAGTTACTACTTTTGATCCCTGGGCGAATCCTATTGAAGTACAAAAAGAATATGGAATTGAATCCGTCAATGAATTGCCAATAGCTAAGTTTGATGGTGTTATTTTGGGAGTTTCTCATGATGAATTTTTAGATATTTCATTGGATAATATATTAAAGGAAACTAGTATAGTTTATGACGTAAAAGGAGTATTGACACATTCAGATAAACGACTTTAATGATGCTATCTAAGGAAATTTATAGTATTGAGTACAAAATTAAACATTTAATTTTGTACTCTGTTCTTATTATTCCTGTATGTATATTTTATAGGGAGCTAACCTCTGAGTATTTTGTATATAATTCGGATTTGTTTAATTATCAAAATTTTTTTGATCATGAAGTATATTGGAATACTTTAAACCGAATTCAATCGCAAGGTTTAAGTGTTACAAGTTTAAATAATGATTTAGGAATATCCTTACTTTATATATTATTTATTAAATTTTTTTCCTTGTTTGGAATAACAAATATATTAGATATTTCTTTTTATATTAATATAATTACATTGTTTTTAGTTTATAAAACATACACAGATGTCTGTTATATTTTAAAGCTCAAGGGGAAGACCTGGCTCTTCTTTTTTCTTGAATTCCAATTGCTTTATTTTGCACAACTAATAGGTAAAGATCTTTTTACAATATTGTTTTTCTTAATTGTATTAAAGTTACTTTTAATGAATAGGTATAAGGAAATATTGTTTTGGAGCGTTGTGTTTTTTTTTGTAAGAATTCAATTATTGGTTTTTGGGCTTTTAGTGTTATATCTTTCATATGGGGATTTTAGGAAGAGAATTTTAATTTCTTATATTTTAACATCACTTATTGGTGGGTATACAGCAGTCAATGGAAATTTAATATCAAAAGAAAGTATGGGAAATGGATTCGGAAGTTATGTTTTGTATATAAATTCTGAATATTATTATTTAGGTAATTTATTATTAAATCCAATTAGAATTCTTCAATTTCTACTTGATATATTTTTATCATTTAATATTTATACAGATGGTAAAATTGATGTGGCTAAAATTTTAAGAATTCCTATTTTAATTGTGTTGACATTTCATTTAAAATATATAATTTATTTTTTTAGGAAAGATTTTTCTCTGAACAATGATTTATCCCAAATTGTTATTGTTATTATATCGTTTTTATTGACTTGGCTTATGAATCCTACAGTTAATGCTAGGTATATTATGTTGATAGTCCCTATTCTATTATTGCTGTTAAGGTATCGTAAGTTACAAATAAATTAATGTTGAAGAATAATCGATATTTTACTCAATCATTATTGTTGTTGTCTACCACTGTGTTTTCAGTAGGTTTTATATTCTTGTATAATTTTATGTTATCTAAGTTACTGGGTGATTTAGATTATGGTAATTTTTCGTTAGGAGTAAATTATTTTAACTTAATACAGGTTTTATTCAATTTTGGCTTATTTTATGGTGCTGGAAGGATTTTGTCGTTGAAAGATACTAATAATGATCAATCAATACGCAGTATTTATGGAAATAGTATTTCAATAATTTTTTTAAATTATTTTATTCTATGCGTATTAGTATTAATGTTTTTTTTGCTTTTTAAAGTCAATGATAATTTTTTAAAGTCAGTTTTTATTTGTTCTTTACCATTGCTTTGGTTAAGTATTATGAATGGACATAATGAAATTATACTTCAAAGCAGAAATGAAATATTTCTATTATCAATTTCTAGACTCTTACCCAAGTTTATTTTTGTTATAATAATAGGATTTTATTATTATAACAATTATGATTTAGGAAGTGCAGATAGTTTTTTGCTATATAATTTATGCTTTTTACCAGTATTCTTTCTTTTAATACTTTTTTTGAAACCGTCAATAACGAACTTTAAATATTCTATCTCTGAAATATTTTATGAAACTAAAAAATTTGGATTTAATGTTTATATAGGATCAATTATTGCAGTAGGAGCAAGTAGTATTACAGGAATAATAATTAGCATGTATGGTGTCAATAATGCTGAAGTTGGTTATTTTAATTTAGCACTTCAAATCACAGCTCCACTATCTTTAGTTCCAAATATATTAGGAACGGTGTTATTCAAAAAATTTTCTCAAGAATTATCCATAAATACAGGAATTATTTTACTTGTAATTGGAATAAATATAATAATGCTGATTATATTACTATTATTTTCAGATATATTTATTCTATTAGTTTTTGGAGATAGTTTTATTTACACAGCTAAACTAATTAAATGGTTGTCAGTAAGTTCTATATTATATGGAATCTCTGATTTTTTTAATAAATTTTTATTATCACATGGAAAAGGTTCAGAATTAAGAAATGCATCATTCTTAGTTGGCGGGACGTTATTAATTGGTAATTTAGTATTTATTAATTTTTGGGGTTCACTAGGTGCTACTTTAGCTTTAATTATGGCAGGTAGCATCTACTTAGCGGTTGTTCTTTTCTATTACAATAAATTTACAAAGACAAATTGTGGATAATCATCATATAAAAAAAATAGGATTAATATTTCTAGGTCCATTTCCTGAAGGAAATGTGTCAACATTAAGAATAGTTAGTTATTGTAAATCATTGTCTGCAAATGGATGTTTGGTTAAAGTTTACCTTATAGCACCAACTACTGAGGCAAAAGTTAATCAAGTGGAAAAAGGAGTTTTTGAAGGGATTGAATTTGAGTATGTGAATGGTATTACATGGCCAAATAACAACGTTTCCTTTTTTTATAAATATATTCAATATTTTAAGGGAATTATTCTTACAGTGAAACGGCTTAAAAGTGATAATATTAAATGTCTTTTATCTTACCATAGTGAGATTTTTGCAAATATTTATTTCAAAGTAGCTTGTAAGATATTAAGTATTAATTTTGTTTTGGATAAAACAGAATATCCTAAATCATTTCAAGAGAAAAATAGAATTGGTTTATTCTTTGAAAATATTTCTTTAAGATTTTTTGATAAAATAATTACGATTTCTAACGAATTATTTATTTATTATAAGTATTTTCTAGGTTTGAAAGATGATTCTTTGTTTTTATTACCTATGACTATAGATAAAGATAGATACGCAAATATTATACCTAATCTGACCTCAGAAAAGTACATAGCAGTTGTATTTGGGGTTCATAACAGAGATAATATTTTAAATTCTATAAAAGCATACATCAAATATTTAGAATTGGTTCAGCATTATAATTTAAATTTTTCATTTAAGCTAAAAATGATTGGTGATTTCAAAAAACTTTGTGAGCTTTTCCCAACAAATAAAATAATAATTGATCTTATAGAAGAGAATAACATACATAATAAAGTAGAAATACTTGGCTCGTTACCAAGTGAGGCTGTACCTAAAATATTATTAAATGCTACGTGTTTATTATCTACTCCAGATTTTTTTATTTCTGGAGGATTTCCTACTAAATTAGGAGAATATCTTCTTTCAGGTAATCCTGTTGTTGTAACTGCGGCTGGTGAGATAGAGAATTATTTAACTCATTTAGAAAATGCATTTTTGTCTGAGCCTGGCAATATTGATAAAATAGCTGAATATTTAATTATGATTCAGACAGATGAAAATTTAGCAAGTAAGATAGGTGTAAGTGGCCAGAAATTAGCCAAATTGGTCTTTAATGCCGATTCATATGTTGAAAGCTTAAAATCGTTTATTTTTAGAAAATAATATTGAAGTTATTATGAAAATTGGAATTGATGCCTCGAGAAACCGTTCTGGAGGCGCTAGAGCACATATTATTGGGGTTTTGAAAGAAATTCATACTTTGCCAAGTGATATTAAAGAAGTTCATATATGGTCTTATGACGCTTTATTGGACCTATTGCCTAATTATTCATGGCTAGTAAAGCATTCACCCAAAGAGTTGGATAAAAATATTCTATATCAATTAAAATGGCAATATTTTTCCTTAGCTAAAGAGGCTGAGAATATTGGTATAGATATTCTCCTTAATACTGATGCAGGTACAGTTAGTCGATTTTTTCCATCAATAACCATGAGTAGAGACATGCTCTCATACGAACCTGGTGAGATGAAACGTTTTGGGATATCTTTCCAAAGGTTAAGATTGGAAATTTTAAAGATTATTCAGAATTATTCATTAAAGAATTCTGCTGCGGCAATTTTTTTGACGAAATACTCTTCTGATGTTATTCAAGAATCTTCAGGGAAAATTTCAAATTACAAAATTATTCCACATGGTGTTAGTGAGAATTTTCGATTGGAATTGGCGTCTGTGAAAAATGCATTTAATAAACAAAAATCTATTAAATGCATTTATGTTTCAAATGTCGATTGGTACAAGCATCAATGGAATGTTCTAGAGGCTGTAACTATTTTGCGTGATAGAGGTTTCGATTTGGAAATAGAGTTTATTGGAGGAGGATATGGTAAGGCTCAAGCAAAGTTTTTGGAAACATTGAATAGAGTTGATCCTAATCGTCTATTTGCTAAACAATTAGATTTTGTTTCTCATCAAGAATTACCTAAATATTTAGAGAATTCTGATATATTCATATTTGCTTCGAGTTGTGAAAATATGCCAAACACACTTATTGAGGGAATGTGTACAGGTTTACCTATAGTCTGTTCTGATAGGGGACCTATGCCTGAGGTGCTAAAAGATGGTGGAATTTTCTTTGATCCAGAAAATATATCTAGCATTGTTAATGCTCTACAAAGTCTTTTAGAAGATGAAAGTAAAAGATTAGAGATATCGAATAGGTCAAAATTATTATCAAATCAGTATAGTTGGAAACGATGTAGTTCCGAAACTTTTGAATATATTGTTGAAGTATATAAAACTATTTTAAATAAGGAGAATGGAAAGTAGAAGGTCATATCAAATATGTACAAAGACAATCATGGATACTACGGATCCTACCATTGTTTTTAACGAAAAAGGGGAAAGTGATTATTATACAAATTATATTGAAAA
>NZ_JAZQRK010000018.1:0-47501 GCF_045629545.1 Chryseobacterium sp. | reverse complement strand
TATATAAGCTTCTGCGCTACTGTCTACTCTCGTTTTCAGTGGTGCAAAAGTAGATATTTTATACCAACCTACCAAACTTATTCCTACTTAATTCTCTATTTTATTTTAATTTACTGTAAATCAGAAAGTAAAAATGGATACAAAAGTTTAAATTCGGATTTTGAAGTTTTTATTGTTAGAATGTCTTTAAACCTCAAAGGGAACAAAAGGCTTATTTGGAATGAGAAGTTTTAGACACATTAGTCATTTGAGAGGTGTGATTCTATGTTCGAAGAAGAACATATTAGATTGGGAAATCTTCGATTTCGTGTCTGTCTGTCTGACTGTGAGTGGGGATTGGTAGTTTTTTTATTTGATATTGTGTTTGTATTATTTTCAAACCTCAAAGGTTTTTGAAAACGATAAGGTTTGGGTGTTTGCCAGAATTGATGTGATGAGGAGTTGATTAGCCCGGATTGAACGGCGTGTTTGACTTCGTCCAATCACTTCGGTAGATTTGAGCTCTTTTTGTGGCGAGGATTTGCCGTGGACACAAAAAAGCGAGTAGTGAAAGCCGGAAGTAGCTATGAAATTGGTTGATGCATGTCGTAAGATAGTAATTGGTGATTGGGTGGATAAAGATAAGTTAAAGGGAAATGTAATTGTGGCGATTATTTGTTTATAATGTCATTCTAAATATTGTTTTCATTTCAGTAGGCTTTTTGATTGTTAATTTTTTTGGTAAATTTGAATTGAGATTTTATTTGGCTTTATCAAAATTTTTTTTAGGTACAATTTTTTATGTGGATATAAATATCCGTATTAAAGCATAGATATTTATCACTCATTAGAATAACACATTATATTTGTCTTTAGAAATATAGGATATATGAAAAAAGATTTTTACTTAACGAGATATGCTTTAATCATTAAAAAATTAGAAAACTCACCCTCTACGTATCTACAAATTGAAAATTATCTTTTGAATTCTTTTGAATTTCAGGATGCTAATATCAAAAGTTATTCTATACGCACTTTGCAAAGAGACATCAGAGAAATATCCAATCTTTTCAATCTTTCTATTCATAATAAAAAAAAAGGCGACAATAGATATTATATCGAAACTAGACCGATGATGGAAGTAGATGAGTATAACCAAAAATTGCTAGAATCCTTCCAAGTAAGTAATGCGCTGAATCTTCATCCTGATTTTTCTGATTTTATTTTTTTTGAAACTAGAAAACCTACCGGTGTAGAACATTTCTATGATCTCTTTTTTGCCATTCGGAATAAAAGAATCGTCACCTTCCAACATTATAATTTTAAATATAAAATGATGACTTCCCGCAAAGTACATCCTCTCGCCCTAAAAGAATCTAAAGGACGATGGTACCTCATCGGGATTGACACCAAAGATAAAATACAAAAATCTTTCGGACTAGACCGAGTGAATGAGTTGCAGGTTAGCAATACAAAATTTAAAGAAAAGTACAAATATAACTTTAAAGAGCATTTCAAAAACGCATTTGGGGTGATGAATTTAAGTGAGCAAAATCCAAAAAAAATTGTTATAAAATGCACCAAACATCAAGGAGAATATATAAAAAGTTTCCCACTACACCAATCACAAAAACAAACGGAGGAGACAGAAACGGAACAATTTTTTGAATTTTTTCTACATCCTACGTATGATTTTATGCAAGAAATATTATCTTTTGGAAAAGAAGTTACTGTCATAGAACCTCAAACTTTGGTAAACGATATATTGGAACAATTACAAATCTCTATAAATAACTATACTCAGAAATAAAAATATTGAGAAATGTTTCTTTTTTTAAGCTACATTTACACAAATATCATCCTATTGAAAGCATTCTTCGTATTTATTTTTTGTTGTTCCTCTCTATTTTGTTTATCACAGCAGACAGAAGAATTTGTACAGGTAAAAAATTACTACAACCAGCATAGAAATATGTTAGGCACAGAATTTAAAAAGAAATATCACGCAGAAAAAAAGGCATCAGCTCAACTAGCTATCCAACAAGATTTTTTACTTTTTATGAAAAAAATGGATAGCATTGAAAATGTAGCCCTGATTGGCGCTTTGGTAAAAGTAAAAAACCTAGAAGATTTATCCAAAATACAGCCCAAAACTCCAAATTCACCTATTGCTACAATAACAGAAAACAGATCCAACGAAGAAGTTTCAGCAGCATACCCTGGAGGCACCAATGTACTAAAACAAGAAATAGCTGATTTGTTTTATGGTGAAGCCGTATATTCTGAAGCGAAAAAAGTAACTTCTAAAGTAGTATTTGTGGTAGAATGTGATGGGAAAATAAGTAATGTAAATGCAGAAGGAGATAATTTCACCTTCAATAGACAAGCTGAGATTGCATTATACAGCATTTCCAAACAATTTTCTCCAGCTACCATCAAAGGGACCCTTGTGAGGTACAGATTCACGCTTCCCCTTACTTTAAATTTCGAATAAAATATGTTTACTGATGAATATTATATGAAAATGGCGCTCCAAGAAGCGGAAGCTGCATTGGAAAAAGATGAAGTTCCTATTGGATGTATTGTGGTTTGCAATAATCGTGTCATTGCAAGAGCACACAACCTTACTGAAACCTTAAATGACGTAACTGCCCATGCAGAAATGCAAGCCATAACTGCTGCAGCCAATACTTTGGGCGGAAAATACCTCATCAATTGTACTTTGTATGTAACCATGGAACCTTGCGTGATGTGTTCTGGAGGATTGGCGTGGTCTCAGATTTCAAAAGTAGTAATAGGCGCTAGAGATCCACAGCGAGGATTTATCAATAAAAACCTAACGCTACACCCAAAAACAGAAGTTGTAACTGGAATAATGGAAGAAGAATGTTCTTCTATTGTAAAAGCTTTTTTTAAATCTAAAAGATAAGCTGGGATTTTAGTTATTGGTTGATAGTTCTTAGTTGTCGGTTATTTGAAAATAATAATTTTAAACACTAGTACTCTCCAACTCTATAACCCAAAAAACTCTATAACTCTACAACCCTAAAACACTTTAACTCTACAACCCTTATTCATTCATGCTCATTCCCAAAAAGTATAATCCCTTTAGGGTATGAAGTCGATCTGCGATGTGTATTTTGTCGGTAAGAGGTTTGTAGACATGAGAAACACCACCAGTGGCAATTACAAAACAATCATCTTGTACTTCCTCGTTGATGCGATCTATAAAACCTTCTACCATACCCAAAAATCCGTAGACCATACCACTTTGCATACAAGATACCGTATCTAGCCCCAATACAGTTTTCGGCTTTTTCAGTTCTATTTCGGGAAGTTGTGCTGTTTGAGCAATTAGAGAATTAAGTGAAGTTACAATACCAGGAGCAATGATAACGCCAAGTGTTTCACCTTGTTCGTCTACACAGCTTGCGGTAAGAGCCGTCCCGAAATCTAGCACAATTTTCTTTCTATTAGGATACATTTGGTGTGCCGCTACCAGGTTGGCATAGATGTCTGTACCCATTTGTTTGGATTGCGCTACAACATCAGAAATAGTAGTTCTATCTACAATGATAGGAGCAATATTATGAATTTTCTTGATGGCTGCGCTTACCACTTTCGTCAACTGAGGTACTACAGATCCTATAATAATTTTTTTAATATCAAGAGGTTCTATCTTATAACTTTGGTAGAGCATCAGCATTTGTGCATACAGCTCATCAGTGGTTCTGTATGGTTTGGTATTAATTACCCAAGAAATATCACAATTGTCATCATCAAAAAGACCAAATCTAATATTACTATTTCCTATATTGATTACGATAGAATTCATTTAATTGCTTTTCGGGTGTAAAAATAATACTTTTCGTGAAGAATAGCTTTCTGTATTTACAAAAATTATCTATACTTTTACCTAAAAAGTACACCAAAAGATGTTCTTATGAAAAATAGTATAACCTTATTATTACTAAGTCATATAACGCTTTTGTTCTCTCAAAAAAGTGCAAAGGTGTACTATGGCGCAAAGCAAGATTCAGCAATTTATTATGCGGAATTTCTTACCGAAAAGAAAGCATATTCCAAAGAATATTGATATTTGATTAAATTACTCCACTTTTTTCACCGTCCAACTTCCCTGATTGGCTCCCATTTTCCAAGTGCCAGATTTGGTTTCGAAATTTCCGATAAGCGTAAATTCTGTATTTGACGTTGGACTGCTAATCACTCCACTTGCTCCACTTTGTAAAAATTGATAGGTAGTAACTTGCTGTCCACCAATTTCCCTTTTTACTTCCAAAGTACGACTTTTGGAAATATCTACCGTTAGATTACCCGACATATCGCCATTTATAGTTCCTATATATTTTCCTTTGTACGGCGTGACGTAGTTTTCTATTTGCTTTCTTTCTCTCTATTGTTCTAAAATTTCATCGTATGATACCAATGATAATAGCATTAGAATGCCTACTAGTAATTTCATTTTCATAATTTATGTGTGTATAAAACTAAGCTTTTTTCTGAATATTTTTATTTGAATTAAACTTAAAGATGATTCTCGTTTAAACTTAAATTATTAACATAAAAAATCCCCCAAGAAATAGATCTTCGGGGATTGTTATTTTTTCAGGAAATTAAAATTATTTTACCTCAACAAAATTATCTTCAAGGTTTACATCAGCCAAACGGTAAGAAAAATCTATTCCTAAAACCTTCAACTGAGCTTTTGTATAAGGAATTGTAAAAGTATATTCCTTTTGTGTCCAAGGCCAGTAAGGCAATGTGGTAAAAGGTCCGTAGGCATCTTTAGACTTCCAAGTACGCGTCATATTAAGAGGAATTTGGTAAGTAACCATTTTATTATCATTCGTCATTACTCCAAAATCTATAGGCATTGGTACTTGGCTGTTGTTTACCAAAGTAATAGTAGTAGATTTCGCGTCATATTTTACATCTTTGATACCATAGTCAATCGTTTTTGTGGTATTGATCCAGTAATGGTGAAACCACTTCAGATCCATCCCAGAAACTTGCTGAGCGATATGTAGAAAATCTCTATCCGTAGGATGTTTCATACTCCATTGCTTGAAATATTCTTGCATTATTTTGGCTAGATTTTCTTCCCCTACAATATATCCTAATTGTACTAGGTATAATTCTCCTTTTACATACGTTGCAAAACTATAAGCACTTCCGTTGTCATGGTGGTCTCCAAGCCAAACTGCAGGCTCTTCTATACCTCTTTTAACGAAATTTCTATAAGCATTTATACTACCCACAAATGCATTAGGTTCTGCCTCTTTAGCAGGAAAAAGTTGGCTCATCACCGTGTTTTCTGCATAACTGGTGAAACCTTCGTCCATCCAAGGATAAATAGGCTCGTTGGTAGCAATCATCTGCTGATACCAAGAGTGTGCACCTTCGTGTACCATAAGTCCCATAAGATCTTTCAAACTTTTGGCTTCACCCAAAATCATCGTACACATCCCATATTCCATACCACCATCGCCACCTTGTATAAAAGCGTAAGATGGGTAAGCATACTTCCCGAATTTAGCATTCATCGTTTGAAAAAACTTGGCAAGATAGGGTTTTGTTTCACCCCAAAATTTTGTTTTTTCGCTAGATATGTAAACCAAATATACTTTAGGGCCATCAGCTACATCAAAGCTTTCCACCGTATAATCTTTATCTGCACTCCACGCAAAATCTAGCATGTTGCTAGCCGTCCATCTCCAAGTCGCTTTATTTTTGTCGGCTTTCACTTTTGCATTACCGTCATAGCCCTTCACTTCTGTAGGATTCATCAATGTTCCACCAGCTCCAACTATATAATCTTTATTAATTTTAATAGTTACATCAAAATCAGCGAAAGGTGCATGAAACTCTCTACCCACATAGTCGAATGTAGCCCAACCATCATAGTCGTACTCCGCAATTTTTGGGTACCACTGCGTCATCGTCATATCTACACCTTCTCTGTTGTTTCTACCACTACGTCTTATTTGTTGAGGGATTACAGCATCCCAATTCATGGTGAAAGTTGTAGATGAGCTAGGTTTTATGGCTTCAGAAAGATAAACTTTCATCACCGTTTCCTGAATTTCAAATTTCAGGTCTTTACCATTTTGTTTAATCCAATGTATATTTTGTGCGCCTTCCTGATCTTTCGGGATAGCTGCCAAACGAGAAATACCGTCTTTTTGCAAACGAGAATCTCCATTTTTTCCTTGTCCTGCTACCCTTTGATCCATCATAGAATTGGGCTTAAAAGCATTCCAATACAGATGAAAATACACCACATTTAGTTCATCAGGAGAATTATTGGTGTAAGTAAGCGTTTGATTCCCTTGGTAGGTGAATTTTTCTGCATTTACGTCGATATCCATCTTGTATTTTGCAGATTGCTGATAATAAGCATTTTGTTGCGCTTGAAATTGTGAAAATATAAACGCAAACAGTATTGCAACCGATTTCTTCATTTAAATTTTTATTTTTCTTAAAGGTAATCATTTTTACAAACAAGGAAAAACCTTAGTAGAATGCTCGTATATAGGACAAAAAAAATCCCCCAAAACTGAAGTTGATGAGGGATTTTATATTTAATTAAAAATAATTATTCAGCAGATTTTTTCTCTACCGAACTCTTTAATATTTTTTCTAAAATTCTTAAAGTAATCAAGTACGTTGGTTTCACACCTGTAAGTCCTAGGCCTCCTGATGAAAGCGTAGAACCCGTTTCCAAAGGATTATCTGATGCATAATACGCATACATCACGAATAAATCTGGAGAAATATGGTGTCTTATTTTAGAAGCAACTTGTATTGCTTTTTGGTAGTGCGCACCTTCCATTTCTAGTCCAATCGCTTTCCAAGACGTATTCATAAAGTAAGATAGAATATCTCTGTTTTGTAGCGATGTTCCCAACACCGTAATCATAGAACCTTCAAAAGCTTTTAACTCATCATCTGTGAAATCTTCAAGTTTTAAAGCGTTTTCGAATGGATAATTATCTGCAGTACCTTCAAAAATATGCGAAGTAGGAATCATAATATCACCTTTTCCGCCTGTAAGAATTCCGGCTTTACCCATAATAGACACAGATTTTACCTTCATCATATAGACTTCACCATTTTGCTCAAAAGGTCTTAGAAGTTCGTCCATCACCTCGAAAGCTTGTTCTCCAAATGCATAATCGAATACCAATACCACATCATCTCCCGTGAATTTTGCTCCACTGAAAGGTGTGTTTTTAAGATCAATTTTGCTTAGATCGATGATTTGTACATCTATATTACTACCACTTTTATCATCAATATAGATTAATCCCTCTTCCAAAGCATATTTCAACACTTTATCACGAAGGTCTTTTTTATTAGAAATCTCCTCGTATAGTTTGTAATCTACATCTTTGCTTTGTTTTTTCTTTAGTGCATCATTAGCGTACAACATATTCTTTACAGAGTGCATGTTAGCCGAAATAATGTGTAACGGACGCATGTGAAGATTATTTTCAAATAAAACTTCTTTCACTTTGTTCGCCCATTTTTCACCAAAATAATGGTGTCCTACTCTTTCTCTAAGGATAGAACTGAAGTGGATTTCTCTTTCGCGTTTTCCTTGGGCATCGTCCAAGCTTATTCTACCAAGATTGTAGATAATTTTGAATAAACGATCTGGGTTTTCATCGTCCCCGAAAGTATTATAAGCATTAAGAGTTTCATCAAACGTTCTTCCAATTAGAGAGGATAAATGTATTAATGCAACTTCTTTTTCTTTTCTGCTAAATTTCTTTTCGCCCTTCACTACTTCTTCAATAATCTTGAAGGCACGTGTTGGTTTCCAATCGCTATTTTGGATAAATGCTAAATTGCGAATTTTATCTGCTTCTATTAATAAGAAGGTAAGGTGAGTAAGAATATCATAGATTTCAGAACGTCCTAGAAGAACCTCTATATTCATCTGGTGCTCATCTATCCTGTAACAGTTTCTTCTTCTCTTTTTGGGAACAATAGGTTCGAAACTTCCTTTATCAAACCCTTCATCTGAGGTAAGATGGATGAATGCACACTCTTCGATACCTTCTGGAAGTCTATCTAATACATACATTAAACCGTCTAGCTCCAATTTGCTTGGTACATTCATGGTACCGTAGATTTCTGGGTCAATGATTTTCAACAAGTTTCTGATGCTTTCTCCCGAAACTCCGCCTGGCTTGAAAAATCCTCTGTAAAACAGATGTCTCATAGAGATGTATAATCTTTCAATTGCTTCGGTAGTTTCTCTTGCTCTAGAATTTGTCATAAAATAAATTTCACACAAATATACAATTCTTCAGCCATATTTATTTTACAACAACTTTAATTCGCTGAATCTTCCATTCACATTTCGTTTATAATACCTGAGACTATTTTTTTGTAAAATTTAATAATAAATCAATTTACCCCTATAAATTTTAGGGTTAAAAGCTTTTATAATCGATTTTTTTGTAAATTTGCCCCATAAATTACACACCAATATGTCAACTTTAAGATTCAAAGCTTTAGAAACCTTACCATTTAAGGATTTTAGAAAAGATAATTCAGTAGAAATTCCTGCTAAATTGTCAGAATTATTTTGTTCTAATGTATTCTCAGAAAATACAATGAGAGAATATTTAACAAAAGAAGCATTCCAATCTATTATGGATGCAATTAAAAAAGGAACTAAAATCCAAAGATTAATTGCAGATCAGGTAGCAGTAGCTATGAAAGATTGGGCAATGAGCAAAGGTGTTACCCATTACACGCACTGGTTTCAGCCTCTTACAGGTACTACTGCAGAAAAACACGATTCGTTTTTCACTCCTATAGAAGGTGGTAGAGCGATTGAAAGATTCAGTGGAAATTTATTAATTCAGCAAGAGCCAGATGCTTCTTCTTTCCCCAATGGTGGAATCAGAAATACATTCGAAGCTAGAGGATATACAGCTTGGGATCCTACATCTCCTGCTTTCATCATGGGTACTACATTATGTATCCCTTCTATTTTTATCTCTTATACAGGAGAAACTTTAGATTATAAAGCACCATTACTAAGAGCATTGAATGCGGTGGACGAAGCTGCTACAAGCGTAATGCAATATTTTGATAAAAACGTAACCAAAGTAACGCCTACCTTAGGATGGGAACAAGAATATTTCTTGGTAGATTCTGCTTTATACCAATCTCGTCCAGACTTAGTACTTACTGGGAAAACATTATTAGGACATTCTCCAGCAAAAGGACAACAATTGGATGACCATTATTTCGGTTCTATCCCAACAAGAGTAATGAATTTCATGAAAGAGTTGGAAATAGAATGTATGAAATTGGGAATTCCTGTTACTACAAGACACAATGAGGTTGCACCCAACCAATTTGAGCTAGCACCCATGTTTGAGGAAGTAAACGTTGCTGTAGACCACAACTCATTGTTGATGGATGTAATGGCAAGAATTGCACACAGACACCATTTCCACATTTTATTTCACGAAAAACCATTCGCAGGCGTTAACGGATCTGGGAAACACAACAACTGGTCTCTTGCTACAGATACAGGGGAAAACTTACTAAGCCCAGGAAAAAACCCTAAGAAAAACTTACAGTTCCTTACATTTTTTGTGAATGCCATTAAAGCAGTACACGAGTATGCAGATCTTCTAAGAGCAAGTATTGCTTCTGCCAGTAATGATCACAGATTGGGAGCAAACGAAGCGCCGCCGGCAATTATTTCTGTATTTATCGGAAGTCAATTATTTAGAGTTCTTGAAGAGCTAGAAAAAGTAACCGAAGGAAAGCTTTCTCCAGATGAGAAAACTGACCTTAAACTAAATGTTGTTGGTAAAATACCTGAAATCTTGTTGGATAATACTGACAGAAACAGAACTTCTCCATTTGCCTTCACAGGAAACAAATTCGAAATCAGAGCAGTAGGTTCGTCTGCAAACTGTGCAGAATCTATGACGGTAATGAACACGATTGCTGCAAAACAGCTTAACGATTTCAAAAAGGAAGTAGATACTCTTATCGAATCTGGATTGAAGAAAGACGAAGCCATCTTTAATGTACTAAGAGAATACATCAAACAATGTAAAAACATTATGTTTGAAGGTGATGGATATTCTGATGATTGGGCCATAGAAGCTGAAAAAAGAGGCTTGAATAACCTTAAAACGACTCCAGAAGCTCTAAAACAAGAGATGGACCAAAAGTTTGTAGATTTATATGAAGAGGTAGGAATTTTTACTCATAGAGAAGTTGAGGCAAGAAATGAAATCAAACTAGAAAAATATTCTACTGTAATTGATATTGAAGCTAGAGTATTGAGTGATATTGCTAGAAACCATATCATTCCTTCTGCATTGAAATATCAAAACAGATTGATTGAGAACGTAAAAGGGCTGAAAGATATCTTCGAAGATAAAGAATTCAGAAGATTAGCAAAAGAACAAATGAGTTTGATTACTCATATTTCTGAAAATGTTTCTACCATTAAATTGGGTGTAGAACAACTTATTATAGCAAGAGAGGCAGCAAAATCTAATCCAGATAGTCAAAGTCAGGCTGAGCAATATTGCACAAAAGTGATTCCGTTATTTGATGTTATCCGTAATGCATCAGATGATCTAGAAATGATGGTAGATGACGAATTGTGGCCAATGACTAAATACAGAGAGCTATTATTCACAAAATAATAGAAAATCTTATCTAGAAAGCAAGTTCCTCATTTTTTGGGGAGCTTTTTTTATGAAATATTAATAGTAAATATACGGTTATAAAGTAGATATAAAACCCTATAACAATTGACAAAATAAGAAAAATGTTAATAAACCTTAATAAAATAAGATGAGTTATGGCAAAAATTGCTATATAATGCCATATTTTTCATTAACATAAGCCCAGAAGATGTTAAAATTTGTTAAATAAAGAAACTGATAATTATCATACTCATGCCCTTCTCCTTGAAATCTCTACTTTTGTAAGGCTTTAGAGAAATAAATACTCCAGTTTAACCCGGATAAATAAAAATATGAAGAAAAGAGTTTTGGTATATTTAGTTGCATTTGTATCTACAATATCACTTCAATCATGCGTTACAAATTATGTAGTTTCTAAACCGGCAACGTACACTAAAGAATACAAAATAGATGCCAAACTTGCAAGCATCGATACAAAAATTGAGAAAGATAAAAACTTATTAATCAACTCTTTCGTATCTGAAAAAGCAGTGGCAGAAGCAAACGCAAAAAATTCTTTAAAAAATACTAAAATCGCAAATGCGATTAAATACAACAAAACAATAGACAACATCCTTACAGAAGCACAAACGTACCTAGGAACTCCTTACAGATATGGAGGGACTACTAGAAACGGAATAGACTGTTCTGCTTTTGTACTTTCTGTTTTTGGCGCTGCAGCAGGTCTTTCTTTACCAAGAGTAGCTGCATCACAAGCTCAGGAGGGAGATAGAGTAGCAAAAGAAGATCTTCAGAAAGGAGATTTAATTTTCTTCTCTCACGGTAAAAGAATATCTCACGTTGCTATTGTGGAAGAAGTAACTGAAGATGGTGAAGTAAGATTTATCCACTCGGCAACTTCTAAAGGTGTCTCTATCTCATCATTAAATGATTCTTATTGGGGACCAAAATTCAGGTTTGCAAAAAGAGTAATCAACGAAAACGGCGAAGTTGTAGGTAACACCGATAATCTTGCTAAAAATTTTTAAGCTTAAATAATTGATTTATATAAAAGAATAGCCATCAAAATTTTGATGGCTATTCTTTTTTTTATAGAATGATAGCATAAGCTAGCTATTTTTGTCAATTTCTATAGAATACTTACGCAAGAGCCCTTCCACGGAAGAAAGTGAAAATTTCGTTTTCTTTAGCCTATTAATCTCAGGATTGATGGTATAGTTATAAGATTCTCTAAGGTCTACTTTTTCTAAAATTGTATTTTCGAATATCGCTCCCGATAAATCGCAGTTGGTAACAACAGAATTAGAAAGATCGCATGATGTAAAATCTACTTCTATTAGTTTTGAATTGGTAAAATAGGTTTTCTTTAAAATGGTTTTATAAAAAGAAGCATTATTAAGCGTGCAATCTGAAAACCTAAATGTCAAACCAAATTCATTGCATTCTGAAAAAGATAACCCAATCATCTTGCAACCGTTAAAAACAGCATTTCTAAAAGCCGTACCAGCCAATTTTGACATACTTAGATTACATTCTACAAAATCACAATCTGTAAATTTTATTTCAGATAAATCTACATACTCAAAATTACAATTTTGAAAACTGCAATTCTCGTATTCACCTTTTAGCAAAATGACTTTGGAGAAATCTGTATTTTGGTAATTTTCGTCTAAGATATAAAGGGAGTTTGTCATTATTAATTATAATTAAAAGAATATGTAGCTTTACATATGTAGATATAAATCTTAAAAACTTCTCGTAGAAAGTTTCGGAAATTTACAAATGCTTTAAAATTTTTAATTATACTAAGCTATTTTTATCAGCATAATTGAGTTTAAAGAAAATAAAAGTCATCATAGAAAATGCCAATAGCGAACTTCCCCCATAACTAAAATAAGGCAATGGAATCCCAACCGTAGGAAATAGTCCCATTACCATCCCAATATTGATCGTAAAGTGCATAAGTAATATCGAGGCAAAACTAAGACCAAACACCCTATTAAAAGTGGATTTCTGTTCTTCGGCAAGATAGTATATTCTACCTATGAAAACCATATAGCAAATTACCAAAAGCGAACTTCCTACAAATCCCCATTCTTCTCCGACAGTACAAAAAATATAATCGGTCTCTTGTTCTGGCACAAATTTTCCTTGTGTTACAGAGCCTTCACGGTATCCTTTGCCAAATACACCTCCAGATCCTATTGCAGTTTTAGAATACAATAAGTTATATCCTGAAGTATCTCTAAATGCTTTTTCTCCTTTATAGAGTACTTCTATCCTTTCTCGTTGGTGCTTAGGAAGTTTTTCCAATAAAAATGGAGTACCAAAAGCTAAGCCGCATAGTAAAAGTATAGAACCTGAAATACTAGAAAAAGTAATAATATCCCAAGTCATTCTTCTGTAGTTTTTAAAAATCAGAAAGGCGGCTATTACAATAATTGCGATGACCACGTAAAGAGGATTGATGGCTAAAGAAATTAAAAATACTGAAGCCAACAAAAAGCCAACTCCGAAAACCCATCCGCTGAGACCTTCTCTGTATAATGCGATCATATACGCTGTAAAAACCAGTAACGAACCCACATCTGGTATTGCCAAAACTACAATGGCAGGAACTCCAACGATAGCTAAAGTGGTGAGAAGTGACTTTCTATATTTAAGATTAAAATCTGGTCCAGAGACGTAATTAGCAAGCATTAAAGAAACTCCAATTTTTGCAAATTCTACTGGTTGCATAGTAAAGCCTCCAAACTTGTACCAGTTTTTTTGTCCGAGAATCTCAGTACCGAAAGGAAACAATCCTACTAACAATAAAATACCACCAATATAGATGATAGCAGACATATTCTCAAAAAATTTGCTTCTACTAAAAAATATTATTAAGCCAACAAATAAAGAAATTCCGAAAAAAATCAACTGCTTCTTTCCCAATCCTTCGTCCACACTGTAAATATTGGCTATTGCAAAAACACATAACACGAAATACAATCCCAGACCCAATCTATCTATTCCTTCTGTCCACTTCATGGTTTCTTAGGTTTTGGCGTTTGTACTTTTACGGAATTTTTCAGTTTTTCTTTTGCTTTTTTAATAGTGTTCAGACTATCTTGTATTTTTTTTAACCTAATAGAATCGGGTTTTGGTTCTTTATATAACCCTTTTCTCTTCAGATCTGCAACCCATTGTCTTTGGTACTCTGGCATAAAGCTTGAAGTAATCATTTTTTTATAAAGACTTTCTCTCTTCAGCTCTCCAGTAATATATTTCTCTGCAATTAGTGTACATGCTGGTCCTGCCCAAGTGGCTCCAAATCCAGCATGTTCCATCACGGCAACTACTACAATTTTGGGTTTGTCGGCAGGCGCAATCAACACAAAAATAGAATTATCCTTCCCTTGTGGTACTTGTGCAGTGCCTGTTTTTGCCAGTTGTGTGAAATCGCTAGATTTTAACCCTCGTGCAGTTCCATTTAGGACAACGGCTTCCATCCCCTTCAATACAGGTCCAAAATGTTTAGGATCAACTAAAGTTTGATGTCTAACTTTAAATCTTGGATCAGGATTAGGTTTACCATCAATTGCTTTTACTATGTGAGGCGTATAATACCAACCTCTATTTGCAATTGCTGATACAAAATTGGCCATTTGCAAAGGAGTCAACATCACATCACCTTGCCCCATCCCATTATAGATAGCACCCGTAGACATTTCGTCCCAATTTTTATAATCACTTTTTGTAGAACCATTTGCTTTGATAATTGCTTTAAATCTTCTTTCGTAGAAATCTCCAGATGGAATTCTTCCCTTTGCACCTACTGCAAAATCGTTATTCAAGAATTCTCCAACACCGAAGCTACTCATTATTTTTTTCCATTCGTCTACACCTTTAGAAGGATTTCCTGGATATTTTTTAATAATTGCGATGAAAGCATAAGTAAAGAAACAGTTACTAGATACTTGAATAGACGGTATCAGTGGATCTGCTCCACCATGTCCTTTTATTCTTTTCCCTTTATAATAAAAACCTCCTCCACACGGGAAAATGGTTTTCTCATCCATCACACCCATTTGCATTGCAGCTAGCGCTGTAAGCAATTTGAAGGTAGAACCTGGAGGATAGCCCGCTTGTAGTGATCTATCGAAGGTAGGTTTATTTTCGTAGATGGTATCTTTAGAAAGTGCGTATAAGTTTTTAGATTTGTTAGGGCCTGTAAAAAGATTAGGATCGATATCTGGCCCTGTAGCAGCTACCAAAACTTCGCCATTATTAGGATCTATAGCTACTACTGCACCATGTTTATTCACAAGCATTTCTTCTGCCATACGTTGAAGATCATAGTCTATCGTAAGAGTAATATCTTTACCCGTTACAACATCTCTATCTAAAGTTCCATTTTTATATGGACCTACATTTCTAAGCTTTATATCTTTTTGAATATATTTGATTCCCTTTATGCCTCTAAGTTCCTTTTCGTAGGACTTTTCTACTCCCGTTTTTCCGATAAGATCACCTGGTAGATAATAAGTAGAATCTTTTTTGATTTCTCGATCATTAACCTCACTAGTATAGCCTAAAAGATTACCGGATGTAGAAACTTCATATTGACGTTGAGGTCTTTGTACAATACTAAATGCAGGGTATTTGAATATAATTTCTTGAACTCTTGCAATCTCTTCCCTACTCAAATCCTTTATAAATGTCATTGGAGTGAGTTTGGAGTAATATTTTTCTGTTTTAAGTTTATTGATTTTAGTAATGAAATCGCTTTTACTGATTTTCATTAAATTACAAAAAGCCAGCGTATCAAAATCGGGTTTCATCAAAGCTTGAGTGAAAGAAATTTCGTAAGCAGGCTGATTTCCCACCATAATTTTTCCATTTCTATCGAAAATAACCCCTCGCTGTGGAATTACATATTCAGTTTTGATGGACGTATTTGCGGCATTCAGCGCATAACGATCTGTGAATAGCTGTAAATACGAAAGCCTTGCCACAAAAATAGTAGCAATGATGACCAATGCGGAAAAAATTTTTAGATAACGTGTGTTCAAACTTTCTGTTTGATTTTAAAAATTAGAGCATATACTATGATAAATATAAAGGAAATTACACTAGTTACCAACACATTGAGCAAAATTTCAAAAATTCTTTCGAATTTAAAAAATTCTATATACTGTACGAAGAGCTGATGCAAGAATATACTCGAAAATAGAAATAGTAAAAACTGAGTCCATTGTAGGGACTGAAATGAAAAGAAATCTGTAGAAGTATCTGTAGAAGACCTAAAAATCAATGTTCTAAAATAAGCTATAAGCGTGGTTGCAAACGCATTAATACCACCTGAATACAATAAAATATCTATCGCTAACCCAATTAAAAAACTTAAGAATAAAAATTGATATTTATTTCTAAAAAAAGGATAAAACATCACGAATACAGGATAAAGCACTGGCGTAAATTTACCAAATAGCGTAATTCTGTTCAATACAAAAATCTGTAATGCCACAAGAAAAATCATGATCAGGAGATCGGTAAATAAGGTTCTACTAATCATTTTCTTTTTTTATTACGGCTTGCAAGGTATCCTGAATTTTTTGCACTTCTGCCTTTTTCAAGTTTTTCACAACATAGATTTTATTTAGCGCACCTAGTTTTTCACTCAGCTCTACTGATATATCCCAAAAACCAGTTTTATTATCCACCGTATATCCCGCGATAGTACCAATCATTACACCTTTTGGGAAGATTGCGGATTTACCGTCGGTAACAATGGTATCCCCAATTTTTAGGGAAACATATTTAGGAACATCAGACAAGTGCATTACTCTAGAATTATCCCCTTGCCATGTTAAAGTACCGAAATATCCAGAATTTTTGAGTGCAGCGTTGATTCGGATTCTATTCACACTCAATACAGATTGTACCAAAGCATAGCTATCGGTAGAATTGATAACGATGCCAGCAATTCCTTTGGGAGCCATTACGCCCATCTGAGGAAGTACGCCATCACGCTTTCCACGATTGATCGTGAAGTAATTGTTTCTTCTATTAATACTATTAAAAACAATTTCTCCATCTACAAAAGTATAGATTTGTCCACCGCCCAAAGTATCATGTACCTTTCTAAATATAGGATTATTAGCACCTTGTTTACCATAAAGTTCCAGCATAAGAGATTTGTTTTGTGAAACTAAATCTTCGTTAATCTGTTTTAGCTTTAGGTAAGAGACACCTTCGTCAATATAACCCGACATCCAAGAGTTGAAAGCAGCCGTTTGGCCCGCTATCCAAGATCTTTGCATCGCGTTTTTAGAAAATATCAAAACAAGAGCAATAATTTGCAGGAAAATAAAGAATACAAAAAGTGAATTCTTAGAAAATAATCTCAGCAAAAATCCCATTCAGATATAAAGTCGTAAAAAAGTTAAAATTATTTTATTAAGAAATTGAATTTATCCATATTCTTAAGTGCAATTCCTGTTCCTCTAACAACAGCTCTTAAAGGATCTTCAGCAACAAATACAGGAAGGCCTGTTTTCTTGTGCAGTCTATCTGCCAAACCTCTTAGTAGAGCTCCACCACCTGCAAGGTAAATACCTGTTTTGTAAATATCCGCAGCCAATTCTGGAGGCGTAAGAGAAAGAGTTTCCATCACAGAATCTTCAATTCTAATAATAGATTTGTCCAAAGCACGAGCAATTTCTTTGTACCCTACCATAATTTCTTTTGGTTTTCCGGTAATCAAATCACGCCCTTGTACTGGGATATCATCTATATCTACATCTAATTCTTCAACAGCAGAACCAACCTCTATTTTTACTCTTTCAGCAGTTCTTTCACCAATATACAAATTATGGTGCGTTCTTAGGAAATAAGCAATATCATTGGTAAATACATCACCAGCAATCTTCACAGATTTGTCGCAAACAATACCACCTAGTGCTACCACTGCAATCTCTGTAGTACCGCCACCTATATCGATAATCATATTACCTTCCGGCTTCTGAACATCAATACCAACTCCTATTGCAGCAGCCATTGGTTCGTATATTAGTCGTACTTCTTTTGCGTTTACTTTCTGAGCAGAATCTCTTACCGCTCTTTTTTCTACTTCTGTAATACCAGATGGAATACAGATAACGATTCTTAAAGCAGGCTGAATAAATCTTCCCTTAATACCAGGAATTTTTTTTATGAATTCTTTAATCATGTGTTCAGACGCATGAAAATCCGCAATTACCCCATCTTTTAGAGGGCGAATTGTTTTTATATCTTCATGGGTTTTACCCTGCATATGTTTTGCTTGTTCTCCTACAGCAATTGGTTTGCCGGTAGATCTTTCAATTGCGACAATTGAAGGTTGATCGATAACAATTTTGTTATTATGGATGATAAGCGTGTTTGCAGTACCTAGATCTATCGCAATTTCTTGCGTAAACCAATCGAATAAACTCATAATTATGTGTTGATTTAAGTTTACAAAGATATAAATTTAATGATACTAACGAACAGTTAGTTTTGCTTAATTTGGTTAAAATTTTATTAAAATTTGTGTTTTTATGCTACATTGATAATAATTTTTACTAATGCATAACTTCTCATCACAGATAATTCGCTCATAGCTTTTTACGATAATTATCATATATATTATTAAAGAGGTACTAAACAAAAAAATCGTAAATTTGCTATTGCTTATGATACAGTATTCCAATATACATCAAACGTCGAATTTTGCCGTACTTTCTATAAGTTACGAGAAGGCTGACGTAGAAACAAGAGGTAAATTTGCTTTTTTTGATGAAAATATCAAAAAATTTGTCACCCAAATTCACGATGAAAATTTGGGCGATGCCTTTGTGGTTTCTACCTGCAACAGAACCGAAATTTATACTACTACATCCAATTATTTGCTTGTAGCAGAAGAATATTGTAAAACCATAGGTGTTAATCTATCAGATTTCATCCAGTTTGCAGATATTCTTACCAAAGAAGAAGCGCTTTGTCATCTCTACAGAGTAGCCGCTGGATTGGAAAGCCAAATTATTGGTGATTTTGAAATTATTGGACAAATTAAGAAAGCCTATGCAAGGTTTAAAAAAGAAAGAAAAAACTCCAATCCATTTTTAGAAAGAGCCATTAACTCAGCAATCCAGATTTCTAAAAGAATAAAAAATGAAACAGGAATTTCTAACGGAGCCGCCTCAGTATCTTATGCGGCTGTACATTATATCTTGAACAACCAAAATAGAATAGCAGATAAAAACATTCTACTTTTGGGTGTAGGAGAAATTGGTCAGAATACGGTGGAAAACTTAGTAAAACACGTGTATCAACCCAAAATAAAAATTGCCAACAGAACCCAAGAAAAAGCAGCTAAAATTTCGGAAAAATATAATATTCCAAATATCGACTATGCTGATTTTGATAAGGAACTAAGTGATACTGATATTCTCATTGTAGCAACTGGTGCCAAAAAACCTATCGTCAATAAATCTCATTTCACAGGAAACAAAGAAACTTTGGTGATCGATCTTTCTATCCCACATAATGTAGATAAGGAAGTTGACGAGATAAAAAATGTGACTTTAATTGATGTGGACGAATTGTCTAAACAAATCCAAGAGACCATTCAGCAAAGAGAAAAGGAAATTCCTAAGGCAGAACAAATCATCAAAGAGATGACCAAAGATTTTATAGAATGGGAAAAGAAGAGAAAACTAGCTCCGAACATCCACCATTTCAAAGCCGTTCTGAAAAACATGGAACGCAATGAAATGCATCATTTCTATAAAAAAAACAAATATATAGACATCAATGATATGGAACTTTCTGACAAAATGATACAGAAAATCACCAATCGTTTTGCAAAATTTATTATCGATAATCCTTTAAAGGCAGATGAAATAAGCAAATTGATGCACGAAATTTTAGTAGAACAACCAAACAACGAATTTAATGAGAAGCATTAGAATAGGAACAAGAAATTCGGCACTCGCATTATGGCAAGCTAGAGAAGTAGCAAGACAACTTCAAAACAACAATTATCTTACAGAAATTGTACCTATTGTATCTTCTGGTGACAAAAACCTAAACCAACCCTTATATTCTATGGGGATTACTGGAGTTTTCACAAGAGATCTAGATGTAGCTCTGCTAAATGATGAGATAGATATTGCAGTACATTCTCTAAAAGACGTTCCTACAAGCCTTCCAGAAAATATAAAAATGGTTGCCTATCTAGAGAGAGATTTCCCTCAAGATGTACTGATCAGAAGAAAATCTGCTAAAGATAAACCTCTTCACGAACTGAAATTGGCAACAAGCAGCTTGAGAAGAAGAGCATTTTGGTCTAAAGCCTATCCTGATACAGAATTTTTTGATATCCGTGGAAATATCCAAACAAGATTGCAAAAACTGGAAGAACAAGATTTTGATGCTACTATCTTGTCGTTAGCAGGTATCAAAAGAATGAATATGGAGATTGAGTACGAAATGCTTCCCATCATGATTCCTGCACCTTCTCAGGGAGTCATTGGCGTAGCTGGACATTCTGATAAAAAAGAAATAAACGATATTTTGGCAACCATCAATCATGCAAAAACTCAAATTTGTGTAGAGATGGAAAGGAATTTCCTTAGCACGCTAGAAGGAGGATGTACAGCGCCTATTGGTGCATTTGCAGAGAAAATAGACAATCTAATTACTTTCAAAGCAGCACTATGTTCACTTGATGGAAAAAATTATATAGAAACCAACGAAAGTTTCGAGTATAATGAGAATGAAAATTTCGGACAAAAATTTGCTAATGTTGTTTTAGAAAATGGTGGCAAAGAATTGATGGCTGAGATAAAAACTCAATTGTAACTTTTTAAATTTAAAAATGAAAAAATACGCTTCGATATTGGTATTGCTTTTTTGTATTTTCCTTGGGAAATCGCAAAGCAAATTTGCATTGCAACTATCTGAAGCAGCATTGGGTTTAACCAAAGATAGAGTAACCTACGATCCCGCTTATTTTTCTATAAAATATCCTAATGGTGATGTCCCAGCAGACAAAGGCGTTTGTACGGACGTTATCATTAGAGCTTATAGAAAATTGGGGATTGATCTACAGAAAGAAGTACACGAGGATATGAAGAATAATTTTTCTAAATATCCAAAAATTTGGGGCTTGAAAAAACCAGACTCTAATATAGATCATCGTAGAGTACCCAATTTAAAAGTATTTTTTTCAAAGTTCGGAAAAGAAAAAACAATGGATCAAGATCCTACCCATTACTTGCCAGGGGATATTGTAACGTGGATTTTACCTGGAAACCTAACGCATATTGGCATTGTCGTAAATAAAAAATCGGCTGACGGCAAAAGATATCTGATTGTACACAATATTGGCGCAGGACAAGTAATAGAGGATTGCCTTTTCAAATTTACCATTACAGGACATTATCAATATCCATAACAATAATACAGATCATGAAAAAGCTGATTTTTATTTTTTTTGTTTGGATGAATATTGGCGTTCAAGCACAAAAGACGGAGTTTAAAATAATACAAAAACCAATAAGCTATACACAAGAGAGGGTGAATTTGAGTTTGGAATATCTTAAAGATCATCATGGCTTGGTACAAACCTCTCCTACTATCGTCCCAAAAATGATTGTGTTGCATTATACAGCTACAGGAACGGTGGAAAGTAATTTCAAATACTTCAATAATACGCATCTAGAAACCGCTAGAGGAACCTTAAAAAAGCAAAGTACACTGAATGTTTCATCGCAATATATTATAGATAGAGATGGAACAATCTACCAACTGATGGAACCCAACAAATTTGCTAGACATACCATTGGACTCAACTATTGCGCCATTGGGATAGAAAATATTGGAAGTAAAAAGCAACCTCTTACAGATCTACAAGTGGCCGCAAACGCACAATTGATACGATATCTAAAGAATAAATATAATATTGAATATCTGATTGGACATTCTGAATATGGAAATTTCAGAAATTCTAAAATTTGGAAAGAGACCAATCCTCAGTATTTCACTGGAAAAGAAGATCCTGGAACGGATTTCATGAAAAAAGTAAGACTTCAAGTAGCTGATTTACATTTAAAAGAAAAACCCTGATGCGCATTTTATTCACCAAAATAATAGACGAAAAAATACTATCTAAAGAACTAGATAATGCAATTTCGGCTGATTGTGTGGAAGTGATAAAAATATCTAATATCAAGGTAGAACCATTTGATCTAAAAAACAAATCGTTAATATTTACCAGTGCAAAAGGTGTAATTTCATTTTTTGAAAACGGGTTTCTTCCCAATGAGGATTTTACGCAAAAAAACTACAACAAAATCTATTGCGTAGGTGTAAAAACCAAAAGAGAGCTTCAGAAAAATGGTTTTGGAACTTTTAAAGTTTTGAAAAACGCAGAAACACTCTCCCAATTTATTATAGAAAAATGTCCCAACGAAGACTTTTTACACTTTTGTGGAAATCTTGCCCTAGATGTGCTGGATAAAAAACTTCCCCTACAAAACATTCAATACAAAAAAGTAACACTCTATCGCACCGAAGCAACAAATCCTGTGATAATTGAAAAATATCATGCCTTAGTTTTTTTTAGCCCAAGTGGAGTTCGTAGTTTTGCGAAATACAATTCTTTTGACGAAAGTATCCTATTTTCTATAGGTGAAACTACTTCAAAGGAGATAAGAAAACATACGTCAAGCCCTATACATACCTCCAAAGACAATACTTTGGCTTCAGTATTCGAGTTGATTCGTATAAAAATTTAAATTTAATTATGATTAAGAACGACCTATATTTAAAAGCACTTCGCGGAGAAACCGTAGAAAGACCGCCAGTTTGGATGATGAGACAGGCCGGAAGATATTTACCTGAATTTATTGCTTTGCGCGACAAGTATGACTTCTTCACGAGATGTCAGACTCCAGAGTTGGCTTCTGAAATCACGATGCAGCCTATTCGTAGATTTCCTTTAGATGCAGCCATATTATTTTCAGATATTTTAGTAGTTCCTCAAGCAATGGGGATTGATTTTAAAATGAAAGAAAATGTTGGACCTTGGCTAGATAACCCTATCAGAACTGCAGAGCAAGTGCAAAATGTAATTGTTCCGGACGTAAATGATACTTTAGGATACGTTTTTGATGCTATAGAACTTACTTTATTAAAATTAGATAATGATATTCCATTAATTGGTTTTGCAGGTTCTCCATGGACAATTCTTTGTTATTGTGTAGAAGGAAGAGGAAGTAAGGATTTTAATATCGCAAAATCTTTCTGCTTCTTGCAACCAGAAGCTGCACACCAATTGTTACAAAAAATTACAGATACTACCATCGCTTATCTAAAGAGAAAAGTAGAAAAAGGTGTTTCTGCAGTACAAGTTTTCGATTCATGGGGTGGAATGCTATCGCCGACAGACTATCAAGAATTTTCTTGGCAATATATCAACCAAATTGTTGAGGCTTTAAGCCCGTTAACGCACGTTGTAGTATTCGGGAAAGGATGTTGGTTTGCTTTGGAAGATATGACGATGTCTAAAGTTTCGGCTTTGGGTGTGGATTGGACAATAAAACCAGAATTGGCAAGAACATTAACCAATCATACAATGACTTTGCAAGGAAACTTTGATCCTTCAAGATTGCACTCTACTCCGGAAACTATCAAGAAAATGGTGACAGAGATGATTAACCGTTTTGGAAAAGATAGATACATCGCTAACTTGGGTCACGGTATTCTACCAAATATTCCAGTAGAAAACGCCGAAGCTTTCATTAGAGCGGTTGTAGATTGGAAACCTGTAGTTTAATTAATAGACTCTAGATTTTAGACATCAAATTTAAGATTTAATTCTATCAATAATCCCTTTCAGTATCTCTAAACCTAACAGGTTTTAAAAACCTGTTAGGTTTAAATAAATCAACAATCCCTTTCAGTAGTTCTGAAAGGGATTGTTTTTTATTTTAAATTTAAAAAGAAACTATGACAGCATTCTCTGCGCTTTTTTCACACCTTCTACCAAGGCATCTATTTCTTCTAAAGTATTATAAATAGCAAAACTCGCTCTCACCGTTCCTGCAATATTAAAGAAATCCATAATGGGTTGAGTGCAATGATGTCCTGTTCTTACAGCAATACCCATTTTGTCCAAAATCATTCCTACATCCGAAGAAATCCCTACTCCTTCTAAATTGAATGAAACAACACCCGTTCTGTGCGCTTTCTCGGCATAAATTTTAAGACCTTCAATTTCCAGAAGTTGCTTTTGAGCGTATTGAAGCAAATTATTTTCGTGGTTTTGTAAATTTTCATGACCAATTTTCTCCATGAAATCTACTGCTGCTCCCAAAGCTATATTTCCTCCTACATTGGGCGTACCCGCTTCATACTTGAAGGGCAAACCAGCATAGGTAGTTTTTTCAAAAGAACAAACTGAAATCATTTCTCCGCCTCCATGGAAAGGCGGTAAAGACTCTAAAACTTCTTGTTTCCCATATAGAATACCTGTTCCCATGGGAGCATACATTTTGTGACCAGAACACACGAAAAAGTCGCAATCCATTGCCTGCACATCTATCTTGAAATGAGGAGAAGATTGTGCACCATCAATTACAATATAAGCATCCGAATTTTTTCTTGTTTTGGAAATAATTTCCTCAATAGGATTTACAACTCCCAAAGCGTTAGAAACTTGATTTACAGAAACCACTTTTGTTTTTTCGCTAAGGTAAGAGTCCAAATAATCTAACTGAAGAATTCCGTTTTCATCAATGGGTATAACTCTTAACTTCGCTCCTGTTCTTTCACAAAGCATTTGCCAAGGAACGATGTTGGAGTGATGCTCTAGATAAGAAATAATAATTTCATCATCTTTTTGAAGCTTTTTGGTCAGAATATATGCAATAAGATTCAGCCCTTCCGTGGTTCCTTTGGTAAAGATAACTTCAAAATCATTTTTAGCATTAATGAATTTCTGTATCTTTCTCCTAGAAAGTTCCATTTCTTCAGTCGCAACTTGACTTAGAGTATGTATTCCTCTGTGCACATTAGCGTTATATTCTTTATAATAGTTGGTCCAAACGTCTATTACAGAATTTGGTTTTTGTGAGGTTGCCGCATTATCTAAGTAAACCAATGGCTTACCGTTCACTTCTTGGTTTAATATAGAAAACTGACTTCTTATTTCCTGAATGTCAAACATTGATTCAATTTTTATTATTAATGGTTCTTATTTAGAACACCTCAAATTTACGATAATTTTCATGAATGAAACGCACCCTATACCATGATAGATTTTATCAAAAAAAATCCTGCTCATATGAATGAGCAGGATTTTTATATCGAGTAAGAATAATCTTATTCTGCAGAAGTTTCCTCTGTTGCAGGAGTAGCTCCTTCTTCTTCGTCTTCATCATCCATAGCGGCAGCACCACCTTTCATTGCATTTCTAGACATCTTAACAGCTACTACAACTGCATTGTCTGGGTGTACAAAAGTGTATCCTTCTGGTTTTAGACCTCCAACATATAATTTGTTACCAATTTTAAGTGGAGTAACATCTACTACAACCTCATCTGGTAAGTTAGCAGGGATAGCTTTTACTTTCAATTTTCTGAAAGACTGACGTAAAACACCACCAGCTACAACACCTTTAGAACGACCTGTAATTCTTACAGGAACTTCCATTACTACTGGTTTGTCAGCTGACAATTGGTAGAAATCTGCGTGAAGAATTCTGTCTGTAAGTGGATGAAACTGAATATCTTGAAGAACTGCTGGAATAGTTTTTCCATCTACTTCAATAGATACCGTGTGTGCTTCAGGAGTATAAACTAAACCTTTGAATGCTTTCTCTTCTGCAGAGAAATTGATTAGTTCACCACCTCCGTAAACAACACAAGGAACTAATTCAGCATCACGTAAAGCTTTTGTAGACTTCTTGCCCACGTTTTCTCTTTTTGTACCTTGAATTGTAATTGATTTCATTATATAAAAAATTTTAATTTTTGTTTGTTTTTATTCGCTAACCTTCTCATTATCTGTTAGATAATAAACTTATTGCTAATAGATTGATGCTCGTGCACCATCTTCATAACATCCGCAAATAAAGATGCGCAAGATAGCACTTTTATTTTAGATGACAAATGAGTTTTCACAGGAATAGAGTCAGTTACAATAACTTCTAACAAAGCTGAGTTCTCAATATTCTCATAAGCCTTTCCAGAAAGCACTCCGTGAGTAGCCATTGCTCTTACAGATTTTGCTCCTTTTTCCATTAATATACCTGCAGCTTTACAAAGTGTACCTGCAGTATCTATCATATCATCGATAAGGATTACATTTTTACCTTCCACATCTCCAATAAGGAACATTTCTTCTATGACGTTAGCCTTCTTTCTTTCTTTATAAGCGATTACTACCTCAGCACCAAGATGTCCTGCATAGTTTTTTGCTCTTTTTGCACCTCCCATATCAGGTGATGCAATAGTAAGATTCTCTAAATTTAGATTTCTAATGTAATCTACAAATACTGTAGAAGCATAAAGATGATCCACTGGAATTTCGAAGAAACCTTGAATTTGGTCTGCATGCAGATCCATCGTCATGATTCTTGTAGCGCCTGCTGCAGTAAGAAGATTTGCTACCAATTTGGCTCCTATAGGTGCTCTTGGCTTGTCTTTTCTGTCTTGTCTTGCTAGCCCGAAATACGGAAGTACTACCGTAATACTTTTTGCAGAAGCTCTTTTTGCTGCATCAATCATAAGAAGAAGTTCTAGAAGATTGTCTGCTGGCGGGAACGTAGATCCTATTAAAAATACACGTCCTCCTCGTACAGATTGGTCTAAAACAGGTTCGAATTCTCCATCGCTAAACTCCTGAAAGTTGATTTTTCCTAGTTCTTGCCCATAATAATGAGCAATTTTTTCTGACAAGTCTTTGCTTGTTCTTGTAGAAAATAGATAACTTAACTGATCTGCCATTTTTACTTTTTAAAAGATTCTGCAAATTTAAAAAAAAACCACAAGAATCATCTTGTGGTTTATAGTTTTTATTAATATCCCCTATTTATGGAAACTTCACTCCAGAATATTTATTAGCATCAACCTGTGGTAATGTAGACTTATAGGTAGTATTAATAGATTTTATGAATTCGTTCGCCACAATACCATACCCTCTACCCGTAAGATGAACTCCATCTAATGAGAAAGTACCACCGGTAACGAATTTGGCAGAATATTTCACACCATCATATGATATACCAGATTGTGCATTAAGATCTACCATTTTTTTATTAGCATCTACGAAAGCCAAACCATAAGCATCTGCTAAACTTTTGATAGAAGCATTATAGCTATCTACCGCAGTTTTTACTTTTGTAGCTTCAGCTTTTGTAAGCACATGCTGGTTTTGTAACGGATAAGAAATTCCATATATATTAATTGAGGTAGGAACTCCTACAGCTGTAGTGCCAATAATCCCTTTAGTTGTAAGTAAGATATAATCCTCTGCTGTTGTTTGTCTTGCTTGTCCATAGATCTGCCCGAAAATAGCAGCTGTTGCTGCACCTAAAGACGGAGTAAGAGCCGCAGTAAGTTGCGCACTAAGATTAGGTAATGACTCATCTTTGATAAGAACTGGATTAGCTGATGTTGCAGAAAGCAAATTGATTCTATCACCAGCACCAAAAGCAGTTAAAGCTTGTTTTAATGGTCCGTACAAAATTGTATTAATAGTAGTAAGATTAGCACCCAAAGCAGTTGGCGTCAAGGGATTGTAAGGTACTGTAGTAAAATAAGGAATGGACGTTACATAAGGTATGTTTGCGATTACTCCTTTTGTACTTCCAACACTTTTCAGACCATCTAAGACTCCTTTTATAGCTCCAGCTACAAGTGTTGGAGAAGAAATATCATTAGACTTATAAGTAGAAGGGTCATTTGAAGTTTGTACAGTAGCCGCAGTGTAAGTAGTAACATTTCCTACTGTTGTAGAATTAGTTCCCCCATTTGTGGCATAAGACAACACATCATTATTACCAATCCAAAGTGAGAAGAAAGTTGGCTTTTGTGCCATAGCATCAGCCAATATAGTTGTAGTAGCAGAAGTAGCAAATCTTACAAAATAAGGGTTTGCTGTCCCTACAGCTACACCTGCTGCACTACCATATCCTGGAGCAATAAGATGGAAAGACTTAGCTCCTGGAACTCCCATATTATTGATTGTTCCTGTAAGTTTATTCAAAATATTAGTAGTAGGCGCTCCTGGAACGTTTGTAATATCTGGCGCACCATTAGTAAATGATTTGATGTATAATTTGGTAGCTTGTATAGGGGTTGTACCCAAAAGTAATCCCCCATTATTATCTGCCATCATTGGCTGTACAAACTCTCCACCTCCAGCAAGCTTCATTTGTTGAGCTAACATAGAAGGGAAAGATTCGTTTTGCCCATCTTGATACAAAGCGTTATCTCTATACCCAGAAGTTAATGAGTTTCCTAAAGAGATGTACTTGCTAAAATCAGCATCACCTTTTGTAACCACAATATCTTGCACATCTGTATCAAATTCTGTATTGCAACTTGTAGTACAGAATAATGCAGATACAGCGATCGATGATATAATAATTTTTTTCATAAATTTTTTTAAATTAAAATGGGTTATAAGATAAACCTAAACCAAAGTAGAATGCTTGAGCTTTTGCTTGTCCATAGAAGCCTAAGTAATCATTTTTCACATCTCTACTTTTCGGCATTGCATATCCACCTGCTACATCTACCCCGAATTGTTTGTTCACTTTAAAGCCTAATCCTCCAGTGATCACAAACGTATCAAAAGAAGGAGTTTCAGGGATAAAATGATCATCAGAATACGGAGACTCATCATAGTAAGCTCCCAAACGTCCATAAACAGACGGAGAAAATTCGTATTGTGTACCTAATCTAAAAGTTTTTGTATTTCTAAATTTCTTTGGAGCTACCAATATTGTAGGATCCGCTTGGTTCCCTATCGGTGCATTAGCAAAATCTAGAGTCAGCTTGCTATATCTTTCCCAACCATGATAGTTGAAATCTGCAGAAATTAACCATTTTGGATTCACCTTATAAGTAAGACCTACTGTATATTCTGACACCAATGGAAGTGTAGCAGTGAAGGCATCTTGCCCAGCACCGTTTAAGCCTAGCAATCCATTTACTGTATTTTGTGCAGAAGCTTTGATAGTCGCAGTTCCGTTTTTAGCTTTCATATCTACAGGAGAACGATAAGCAATACTTACATCAACTTTACTATCGGGTCTGAAATAAAAACCAAAACCGTATCCATGTCCACTCGCCTTTTCATCATTGATATTGATAGTACCATCAAACTGAGTTACTGCTTTATCCCAATCTACTTTTCCTTTTGCATAGATATAGCTTGCTCCGAATGATAACCAATCTGCCATCTTTACTGAAATCATAGGTTGAAAATAATAACTTTTCAGCTCCATTTTCTGTACCATTTCTTTTCCTTCCCAATCATTAGCCCATTTTATTGTGCTCCCAAAAGGAGTAGAAAAACTAAAACCGATGGATAGATTTTCTATTGGTTTGTATGCTATAGCTGCATAAATGGGGGTCCCTAGAGGATTATCTGTTTGTGAACTTTGTAGTGTATTTAGGTTTTGAAAAGTAATTTTATTGCTAGCTCCAAATCCACCAGCAACAATACTCAGCTTCGATGGGATGAATGACATCCCTGCAGGATTGAAGAAAGCTACACTCGCATCTTCTGTATGTGCGCTTGTATGTGCCATCGCCAACTGTTTTACCCCTTGCAAGGAAACTCTAAAGCCTCCTGCATATGATAAAACACCTGCTAATAAAGCAGTGGATACCAATATTTTTTTCATAAACTGTAATTATTTAATTCAAATATAAAATTTATTTGGCTATACTTCTTAATTTTTCTTAAAATTTTAAACAATACACCAAAAGAAAGCTATGTTTAAAATAATATATAAAGCAATGCAAATACTAAATACCTATCCACATGACTTTTAAGTAAGGATAATTAAATTTTACATTTATTAGTTTAAGGTTAAACATATTCAAAAATTAATATTTATCACTTTTGGAAACATATAAAGATAAAAATCAATAAATTTGTGAAATTAAAATATAAAAATATATGAGTTGTGGATGCAAAACATCCGGCGATTCTGGACATTCTTGCGGAACGAAGTCTGCGAATGGCTGTGAAAGTGTAAATACCTGTGGTAATAGTTATAAATTAAGTGTTTTCGATTGGTTATCTAACGTACAAAACCCAGCATCTAATAGATGCGATTTTGTAGAAGTTAGATTCAAAAATGACAGAAAATCGTTTTATAAAAATGTAAACAATATACCGTTACATATAGGGAGTGTAGTCACAGTAGAATCTAGCCCGGGACATGATGTAGGTGTCGTAAGCCTTACTGGAGAATTGGTAAAAATTCAGATGAAAAAGAAAAGATTTTCTGAAGAAGGTTCTTATAAAATCTATCGATTGGCCAATCAAAAAGATCTAGAAATTTGGCAGGAAGCGAGAAATAAAGAAGAAAACGTAAAAATAGAAGCCCGAAAAATATCATATAGGATTGGTCTCGAGATGAAGATCACCGATGTAGAATATCAAGGAGATGCTTCTAAGGTTACATTTTATTATACCGCTGATAACAGAATAGATTTCAGAGTGCTTATCAAAGAATTGGCAGGTACTTTCCGTACCAAGATTGATATGAAACAAATTGGCTTCAGACAAGAGGCAGCCAAAATTGGAGGTATTGGATCTTGTGGAAGAGAATTATGCTGTTCTACTTGGCTTACCGATTTCAGATCAGTAAATACCAATGTAGCAAGATATCAGCAACTAAGTATTAATCCTCAGAAATTGGCAGGACAATGTGGTAAGCTAAAATGTTGTCTGAACTATGAATTGGATAGCTACCTAGACTCTCTGAGCCACTTCCCTCCTTCATCTACGATGCTGGATACCGAAAAAGGAAGAGCTTTTTGTATAAAAATTGATGTTTTCAAAAAGAAAATGTGGTTTGCATACGTAGATAGTTCTATGGCTTGGTATGACTTTGATATCGATTTGGTAAAAAAACTAATTGCAGGTAACAAAAGAGGTGAAAAAGCACCACCATTAGAGGACCTGAAGCAAACCTCTGAAATTTCTAGACCCAGCGTGGATCTTATCCAAGAAAATTCTGTAGACCGTTTCGAGAAAAAATCTAGAAGTTCTAATAAAAACAGAAGTCAGGGGCAAAATTCAAACCAAAATAGACCAGCTAATAGCAATCAAGGACCAAGAAAGCCAAGAATTGAAAATGGCAACAATAGTAGGCCTGAGAAAACAGAAAAACCTGAAAATACCAATACTAAACTTAGAGCGCAGAAGCAAAACCAGCCAAAGCAACAAGCACAAGGCCAAGGCCAAGGTCAAAATCAGGCGCAGGTAGAAAAAAATAATACAGGTGCAGAGGCAGAAAATAAGCCACAAAATCCTGCAAAAAAGAAATTTAAAAAGAAGTTTCCTCCAAAAAAAGATAATAAAGATAGCAATGCATAAAATTTTAGGAGTAGTAATGCTTATGTTTTTAGTCGGATGTAACGCTTCAGGTGAAGATGTTATCATGCATTCTGTTGATAATAAATGGAATAAAAAATCTGTGCAAAAATTTAACCTAGAAATAAAAGACCCACAAAATCCTAAAAATATTATATTTGTTGTAAGAAATAATAATGATTATCCTTACAGCAATATAAGATTCATTGTTAATCTTCAACATAAAAAAGAGAAAACATCACAGATTGATACCCTCAACTACATTCTTGCTAAGCCTTCTGGAGAATGGCTTGGTACAGGTTTTGGTGAGACGAAAGAGACTTTATTTCAATACAAATTAAATTATAAATTCCCGAAAGAAGGAACTTATGAGGTGGATGTGCAGCATGCAATGAGAAATGATATCCTCACGGGAATTGAAGATATAGGTATAAAAGTAGAAACGGCTAAACCGTAATTATACATGGAAGAAAATAAACAAAAAAAAGGAACAAAAGGGAGAAACTTCCCTCTTCCTCCTAAAAAGGACAACTCATGGAAAAAGTGGGTGCGTCTAGTTTGGCTCGGCTTTTTGGCGGTAGTGCTTGGTATTTCAGGACTATTTTTTGCGGTTTCACAAGGATTTCTCGGTGAAATGCCTGATGTAAAGGAGCTAGAAAATCCAGACATCTATGTAGCTTCAGAAATCATCTCTTCTGATGGAGTTCTTTTGGGCAAATTCGAAAAAGAAAAAACAAAACCCGTTACCTATAAAGACCTTCCTCCTTTTTTGATCTATGCATTGCAGGCGAAGGAAGACGAACGTTTCAAAGAACACTCTGGGATTGATCTAAAATCGATTATTAGAGCGGTAAGATTTGGTGGAGATCGTGGCGGTGGTTCTACTATTACACAGCAGCTTGCCAAATTATTATTTACTAAAGAACCCTCTAAAAATCCTGTAAAAAGAGCTATACAAAAGCTTAAAGAATGGGTAGTGGCGGTAAGTTTGGAGAAAAGATATACCAAAGAAGAAATTGTAACCATGTACTTTAATAAGTTCGATTTTACATACAACGCAAACGGTATTGAGATGGCTTCTAAAATTTATTTTAATAAGTCAGCATCCCAATTAACACTTCCAGAAGCAGCAGTTTTCGTTTCTATGTTGGAAGCTCCAATTGCGAACAACCCTCTTAGAAATCCTGAAAGAGCCAAAAGAAGAAGAGACGTTGTATTGTCTCAGATGTTGGATACCGGCTATGTAGATGAAGCAACCTATGATAAAGCGGTGGCGACACCTATCACGGTAGATTATCAGCCTATTAAAAATATTAATGATGATTTTTCTGCATATTATAAATTTTACTTAAGAAAGGAAATTGATAAATATCTCGCCGACTACGAAAAAGAAACTGGCAAAAAGGTAAACCTCTTCAAAGACGGGTTGAAAATATATGTAACGCTAGATTCTAAGATGCAAAAATACGCTGAGGAATCAATAAAAGAGCATCTTACAGATCTACAAAAAAGATTTGACGCAGAGCAGCGTGGTAGAAAAAATAGACCTTTCTATTACCTGAATGATAAACAAGCTAATAATATAATGATGCAGGCTGTAAAAAGAACTGGACGTTACAAATTGCTTAAAAACTCAGGATTATCTGAGGATTCTATTATGCTAGAATTTCACAAACCAATTAAAACATCTCGTTTTACATGGGCAGGTGAAGAAGAAGTAGAAATGTCTCCTTGGGATTCTATCCGATATCATAAACAAATTGCACAAGCTGGTTTGATGTCTATGGTTCCTGGAACTGGAGAAATAAAAGCTTGGGTTGGAGGGATCAATTGGCAACACTTCCAATATGACCATATCAAGCAAGGAAAAAGACAAGTAGGCTCAACTTTTAAGCCCTTCGTATATGCAACAGCTATTATGAAGTTGGGGCTTACACCATGTTCTACAATTTCTAATGGTTCTTATAACCATAATGGTTGGAAAGTACCTGGTAGAGGCGGAATGTTAACGCTTAAAGATGCATTAGCTCATTCTCAGAATCCTGTTGCAGCTAGACTAATAGAAATGACGGGCGCAGATGCGGTAATACAAACCGCTAGAGATCTTGGAGTAACGGAAGAGATACCTCGTAACAACACCATTGCGTTAGGTTCTTCCGATATTACAATTTTTGAAATGTTGGGTGCATACAGTACATTTGCTAACTATGGAAATCACAATAAACCAGAGATGATCTGGAGAATTGAAGATGCTAACAACCGTGTTATCAAAGAAATTAATGCTGATCCAAAAGAAGTAATGAATCCCAACTACGCATACACTATGATTGAGCTTATGAAAGGAGTAGCACAGTTCGGTACTGCATCAGGGGAACTAAGCAGAAGAGGAATTTCTAAAGATGTAGAAATTGCTGGTAAAACAGGTACTACACAGAACAACTCTGATGGTTGGTTTATGGGGATCACGCCAAAACTTGCTACAGGGGCTTGGGTAGGATGGGAAGACCGTGCAACTCACTTCTTCGGAACAGGTGAAGGACAAGGAGCAAAGATGGCGCTGCCAATTTGGGCTATCTATATGAAAAAAGTTTGGGCTGACACATCTCTTAAAATTACGAAAGAAGACAAATTCGTGAAGCCAAGTGACTGGAAAGACGGATGCAGTAACCTCCAAGGTATGGGAGGAGGATACGGAGATGATGAAGGTCTACAAACAATAGATCAAATAAAAAACCCGCGTCCCGTAGATAATACACCAAAAACGAATTCAGGTAAAAAAGAAGATAATGTAAACGATCATCTGAATTCGAGTGAAGAGATAGATTTTAATAGATAATTGTATTACAATACAAAGATGGCCTTTCAGTAATTGGAAGGCCTTTTTCTTGCCTTAAATTTAATATATTTGAATCATGAACCTTAAAGATATTAGACAACCCTATTTAGACATTTTCCCTGGAGACTTTTCAGGTAATACACAGCAAAGATCTACACCTGGAGTTGTATTTTCTATTGTACAACCAGCAGGATTCGAACATCCTAAAAAAATAATTTTTAATAATATTTTGGCAGAAGAGATAGGCCTTGGTACTTTTACAGAAGAAGATCTTAATTTTCTTGTAGCAACCCATTTACCAGAAAATATAAAATCCTATGCAACTGCTTATGCTGGACATCAATTTGGAAATTGGGCAGGACAATTGGGCGATGGAAGAGCCATCTATGCAGGAGAAATAACTAATAATAAGGGGAATAAAACTGAAGTTCAATGGAAAGGCGCGGGTGCAACTCCCTACTCTAGACATGCAGATGGAAGAGCCGTGCTTAGATCATCTTTAAGAGAGTATCTAATGAGTGAAGCCATGTATCATCTTAAAATTCCTACTACACGAGCCCTGAGTTTATGCCTTACAGGAGAAAATGTAATGAGAGATATTATGTACAGTGGCAATCCTAAGCCCGAAAAAGGTGCTGTAATTATAAGAACTGCTGAAAGTTTACTCCGTTTTGGACATTTTGAACTTTTATCTGCACAAAAAGAGACTTCAACATTACAAAAATTAACAGATTTCACAATAGAAAATTATTTTCCTCAGATAAAATCTCAAGGAGAACAAAAATATAAAGATTTTTTTAAAGAAATTTGCAATCAGACTGCAGAACTTATTGTAGATTGGATGAGAGTGGGGTTTGTACATGGTGTAATGAATACAGATAATATGTCTATTCTTAGCTTAACTATAGACTATGGCCCTTTCTCTATGATGGATGAATATGATCTCAATTTCACACCAAATACTACCGATCTTCCTGGAAGAAGATATGCATTTGGAAAACAAGGTCAAATAGCACAATGGAATTTGTGGCAACTTGCTAACTCCTTATATTCATTAATAAAAGATGAAAAGTTTCTTGAAACGACTTTAAATGAATTTGGAAATTATTTTTGGGTCAAACATGATCATATGCTTTGTAATAAATTCGGGTTTGATACACTAAATAAAAATGATGATGACTTCTTTATCAACTGGCAAGCGCTAATGCAAGAGTTACAACTCGATTATTGTTTGTTTTTCAATTTGTTGGAAAAAACTGAACCTAAAAAAAACTACGATGAGGAGTTTCAGAAGATTTCGTATTTAGTATTAGATGAACAAAAGAATAGAAAGCTAAATCATTTTCTTAATGCTTATCATCAAAGGCTAGAAAGCAATACCATTTCCAAAACTGAATCATTAGATTTAATGAAAAAAAACAACCCTAAGTTTATTTTAAGAAATTATTTATTGTTCGAATGTATTGAAGAAATAAATGAGGGAAAAACAGACCTTTTAGAAAAACTTACCAAAGCTTTGGAAAATCCTTACCAACATATATACTCTGAATTTTCAACAAAAAGGCCGACAAAATATGATGATACAGCAGGTTGTTCTATGCTATCTTGTAGTTCATGATTAAATTATTAATAACACTTTATCAAAAAAAATGTTTTATTTGTAATATATTATTTAATTTTAAGGTAAATTAAAAAATAATATATCATGAAAGCAAAACTACTTTTAATATTATTATTGGCTGGTATATCGTATAAAGCTCAAATCTTAACCGAAAATTTTGAAGGAATTACATTTCCTCCTACTGGTTGGTCAGCAACAGCTACAGCTCCTAGTAGAACTTGGCAACCAACACCACTTCCTGTAAGTGTGTCACCATGGTTTATTATTTCTGGTTCAAAATCTGCTGGTATCGATTATCTCGCTCAAGCCAATACAGCAGACCTTACAACTCCATCTTTTAGTTTAGATGGCGTTACAAATCCAGTTCTACATTTTAAAGCAGTTGTAGGATGGGTTTATATGATTCGTGATAATGCCGGAGATCTGTTGGTCCAAATATCAGTAAATAATGGAGTAAATTGGAGCACCATTTGGAACGAGGACACTCAACCTGGATGGTTTGACGATGGTGACAATAATGATGCTACTGACACTTACCAAACCGTACCTGTACAAATAAATCTAAGTCCATACCTCGGACATTCTAATGTTAAAATAAGATTTAGATATATAGCTACTGATGCTGATGCTGTTGCAATAGATGATGTACAAATACTATCAGGCGCTTTGTCTACGAATGAAGTTTCAAAAGTAAAAACAAATATTTATCCAAATCCTACAAAAGGAGAACTTACCATCAAGGGTGATAAAAAAGTAAGATCCTCCGCTGTATATGATTTCTCTGGTAAAGTATTGTTGCAAAACGCCACATCGAAAATTGACGTTTCTTCGCTTGCGAAAGGAATTTATGTTATTAAAATTGATTTTGAAGACGGAACTTTCTTAACGGACAAAGTAATTAAAGAGTAATCTTCTTTTTTAAATATAAATTTTAAACTCATCATTATCGGTGAGTTTTTTATTTTTACTTTTGCAAAAAATAATATTAGTGTCTATAAAATCTAAGTTTTTCAACTTTTTCAAAATAGTATTTCCTTCTACATTTACAGAACTGGGAGTATTTGTATTTTTCATTTTAGCTTATGGTTTTTTGGGATCCTACATTGGTCTTAATTATAGAATTATTTTCGATAGTAGAATTCCTTGGGATGCTTATTTTAGTTTTGATAACAAGGCTATTGTGATGACAGGAGGAAGTTTTGAGAGACATCCACTTTCCTATTACTATTTCAATTGGATGAGAGAATCTATCCTGTACTTCACAGAAGGCAAGTACAACGAAAGCTTTAGGTTAATTTTAGCAGGCATTAGTAATTTAGTTATTAGTTTAAGCTTGGTTCATATTTTTAAATATCTAAAAAACAGCATTCAGTTGCCCCTATTTTACACCCTTCTTATTGTATTTTTCTATAGTTTATTTTCAACTAACATTCTTTTATCATTCACGCCGGAAACCTATACTTATACGCTACTGTTACTGATTATTTATAATTATTATACTGCGATAAAGTTTCAAAAAGACGAGAAAATAGCAGGTTCTGCTTTAATGCTTGCGGGTATTACAATTGGCGGGCTGACGGTAACTAATTTTGTAAAAATATTTATACCTATAATATTTCAAGAAGGGCTTTTCACACAATGGAAAAAATTTTTGAAAGCCGTCTTCAGAGTTATCATATCTGTGGTAGCGTTTGTTTTGTTGTACCTAAATAGAATAGATTTTAAATATGAAAATATACTATCGAAATCCAACGAACAATACGAAAAATTCTCAAATGTAAATTCTACTCCCATTTGGGACATGATCTATTCTTACTTTCTTGGAGGGAATATCTTGTTAACTAGTTTCATAGTTAGAGAAAAACACAATATGAAAGGATTTTATTTCAAAGCTTTATTCATGGATGTATATTCAACGCCTATTGCTTATATTTTCATCGGTATATTGCTAAGTTTGATTATTTGGAGCTATTATAAAAATTTCAAAAACAAATTGGTTCAGATTATAATGATTTCATTCTTGGTAGATATCCTTATCCATTGTGTCTTCAGATTTGGTTTGCATACCTCTTACATTTATGGAGGCCATTTTATCTTTATATTTCCAATGTTGTTGGGTTGGCTCTTCTTTTCGTACAAAAATTCTCCAAAAATCATTGTTTTTATCACCTTTTTGCTTATCACAATGACAACCTATCTACTGATGAATAACGCATTAAGAATGTCGGAATTTATAGATTTCCTAGATCTATATTATCAATAAAAAAGAGCTGAGAAAAATTAATTCTCAGCTCTTTTTTAATATTTTTTTATTAAAATTTTATTTTGCCTCTTCACAGAAAATTCTGTATTGTATTGGCATCGCAGATTTGAAATATTCTTTCACACGAGATAGATCACTAGCAGCGCTTTGCTTTGTAAAATAGCTTCCCGCCAGGATTTTGTAATTTGGCCTCAAAGAAGCATCAGTCTCTACTTTTAGGTTTGGAAACCTCTTTCTAAAATATGCTTTTACATCATTAGCTTCCTCATTACTTTTCACAGTAGTAATTTGGATTTTGTATCCCAAAATTCTCGGATTTTTTCTGCAAACTTCTGCGTTTGTAAGTTCTCTATTTGGAACATAAATTTTTGCAGGTCTAGACGGTACATTGTCTTCAGCACTATTATTTACCAAAGCAACCTTATTACATTTTGCCTCCAAAGTAGTCAATGCATCGTTCACTCTAGCATCCAAAGTCATCGTTAATTCTGTTCCAGAAAGCGTATCCCTTTTTACAACTTGCTGAGCTTCAATTGTATAAAAACCCAATACTGTAAGCACCGAAAATATTTTAAGTAAATTTTTCATTAAAACTTGTTTTTGCAAATTTATAATAATTTAAAAATATAATCCCATTAGCTATTTAGAATAATTACAAATTAATGACAAATGATATTTTACCCTTTGCTTATGCCGTTAAATTAGTGTTAAAAATATTATTTTTGCAGGATTGATTACACATTCAATATTTACTAACATAAGATAATTTAAATGATTAGTTGGAGAAAGCATTATAAAAAAGGGCTGATTGCAATAGGACTATTGCTGTCAACAAGTGCTTCAATTTACGGGCAAGACGGCGATCCTAAGAACGGCGAGAAACTATTTAAAGCGAATTGTACTGCATGTCACGCTTTGGATAAACAAATTATTGGACCAGCACTAGGAGGTGTTGTAGAACGATTAAAATCCGAGCAAGGACTTGATACAACTTGGCTTCACAAATGGATTAAAGACAACAAGGCACTTAGAGCTTCAGGCGATAAGTATGCTATTGAAGTTTTTGAAAAATTTAATAAAACTGAAATGCAGCAATTTCCTAATCTTACAGATAAGGATGTTGATGATATTTTAGCATTTACAACTAACCCACCTGCTCCAGAACCGGTTACAGTTACAGCTCCAGCTGGAGAAACTGCAGGTACCGTAGCTCCAGCTAGTAATACTACAACAAATGTTGTAATTATTTCTTTGCTTGCAATTGCAGCTTTATTAGTGTGGATATTATTAAAACTAAGACAGCTAGTGAAGTTGGGACAAGCGGAAGATTTAGCAGGTCTTAATGAGACCAGAGTGAAGTCTTTTAGTGAAATCTATGAAAAGTATCACTATATTGGAAAAGGCGCTTTAGCAATTTTAGCGTTACTTGCTACATACGGTATTTGGAACTGGGTAATGTGGATTGGTGTTTATAAAGGCTACAAACCAGAACAACCTATCTACTTCTCTCATAAAATTCACGCTGGAGAAAATAAAATTGACTGTCAGCTTTGTCACTCTAGTGCAAAATATGGAAAAGTATCGGAAATACCTTCAATGAATGTTTGTATGAACTGTCACAGATCTATCTCTGAATATAATGGTAAATATATGGAGCCAGGGAAAGATAAAGCATTCTATGATGGGGAGATCCAAAAAATCTATGAAGCAACAGGTTGGGATCCTGAAAAACAACAGTATACTGGTAAAACACAACCTGTAGAATGGACAAGAATTCATAATATGCCAGATTTCGTGTACTTTAACCACTCTCAACACGTAGTAGCGGGCGAACAAGCGATTATCAGCTCATTTAATAAGAAAAACCCTGACAACAAAATTGATGTTGTATGTAAAGCATGTCACGGTAAAATTGATACTATGAATGTAGTACAAATGGCGAATGATTTCACAATGGGATGGTGTATAGAATGTCACAGAACAACTGAGATCGACATGGGTAACGGTTATAATAAAGAATACTTCAAGAATCTACACGAAAAGCTTAAAAAGCAATATCCTAAAGACGGAGGTAAAATTACGGTAGATGCAATTGGAGGTCTAGAATGTGGTAAATGTCATTATTAATAACTAAAAAATTAGAAGTATAAAAATGGCTTCAAATAAAATACAATTTAGAAGTATTCACGAACTTAAAGACCCAGCTTTAAATGGTAAGCTGGCGCTTAAAGAGTTCCAAGAAGAAATTCCGGTAGAAGATTTTCTAGGAGATGCTGAGAAGAATGAATCTAGTACGTCAAGAAGAGATTTCTTAAAGTTATTAGGTTTCTCTACTGCAGCAGTTACTTTAGCAGCTTGTGAAGCACCGGTAATTAAAACAATTCCTTATGTGGTAAAACCACATGATATTATTCCAGGAGTTCCCAATTACTATGCTTCAACCTATTTTGATGGTTTCGATTTTGCTAGTGTTTTAGTAAAAACACGTGAAGGTAGACCCATTAAAATTGAGCCGAATCCGGTAGCTGGAGATTTAGGTAAAACTAATGCAAGGGCACAGGCAAGTGTACTTTCTCTTTATGATAATGATAAAGTAAAACAGCCAAAGCTAAACGGTAAAGACGAAACTTTTGATAAAGTAGATGATTTTGTTATCAAAGGATTGAATGAGGCGCAAGCTTCTGGTAAAAAGATTGTGTTATTATCACACTCTTTTGCCTCTCCTACTTTCAAAAAGTTATTCGCAGAATTTAAAGGAAAATATCCAACAGCAGAATTAGTAACTTACGATGCAATCCCTTATGCAGCTTCATTAGATGCAGCGCAAGAGGTTTTTGGACAAAGAGCCTTACCAGTATATGATCTAGTAGGGTCAGAATTGGTAGTGTCTTTCCAAGCAGATTTCTTAGGAGATTATAATGCAGCAAGTCTGGAAACTTCTTATGCTGCAGCAAGAAAGCCAGGTGCAAACATGTTGAGACACATCCAAGTGGAATCTAACATGTCTCTTACTGGTGCTAATGCTGACTCTAGAATTAGATTGAAACCGAGCGCCGTTAATAAAACTTTAGTTGAAGTTTACAACGCAGTAGTTGGTGGAGGTAGTTCTGATAAAGTAGCTTCTGGTATTGCTAAAGATTTATTAGCAAAAGGAAGTAAAGCAGTAGTTTTTGCTGATGGTTCTAAAGGTGCACAGGTTTTAGCACACTTAATCAACCAAAAATTAGGCTCAGTAGCGTTCACAGGTAAAGCTAACTTCCTGAAAGAATTTGACAAAGCAAGATTTGAAGAATTCTTAGGATGGGTAAAAGGAGGACAAGTTGGTGTATTAATTACAAACAACGTAGATCCTATCTACTCAAGCAACAAAGGACAAGATTTCAAAAAATCTTTATCTAATGTACCTTATGTAATTGCTGTTGCAGATAAGAAAAACGAAATGTACAAAGCAGCAAAAGCTGTGATACCAGTAGCAAACTGGCTAGAATCTTGGGGTGATATCCAACCTCAATCTGGAGTATATTCTCTAATGCAGCCTACCATCCAAAAAATCTACAAATCTAGACAGATTGAAGAATCTTTATTAGTTTGGAAAAATGGAAAAAATAGCGCAGCTAACAATTATTACGATTATCTTAAAGCAAGTGCAGCTTCTCTATTAGGAGGAACTTCATTTAATAAAGCTTTATATAATGGATTTATAAATTCTACAACTACTACAACACTAGCTTATACAGGTGGTAATGCTTCACAAGCTGCTGCAGAACTTGGAAGTTTCAAAGCCTCAGACTTAGAATTGGTACTATATACTAAGACGTCTATGGGAGATGGTACTCAGGCAAACAACCCTTGGTTGCAAGAATTACCGGATCCATTAACAAGAATGTCTTGGGATAACTACCTTACTATATCTCCAAAAGATGCAGAAAGATTTGAAATTAACAACGATCTTAACGCAAGAATGCAGTTAGATGGTTCATTAGTAAATCTTACTGTAAACGGAGTTGTAATAGAAAACGTTCCTGTATTTATTCAGCCAGGTCAAGCAGACGGATCAGTAGGTCTTGCACTTGGATATGGCAAAAAAGATTCTGGTGCTACAGCTGAAACAGGAGTCAATGCTTATCCTTTATTTGATGGTTCAAACTTAGTTGTTTCTAATGTTAAAATAGAAAAAACTGGTGAAGAGCACGAATTTGCTGGAGTACAGCTTCAAAACACTCTTATGGGTCGTTATGAAATTGCAAAAGAAGTACCATTACAAGATTACTTAAATGTAGCATTTGATGATAAACTAAAAGGATGGAATAAACCATTGGAGTATCATACAATAAGTGGCGCTTTACCAGCAGGTAAGATTGATCTTTGGGATGCTTTCGATGATACGGATGGACCTCACTTTAACTTATCAATCGATCTAAACTCTTGTACGGGTTGTGGTGCATGTATTATTGCTTGCCAAGCAGAAAATAACGTTCCTGTAGTAGGTAAAGAAGAGATCAGAATGTCTAGAGATATGTATTGGTTGAGAATAGACCGTTACTACTCTTCTACAGAGAAACTTACTGTATATGACGGACTGAAAGAAGGTAAGGCTGTTCCAGAATTATATGGTAGTACATTACTGGGTATAGAAGGTTCTCTAGAAAATCCTGCGGAAAATCCAGATGTAATCTTCCAACCTGTCATGTGTCAGCACTGTAACCATGCACCTTGTGAAACTGTATGTCCAGTAGCGGCTACATCTCACAGTAAGCAAGGGCAAAACCATATGGCGTACAACAGATGTATTGGTACAAGATATTGTGCTAACAACTGTCCTTACAAAGTAAGACGTTTCAACTGGTTTACTTATAACATGAACGATAAGTTTGATTTTAATCAAAATAACGATTTAGGAAGAATGGTACTTAACCCAGATGTTGTTGTAAGAACAAGAGGGGTTATGGAAAAATGTTCTATGTGTATCCAACAAACACAAGCCACCATATTGAATGCGAAGAAGGAAAACAGAAAAGTAACAGATGCAGAATTCCAAAATTCTACCGCTTGTTCTGCTGCATGTTCTACTGGAGCAATGAAATTTGGGGATATGAACGACAAAGAATCTAAAGTGAGAGAATTGTATTCTAGTAACAGAAGATATTATTTACTTGAGGAGATCGGTACAAAACCAAATGTATTCTATCACGCAAAAGTAAGAAACAGAGTAGAAAATTAAAGTTTAAATAATAAATAGGTATAAAATGTCAGGACATTACGAAGCTCCGATAAGGGAACCTCTGATTATTGGTCACAAAACTTATCACGATATCACAGAAGATATTGCTAGACCTATAGAAGAAAGAGCAGGAAAATTATGGTGGATATCACTATATGCATCATTAGTTCTTTTTATCTACGGATTTGGTTGTATTGCATACACTATCGGGACAGGAATTGGAGCATGGGGGCTTAATAGAACTATAAACTGGGGTTGGGACATCACCAACTTTGTATGGTGGGTAGGTATCGGTCACGCCGGAACCTTAATCTCAGCAGTATTATTATTATTTAGACAACGATGGAGAATGTCTGTTAACCGTTCTGCGGAGGCAATGACAATCTTTGCAGTTGTACAGGCAGCAATCTTCCCTCTTATCCACATGGGTAGAGTTTGGGTAGGATACTGGGTTTTCCCTTTACCAAACCAATTTGGTTCTCTTTGGACCAACTTTAACTCTCCTCTACTTTGGGACGTATTTGCAATTTGTACTTACTTCTCTGTATCTACAGTATTCTGGTTTATTGGGTTGATTCCCGATTTCGCAATGATTAGAGATAGAGCAAAAACTCCTTGGACTAAAAAGATCTATACATTCCTTGCATTTGGATGGGGTGGTAAAGCAAAACATTGGCAGAGATTCGAAGAGGTATCTTTAGTATTAGCTGGTTTGGCTACTCCACTTGTATTCTCTGTGCATACAACGGTATCTTTTGACTTTGCTACTTCCGTTATTAAAGGATGGCACTCAACAATCTATCCTCCATATTTTGTAGCTGGAGCAATTTTCTCAGGATTTGCAATGGTACAAACACTATTGTTGATTGCCAGAAAAGTTTGTCACTTAGAAGACTATATTACAATGTACCATATTGAAATTATGAACATCGTAATTGTACTTACTGGTGGTATGGTTACTGTAGCATATGCTACTGAATACTTTATCGGATGGTATTCTGGTTCTAGATATGAAGATTTTACCTACTTATCTCCAGGTGCTGCAGTAGGACCTTACTGGTGGGCATTCTGGGCATTGATTATCTGTAATCTTGTAATCCCTGCATTATTCTGGTTCAAGAAAGTAAGAACAAATATTATTGCAACTTTCTTAATTGCATTGGTAATTAATATAGGAATGTGGTTCGAACGTTTTGATATTATTGTAATCAACCTTTCTAGAGATTACTTACCTGGATCTTGGACTATGTTTAAGCCAACTATCATAGACGTTGGAGTTTACTTAGGTACTATTGGATTCTTTGGAGTATTATTCTTATTGTATGCAAGAACTTTCCCAGTAATTGCACAAGCAGAATTAAAATCAATCTTGAAAATCTCAGGTGAAACATATAAAGTAAAAGAAGGAGATGAGCACCACTAAAATTGTATACGGACTATATGCCGATGACGACGATCTAATGAACGGCGTTAAAGCATTCAACGATAAGGGAATTAAGATTCACGAAGTGTATACTCCATTCCCAGTACACGGACTAGATAAAGCTTTAGGCTTGAAGAAAACAAGAATTTCTGATGCTGCATTTATCTTCGCTCTTTATGGGTTAAGTATTGGATTCACGGTTACTTGGTATATAATGAATCATGATTGGGCTCAGAATATTGGAGGTAAGCCAGCATTTGGATGGATTAATAACTTCCCAGCATTCATTGATCCTATGTTTGAATTGATGGTTTTTTGTACAGCTCACATGATGTCTCTTACTTTCTTTATTAGAAATAAGATGTATCCAGGAGCTCCAGCACAAAACCCAGATCCTAGAACTACTGATGATAAATTCTTGATGGAGTTTATTACCAATGACGTTGAATCTATTAAGCAACTTCTTGTAGATACAGGAGTAGAAGAAATAACTGTTAAAGATGCTTAAAATGAAAAAGAGTATATTAAAAATCACGGCGGTTTTAGGTATTACTACAGTTCTACTTAATTCTTGCGGACCTAACGAAAATGCTCCTTTGGTATATTTCCCAGATATGTACTTCCCAGTAGCATATGATCCTTTGATGAAAGCTCAGGATGCTTATTCGGATCATGAAAACGAAATCCCAGCATTTGTAAAAAATAATGGAGCTACAGGTCTTTCTCCAGTAGAAGGGTCAGTAGCTCAGAATAAAGATGGAGTTTTTGCTGAAAACAAACTTCCAAGAACTCCAGATGAGTATAACGCTGGTTATGATGCATCGAAAACTATTTCTTCTACCCCTTTGAATCCTGCAAATGCAGCGAAAGATATTGAGAGAGGTAAGGTTTTATATGATCATACTTGTGCAGCTTGTCATGGTACGGGAGGTGATGGACAGGGACCAATTGTTCAAAGTGGAGCATATTCTGGTGTACCCAATTATGCAGACAGAGAAATCACTGTAGGTTCTGTTCATTATGTATTAACTAACGGTAGAAATGCGATGGGATCATATGCAGGACAACTTGATGCTGGAGACAGATGGAGAGTTGCAATGTACGTCATGAGTGCATTCAAAAAAGGTGCAATCCCTGCAGCAACAGTTGCTCAAACAGAATCTACCGTAACTAAAAAATAAGAAAAGAAATGTATAGTTTTTCACCAAAATTAAAATCAGCTTCTATAATACTTCTTGTTGTAGGTTTAGTGCTTTTCGCAGTTGGTTATTTCATGAATAGTGGAATTACCACTGAGAGAATAGAACACATGATGGAAGAAGTACATTCTCCAGGTCATCATACCCCTACTCACTCTAGTGAAATGGTAGGACCTCAAGATCATGCAGCACACTTGGAGCATGCTACTATGCAAGTACACAACTCGCCTTTAGCTTCAATCCACTTTGTTGCGGTATTTTTCTTCGGAGTCAGTGCTTGTGTATTGTTCTTTTATTGTATTCAACACGCTGCTCACGCAGGTTGGCCTATTATTATCACAAGAGTAATGGAAGCTATTGCTTCGTACATGCCTTATGGTGGTGCTATTTTAATTATCATTATGATTCTTAATATTACTCACCAAGGACATCTATTTCACTGGATGGATCCAGAATTGACAGATCCAAATTCTGCACATTTTGATGTAATTCTATTTGAAAAAAGAATATTCTTAAATATTCCTTTCTACGCAATCAGAACATTAATCTATGTAATTGGAGCCTCTTTCTTCGCTTGGAAATTGAAAGCTCAGTCTAAGAAAGTAGATGATACAAAATCATTAGTAGAATATCAATATCTTTACAGATGGGCGGTAGGTTATATCGCATTCTTCGGATTTGCATCTGCAGCGTGGGCTTGGGACTGGTTGATGTCTATTGATCCTCACTGGTACTCTACAATGTATATCTGGTATTCTATGGTAAGTTGTTTGTCTAGTGGTGTAGCAGTAATAATTATCCTAAGTGTATATTTAAAGAAAAATGGTTATTTACCTCAGTTCAATGATAACCACTTGCATGATTTAGGTGTATTCCTTTTCGCTACAAGTTTACTATGGACATATACTTGGTTTGCACAATTTATGTTGTACTGGTATGCTAATATTCCGGAAGAAGTAAATTACTTCTTCGGAAGATTCGAACATTATTCTGCAACATTCTTACCAATGCTTATTTTCAACTTCTTCTTACCTCTAATAGTATTAGTAAGTTCTAGCATTAAAAGAAACTATAAAGTAGTAACTACGATGGCAGTAATCGTGATTTTAGGTCACTTATTAGATTATTTCAATATGGTAATGCCAGGAACTGTGGGACCTTACTGGAATACTCTAGAAGTTGCATTACTGATTTTAGGAGCGGTATTATTCGTATTAGGATTATTTATCTTTACAGTAATGTCTGCACTTAGCAAATTAAAATTAATTCCGACAGGTAACCCTTACCTTCACGAATCTGAAATATATGAGTATCCTTTCTAAGGACTTGTAAATTCAATACTAAAAAGACTGATTATTCGTAATCAGTCTTTTTTTGTTTTATAATGAACAAATTGCAATTTTTATTGTCTTATTCTATAACCAAATATTTATTACATGAAAAAAAATCAATATCTAAGCTTTATTTTTTTATTATTAACCTGAGTTCGATTAATAAAACATTGCTAACTGATTATTTTTCAATGTTTCATATTTTAGTGATGGTTTTTTTGGCAGAAAATTATAAGCAATAATTCCAGCTACAAGATTGCTCATAAAGTTTACTACTGAACG
>NZ_JAZQRK010000017.1:0-20693 GCF_045629545.1 Chryseobacterium sp. | reverse complement strand
CTTAGGAAACCACCCCCTCAAGATGGCGTGTCTACCAATTTCACCACGCAGGCTAAAAAAATCATAATAAATTTATAATATTTTTGCTAGTGACCCGGCTGGGATTCGAACCCAGGACCCATACATTAAAAGTGTATTGCTCTACCAGCTGAGCTACCGAGTCGGTCACTAAATCATCAACATTTTGTTTCGCTGTATACCCTTGTTTTTGATGTTGCAAAGATATAACAATTTTTATTATCTCAAAACTTTTTTGCAAATTTGTTTAAAATATTTTTATGATTATAACACTCTTAGGCTACATGGGGAGCGGTAAAACTCACGTATCCAAAATCTTAAGCGACAAAATAAATTTTAAATTATTCGACCTTGACAAAGAGATTTTTAGAAGAAATAAAGCCACGATCTCAGAAATCTTCCAGAGTAGAGGCGAAATTTACTTTAGAAAACTAGAAAGGGAAGCTTTGGAGGAAATTTTGGCAACTCAAGAGAACATCGTTTTGAGCTTGGGTGGGGGAACTCCGGTTTATTACAACAATATGGAACTCATTAATAGTAATTCTACTAGTATATTTCTTAGAGCTTCTATAAATACACTAGTAGAAAGACTTTCAAAGCAAAAGGAAAAGCGTCCTATAATCTCCAATGTCTCCAACGAGGATCTTCCAGAATTTATAGCAAAACATCTATTTGAAAGAAATGTATACTATAATCGTGCACAATATAGCATTAGTACAGATGCTAAAACACCAGAGGAAATCCTACAAGAGATCATAGATAAGATATATCTATAAAATTTATTCTTTTACCTCATCAGCGGCTTCATCTTCCCCAAAAAAGGCATCCCAGTCCGTAAAATCCGATTCTTCATCGTTTTCTACATACCCATCAATATCTCTTCTGTCTTTTTTGGTAGGGCGGCCCTCCCCTTTCCCACGATAGTATCCTTGGGATAGTTTTCTTAATTTTAGAAGCTCATGCTGCTCTTTATCCGTCACATCTTTGATATAAAGGGAAACCAATTTGGCGCCAAGTCTACTTTTAGGGATCTGTGAAACCTTTATTTTATAATCAATCTGGTTTTTCCTAATTTTTATTACATCCCCTTCTCTAACCTCTTTAGAAGACTTTACCACAGAGTCTCCTACAGATACTCTATTTTTCTTGATTTCTTCTGCTGCAATGCTTCTAGTTTTATAAATACGAATGCACCATAAAAATTTATCTATTCTCATATTTTTTTATACTTTTGCTGTTATATTATTTGTAAAGTAATTAAATTTTTGAAATGAAAAAAATATTTTTATATATCCTTGCTGGATCTTTGTGTTTATCAGCATGTAAAAAGGATGATGAAGTGGAAACTTATGTTGAGCCAGAAAACATCGCAACACAGAATGCTTATGATGATGAAGCCATACAGAAGTTTTTGAATGACAATTATCTAGATGCATTAGGAAATATAAAATCATTCAGTAGCAGCGATGATACAGATGATAATGAAGTAAAACTGGCTGATCTGAATCCTCAAACTCTTCCAACAGGAGCTATCTATATCGTACGAAATAATGTGCAACCTACTAATGGGACAACAGTAGGAGATAAAGATGTGCTAAGACTTATGATGAGGGCTAAAGCATATCTAGCTGGTAGTACTGATGGAAAAGTAACTTTTCTAAATTCTATGGGCTTTACTACACAAAATCCTCTAGATGAAAGTGGTTCTCCTCTAGTAGATCCTACATTCTATTATGTAAAGGAAAGTGTACTTACTGCATCTGGAAAAGACAGAAGCTATTATGAAATGGAAGGTTTCCAAGAGGCGATTAGAAAATTCAAGGCTTTTGATAAAACAGATGATGAAAATTACAATCTACAAGGCGTTATTATTGTTCCATCTAGAGCTGCCTTTGCTAGAGATCCACATTCTACATTTGGTGGCACTTATTCATACAGAAACTGTACATTTATCTTCAATTTCCAATTGTATAAATCTTCTACAAGACTTGCTAGTGAGATGTAAGTAGAAACATATAAACATTAAAGAGACCGCCATATTTGATATGGCGGTCTCTTTTTATTATTTTAATTAAATTTAATTATCTTACATTACTCAAGATATCTGGGAAATATTTATCCGAAAGATGTTCAAACTCATCACCTCGCATAAACATACTTGCATCTACCTCATCATAGGAACTTCTTCCAGCTGCCCCAATAAGCTCATTACATGTATGCAATGTATTTTTGTGGAAATGGTAAACTCTCTCGCTTTTATCCGTTACATCTAGTCCTTTGATTAGCATTTTATCTTGCGTAGCAACACCAGTTGGACAGTTATTTGAGTTACATCTCAATGCCTGAATACAACCAAGTGAGAACATAAATCCTCTTGCATTATTACACATATCTGCGCCCATAGCTACTGCCCTCAAAATATCTAAACTTGTAAGAACTTTGCCACTTGCGATAATTCTTAATTTATCTCGCAAATTGAAATTCCTTAAAGTACGATTGACAAAGATTAATGCAGGCTCTAAAGGCATTCCTACCCCATCAGAAAATTCTGGTGGCGCAGCACCTGTACCTCCTTCTGCACCATCTACCGTGATGAAGTCTGGGTAGATTTTTACTATATTCATCTGTTCGCAGATGTCTTCAAACTCTTTTGTATCTCCAATACAAAGCTTGAAACCAATAGGCTTTCCACCAGAAAGTTCTCTTAATTGGTGTATGAACTTTAACAATCCTGCAGCATCAGAAAACGAAGAATGTGAGGGCGGAGAAATTATAGTAATACCAGGTTTTACGTGACGAATTTTGGCAATTTCAGGTGTATTTTTCACGCCTGGCAATACTCCACCATGTCCTGGTTTCGCACCTTGAGACAGCTTTATCTCTATCATCTTCACGTTCTCTAGCGTAGCATATTTTTTAAATAAATCTGGATTAAACTTACCTTCATCATCTCTACATCCGAAGTATCCAGTCCCAATTTGCCAACAGATATCGCCACCTTGCATATGATAATCCGAAATACCACCTTCACCGGTATTATGATAGAAATTACCTTTTTTAGCTCCTTTATTAAGCGCAATCTGAGCTCTATCACTAAGAGATCCAAAACTCATTGCAGAGATATTAAGCAAAGAGGCGCTATATGGCTTAGAACACTGTTCTCCACCCACCAATACACGTGGTAATTCCTCAGATGGAGATTTTGCATAGATAGAATGCTTTATCCCTTCATATTTTCTATGATTAATCTCTAGCTGAGTACCAAAAGCTACGGTATCACTGATGTTTTTTGCTCTTCTATACACTGCAGAACGCTGATGTCTAGGAAATGGCTTACCATCTGTTTCTCTTTCTATGAAATATTGTTGCATCTCTGGTGATATTTCTTCAAAGAAATATCTGAAATACCCCAATACAGGGAAGTTTCTAAGAATAGCATGTTTTGTCTGGTACGCATTGTAAACCCCTAATGCGTAGATTAAGGTAAGAATCACAGGAATCCACAGATAATAATCTATTACCCAAGTTACGACCCAAGTAGTAATTACTATTAACAAACCCCAAGATAAAAATTTATCTCTCATATCATTTTAAATTTTCTCAAAGTTAAAAAATTAAAGGAGATTTCCTACAGTCGGAAAGAGATAAAGTAGGAATTATATAGGTGAATTTCAATAAATTAAATTTCAATTTCGGAAATGAAAAACGATAAATTTTAGATTAAAATTACTAATAAGGAATCTTATCAAATAAAAATATAATTTTTGAGCAATACCACTATAAAAAATTAAATATAAATAAACAGGTTAAATTAAGATATATAGCAGTATTTATGGGGGTTTTTTACGAATAAATTAAAAAATAAAAGAGTAAAATTTGATAAAAATTTGGGCTTACCTACCAATTATCATCAAAACAAATACCCAATATCTTGTATAAGCTACAAATTTGAGAGCCGAATACGCATTCGGCTCAACTCAATATAAGGTAATTGAAATTATAAAAAATAATAAAAATATAGATATTAAGCTCTCTCCAAGAAATGATCGAAACTAGCTTGAACTGCTACGGTACCATCTGCGAGAATATTCTCTAATTTTAAGAATTCAATTTTATTAACTAATGATGCATTGAAATCTTTCTGTACACGAACATAATTTTCTGTGAAACCATACATTTTGCCGTCTTTATTTTCGTGTTCCCAAAGTACAGGAAGAACTTTTCCCAATTGGGTTTCGTAGAATGCCATTTTCTTCTTTTCAGAAAGGATTCTTAGCATTTTGTTACGACGTTTTCTTTCCGGAATCGGCACTATTCCCTCCATATCTGCGGCTTCTGTATTTTCTCTTTCAGAATAAGTAAAGACGTGCAGATAGCTTATAGGCAATTGATTGATAAAATTATACGTCTCCATAAATAGTTCCTCCGTCTCACCCGGAAAACCAACGATAACATCTACTCCAATAGCTGCATCAGGCATTACTTCTCGTATTTTGCTAATTCTATTTTGGTACAAATTGGTAAGATAACGTCTCTTCATTCTCTTCAACAGCTCGTCACTACCCGATTGCAATGGAATATGGAAATGCGGCACGAAACTTTTGCTTTGCGCTACTAGATCTATACTCTCATCCTTCAACAAATTAGGCTCGATAGAAGAAATTCTTATCCTTTCTATCCCTTCTACTTTGTTTAGTTCTGAAATTAAATCTAAGAAAGTATGCTCGTGCCTTTTGTTCCCGTATTCTCCTTTACCATAGTCGCCAATATTAACACCAGTAAGCACAATTTCCTTGATGTCTTTTGCTGCAATTTCTTGTGCATTTTTCACTACGCTCGATATTGTATCAGAACGAGAAATGCCTCTAGCTAAAGGTATGGTGCAATAAGTACACTTGTAATCGCAACCGTCTTGCACTTTCAGGAATGCTCTTGTACGATCTCCTATAGAGTAGCTTCCTATAAAGAAATCTGTCTCTTCAATTTCGCAAGAGTGCACAATACCTTCACTATCAGATTTTTCTAAATCCTCTAGATAACTAAGAATATTGAACTTTTCTTTTGCTCCCAACACCAAATCTACCCCTGTAATCTGAGAAATCTCTTCAGGCTTCAGCTGTGCGTAGCAACCCACAATGACTACCAAACCTTCAGGATTTGCCTTCATAGCTCTTTTTACATGAAGCTTGCATTCTTTGTCGGCATTTTCTGTTACTGAACAGGTATTAATAACATAGATGTTAGCGCTATCATCAAAACTCACTTTCTCATAACCAGCCTCTGTTAACTGTCGGGCAATAGTAGATGTTTCTGCAAAATTAAGTTTGCAACCTAAAGTATGAAAAGCGGCGGTTTTTTGAAATCGAGACATTGAAGTATACTAAATTTTAGTGTCTGCAAAGATAATAATTTAAATATGAATATAAAATTCAACTCATTCAATACATTACCAATTTGATACTAAAAAATTTTACATAAAAAACCATCCTAAAAGGATGGTCAACATAACAAAATTAAAAGAACATTTATCAATCTCTATTTTTCACCATGATCCAACCAGTATACTTGATCGAGGTATTTTTTTTGTTACTTTCATTCCAAGAGACCGAATACCAATAGTTTCCAGTAGGCATTTTTTTCCCATTAGAAGTTCCATCCCATTTGTAATTGGTGCTTTTATTGAGCTGGTAAACTTTATCACCATATCTATAAAAAATGTTCACTACAAGATTTTGCTTATTAGATAAGGCATAATAATCCATCACATCGTTGATTCTCTCCATTAGGCGTAATTACATTAATCAAATTGGGAACTGTAATTGCTACCTGCTGAGGATCACAATCATATGCGTCTTTTAAAAACATTAGAATCTTGCCAATTAATTTGATCTAAGGAGTATTGATATTCTGGCGTACCCCCTGAAACCTGAACTGCTATATTTGTGTTACTAATTTCAACGTTAGTAATAATAGGCTGTTCTGATGCAATACTTTTACCAATTGTTTTGTAACACAGTCTCCCATCATAATTTTTACCCAATAGTTACCAATTCCTACATTAGAAATAGTCTGGGTTGTAGCTCCTGTACTCCATTCGTACTCTGTAAAACCTATTCCTGCATCTACATCTGTTGTATCTTCAGCACATATTATTTTATCTACCAAAACAGGAGAATAGACAGGTTGAAAAACCTCTAGAGTGATTTTAGCAACAGTGTAACACCCATTAGTATTAAAGACTTTTACATAAACAACTCCATTGGGTGCTGTATTTGCAGTAGGAATTGGAATTTCATTGGTAGCATTTACTGCATCTGCCAACGAAGGACAAATTTTCTTTGTGGCACCTATCTGTAACGTCATATTAGCTGTAGTAAGATCAAATAATCCCAAAGAAGGATTACTTTCAATAAAACAAGTTCTCATTGCAGCATCATTAACGATTACAACAGTATTAAAAGCTAATGTAATTATGGCTACATCAGTACATTATTCTGGTGTTGTAACCAACACGTATACTGTACCTGCAGCAGATACAAAGGCATTAGGATTTATAATCTCATAAATGCCAGAATTTAAATCATTTAAGGTTTCGAAATATTTCTTAGTTACAGTTGAGTTTACAATCACATTTGCTATAGTAAGATCAAAAACCGCAGTCCCTATATTATTATCGTTACAATTGGTGAGCGTAGTATCATTGGTTGTAATACTTCCTAATTTAAATTTAAAACTATGGTTTTGTGAGATTAATTATTAGATATCATCAATATATTCTGTAAGCATTTGTTCTAAATCTACAATTTTAGAAGCTATTTTACTGCACGTCTTTAGATGCTTATTAGCTAAAGAATTTTTATAGGTATTATCATATTCATCTTTTGGTATGCAGCTCTCAACTGTATCAATCTCATCTGCAAATTCTCTAATATTTTCAGGTAGATCATCTGCTGAAATCCAATAATATGTTAGTGCTTCAATTAATCTTTTTTTTATATCTCCTTCATTTACTGTTAATACATAAGTTAATTTATTAAGTCTTTCGAGAGTATAATGATAATCTGGTAAATCTTCTTTCATATCGTTTTTTGATATTTAATCTTCAATATTTATAAATTTCAATAGTTGCATATTCGAGAAGTTAATTTTCATTATGTATTCATCTACTCCAGAGAATGTACTCAAAAATCTTTCAGAAAATCCTCATCCACCTTTTTCTTTAGCTTTTTTTAAAACATTACTAAGTGGATAATATGTATTTCTATAACTTCCTTTTTTATTTATTGGAATATCTGAAATTATTGAATTTTTTGTATCACAAATTATCCAATATCCTTTATGTTCACCAAATCTTTCAGCAGAAGATGCTGAGTTTGTAAAACTTCCAATATATTGCTGTTTGGATTTTCTAGATATACTTCTAATTAGTATTGGTCTTTCTTTTGGATAGAAACTCTTTAAAACTATTTCCCAAACATCATAATAAGCTTTAAATTTTTCACTACGAACTGTGCCTATCCAATTAACAATAAACGTAATCGTTTCTGGAGAAGGGCAAATGTCTTTTTCGAGGATATCAATTAAATTTTGAGAAATTCTCACTTTTTGAATATGGGTTAACCTGTAATAGTCTTTCATTTAATCGTTTTTTGAAACTAGTTCTTATTTTTAATTGCTTCAATTTCTTCCTCCAGTTCTAACCTAAAAGTTTCCAAGTCTTCCAGATCCTTTATATCTTGTTTTCTTTTTTGAAAATAATATATAACTTTTTGTGTAATTATACCTAAAGAATAGAAAATAAAGCATATTATAAAAGCATTAAATGTCATACAATTGTTTTTTGAGATTGGTTTTGAAAATTATGATTGTAAATTAATACTTGTCGTAAGCTTTTATAAATCCATCTTTAAAATTATATCTTCTAAAATCTATATTGATTAAACCTTCGCATTGCAATAAGTAAGTTATGAATCCTATTTCTGAATGTTCATTAATACCAAGATTGCAATTTCTATCATCTCGTATATCACCATCAATCCATTGTTTCGGTAAAAAAAGTAATACTGATATTTTTTGTTCTAGATTATAAGCAACAATAGGAGACTTGTTCCCTCCGGCTATTTTAAGATAAGGACCAGGTATATCAAGGCTCCAAATTTCTTCCTCTTTCAGACTATATTTTTTCTTTACCTTTTCATAAAATGAGTCAGATTTGAATATTATAAAATTTATTTTCGATATGTTTTTTGCTTTTAAATTGCTGTATATATCCTTATTAATATTTACCCATTTAGCAAAATTCCTTTCCAAATTATCATTATCCACTTGTAAATTTTGAGCAAAAAAAATCGAAGGAATTAACAATAACGTTACTAATATGAATCTTTTCATGGTTTTTTGAGATTATTTATTGAATAATTATTAAAATTTTATATTGAAATCAACACGATCTAATTTATTATGAATACCATATAACCCTTTTCAAATTGCATATATTGCACTAATTTTAGTCTGTATTAATTTAAATTTATTTTGAATTTATAAGAGATTGAGTTACCTAAATTTGTGACAAATCGGTGAATACAGAATTTAAATTATTTAAACGGAATTTTTACAGTATTCTAATCAACATCTATTTATAGAAGTATTACGCTTAGTTATTAGTAATAATAGGAGCCAGGTTCTTTTTTAATTCTTCAAAATCATCTTTACTCATCATATCAATTTCCAAAAGTTCTTTCGCCTCTTTTAATTTTGCAATAGCTTCTTCTCTGGTCATTTTCCTATTTATTAAAAGGATTTCTCCAGACTCAACTCCTAATTCGGTGTCCATTACGCTTAAATATTTATTTATTCCAAAAGCTCTACCATTTATTTCTCCCAAAACCATAACTACATATAAGGGTTTATTTTTACTACCCCTATGATACGTTTTTATTTCGTTTACAATGACTTTAGTATTTTTAAAACTGTTATCTGCCATGTTCTGTGCATTACCACCCATTGCTGACATAACGCTTCCAAATCCCGCTGGTCTACCTAGTTGTATAAATTCATAAGTTTTTTTTGAAGTACTCCTCGATTGTGCTATACCCCCTGTTGCTCTATTGCCATAACTCCCTGAATATGTTTTTGTATTCATTTCTTGAGAGGTTGGAGATCCTAAAATTAAAGTATCACCAACTTTCACACTATTTTTAGTGGTTGTGATATATTCCTTAATTAAAGCTCCATTTTTAACCGACGTGAAAAAATTTATATCCTGAGTATTTTCGTAAGTCAATAAATCAATACTTTCTTGAGCTTGAATAGTGATCCAAGATACAAGAATAGTAAAAAAAGTAATTGTTTTTTTCATAATGGTAATTTAAAATATTTGTTGTAGTGAATAAAAATTTATTCCGATTAATTATAGAGGATTCAAAGATAAATAATCTAATCAATAGCAAATTGCGGGATACCGTAAATTAGAATAAAAATAAAAACTTATAATCTAAAATTTTGTTATTCAATATTAATTTGTACTTAGAATACCAAATCTTTATTTCATCATCGGTATGATTGTCTAGAATTTAGGCGTAACGGTAAAATGTTGCTCTTGTTAATCCAAAGGGTTTATAGATTTCTTCAGGTCGTTTCGTGAGATCTTTGTAAACCGAACGAAGAATGAGCAGCTTAGAAATTGTTTCTATTGTATAACCTTAGTCTCCATCCTTGCATTCCCCTAAATCTTGCAGATTGTAAACCTGCATTTGTTCTTTCTCTTATCAATTCTCTTTCATATTCTATCAAAAAAATATAAAATTTAGATAAAGTTGAGCGTTCATTGTTGGTGTGCTTATTCCCTCTGTTTTAGGCATAAATTAAAGATATATTTGATGTTAAACACCAAAATAATCTTTTTTCTCAATTTCAAACGAACGTTTGTTAGTCGTAATACTACTACACTTTTTCAAATAATGGGATTAATATTTTTCTTTGATAATAAGGTGTTCTATATTTGTTGAATACAAAATCACAAAATATTAATTAATAAAATCAACCATTATGGCAGATTCAAGAGGAATTTTAAAATTCAACGGTAGCGAAGGACAAAAATTATTAAAGCTTAATTACAGCGTATCTAGATCTACAGACGTTTCAGGACGTGTAGCTTCAGATCCATCTAATGCTTTAATCAAATTAACAATCGAGGCTACAGAGAAATCTGAAATCTTAGAGAGCTTATTGAATGGAAAATACAAACCAACAACAGGTGAAATTACTTTCAACAAATCTCACGAAGAAGGAACATTGATTACTCTTAACTGGGAAAACGGATACGTTATCCAGCATGAAGTAGACTTCGATGCAGTAGACCAAAATTCTATGTTGATTAGCTTTATTGTAAGTGCTGAGAAAATCAACTATGGTAATTCTGCTTACGAAGGAATTTGGCCTTCAGCATAATTTCTTAGGACATCATTTCAATCAAAAAATTTTTAACAGAATAGTTAACCTAAGAGTCTACTATTCTGTTTTTTGCGTTTATCACAAGTCCTAACTATATTAGATATTTATTCTATTACTCCATTCAATCTTGGTGATTTTAGGTTGTTTGTATTCTTAAATTATGGCTTTAGGGTAACGCACAATTGTTTCACTCCATTAAAATATATGCTATGTTTCAGGATAATAATTCTAAAAAAACATCAAACCCAAAGAGTTTAAATAATTCGTCGGGTTTAGAGAGTCTGAAAACTGCTGCTACGGATAAAATAGTAGAACAATCGAACGGAAAAATTCAGAAAGCGGCTCAAAAAATAGAGCAAGCGAATGCAATGGGAAGTACGCTAAAAGATACTTCTTCGATGTTTATGAATAAAAATATCCAATCGAATAGCCCACATACGATACAAGGCAAGACATGGGCTAATCAGCCTACCTCCAAAATTTTAAATGCCGAAGCGATAGCAACTAATCATATTGCGGGTATTAATAGGGTTGTGAAGTTAGATGTAGTAATAGAGGGAACTATAATTTCGCATTTTACCCATTTTAAACTTGATCAGAGTGTAACGAAGCATCATACTTTTAGTTTAACTCTTGCTCATAATTCATTAGGCGTTGCCGAAAATTACAATTTAGAGGAGGCTCAAAATTTTCTAGGAAAACGTCTTACGGTTGTTTTTAAATATAAAGATGTATTAGATGGTCCGGAAAGAAATTTTGTGGGCGTTATTACAGAAGTAGGTTTTAGCCAAGATCAAGGAAGTTTGGGAAACATTATACTTACGGGATACAGTCCAACTATACTTTTGGATGCTGCCTCACATATCCAGAGTTTTGGAGGCTCTCAAGATATTAGTTTAAATAGCATTGCCGATCAGGTAATTCGAGAAGGTCTTGGAGCGAGTAAATTTGACTTTCGTGTGGATGCAAAATATGGTAATGTTTCTTACAGCTCACAATATGAAGAAACCCATTATAATTATCTAGCTAGAATTGCAGAGGCTTACGGAGAGCAATTTTTTTATGATGGTGAAGTCCTTCATTTTGGTAAGCTTCCCCCTCAGGAATCTCCCGTAAAATTGGTCTATGGGAGCAGTGTAAGTGATATAAAAATCAAAATGAAAGCTCAACATGTTAATCCAAGTTTCTATGGATATAACAGTAATAAGAATGAAAAATTAATAGCAGGTCAGTCTAAAATAAATCATGTTTCTGATATTGCCAAAAGAGCATATGATATTTCTGAAAAGACTTTTACTACACCATCTCTAAGGATTGCTCCTATTAAGGCAAAAACATTTATGGATATTGACGCTTCTCAGAAGGGGACAGCTGGAAGTAAGGCTTCTGAAGTATTTTTAACCTCAGGTTCTACTTCTGTTCCTTTTTTATATCCAGGTTGTGCAGCGGATATTGAAATGCGAAAAGCTGATTCTAACCAAACTACTTATTTTACCAAATTATTAATTACTGAGGTGAGCCATGAGGTTGATGCAAGAGGATATTATACTGGTTCATTTGAAGCGATAGCTGCAGATTCGGGCTATATTCCTCGTCCTGAATTTGAAACGCCAAGAGCAGATCCACAATTTGCGAAGGTGATATCTAACAGGGATTCTCAAAATCAAGGACGCGTACAAGTACAATTCGATTGGCAGAAAGGACCCGATACTACAGAGTTTATCCGAGTAATGACACCTGATGCAGGAGGAAGTGATAAGGTGAGCAAGAATAGAGGATTTATGGCTATACCAGAGGTAGGTGATCAAGTGATCGTAAACTTTGTTCATCAGCATCCCGACCGACCATTTGTAATGGGAGGGATGTTTCATGGCGGAGTTGGTGGCGGTGGCGGTACAGGAAACAATGTGAAAAGTTTGAGTAGCCGTAGCGGAAATAAATTAGAATTGAATGATGGAGAAGGTTCTGTTTATCTTACAGATCAAGGAGGAGCAAATATGAAATTTGATGGTGCTGGAAATGCTACGACGAATGCTAATACAAATCATACTGTAAATGCGGGATCTAATAATACTATAAACGCTGGAAGTACCAATGTTATTAACGTAGGTGGTAAAGAAGGCGGTGGAGCAAACTCTATGATATCTATGGATGCAGGTGGAAATATAACATTGGAATGTGATACCAATATTACGATTAAAACTGGAGGTAGTTCGATTACTTTAAATACCGATGGAACTATTCTCTTAAGTGGAAAAATAATTGGAATTGGTGCTGATGGTATTGGAATATCTGCAAATGATGGAATTGAAATTTCTTCTCCTGCTAATCACATTGGTGGTGGACAAACAAAAATAGATGGAGGTGATGCCTTTATCAATTAATAATATATGGCAAATAATACAATAAAATTTAAAGAGCCTTTTTCTGAACAATATACTTTATTTATAGATTCAGACATCAAAGGTGTAAATGTTCATATGACATCTACATCACAAATGAGATGGGATTTTTCTGTGTTAAAATCTGACGATTTAGAATCAGAAGTTAGGTTGATTTTACTAGATCATATGTTATTAGATTCAAATAATCCGTTGATAAAAGAAATTGCAAATCTAACGAAGGCTTTCTCTAGATTATACAATGAGTTGCATCTGAAAATTAACGAGAATGGAAAAATAACTGAGGTTGTTAATATGGATTTAATCCTTTCAAAATGGAAACAAACCAAAAATGAAATGGAGGAAATTGCGGCAAGTAATCCTGATATTAAAAACGCAATTATTTTAAATGATAACCTATTTCAAGATCAGAAAAAATTAAAAGAAGGAATTGAAAATAGTGAATTTTTCCTGATGTATTTTAATAAAATATTTGGAAAGAATATTCCGAGTTCTTATTCACAAATAGGGCTGAATTATTTTAACTCTGCAAATGTAGATTGGAAATATCATTTAAAAAACATAGGTAACCCATTATTATCAGATAATGAAGTTATTGTTGAAATACTAGGTGAACCTTCATTACTATCAATAGAAAGTATTGGTTTCAAGAACAGAGCGTATATACAATTTGCTAATCAGATTGATGTTAAAAATTTGAATCCTATTCTACAAGAAAAAGGAAAATATAGAGTAGATAGAAATACAGGAAGGATTATTGAAGCTTCTATTCTTAGAGAGGAAATTGCTGATGAAGAATTACTTTATACAAAGATGAAATATACATTTTATAATGAAGAAATGCTAAAATACAAAATGTACAATGAAAGTATTACAAATAGTAAATAGCAAGAGATCTATAGTGAAAAGAATATCTCTATTGAACTTTAGTTTTGAAATAAATTACTCTACTATAATTGAAGATAGGACAATAGTTTTTACTTTATTATTTCAACGGAAGTATAAGAAAGAAAAAGAACTTTTTATCTCAAATCGTATTTTCGGAATTGCACATCAAGTTATTGATCATAGAAATAGATTAAGTACCCATTCTCGGAAACAAATCTTAAAGCAAGTTAATTATGGGGAATAAAATAATTACAGAAAAAGATTTTTGGATGTGTTCTAGTGGTGCTGTACCAGCACAGTTGCAAGGTACACGAACTAGTAATAAAAAAAGCACAGGTGAAGTTTATATAACCGTTGCAGATACTTCTACGAGCAGTTGGATAGATTTTGGATGCACCAAAAATATGATTTGGGCAGCATTGGGAGCCGCTTTATTGGCTGTAGTTGTAGTAGCCTTGATTGTAGGCACAGGAGGAATTGCAGCTATTGGCTTAATTGGAATGATGGCTATTGGAGCTGGAGCTGGAGTTATTGGTGGTACAATTGCTGCTGCAGTAGGAACTTTGACTTGTGGACACAAAAATGCGACTGCTAGAACTTGGAGTAAAAGTAAAAGCAATATGATACTTACAGGAACGCAAGCAATTACTGGAGATTGTATAATGACTTGTTCTGTAGGTGGAGTAGTAAAATTTGCACCAGAAGTAAAAAGTTGGGGACATGCTTTGGCTCTTGGAGGATTTAATTACGCTACTAAATTAGCAGAAAGTGCCTTAGGTGGTGCAGCGATTGGTGCAGGAGGTTTTTTAATCTCTGGATTGGCAGGTGGAACACTAGCAGTAACTTGGCCTAGTCTACCTAGTGTATTAACTAATGTTGCACAAGGGTTTACAGGGATTTGGGGTGGAAGTCGTGCCTTGTTTGGGCTAAATTCTTTGGCAAACGAACATGCCTATGGCAATATAAATAGTGCAGGAGATGCAGGAGGTGCGTTAGTAGATGGTGGAGTCCCAGAAATAGGAATGGCAAAACGTATTTTTACTGGACAGGCACAACCTACAGATTATATGATTTTCTTATATTTACTAAATATAAAAGCGAAAGGAGCTAAACCACCTGTAGAAGAACCAACACCGCAAGGCGATAAAGATGGACAACCAAGTGGGGATAAAGACGGTAACAATACCAACAAAGAGGAAGGAACCTCACAAAACAAAGGACAAGGAAAAGCAGAAACCAAGCCTAAAAAAGATGGAAAAGGAGATGCATATGAGGATGTACCTAAAAGAACAAACGATAAACTTGTTTCAGAAACAGAAGCTAAAGCAAAAGAAATAATTGATTCAAATCCTTCTAAAAAAGATAGAGGTCCTTGTTTGTCTGGAATTTATGATCCTGCAACTGGAAAAACTTTTTTTAGCCAAAATTTTAAAAATACTCCTACTGGAGATATTGCTTATAAAAAATGGCTAAGAGATCCACCTGAATTAGGAGGAGCTGATCCTATAATCAAGCAAAAAGTTGCAAATTATGAAGCTAAAATCAAAAATGGAGAAATAAAACACGAAATAGCTGACAGAAGATTGGCTGCCCACTCAGAGATGAGAGCTTATGACCAAGCTATAAAAGCTAGAAGAGAAGCTGGAATACACGTAGATGAAGGGTCTATCAAAGAAATGGATTTACATAATAGGGATTTATGGAAACTTGATGAAAGTGGTATTCCAAAAACTAAAGTTAGATGCCCTCATTGTAGTATTTTGACAGATGGAATTAACACACATGGACATAATTAATTTTTATTTTATGGAAAAACAATTTGAAGAACTATATTTAAAAGATGATCCAATATCAGGCGAATCTGACTATTATTTAGACGAACTTTTTAAAAATCCATACAATGGAGTTGTTATAGATAAGGTAAATGATATTCTAATGTGGAAATTTGATGTAAGAAAAGGAAAACGTACCGGATTAGAATATGTATATAACACTGATGGAAAGGTAGAACAGATAAACGAATGTAGGAATAACTTAATGTTTGGAGTTTCTAAGGAATATGATAACAATGAGGATGTTAAAACAGCAAGTATTGTTTATAATAATAGTTACTTGAAGATTGTTGAAGTTAATGAAAAACAAAATGTTGTATTAGAAAATTATGATAATCGATACGAAGATAAATTGCCTGAATACTTGAGAAAATTGTTATTATTGTCTAATCAAGAATTAGTTAATTACGAATTCAAAACCGATAATCCCAATCTTATTATTTTATAATGATAAAAATAAAGGATATTAATATTTCTTTAGAAAAAGATTTATTTTCCAAACCTGATCATAATGGAGAAAGTATTTATTTTTTAGATAAAGAATTACAAGAATTATATACAGGTATTTTGATAGAAACCTCTGGAGATATCATGATTTGGTGGAGCGAATATATAGACGGAGTTCAAAATGGTGTAGAAAAAGTATTCAATAATGAAGGACAATTAGAACAAATATCTAAGTGTAAATATAATATGCATGTTGGAATCTCTAAGGAATATAACGAATTTAATAATTTAATATTTGTTGGTATTAAATGGAATAATGGATACGTGAAAGAGCTTTATTAGATACAGATAAAAAAATTATAAATAGAGAAGAAGATGAAAGTTGGATTAATAATTTCCCAATACCAGATGATTTTAATAAATTATTGAAATTAACAGATCAGGAGTTAATCGATTATGAGTTTCATTACAATTTATGATAAATTAAAATTCAAAATTTAGATTAGAAGATATTGATGGTTCATTATATTCTACAGATGATATTAACGGATATACTATGTGTTGCATAGATAAAGAACTAACTAAGGCTTATTCAGGTGAAATATATTCTATTTTTAAAGGCAAAATAGAATCTGAAGCTCAGTACATTAATGGTTCAAAAAATGGATTAGAATATATTTACAATTCTAATGGAGATTTAGAACAGATCAATGAATGTAGGGGTAATTTAATATTTGGAGTTTCTAAGGAATATGATGAAAATGGGAATATAAAAACAGCAAGTGTTGTGTTCAATAACAATCATCTAAAAGTAATAGAAGTAGATAAAATTTTAGATAATATAATATTATTGATTATAGAGAAAAAAGACATGAAAGTGGATTACCATCATATATAGAATATTTATTGAATTTATCTAATCAAGAATTAATAAATTACGAATTTAAAACTGATAACCCCAATCTTAATATTTAAAAATGATTTTAGCAGTAGACGTATTTTACAACAGTGATAATATAGCGAAGATTGTAGGTGTTCTATTTGAAAATTGGGATGATCCTACACCAAAAGAAACTGTTATAGATTATCTAGAAAATATAGCTCCCTACGAACCAGGTAGTTTTTATAAAAGAGAATTACCATGTATTTTAAAACTTTTATCTAGAATAACTATTGAAATAGATTGCATCATAATCGACGGCTATGTTTATTTAAATGATGATAATAAAAAAGGCTTGGGTACTTATTTGTATGATAATCTTGAAAATAAAATACCAATAATAGGAGTCGCTAAAACATCGTTTCATGATAATAAAAATAATGTCGTAGAAGTTTTCCGAGGAAAAAGTGAAAAACCCCTTTACATTTCTGCAATAGGAATAGATAAAAATCAGGCAGCTCAATGCATAAAAGAAATGCATGGTGAGTTTCGATTTCCTTCCTTATTGAAACAATTGGATCAGGAAACAAAAAAAACGTTGTAAAAAAAAAGCTTCTCATTATATCATGAGGGGCTTTTTGTTTAGAACAACAAATACGATACACAGCAAAACAAACAAAACCCAAGGCAAAACAGAAACCAAGCCTAAAAAAGATGGTAAAGGAGATGCGTATGAAGATGTACCTAAAAGAACAAACGATAAACTTGTTTCAGAAACAGAAGCTAAAGCTAAGGAAATAATCGCCTCACAAAGTGCTGCAGAAAGAGGTCCGTGTTTGTCAGGTATTTATGATCTTGCAACTGGAAAAACTTTTTTTAGCCAAAATTTCAAAAATACTCCTACTGGGGATAGTGCTTATAAAAAATGGCTAAGGGATCCACCTGAAGTAGGAGCAGCAGATCCTATAATTAAACAGAAAGTTGCAGATTATGAAGCGAAAATCAAGAGTGGGGAAATAACACCTTCAACAACTGCAGACGATAGGCTAGCGGCTCATTCAGAAATAAGAGCTTATGATCAGGCTATAAAAGCAAGACGAGACTCGGGGATACCAGTTGATGAGAATTCTATTAAAGAAATGGATTTACATAATAGAGATTTACAAAACAAAGCTATTAAAAATAATAATGGAACTCCACCAGTAAAAGTGAGATGTCCTCATTGTGGATTCTTGACTGATGGAATTAATACCCATGGTCACAATTAAATAAAGTTTTATGATAAATAAAGATGTAAAATTTAGATTAGAAGATACAGATGATTCATTATATTTTAAAGATGATATTAATGGATATGCTATGTATTACGTAGATAAAGAGCTAACTAAGGCTTATTCAGGTGAAATATATTCTATTTTTAAAGGCAAAATAGAATCTGAAGCTCAATATATTAATGGTTCAAAAAATGGATTAGAATATATTTATTATTCTAATGGAGATTTAGAACAGATCAATGAATGTAGGGGAAATGTAATATTTGGAGTTTCTAAGGAATATGATGAAAACAGGAATATAAAAACGGCAAGTATTGTTTATAATAACAATCATCTAAAAGTGATAGAAGTAGATAGAATTTTAGATGAATATAATATTATTGATTATAGAGAGAAAAGACATGAAAGTGGATTACCATCATATATGGAATATTTATTGAATTTATCTAACGATGAATTAGTTAACTATGAATTTAAAACCGATAACCCTAATCTTATTATTTGATAATGATTTTAGCAGTAGATGTTTTTTATAACATTGATAATATAGCGAAGATTGTAGGTGTTCTATTTGAAAATTGGGATGATCCTACACCAAAAGAAACTGTTATAGATTATCTAGAAAATATAGCTCCATATGAACCAGGTAGTTTTTACAAACGAGAATTACCATGTATTTTAAAACTTTTATTTAGAATAACTATTGAAATAGATTGCATCATAATCAACGGCTATGTTTATTTAAATGATGATAATAAAAAAGGCTTAGGTGCTTATTTGTATGATAGTCTTGAAAATAAAATACCAATAATAGGAGTCGCTAAAACATCGTTTCATGATAATAAAAATAATGTCGTAGAAGTTTTTCGAGGAAAAAGTGAAAAACCCCTTTATATTTCTGCAATTGGAACAGATAAAAATCAGGCAGCTCAATACATAAAAGAAATGCATGGAGAGTTTCGTTTTCCTTCCTTATTGAAACAATTGGATCAGGAAACAAAAAAAACATTGTAAAAAAAGGTAGTATCTCACTAACTGTGTAAGTTTAAAAATTATTCTGAAAATTTTGAGCCCTCAAAGCTACCGAAGGTGTGCCTATATTGAGCCTGTCGAAGAATTCAAATGGGTTTTCATCTCGTGCCCTACGGGTAAGACGAAAGCTTAGTTATTAGCCGTAGTTTCTTTCTATTTTATTAAACAAAACATTTGGGTAAATATTTTTGCATATATTTTCGTAAATTTTTATTAATTTTATTACTCAAATCTGAAATCACATTTATAACTATATATGTGATGATTATAAGTATTTTACATATTTTACGTAAATTGTTAGCGGGTTATTTTAACATTTATCTGGCATTTTTTCAAACTTTAATTCGCACTTTTACTAAAGTGTTTAATTATCATTTGAAACAAAAATTATGAAAAGAATTAAAAGTATAATAATCCTAGTACTTATTGTGCAAATAAAGATTTCTGCACAATTTGTTGGATACTTAAGTTACCCTCGTTTCACTGGACCAAAAATTAGTATTTCTTAGTTGGATTTTAAGCTGCATTTTGATGTATTTTTTGACTGTTAAACTCTTCTATTGTTTGGTAATTTAGGGTTCCCGTGTCGTCTTTTTTTATTGTACCAGATTTCAATGTATTCAAAGACTTCCAATTCCATTTTTTCTCTTGTGATGAGTTTATTGCCATAAATCAATTCTGTTTTCAATGATTTAAAAAAGCTCTCCGCCACAGCATTATCCCAACAATTTCCTTTACGACTCATACTTCTAATTACGCCGTATGACTCAATGGTCTTTACAAATTTATTGCTTGCATATTGAACGCCTCGGTCGCTATGAAAAATTAATCCCTTTCCAATCTTTCTATTTTTGATTGACATTTTCCATGCTGCTAAGCTTGTTTCCTCTGTGCTCATTCCATTGCTTAAGCTCCAACCGATTATCTTACGGTCATACAGATCAATAATCGTTGTGAGGTACAAAAACCCTTCTTTGGTTTGAATATATGTAATGTCGGAGACCCATACTTTCGAGAAAGTTTTAACTATAAAGTTCCTATCCAACACATTTTTAACTACCAAATAATTGTGTTTTGAGTGGGTTGTAATTTTAAATTTCTTACTTAGTTTACTCCTTAAACCAAGCTCTTTCATATATTTCGCAACCGTAACTCTTGATATTTTATAGCCCAAAGAATTTAATTCAAAAGTAATTCTTGGACTCCCATAACGCTGTTTTGATGCAAAATAAATTGTAATTATTTGTTGTTTTATTTTTTCTTTCAAAAGCAATCTATTGCAAATTGGTCTGCTTTTCCATTTGAAATAACTACTACAATTTAGTTTTAGAACCTTACACATTTTTTCAATCGGAAATAAATATTCATGTGTTTTAATAAACTGATATTTCATCGACCGCTCTTGGAAATGCTCTGGCATTCATGAATACATTAAAAGAAAAATAATCAAAAATGAACTAAAAAATGC
>NZ_JAZQRK010000016.1:0-55418 GCF_045629545.1 Chryseobacterium sp. | reverse complement strand
ACCAGAAATGGTAGGTATGTTTCAGAAAGAAGTGGCACAAAGAACAGCTGCTGTGCCAAGAACAAAAGAGTATGGAATCCTTTCTGTATTGGTACAAGCCTACTATGATGTAGAGTACTTATTTACTGTTCATGAGAATGTATTTAATCCCCCACCAAAAGTAAAATCTGGGGTGATAAAGCTGACTAGAAATCCAAAAGAAGGATTGGTAGGCAATGAAGTTTTATTTAAACAAATTGTTAAGGCCGGCTTCAACCAAAGAAGAAAAAAATTATCCAATTCTCTAAAGGTTCTGAATATACCTGAAGGATTAGCTGGGCACAAATTTTTCGATATAAGAGCTGAAGAACTAAGTATCAAAGACTTTATCTCTTTTACCCAGCAGTGGAAAGACAAACTATAACAACTAAAAGCCTTTCAAGAAAATATTGGAAAGGCTTTTTTATTTCTAAAAGTTGAATTTTATTATTCTCTATTTTTCAACATGATCCATCCCGATCTACTAAAGTTGGTTTTAGATTTATTATATTGGAAATTGAATTTGTACCAATAGGTAGCTGTAGGAAGTCTTTTTCCAAACAAAGTACCATCCCATATCGGATTTTCTTTGGTAAATCTAAACATTACAGAGCCATATCTATCATAGATTTCTCCATCAAAATTATTAAAATTACCTATACCTGAAAGGTTAATTACATCGTTTACTCCATCTTGATTAGGTGTAATTACATTATTGATGTACACAGTAAAAAATTCTAATGTACCCTCACATGTAGTTCCCTTTAACCTCACATGTATGATGTAATTAGTATTATCCGTAAGGTTGCTAAATATATTAGAGTCTTGCCATGTTATCCCATCAATCGAATATTCTAAAGTCCCTTGCACATTATTCACAGATGGATTAGCTGCAGTTATAGTGAGGGTATTATTACTATAGTCCACATTGGTTACAAATGGTGATGCTGCTGCTTGCACTTTTACAGTGAACATTTTTTCACAAATCCCATTATCTATAATTACCGTATAAATTCCTAATTCTGTTGCAATAATTGTTTGGGTAGTTGCTCCTGTACTCCATAAGTAAGTATAGTTGTTTCCAGCGCCAGCATTCAAAGTTACTCTATCTCCAATACACATTTCTACATCTAATAGTGGAGAGGTAATTTCTGGTATTACTTCAACTGTTACAGTAGCGGGTTGAAGAGATTTACATCCCTTTGGTCCAAGTGCATATACTGTAAATGTAGTTGTTTGGTGTAGCGTTACGGTTTGTGTATTTCCAGATCCCGAGAAGTTATTCCATTGGTAAGTTGTTCCTCCTGTAGAAGTAAGCGTTACAGATTCGCCAGCACAGATTCTTCCACTAGAAGCAGATAATTGCGCAATAGGAGTTGTTTCCTTTTGAATAGTTAAAACAACCATCTTACTACAAAAAATGCCATCAGATACTACTACATACAACAGCTGTCCATCATTTCCATTGAAATTGGATACATTAGTGATATAATTATTATTTTGTGCTAATGCATCTGCTTGATTAACATAAAATTGAAAAATAGCATTCGTATTAGGACTTATGAGTGGCTTGGTAGCATTTAGATCAAAAGTGGTAATGTCTGGTGTACTACAAAGTAAAAAAGTAGCATCTTGTGCTAAGGGTGTGGTACCTCCATGAATCTCAATAGTAGCAGTACCAGGGCAAGAGTTCCCAGGCACGCTTACTTCTATAGTATATGTTCCTGGCTCAATTGCGGTAATAGAATTTGTAGTTGCACCGGGTACCAAAGCACCATTATAATACCATTGATACGTCATAATAGGATCATTTACAGAGGCTGTAAGTACTGTAGGAACTTTATCGCAAACATTGATATCAGAAGGTAATGCTGCTCCATTATTATCCTGTAATTCTACACCAATATTAAAAGATCCACCTTCCAAAAACACGGCAGAATCATAACTACTATCAGTAGCATCTGCTAAAACCAATTTGAAATGATATGCTTGCCCTGGTACTACTGTTGCGGTAGCAGTAAGCGGAATTGTTCTGCCATTAAAATTGGTTTCAACAGCTGCATTATTATATCCACCAAAAAAACTAGGATTTACTGCACCACAACCCAATACAGAACCATCAAATTGAGTTGCGGGACGGATATTAGTAACACTTACAGGTCCTGCTCCACCAGGTAGAATAGCCATATTCACATAAGGTCCACCTGCTACTGGTTTTAGCAATAAAGCAAATGCATCGGAAAAACTGCATGGGAAAGTGCCAGTGTATTCTTCTGAGGCGAATAAGTAATTAAACTTAACTTGACTAGAAGTAGGTACAAAGTCAAATTCTAAGATAACAGCATCATTCAATGACGTTCCAGGAGATGTAGCAGCCACCAAATCGGGATCACTACCAGTAGGCAAATTATCTCCTAAGGTACTGCTCACGAATATATTACCTGATTTTGAAACGTGTCCTGTAGATAAAACAATACCGTCCTTAAATGGAAATGTGGTATCAGCACGATGGAAATATCCCCAAGATCTATTGGCATTACTTACAGACAAGTTCGGACTTACTTGCACGTTGGAAACATTAGGCGTTAGACAAGTATTGGTACCCGATGAAATAAGTACATCTTTTACCAATTGCAACGGTGTAAATCCGGATTCTGGATAAGGGGCAACATTGACGTCAATAAAAGATCCTGCTTTTTTTGAGGCAACTGAGGCCACTTCTTTTTGTGGTAATCGTACACCTTTGTTTTGAGAATGATAACAATTGGACCCAAAGATTCCAATTGATAATAACAGCACAATTTTTCTCATTGATTGATTTTTGAAAATTTCAGTATTTTTAAAGTAAATTTAAATTATAATTTTAATTTATTGCAAAATTTTACATTTTAAAAACAAATTTATACAAAAAAATAAATATTCCACATTATATGGGATTTTAAATAAAGAATAATAATCTGCAATATTTTAATAATCAAACAAATCTATCTGCATATTTTAGAACGTTGCAGTAAAATCGTTTACATAATATAAAAATAGCTGAAAAGGAAGTTTATTTTACAAAAAAAAGCCTTTCAAGAGGTTTGAAAGGCTTTTCTATTTTTCACATCATTATTAAAGGAATTATTGGATCGTTAGTTTCTATTTTTTAGCAAGATCCATCCAGAGCGAAGTTCTAATTTTTTGCTCGCTGGATTTTCCCATTGTACTCTATACCAATAAGTAGCCGTTGGAAGATTGATGCCTTTAAGAGAACCATTCCAAATGGTGTTAGATTTACTTGCTTTAAAGAGTTCGGCACCATAACGATCAAATATAGAGGCAGCGAAATTATTGTACTTGCTAATTCCTGTGAAGTCTACATAATCATTATGTCCATCTGCGTTTGGAGTAATGGCATTGTTCAATGCAAAAGTAAAATACTCTAGAGAAGTTCCACATTCTGCATCTTTTAGTCTAACCATTAGATGATAATCAAGATTATTCAAGGCATTATAAAAAACATTAGAAAGTTGCCATGTAACTCCACCATCATTAGAATATTCTAAAACCCCGCCTGATGGGTTAGTTGTAGTAACCGTGAGAACGTGATTATCGTATGAAACATTAGTAAACTGAGGTAAAATAGGATTAAGTAATTGAGCTGTAAATACTCTGGAACAAATTCCATTGCTAATTGTTACATTATATGAACCTGGAATATTGGTAGAAATAGTCTGGGTTGTTGCTCCATTACTCCATAGGTACTCGTAGTTAGGGCCTGCACCTGCATCCAAAATACCTGTATTTCCCGCACAAACTGAAACATCTTGTAAAGTGGATACTATTGCAGGTACCACTTCAATTATAATACTAGCAGCAACACCAGATACACAACCATTACCACCCAACGCATATACCGAATAAGTAGTGGTAGATGTAGGATTAACAATTTGAGTATTTCCTGTACCTGATAGACCAACCCAATTGTAAGTAAAACCTCCACTTGCAGTGAGTGTTACTGGATCTCCCGCACAAATTTTAATAGCAGATGCCGTAATAGAAGCTGTGGGAGGGCCAACAACAATAGTAATGGTAGCATTAGTAACAGAGGTACATCCATTAGCACCAATACCCGAAACCGTATAGGTGGTTGTGGTAGCGGGAGAAACAACTTGTGTATTCCCTGTTCCGGGCAAAGTTCCCCAATTATAAGTAACAGCGCCAGAAGCAGTAAGTGTTACAGACTCACCTGGGCAAATCTGCATAATGTTTGAAGTTACAGTAACTACTGGAGATACTTTATCTTGTGTAACGGTAACATTAGCGGTATATATACAGGGCAAATTTGATGGTGCTGTAGTAGTAGTAATTGTTATTGTATAAACTCCACCAGCACTTACAACAGGCGTTAAAGAATTAGCTCCAGAAACAATAGTACCACCAGCCGTTGTCCATGCGATTGTAGCACCTGTAGGTACAGTAGAACCCGAAGCATTAAGCGTTATCTGAGGAGTTGTGCAAGTAATAGTCTGAGGAGTAGCAATTGTAATATTAGTAGCTGCTGTAGCTTGTAATTGCAAATTGGCTACATATCTACATCCACCATTACTTATCAAAACATAGATCGTTTGGTTTCCATTACTTACATAAGCCGTCGGGTTCGCAATTGTATTGTTGTTACCCGCATTTGCATCTGCTAAATTTTGATAATAACTGAATGTAATGCCAGTCGCTGTGCTCATCTGCCCTTGTACGGAGGTAAGATCAAAAGGAGTTCCTCCTTGTACATAGCACTTTAATATGCTAGCATTTTGCACAGTGAATGGTTGTCTTACTTCTATAGTTTGTGTTGCACTGGTAAGAGATAAACAACCATTGGCTCCAACTGCCGTTACTGTATAGGTAGTAGTTGTAGTAGGTGATACTGTTTGTGTACTTCCTGTACCAGGTAAACCTACCCAATTATATGTAACACCTCCAGAGCCTGTAAGAATTACAGATTCTCCACTACAAATAATAATTTTGCTTGCCGAAAGTCCTGTTGTAGGTGGGGCACTATCTCCTACTATCGTAATATTAGCCGTTGCAGTACAAGAAAGATTTCCTGGCTGGTAGGTATTGGATATTGTTAAAGTATATACTCCAGCATTATTAATTATAGGATTCAGAGTATTTCCTCCAGAAACTATATTTCCTCCAGTTGTTGTCCAAGCGAATGTAGATCCTGCGGGATAAACAGATGAAGAAGCATTCAGAGTAATTTGAGAATTCAGACAAGTAAGCGCTGCTGCTGGTGCAATGGTAGCAGTAATTTGAGGTGCTTTTATCAACTGTAATTCTGCTACTCTAGAACAAAATCCGTTTTTCACTAAAACATAAATTATTTGATTACCTGTACTTGAGAAAGTAGCAGGAGTAGCTATAGTGCTTGCATTGCCCGCCAATGCGTCTGCCTGATTGAGATAATATGAAAAAGTAACTCCAGGAGTTGTACTTATAGAGTTTTGAGCAGTTGGTAAATTGAACATTACATTTCCTGCACCATAACAACTTGTTAAAGTGGCATTTTGTACAGTAGGAGAAGTTCCTCCCACAATGGTAACACTTGCACTTCCAGGGCACGAATTTCCTAATACTGTAACTTCTATAGTATAAATTCCTGGTAATGAGGTAATGTGCGTACTAGAAGTAGCACCCGGAATTGGAGTACCATTAAACAACCACTGATAAGTGACATCTGGAGATTGTACGGATGCAGTAAGAGTTTGCTGTGCATTATCACATACATTGATGCTTGCGGGCAATTGTACACCAGTAGGACCTTGGATCTGAACTCCAACATCAAAGGAACCCGCTTCCAAAAATACTCCAGAATCATAGGCAGCATCTTGAAAATCTGCTAAAACCATTTTAATACGATAAGTTTGCCCAGGTATTACAGTTGCTCTAGCAGTTAATGGGATTGTTCTACCGCTAAAGTTAGTTTCTACAGTGGCGTTATTATAACCTGCGAAATAACTGGCATTAAGTGCTCCACAGCTAAGCGTATTTCCTCCAAATTCTGTACTAGGACGTATATTTCTCACACTTACAGGTGCACCATTAGGCAGCACAGCTAAGTTAGTGTAGGTAGGATCACCTACTTTTTTTAGCAGTAATGCAAATCCATCTCCAATGGTACAAGGGTAGTTACCATCATATTCTTCTGATGCAAACAAGTATCTAAATTTCACTTCCGTAGCTACTGGTACAAAATCGAATTCAATAAAAGTAGCATCTTTTAGATTTGCGTTATTATAATTGAGTGCTGCAGCAAGATCTACATCACCTTGCACTGCTACTCCATCGCTCAATTGTCCAGATTGGAAAGTATTTCCTGCTTTTCTAGCATGGCCTGTAGTAAGAAGTATACCTTTGGCGAAAGGAAAATTAGTAGTTCCCTTATTGAAGAATCCCCAAGTTCTTGTCGCATCATTTGTCGCAAGATTGGGCGATACCGCAATATTGCTTACATTAGCTGTGGAACAAGCAGAACCGCCCGCAATTAAGACATCTTTTACGAGTTGGCTAATACTGTATGAAGACTCAGGATAGTTGGTCGTATTTACATCTATAAAATTCCCTGCTTTCTTAGATTCAATTGTTCCCTTCTGGAATTTTGTAGTCCCCATTCTATCTTGTGCGTGGCCAAAATTTCCAAAAAGAGCTAATAGTAAAGCCAAAAATACACTTCTTGCACTTTTATTTAACATTTTTTATTGTTTTGAACAAAATTACTATTTTTTTTTGTTTAAAGTAAAATCAAAACAGGATAAATAATCTCAGTAATTTTAACAATAACAATAATACAGCAACGATTTCACAAAAAAATAGACCAACAATTAGTTAGTCTATCTATTTTATATCTGTATTACCAATTAAATTCTAAAATCCTGTCCCCATTTGATGCTGTTATAAATTTAATATTATTTTAAAAACTAAAAAATTACTAATCATTCGTCAGTTCATCAATTTTACTTTGAAGTTCATTGATTCTGTCTTTCAAAAACTTTATTTCAGTTTTATTGATGCTTACATTGCTTTTCAGGATTACATTTTTAGCTCTATCGCTATGGTCTTCGTCATCTTCGTCTTCATTTATTTCTTCTATGTCTTCTTGGATATCCTCTATGTCTTCTGTAATTTCTTCTATATCCTCACTGATTTCTTCAATGTCTTCGCTGATCTCCTCTATGTCTTCTTGGATATCCTCAATGTCTTCTTGGATATCTTCTATTTTCTCGTGGCTTCTATTTACAGCCATTTGGATAAATATAGAAAGGTAAATTGCTTCTAATGATAAAACCGTAGTCAAAATAAGTAGCATTTTGTCAAAAGATACTACCCCTAACAACGGTAATGAAAATGATACTATGAAAATAACAGTATGCGCAATGACCGAAGGTATAGAACCTACCCACCACGTCAGTTTATCTGCAATCTTTTCCAGATATTTTATCTTCTCCTCTCTCTCTTTATCTCTTGCCATGATAGTTTTATAATTCTTTTGTTACCCCTAATCCAAATAAGGCAAAATCGTATTTTGCAGGATCGTATTTATCCAATTTTCTCACCACTTCATCCAATAGCGCTACTGTTTTCCAATCATTTTGCGTACGAGTAATCAGTCCCAGTTTTCTAGATATATTACCTGTATGCACATCTAATGGTATCGAAAGATGACATGCATCAATGTTTTCCCAAATACCAAAATCTACGCCACGATTATCTTTTCTCACCATCCATCTCAAAAACATCATTATTCTTTTTGCAGAAGAATTTTTGTAAGGTGAACTCACGTGTTTATGCGTTCTATGTTTTTCTGATCCTATAAACGCAGTTCTAAATCTTTCTATAGAATGGTAAAAATTATATTCACCTTCATTAATAATAAATAAACTTTCTAGACTTTCATTTTCTTTATAAATTCTATTAAATTGTTTAATAAAAAATGTAAAATCTTCTCCATTAAAAGTTCTATGTACACTATGATTTTTTATGGATTCTAAATCTTTTTCCGAATAATTGAGCACAAAATCATAAGGAGAATTCCCCATGATATTTAGCATTTTTTCAGCAGACTTAATAATCGACTTTCTATTTCCCCAAGAGATTGTTGCAGCCAAAAAACCAGCAATTTCTATATCTTGTTGTAAAGAAAAACGATGCGGAATCTGTATAGGATCGTTCTCTATAAAATCTATTGTATTATAGAGATCTGCCTTCTCATCCAAAAATGATTTTAGCTCTTTAAAATTCAACATTTTCAATTAAAATTTTACTACCTCCAATGCCTTCGGTAAAAAAGTATTTGGAAATATTTCCCTTGCTTCATCTGTAAACACAGATAAATCCCCATATCGGTTAGAAAAATGTCCTAAAATTAATTTCCCAACTTCCGCTTGTTGCGCAATTATCGCAGCTTCTAAAGCAGTAGAATGTCCTGTGTAATCTGCCATCTCTTTCAAGTCGTGTAAAAATGTAGATTCATGATAAAGTACTGTTACGTTTTTAATGATAGGGATCACTGATTCCAAATATCTAGTATCACTACAGAATGCGTAAGATACGGGCGCAGAAGGTTCCGTAGTTAACACCTCATTTTTCAGAATATAGCCGTCACTCAACTCGAAATCTTTACCTGATTTGATGTTATGATAATCGCAAGTTTCAATCTCAGGATATTTGGTAATTTCCTTCATATTGAGATGCTTATCTTTCTTTTTTTCTTTAAACAAATAACCATTACAATAGATCCTATGATCCAATGGTATGGTATAAACTTCTACTCTATTGTCCTCGAATATTTTTTCAGATTCTTTGCTTTGCAACTCATGGTAAACCACTTCAAAACCTCGATGTGTCTCTGTAATGTTAAAGATTGTTTCTAGCATTTTTTTTATGCCCTTCGGACCATACACATGCAGAGGAACATCTCTTCCCAAAAGCCTGAATGACGCAATAAGGCCTGGCAAACCAAAACAATGGTCGCCATGCAAGTGCGAGATGAATATATGATTGATCCTAGAAAATCTTGCTTTAGCTTTTCTCAGTTGCACTTGTGTGCCTTCGCCACAATCTATCAAAAAACTTCTTTCCTCCATCTCCAAAAGTTGTGATGTAGGAGAAGTATTAACCGTAGGAATTGCAGAGTTGAAGCCTAAAATTGTTAAGTAAGTACTCAAATTATTTTTGTATTAAGGTAAATGTATTGCAGAAATTCAATTTGTGGGATAAAAAATCTCTGTTATTATTTGTTTTCTGAATGAAGGTATTTCAAAAACAAATCTAATGCTTTTTTACGATGACTCATTTTGTTTTTATCTTCAGGATCTATTTCTGCAAAAGTGAAATCATATCCTTCTGGTACAAATATTGGATCATATCCAAAGCCTCTGTGCCCTTTGTTTTCATCTAAAATATTTCCATATACACGGCCTTCAAAATACTGAGCTCCACTTTGGTCATAGTAGCAAAGTACAGTGATAAAATAGGCTTTTCTGTTTTCTATTCCTTTTAATTCTTCCAACACTTTAGCCATATTTTTGGCAAAATCATGATCTCCTGCGTAACGTGCAGAGAAAATCCCAGGCCTTCCATCCAAAGCTTCAATTACCAATCCACTATCGTCTCCCAAACTAGAAATTCCTGTTTTTTCAAAGCAATATTTTGCTTTTATCAGTGCATTGGCATTAAAAGAATCTCCATCTTCCACAATCTCTTCATGCAAATTGTAATCCGTAAGACTTTTTACTACAAAGTCAGTTCCCAGTATTTGCTCTATTTCCTCCTTCTTATGTACGTTGTGTGTGGCTACAAGTAATTCCATTTTATTTTTTAATTCTATTTTAAATTTCAGAATAATGTACTTTATATTTTTTTACAAATAAATAATAAAAAAGAGAAAAAAGTACAATTCCTATTGCTAATATTATCCATTCGGAAACCTTAATTGCCTCCGAAAAACTTTCATTTTTAGTATAAAAAATTAAAATTGATGAGCACAAATTATTAAAACCGTGCAACAACATAGGTAATAATAATGATTTTGATTTTTCGTATACCAATCCCAAAACGCATCCTAATAGTACAGCTCCTACAAACTGCCAAGGATTACCGTGAACCAATCCAAAAATAATGGCTGCAAACAAAATGGCTTTCCAAGATTTTACGCCTTTATTCACCAATCCTTTTTGGATAATTCCTCTAAAAATAATTTCCTCAAATATAGGTGCCATAATCACAGCTGTAATTATCATTACTACAGGATTATTGGTGAGTTGACCCATTAACTGAGTAAAAAAATCGTAATACTCTCCAAAGAAAGGTCCAGTAGTTGGAATTTGAGACGTTACAAATTCACCTATAAACATCATTCCCAACATCATTGGAAAAATTAATAAATACGTATAGAAATTGGTTGGTGAAAAATTGAAATTCAATTTTTTATGCGTTGAAGGTCTTACCACAAAAAAATCGAAAAAAGCAATCGATGTTAAGAACACTATAGCATTAGATACCATTAGATACCAATCTTTGTATTGCAAATTTTGCTGAAAAAAATACATACTGATCACGTTGATGATCGCTATAGCCATAGATCCTACTACAAAACCTGAAAGCAAAATAAATCCTCCTAGCCATGTAAATGTAAATTTTGGGTAAATGCTTTTTTCCATATTTGTAGTCCTATTTTTCCAAAAACAAAGATAATTTAATTTAAGAATTTAATCGTAATTTAAAATGAGTTTGTGATTGTAGAAAATAGATTTTTTGTTTTGATTAAAAATCACGATTTTTGCAACTTCAAAATACACTATGTCAGACTTAATAAAAGAAATAGAAAGAAGAAAAACATTCGGAATTATTTCTCACCCCGATGCCGGAAAAACAACACTTACTGAAAAGTTACTACTTTTCGGAGGTGCCATCCAAGAGGCAGGAGCCGTAAAATCGAATAAAATAAAAAAAGGAGCTACCTCCGACTTTATGGAAATTGAAAGACAGAGAGGAATCTCTGTGGCAACTTCTGTATTGGCTTTCGAATATAAAGATCACAAAATAAACATCCTAGATACACCTGGTCACAAGGATTTTGCTGAGGATACCTACAGAACACTTACCGCAGTAGATTCTGTGATAGTGGTGATAGACGTTGCAAAGGGTGTAGAAGAGCAAACCGAAAAATTGGTAAAAGTTTGTAGAATGCGTAACATCCCCATGTTGGTATTCATCAACAAACTAGACCGTGAAGGTAAAGACGCCTTCGATTTGCTAGATGAAGTAGAACAAAAATTAGGATTGCGTGTAGTTCCTTTATCATTACCTATTGGTATGGGAGCAGATTTCCAAGGGATTTATAACATTTGGGAAAACAATATCCAACTTTTCTTGGAAGAGAAGAAACAAAAGGTGGGCGAAGCGATAAAATTTGATGACATCAACGATTCTACAATTGATGAAATCATTGGTGCTAAAGCTGCTGAAAACTTAAGAGAAGAATTAGACTTAATACAATCTGTATATCCACCCTTCAGTAGAGAAGAATACATGAATGGAGATTTGCAACCTGTATTTTTTGGATCTGCGCTGAATAATTTTGGTGTAAGAGAATTGTTAGATGCTTTTATCGAGATTGCCCCAATGCCTCAACCCAAAGAGAGTACAACACGCGTTGTAAAACCTGAAGAGAATGCCTTTACCGGATTTGTATTTAAAATCCATGCGAATATGGATCCTAAACATAGAGACCGTCTTGCCTTTATTAAAATTGTATCAGGAACATTCAAAAGAAATGAAAATTACTTACTAGTAAGAGAAGGCAAAAAAATGAAGTTTTCTTCTCCCAACGCTTTCTTTGCAGACAAAAAAGAAATTGTAGACGAGAGTTTTCCTGGTGATATCGTAGGATTACACGACACAGGAAATTTCAGAATTGGTGATACTTTGACGGCTGGTGAAAAAATAAACTTCAAGGGAGTACCAAGTTTCTCTCCTGAACATTTCAGATACATTAATAATAATGATCCTTTAAAAGCTAAACAATTGGCAAAAGGGATTGATCAGTTGATGGACGAAGGAGTGGCACAGCTATTTACTTTAGAAATGAACAACAGAAAAATTATTGGTACTGTTGGTGCACTACAGTACGAAGTAATACAATACCGTCTGGAGCATGAATACGGTGCAAAATGTAACTACGAACCATTAGCCATGCACAAGGCATGTTGGGTAGAAGCAGACGAGAAATCTGAAGAGTTCAAAGAATTTGCAAGGTTGAAACAAAGATTTTTGGCAAGAGATAAGTACAACCAATTGGTTTTCTTGGCAGATTCTTCATTCACAATTCATATGACGCAAGAAAAATTCCCGAATGTGAAGTTGCATTTCATTAGTGAATTTAAACAAGATTAATTTTCAATTTAATGATAAAATACAAAAAACCGTTCTTCAAAGAGAAGAACGGTTTTTTGTATTTTATATCGTAAAAATTACTGCCTAAAATTTTGTAAAACAGAAATAATTATTTTACAAATTACTGATTATTAAATACATGAATATTTACGACAATAATACATTCTATTTACAAACAGATATTTGGTACTCGATTTAATTTTACATCAACAAAAATTAACGATATGAAAAAGTATATAGTATTGATTGCTGTTGCTAGCAGCTTGATTATGTGTAAAAAAGGCGAAGCTACATCTTCTGAATTTAAAGATTTGGTCTCATCAGCCGATAGTGTAATTGCTAATAGCAGTTCTACCGTAAATGATATGAGCAATGAAGCCAATGCAATTTTGGATTCTGCTTCTATAAAAATTAAAGATTATCAAAAGACAGGAATTGCTATAAAGGAAGAAATAGAAAAAACTGGGAAAAATCTAGACTCACTATCCCAAGAATTTGCTAAAGCGAAAATTAACTCGAATAATGATGATAAGGATACTTTAGTTCATAAAGATAAACAAGTAGTGGTAAATGTTGCCGCGCCAAAAGTGATCAAAGAAACCAAGGTGATTTATCAAGATCGTGAAGCCACAAAAAAAAGAGAAGTTATTGCACAGGTAGATAAGATGAGGAAATCTGGAGTTGTAGAATTAAATGTAGAAGATGCTGAAATGGCAAAAGAAATTGTATTAGATCAAGTGAAAAAATACGATGGATTTATTAAAAGCGAAAATACCTCTACCAATAATAATGATAAACAGATTTCTTACCTAAAGGTGAAAGTTCCGATTCAGAAATTCGATTATCTTATGGAGGATCTTAGCAACCAAATAGGCGTTGTGCAAAATAAAGGCATTGATATTTTTGGGGAATACTATGATAAAAATACACTTTGTGATATCGAGGTTACGTTATCTAGCGTAGGAAATAATGCTGTTGTACTCGATGATAAAGACTTTGGATCACGTTCATTTGCGGCGCTTTCTTCTGGATGGAATGTGATCACCTCTATCTTTCTTTTTCTACTGCCCATGTGGCCCCTGTATTTGATTGTAGGGATTGCATATTACTTTTATAAAAAGAAAAACGTAAAGAATACATAGTGTAAAATAAAAATCCTTTCAGAGATTATCTGAAAGGATTCTTGTTGATTATTTCATATTCACTACCTTATCAACTACATATTTTGTATTCCCTCGCCAAGGCAAGTTCCCCTTATATTCTTTGTAGTGAAGATCGAAGTTTTTTCCGCTGTTCGATTCTAGTTGTTTGAATATTTCTGGATCTGAAACAGAAAATTCAAATTCATAGCTAGTAACAGAACCCGTTTTATTTCCTCCAAAACCTTCCTGAATCAGCTTGCCTTCATATGTTTTAAAAACATAGCCTTTCTTGATAGCATAATTGAGATATCCTGATTTTACACCTTCTCCGAAGACAAAGAAAAATTTGTACCAAACAAGAACACTTAAAAGTAGTGCTACCACTCCAATAGTAATCCACAAAGATTTTTTCATATATATAGTGTTTAGTGATTTGTTGTCATTAAAAAAATAAATTTATTTTGCGATACTTCTTGAAATTACAATTTTTTGGATCTCTGAAGTCCCCTCATAAATCTGTGTGATCTTTGCATCACGCATCATTCTTTCTACATGGTATTCTTTCACATATCCATATCCACCGTGAATTTGAACTGCTTCAATAGAGGTATCCATTGCCGTTTGAGAAGCGAATAATTTTGCCATTGCTCCACTCTCAGAAATATCTTTACCTGCATCTTTTTCCACTGCAGCTTTGAAACATAGCATTCTTGCAGCCGTAATTTGAGTAGCCATATCTGCTAACTTAAATGCAATTGCTTGGTGATTGATAATTTCAGTTTTAAAAGCTTTTCTTGTTTTTGCATACTTTAAAGCCAATTCGTAAGCTCCAGAAGCGATACCCAATGCTTGAGAAGCAATCCCAATTCTACCACCGTTTAGTACAGCCATTGCAAAATTGAATCCGAAACCATCTTCACCAATTCTGTTTTCTTTTGGTACTTTTACGTTGTTAAAAAGTAAAGAGTGTGTATCACTACCTCTAATTCCCAATTTGTCTTCTTTAGGTCCGATTTCGAAACCTTCCCATCCTCTTTCTACGATAAATGCGTTGATACCTTTGTGCTTTTTCTCAGGATCGGTTTGTGCAATAACGATGTAATAGCTTGCCGTTCCACCATTAGTAATCCAGTTTTTTACACCATTCAACAGATAGTAATCCCCTTTATCTTCTGCAGTAGTTTTTTGTGAAGTTGCATCAGATCCAGCCTCCGGTTCTGATAAAGCAAAAGCTCCTATCACCTGTCCGCTTGCTAATGGAGTTAGATATTTCACTTTTTGGTCTTCTGAGGCGAATTTTTCCAATCCTGCACATACCAAAGAGTTATTTACAGACATCACCACAGCAGCAGAAGCATCTACTTTTGCTATTTCTTCCATTGCTAAAACGTAAGAAACGCTATCCATACCAGCTCCACCATATTTAGGATCAACCATCATTCCTAGAAGACCCATTTCTCCCATCTTTTTTACTTGCTCGGTAGGAAATTTTTGATCGCGGTCTCTCTCGATAACTTCAGGTAATAATTCGTTTTGTGCAAAATCTCTTGCTGCCTGCTGAATCATCAGCTGTTCTTCTGATAAATTAAAGTCCATAAAAAGTAATAATAATTATATGTCCGTAAATTTACACAAATTAGTTAAATCTAGAAAAATTAATTCCCAATTGAAAATTATTTAAAGTTTTAGGCTGTTCTTTCAAAAAAGCTTATATTTAGAATTCTTTATTAAATAGCTAATAAATTATGACAATAAAAAGATTATTCGATATACCTTACCGTGCTTTAGAAAAATTCCCAAAAGAGGATATGTTTGTAACCAAACATCAGGGAGAGTGGGAAAAAACATCAACACAAAAGTTTATCAATCAGGGAAATAAGATCTCCAGAGGATTGTTGAAATTAGGTATAAAACCAGGCGATAAAATAGCGCTGATCACTAGTAATTCTCGTACAGAATGGGCTATCATGGATTTTGGAATTTCACAAATTGGAGTGGTTTCTGTTCCAGTATATCCATCAATCTCTTCGGAAGACTATGAATTTATTTTTTCGAATGCTGAAATAAAATACTGTTTTGTTTCTGATAAAGATCTATTGGCAAAAGTAATGACCATTAAGCATAATGTCCCATCTCTTCAAGGCATCTTTACATTTGATCCTGTAAAAGGAGCAGCCAATTGGAAAGAAATAATTGATCTTGGGGAAGATGATTCTACACAAATTGAAGTAGAAGATTTATCAAAATCAATTAACACTGAAGACATAGCAACACTAATCTATACTTCAGGAACAACAGGTAAACCAAAAGGAGTAATGCTGACACATGAAAATATAGTTTCTAATGTATTGGGGTCTTTATCTAGAATCCCTAGAAGGAAAAATTTAGATTACAAAGATACTCGTATACTAAGCTTCTTACCTATTTGCCATATATTTGAAAGGATGCTGTTTTATCTATTCCAATACAATGGCTTTTCCATATACTTTGCTGAAAGTATAGAAAAAATGGGTGAAAATGTGAAGGAAGTGAAGCCGCATTATATGACGGTAGTCCCAAGATTGGTAGAAAAGGTGTACGACAAGATTTACCATACTGGCTCAACTGCTGGAGGTCTAAAATCAAAAATATTTTTTTGGGCTTTGGATCTTATCAGCAAGAAAAAAGAGGTAACAGCACCTTCCGGATTAAAAGAAATTATTGCGGACAAATTGGTTTTCAAAAAATGGAGAGATGGCTTGGGTGGAGAATTAGTTACTCTAGTATCAGGTTCTGCGGCTTTATCACCTAGACTGAATTTATTATTCCAAAATGCCGGGATACCTATACTTGAAGGCTATGGACTTACCGAAACATCGCCTGTTATATCTGTGAACTCCTTTGGAAAAATGAAAGTAGGCACTGTAGGACATCCATTGGATAATCTAAAGGTTGTCATCCAAGAAGATGGAGAAATTACAGTGAAAGGACCTTCTGTTTTTAAAGGGTATTTTAATAATGAACAGCAGACAAAAGAGTCTTTTACAAATGATGGCTTCTTTAGAACAGGAGATATTGGACATCTAGATAATGAAGGTTTTTTACAAATTACGGATCGAAAGAAAGAAATGTTTAAAACTTCTGGTGGAAAATATATTGCACCTCAAATTATTGAAAATTTAGCCAAATCATCTAAGTTTATAGAGCAAATAATGGTAGTTGGTGATGGTGAGAAAATGCCTTGTGCATTGATACAGCCCGATTTTGAGTTTGCAAAAAGTTGGGCAATGAGAAATAATATATCCATAGGTACTTCCCTACTAGAAATTGCTAGTAGCAAAGAGCTTAAAGAAAGAATAGAAAACGAAATAAGCAATATCAATGAACATCTAGGGAATTGGGAAAAGATTAAAAAGATAGAACTTACTCCAGAAATTTGGACTATAGAATCTGGCTTGGTAACTCCAACGTTGAAGCTGAAGAGGAAAGCCATTAAAGAAAGATTCATAGCACTTTATACTAAAATGTATGAACATAAAGATTAAAAAAAAACCTGATAATTTTTTTTATCAGGTTTTTTTGTGTTTCAAAGAAAATCGAAAAACTAGAATTTAATCACGGATTTCATTTTCTCATCTTCTTCCATTACCAACTCGTCATCTACAAGGATTTTACCTGAGTGCTCATCAATAATTATTTTTTTTCTTTGTGCGATCTCCATTTGCTTTTGTGGAGGTATTGTAAAGAAAGAACCCTTAGGAGCCCCTCTTTCTAATCCTACTACTGCAAGACCTGTAGAGGAGTTATTTCTAATTCTTTGGTAAGAAGCTAATAATCTTTGGTCGATTTTTGAAGCGAATTCCTCAGATTTTTCAATAAGGTAGTTTTCCTCTTTCTGAGTTTCTGCTACCAAACCTTCCAATTCTTCTTTCTTGAACTTCAAGTGATTTTTGAAATCTGCTATTTTAGTGTTTAGCTCATTTAGCGTCTCCTCTTTGTGAGAAATCTTAGCACCATATTCTTTGATTCTTTTTTCAGAAAGTTGAATTTCAAGATCTTGGTATTCAATTTCTTTCCCTAAAGCTTCAAATTCTTTATTGTTTCTTACGTTATCTTGTTGAGATTTGTATTTTTCAATTAGAGATTTTGCATGGTTGATCACTTCATTTTTTGTATTGATTTGATCATTTTGCTCTTTTATCTCAGCATGAAATTTTTCAGCTCTTTTTTCAAGACCTTCAATCTCAATTTCAAGATCTTCAACCTCAATTGGCAATTCTCCTCTCGTGTTTCGGATTTCATCCAATCTAGAATCAATGATTTGTAAATCGTATAAAGCTCTTAATTTTTCTTCAACTGAAATATCGGTGGTGATTTTTGCCATATCTATAGGAAATAATTTACTGGGTTTGTCTTTTCACTAGAATTTAAGATTGCAAATGTACTAAATTTTTGCGACAAAATTTCAAATAATTGTTCACTTACCAATTGCTCGGACTCGTAATGCCCAATGTCGCAAAGTAGCATTTTAGATTCTGCTAAAAAATAATCATGGTATTTCAAATCTCCCGTTAGATAAGCATCACACTTTTGCGCTATTGCAGCTCTTATTCCGCTAGCTCCAGATCCTCCCAAGACTCCTACCCTTTTTATTTTCTTTCCTATAAATTCTGAGTGCTTTATTATATTTAGCTTAAATTTATTTTTAACTAAGGTTAGAAATTCTACTTCGTCCATTTCATTTTCTAACTCACCATACATACCCAGACCTGTCTGTTGATTTTCATTATCTAAACTTACGATCTGATAGGCTACTTCTTCATAATTATGTGCTGCCTTCATAGCTCCAACAATTTTATTTTGTTTGTAACCTTCAAATATCACTTCAATTTTCACCTCATCTGTACATTCTCTTTTACCTTGTTCACCTACAACAGGATCAGAGCCCAAAAGTGGCCTGAAAGTTCCTTTGCCTTCACTTGTATAACTGCATTCGTCGTAAAAACCAATATTGCCTGCACCAGCCTCAAATAGTGCCTTTCTCACTTTTTCTGCATTATCCTTAGGTACTAAAACAGAAATTTGCCTCAGATTATTTTTTTTAGGCTGAAGAATCTTTTGATTTTTTAAATTTAATAGATTACATATCCCTGCATTTACTCCTTTAATATCATTATCAAAAGCGGTATGGATTGCGTAGATAGCAATCTTATTCTCAATAGCTTTTAGAATTGCTCTTTCTACATAGTTTCTCCCTGTGATAGATTTCAACCCCGAAAAAATAATGGGATGGAAACAGACTACCATATTTACCTTTTTCTCTATAGCTTCTTGTATGACATTTTCCAGCGCATCATGGCAAACCAAAATGCCCGTGACTTCTCTGCTATCCAAACCACATAAAAGCCCTACATTATCGAAATCTTCTGCTTGTGGCATCGCAATATGATTCTCAATTTCTGAGATTACTTCACGTATTGTCATTTTATTCTGTAAGTTTGCTACAAAATTAGGGATAATTTAACAATAACATATAACACATCTCATGGAAAGAGAACATTATTATGAACCCGAGGATAAACTGTGGAAACGCTTCCTATACAGAATCATCTATAGATCGGACACCAAGCTAGGGAAGCTATTTGATATTGTACTCCTATCTCTCATTTTTGTAAGTACGGGTATCATTATGATGGAAAGTATACCTGCTCTAGATAAAAAATTTCACATTTATTTTATTATTTTAGAGTGGATTATTTCATTAATGTTTACTACCGAATATGTGATGCGTATTGCAGTTATTAAAAATAAGAAAAACTATATATTCAGCTTTTTTGGGATAATAGATTTTTTGTCTTTGGTTCCTTTTTATCTAAGTTTTTTCTTTCCTTTTACGAAGTATTTTTTGATTTTCAGAATGTTGAGAATGCTAAGGGTTTTCAGGATTTTTAATCTTTTGGATTTCATGAATGATGGATATTTCATCGTTAAAGCCTTAAAAAATAGTTCCCGTAAAATTTATATTTTTTTATTATTTTTAATTATCTTCTCGGTAATTGTTGGTTCTTTAATGTTTATGGTAGAAGGTGGAAGACCAGGTTTTGAAACTATCCCACAATCTATATATTGGGCCGTAGTTACCGTGACAACAGTGGGCTATGGAGACGTATCACCTATTACACCTACAGGAAAATTTTTCGCAGTAATTCTAATGCTTGCTGGTTATTCTATAATTGCTGTACCTACTGGAATAGTAACTGCGGAAATGAGAAATAAAAGACAAAATTTAGAATTGATATGCGAGCGTTGCGGTAATGACGATATAGATGATGATGCTAGATATTGCAAACGGTGTGGAGAAAAACTGCAAATTCTGTAGAGAATTATTTTTTTAATTAAATCAAAATTCAAATTGGAGATAACCCAATCCTTCATGGCAAGGATTTAGCTTTAGAAATGATAACACTTAACCTAAAATAATCACACAATGGACACACAAAACAAAAACAGACCCAACAATTTGGTAATAATTTTATTTGGACTCATCATTCTGGTAGTGGTATTCTACTTTATCATAGTGATGTTTTTCCCAGAGGTATTATCCTTTCTCAATACAGGGTCTTCGCAAACAGTATCTCCAAATAACTAAATTTAAAACTTTCATATATAACAGAAGGGACTCATTAGCGAGTCCCTTCCGTAGTTTTATACAATTAAAGCATTTTATTTTTTTATAGCCTTAATGGTTTGTTTAGAACCATCATTCATAATAAGAACAATCATATACATTCCAGATTTCAATTCAGATAACTGAAGTTGAGAAGATGGATTATCTATCGTTTTTACCACTCTTCCAGCAATATCAATAACAGAAACTGATTTCACCTTTGTAGCGTCTGAAATTGTAAGAACATCAGCAAATGGATTTGGATAAGCTTTGAGATTATTTTTAGAATTAGGTACTTCTGTAGTTGAAAGGTTAGCGGACTCTACTATGAAATTATCTATAAAGAATTCATAATCTTCCGGATCTACGGCAACACCATTACTACCAATAAAAGCAAATACTGTATTTGCACTAGTATACGTTGGTAAATCCAAAATATATGTGCTAGAAGTATTACTTGGACTATTTGAAGTATTCCATGTTTGTAGTACATTCCAAGTAGTGCCCCCATCAGACGAAACTACAAATTGTACATAATCATCTGACCCCATTGCTGATGGGTCTGAATTACTATAATCTGTCACTCCGTAATCGAATTTTACTCTATATCCACCTGCTGATAAATTAAATGCATTTGTTTTTAGCCACCCCACTTCTTCAGTACTCGAAAGTGAATATAAATTTATTTTAGCAGCACCTGTAGAACCCGAATTTAAAAAGCCATCTGCATGCCAATTAGACCCAGCCGTAGTGGATCCAGAAGCTACTGAACCTCCTAATGCTTGGGACCAGCAATTTCCAGGGAAGGTAGAAAAATCGTTCGTATAAGATGGCACTACAGCGCCACAGAGGGTATTAAATTTGGGATAAGACATCCACGCACTTTTATCTGTACTGGTACAGAGGGTTCTAACCCACGCATAATAACTGGTAGAAGGTTGTAAGCCTGTGATATTTTTAGAAGTAGATGTTGCTGGCATATTTCCTGTTGGAACTGCTGACACTGGAGGAGCAGAATTAGTAGTAGAAAGGTAATATTCATAACCTAGACCAACTGTGCTAGTAGGAGCGGTCCAATTGAGAGTTGCAGAGGTAGTAGTGATAGCACTTACATTTGTATTAGAAGGTGCTAAACATGTAGGAGGTGCTCCAATAGTTATCATATAATCATGCGCTTCCCCATAACCGAGTATATTACATGGAATGGGATCATTAAAGAATCTTGTTGCTACCCTCATTCTGTAATTTCCTACTGGCACTGATGAAGGCACAATTATATTACCACTGCTAGTATCTACTCCATTCAAATTTATACTTTGTGTCGTAGACATCGTTTCTGTAGCTCCATCAAAGGAGCCATCATTATTAAAATCTATCCATATTTTTACATGTTGACTACCATAATCATGAGTTATGGTAAATGGATAGGTTAGGCCAGGACTCAAAATTATAAATTGATTTGTAAAATCTCCATAAGATCCAGTAGAGCAGCCCGAGCCTTGATGATTAAAATTGGCGGTTGTCATTTGAAAATTGTCTATCAAATCTCCACCATCACATCCATCATCAAACTCTGGGATACAATAAGTTTGTGCGAAAGCGTTTGCAAAAAGTAAAATGCAGCTTGTAAATAGAATTTTTTTCATATTCTTAATATTTAATAAATTTGTGTTACTAAATTACATTAAATCTTGAAAAAAAATTGTTATTTTTTCATAAATTATTGTAAAATATGAAAAAAGTGACAATTTTACTTATGCTAATAAATAAAATTTATTTTATGCCTTCGAAATTTGTACTACCACATTACAATCCATGAAAATTGTATTTATATAATTTAAGATTCTGAATATCAAATTTAATTTTTTAAATTTTCCAAATTTTAAATTTGTAGGCTCGCCTAAAAATGAAATCTTTTAAAATTTATTGTTAAAAAATATATTTAGCAATACAATGTTGAGAACATAAATAAGTAGTATCCTTCACTAATATTTCCATCATTTTCTAAAGATTCCAAAAGTAGATTTAAGATGTGATTTTTATAGAAATTAGTAAATCGGCTTTTTTATTAAACATAATTTTCTTCCCTCACTAGTACTGGTTATAAGTCCTGCCTTATTTCCAAATTTATAGGTTTTATGTGCTTTCCCTTGCCCATATATTTGGTAAAAGTTTCGTGAATGCTGTTGTTATTCTCCCTATCGTTTCTTTTTTTGCATAAAAAATTTGGTGTAAAGTGGAATTAAATTTTAATAAAATATTCCAAGCTTTTTAATTTAAAAATCGTTTACAACTCTAGAATCAATCTCAAGGCGATGGTTTACTGCCTTTTAAAATTCGTTGTAGCGTTTGTGTGCTTGGGATGTTACCATTGTAAGTGTTACGAACTATATCTTTGGTGACATTCAATTAGCATTGTATAATTCAGTTCTACTATTAAGTTCAAGAAGCAATCACTTTCTAACACAATTTTGCATCACTGGGGATAAATTGGTATTCTTATTTAAAATTTTTGTGTTGGACAAAATAAAACTCCTTGTATTCACCTACGCATCGTTTCTTATCCGCTGTATCGAATAATTTTATCCATACCCTTATCGGAAATGAACAGAGTATTTAGGGTCAAGAGGAAGCTTGTGTTAAAAGAAGATCATAAACAAAAACGTTACATGAAAGGTTCATAATCCAAGCATTTTTCAATGGCTCATGGCCCAATTTATATAAGTTTTAAAAAAGCAAACAGTCAAGCATGAACAGGATCGGATGGGTAAAACTACATACTTCAGAGTTCAAAGGCTAAAATTATTTCTCGTATAACTTAAGTCTTTTCATTTTAAAGCAAAACAACTACATATTTATCAACATTAAAATCATCCGACCTTAGTCATAATGTTCTAGCATTTTTCCATAAAATTTCGACCAATATATCAGCAAGATTTAAACTATAACATATAAGGTTTTGCAATGGAAAAAAAAGACAGATGGTAAATATAAAATACCGATAAATTTTATGTTTAATAATCCCTAGGGGTCTTTAAGCTAGGCACCAATAATATTAATTTTATTATTCAAAAAAGAAACGGCAACTGTACTTAGTTGCCGTTTCCTACCAAATTTCTAAAAAATATTATTTTTTTATAGCCTTAATAGTTTGTTTGGATCCGTCTTTCATGTTTAAAACAATCATAAACATTCCAGATTTCAATTCAGATAACTGAAGTTGAGAAGATGGATTATCAATTGATTTAACTAATCTTCCAGCAATGTCAATAATAGAAACAGATTTCACATTTGAAACATCAGATATAGTAAGAACATCTGCAAAAGGATTCGGATATACGGTAATCGTATTTTTATTTAATTCTGATTCAGAAGTTCCTAAGCAAAGAGCAGGATCTGCTGTAGCAGTAACCAGTTGTCTTGCAGATTCACAACCTGTAACTACTTTCCAATCGTAGAAATAATAATATGAAGTACTTACAGAATTACCACTCAAATTACCACCTGTAATAGACATAACTCCTGGAATACTCATTGGGTAAGCCCCCCATGAAGTTCCAGATTCACGTATAAGCTCAGAAATATTTCCTGATTTCGTTGTCATCATCAATTTATAATTTGTTCCAGGAGTGATCGCAAAATTTAATGGAATAAATGTTTTTGTAGGAGTTGCAGTACCTGTTAAATTAACAGTAATTGTTTGAAGCATTGTTGCTGGAGAAACGTTACCATTTTGTAATTGAATTGTAACTGTACCCGCTCCTGTACCTACGGGATATACATATACACCCTCTAGGTTAAAATCAGTAATTGCATCAAAAAACAGACCTGCAGATAAACCATATCCAGCGCTAGACATTGCGTTGACCAAACCTACATTAGCGTTTGTTCCTGTATAAGCTGAAGCATAATAATTTGTTGTACTAGAAAGAACTGGCGTAGTAAAAACGTTTCCAGTTGCTATTGGAACACCCCCAGTAGAAGCGTCATACCAATTGATATTTGCTCCTGCTGCAGTAGTTGCATTAAGGGTGGTGACGTTACCTGGACAAAATGAATTTCCTGTCGCGGTAATTATTGTAGGCGGAGAACATAATGTAGTAAAAGTAGCAAAATTTTCGCTCCAAATACTTCTATCGTTGCCTACACATACAGATCTTACCCAAGTGTAATATTTAGTAGATGGTAATAACCCATTAATTGATGCTGAAGTAGTAGAAGAAGACATAGAATTGGTAGCATCCAAAACGGTTGTCGCCGTAGGTGCTGTACTAGATGTACTGTAGTATACTTGGTATCCATTTGCAGGAACCGTATTTGGTGAAGTCCAAGATACTGTAGCTCCCGAAGGAGTAATAGTAGAAGTTGCAACTGATACTGCAGTTGGCTCTACACAAGTAGGCATCAGTTCATAAACAACATCATCTATAAATAAACCGTTGGCTGGTGACCCAGTATGTTTAAATGCCAAGATTGTTACACCTGCTGGAGCCGTTATGTTATTTATAAAAAAATCATTCGGTACAGTAGTACTAGTGGTAGTAAATGAACCGAGAGAAGTAAATGTAGTTTGATCATTTGGGTTTGTAAGATAGCCCACCTCAACTATACCCCCTATGGTAGAATTTGATCTTGCTTTAAACTTCAACTTATATGCTCCAGATTGCAGTGTTGACAATGGTGACATTGAAACCATCGCAATATTCGTTGCAGTAGATGAATAAATATAAAGAACATTCGGACCACTCATTGCAGTACTTGCTTGTGTATATGCAGTACCAGTAGTTCCAACTTTCGCCCAGCACGATGGTAGTGCTGCAGGAGTTATAGAATCAAAATCCTGTGTAAAGTCTGCAACTAGCCCGCACGGATTAATCACAACAGATGCTGAATTTGTAGATAATGAACTCGCAGAACATGTAACAACACATCTGTAATAAACTGTAGCACCCGCAAAAGGAATTGGGGTATAACTAGACGTAGTAGCACCTGTACCTGCTGCAACATTTGTCCAAGTTGTATTATCAGAAGATTCTTGCCATTGGAAAGTAATACCTGATACTCCTCCACTATAACCTGAAAGCATCAACTGAGCAGGAGTTTGACCATTAATCATAGATTGTGTAGATGGCGTAATGGTACCAGAAGTTGGAGTTCCTGCGCATGGACTTGGTGGTGTCCAAGTATAAGTAAGACCCGTCTCGGGCACCATCATACCACCTGTAGCCGCCGCTCCTTTAAATGACAAGGTTGCTGTATTACTTGTACCTGAGGTAGATGAAGACCAGTTTGTAGTAGTAGTTCCTGTTCGATTATTATAATCTACTGGACTTAGAGCACCTTTTAGTCCTACCTGTACAGTACTTGCAGTAGTTACCTGCGAAGAGGCAATATTATTATAAACTGTTTGTATAGCATTAGTTCCTTCAAATAGTTTTATTTGAAAATTCAGCACATCTCCACTACCACCATATCTGCTAGAATTTTTCCATTGTACCGTTAGTACACGTGATCCGACATTCCCAGATGTTGCATAAGAAATATTATCATTTGCCACAAAATACGCTGTTGCAGAAGTACTGCTAGCTGTTGCATTTGCAGACATAGTGATTACATTACCATTTACCGCAACTACTGTAGTACCTGCAGGTATTTCAGATCCCACAATACGCATACCTGCCGTAATGTTACTTGCCAACCCTGTACTCGTACCCGTAAGAGTAAAAGTGGGGCTACTAATAGTACGTGTAGCATTAGCAGCTCTAAAACCTCCAACTAAATCTAACCCAAATGCAGAAATAACATCATTTGTATTGGCAGCTGATGATGAGATAGGTGATGAACCAGTACCGGCAGTTGCGGAACCCGCAATAGAACCAAGTCTTATATATCCATCGGTACCTATAAAGAATCCATCGTATATAGTTCCTTTATAAGTAAAATTGAATCCGATAGGAAAAGCATTGAAAGTTCCAGAGCTTGTAGTCCCATTAATTCCTCCTGTACTATTATGAAAATAATGGCTATCAAAGCCACTTGTAGCAGATGGTAACAGTTCCATATTGGTACCACCCGTAATTGGTACATAATTACCAACTGCTTGTGTAAAAGAATAACTCGACACTGTTTGAGCCATTGATGTACTTGTAACGAATAAAGATAATGCGAGTACAGCATATCTTTTTCTACAATTCATCACATTTTTTAAATGAGAAAGATAATTCATATATAATTGATTTAGAATGGCTACTAAATTAATAAATATAATAACACAAAATATTATTTAATGAATATTTATCATTATTATCGCACTTTTATTTATATAAGATTTATTTATTAAGAAATTTTAATAAAATTTTAATAATTAGAATGCAGTAATTATTATTTCTATTATAGTTGACATTTAGAATAAAAAACTTTCATCTATCTAAGACATCAGATTATTAATCTCCAATGATTTATAAATAAAAAAAGTGACCAAAGCCACTTCTACAATCTTAATTTCTATTTTTTTAGGATTTAGTTTAAATAAAACTCATATTTATTGAGCAAAGCAATTTCTTGAATCAAATCTCCATTCAGATCTACAGTATATTTTGTAGATTGTAGTTCAATATGCTTTTCGTCCTCATCGTTTTTAATGTAAACTTTAAATTTTTTATCTCCTTTATTTTGTTCAAAAACATTTTCAAGGAAATTGAGGTCTTCCTTACGAAAATCCATTACATCCATCACCAAAGAGATACTTTTGGCAAATTTATCAAACGCTTCCTGAAGCTCTATAACATCCGTCACGTTCACGAAAACTCTACCATCTTTTACCTGTGCAAATTTAATCTTCAAGATAACAAAACGTTGCACCTCCAACTTCTCTTTTAGGCGCATATAATCTCGATCTCCCAATCTGAAAGAGTAAGATCCTGAGTAATCCTCAAGCATTAAAAAAGCCACTTTTTCACCACTTTTGAATCCATCTTGTACTCTGTATTCGGTGATGAGACCCGCCACTGTAAATTCTTTGCCTGAACCCCCATTTTCTCTTTCTTTTTGAAGTGTTTTCCAATCCTTCTTCTTTTCCTCAAATAATTCTGTGGAAGTGTTAGCAAATGCCTGCTCCTTGTAAGCATCTACCTCATCCAAATTAAGGAAAGAGAAGTGACCTTTTGGCTCTGCTTTCTTCAAAGATTCTTCTATAATTTCATCTTCACCTGCAATAATATCATCCGAAACAATATCTACACTTTCTGAAACCTCATCCGGAATATCTATCTCCAAAATGGGTGCAACATCAGCATGGATTGTATTTTCTAATCCCTTCTCTAGAACAGATTTTTTACTTAATTGTCCCTGGATAAACTGAAAGTGGTATTTGAATTCATCCAACGGATGAGCCGAAAGATAGAAACCAATAATTTCTTTTTCTTTATTCAGTTTATACATATTGGGCCACTCTGGGCAAGGCGCCAGCTTGGGTTGTTCTATTTTTATCTCATCCGCAAAATCTGCAAACAGCGAATTTTCTACTTCATTTTTACTTTCTTGGAAGCTTTGTCCGTATCTCAATAGCCTTTCAATGTTGGTTTTCCCGGATGGATCTATATCAAAATATTGTCCTCTATGGAATGGAGCGAGCTCATCAAAAGCACCTGCAATCACCAAACTTTCTGCTACTCTTTTGTTCATCTGAGAAGAAGGTATTCTTTCTAAAAAGTCATACAAATTTTTGAACCTTCCATTTTCTCTTTCTTTATTAATGGCTTCACTTGGCCCTTCACCAATTCCTTTGATTGCCCCCAAGCCAAAACGAATTTGCCCTTTGTCATTTACAGAAAACTTATACTGAGATTCATTCACATCGGGTCCTAATACATCAACACCCATAGATTTGCAATCCTCCATGAAGAGTGTTATCTGCGCGGTATTGTTAATGTTATTACTCATTACACTCGCCATATACTCTGCTGGATAATTGGCTTTTAGATAAGCCGTATGATAAGCAATAAGTGCGTAGCAAGTAGAGTGAGATTTGTTGAAGGCATATTCTGCAAACGCTTTCCAGTCATTCCATATTTTTTCTAAAGGACCTTCTGCCAGATTATTTTTCCTTCCTCCTTCTATGAATTTTGGGTACATCTTATTCAAAACATCAATCTGTTTTTTACCCATTGCCTTTCTCAGTGTATCTGCCTCCCCTTTTGTAAAGTTGGCTAATTTTTGAGACAAAAGCATTACTTGCTCTTGGTAAACGGTAATTCCGTAGGTTTCTTTTAGGTATTCTTCTGTTTCTTCAAGGTCATAAACTATTTCTTCAATACCATGTTTTCTATTAATAAAATTCGGAATGTACTTTATTGGTCCTGGACGGTACAAGGCATTCATGGCAATAAGGTCGGCAAAAACAGTAGGTTTCAGCTCTCTCATATATTTTTGCATGCCTGGACTTTCATACTGGAAAATCCCAATAGTCCTACCTTCCTTGAAGAGTTGATACGTTTTTACATCGTCTAAAGGTAAATCGTCCGGGTTAATGTCTACTCCATGTCTTTGCTTGATCAACCTTACCGCATCTTTGATAATGGTAAGCGTACGAAGTCCTAAAAAGTCCATCTTTAGAAGTCCTGCACTTTCTGCCACCGAGTTATCAAATTGAGAAACCAGAATATCGGCATCTTTCGCAGCAATAGTTACTGGTACCAAATTACTTACATCTTCCGGTGTTATAATAACTCCACAAGCATGTATTCCTGTATTTCGTATACAACCCTCCATCTTTTGTGCACTCGCAAGTACATCAAAGCGTGGATCGTCGTTATTATTAAGGATAAACTTCATCTCGTCCACCAATTGTTGGTCTTCGGGTTTTAATTTATCATATTTGGACAAAGCTTTAGCAATATTCATCCCTGGCGCGGGTGGAATAAGTTTTGTAATATTAATTGTTTCCGGAATTGATAAATCTAATACACGTCCTGCATCTTTTATCGCAGACTTACCACCCAACACAGAATAGGTGATAATCTGAGCAACTTGGTTTCTTCCGTATTTGTCAATCACCCATTTGATAACTTTATCACGACCTTCATCATCAAAATCGATATCAATATCGGGCATAGAAACCCTTTCAGGATTAAGAAAACGCTCAAATAGCAAATCGTATTTAATGGGATCAACGTTGGTAATTCCAATACAGTAAGCAACTGCAGATCCTGCTGCAGATCCACGTCCAGGTCCAACCCAAACTCCCATATTTCGCGCCTCATTACAGAAATCTTGTACAATAAGGAAATATCCTGGATACCCCGTATTGGCAATTACATCCAACTCGAAATCCAAGCGTTCTTTAATTTCGTCTGTAATTCCGGTTTCTGTATATCTTTTCCTAGCTCCTTCATAAGTAAGGTGCGTAAGGTAAGCCATCTCTCCCCTTTTGCCGCCATCTAGTTCATCCTCAGCATGGAGAAACTTTTCCGGAATATCAAATTTCGGCAAGAGAACATCTCTCTTTAAAGTGTAGGGACTGAATTTTGGCAAAAATTCTTCATAGGCTTCAAACGCATCTGGATAGGCTAAAAATGTTTCTTTTAGTTCTTGACTATTTTTAATGTAATATTCTGTAGTAGCTAGTCCGCGTCTTTTTCCAAAGCCTTTTCCAACGGGTGTAGATTGCTTTTCGCCATCTTTGATACAACTAACGATATCTTGAATATTAGAATCGTTTTTATGAGTATAGTAGGTCTCATTTTGGGCTAAAATTTTAACATCATACTTATCCGCAAAGTGCAACAAAACATCATTCAAGTGCTCTTCTTCTGGCAGTTGATGATTTTGAATTTGAACATAAAAATCGTCTTGAAATGTATCTTTCCACCACTTGAAAAGTTCTTCCCCTTTCTGCTCACCTGTATTTAGGATGGCTTCTGGGATATCTCCATTAACACCAGAGGTAAGCGCTATCAAACCTTCCTTATATTCGGCAATAACTTCTCTACTAATTCTTGGTACTCCGAAATAGAAACCTTTTAAGAAACCTATACTCGATAGCTTTGCTAAATTTTTGTATCCATTAAAATCCTTGGCAAGAAGCACAACTTGTGTTCTTTTGTCGGGATCATCTTTGGTAAATTGTTTTTGCTCATAACGATCTGAAATATAAAATTCGCAACCCACCACAGGGATTAAAGGCTCAGAAATAGGTTCTTCTTCCGTAAATTCGGTTCCGTTTTCTTCTGCTTCTTGCTTTTTGGTTACATATTCTTTATGCTTCTTCGCACGATCGGAGTTGGCAGATTCAACAGCTGATACAAATTTGAATGCACCCATCATGTTCCCAAGATCCACCATACCTACAGCAGGAAAACGATCTTCTGTAGCTCTTTTGATAAGATCTGAAATACTAGAAGTAGCCGTAAGCGTTGAAAAAACACTATGATTGTCAAAATTAAAATAGCGTCCAAGATCTACATCATCTACACTCCCTACATCTGCTTTCTTTTTTTTATTATTAAAATCTGCAACTTGCCTTCTTACAATAATAGGAAAAGGCTTTATAGGATCAGGATACAGCGTTTGAAAATAAGCCAACTGATCTTCTGAGGTTTTCAAAATTTCTGATGTGATAATGCCTATCCTCATCATTTCGAAGAAAACTTGCGCTGTCGCATTTACATCGGCTGCTGCGTTGTGTGCTTCATCAAATTTGTACCCGTATAATTTTTCGTATAATTCTTCTAGCTTCGGAGATTTGTATCTTCCTCCTCTTCCACCACCTAGTTTGCAATAGTCGGTTCCCAAAATCATCGTATCCGCTTTGGGTTTCTCTTGCAGATTATCCGTCATATTTTTACGGAAAAATTCGGCACCTACAATATTGTAATCAAACTCTACATTATGACCAGAGACTACCCTTACACGCTCTAGAACTTTAGAAAACTCTTCTAAGATCTCTTGTAAATCTCGTCCTTCTACTTGGGCAATTTTCGTGGTAATACCATGAATTCTTGCCGCGTTGAAGGGAATATCATATCCTTCTGGCTTTATTATATAATCCTGATTCTCTAGCAGCACACCATTATCATCGTGCAGCTGCCAAGCAATCTGTACCATTCTTGGCCAGTTATCTGAGTCTGAGAGTGGAGCATTAAAATTCTTTGGTAAACCAGTGGTTTCTGTATCAAATACTAAGTACATGGATGGTTTTAAGGTTTAAAAAAAGTAAGTTGTAAAGTTACTCAATTTTTTTATTAAATAATTTTAAGAGATATATGAATGGTCTAAAATTGTAACTTAGAAGAAATACTTTTTTCAGAATATTATTATACTAAATTTCCTCACAATATTTGGAAATTAAATGTTCCAAAATTGGTGTATTAATGTAAATTTAGTGAATACTTACTATTATTAATTAATGAAATAATATTTTTTATATATATTTGCTAATAAATAAATTAATATATAGTTTACGTAGTATTATGAAAAAACATTTACTTTTAATAGGAACATTAGCAATAGGCTTTTTAAATGCACAAAGTAATGATGTTCTTAACAAAGAATTTGCAAAACAAAACAAAGAAAATACAGCAAAATTTGATGCTTATATTGCCAAACGATTTGGTGCAGATAAATCTGCTGAAACCTTGAAAATAATTGAAGAGGAAAGAAAGAATCTTGCTGGTTTTGTATTTGATTTGCCTTATTTTTTTCAAGAAAATGATCTAAGACAAGTATCAAACTCTAATGCAGACAACTTAAATACCGCGGGTGGAGTTAATGGACTAACTGGTGCTTTCAATGGAGAGGGTATTAAATATACAGTTTTTGACGGGGGAAGAATTTTTGAAGCACACAATGCTTTTAATAACCTACCTAATAGGATTACCAATTTAGAGGATGCAATACAGTCTTATTCTGATCATGCAACAGGTGTTGGTGGATTTATTGGATCTAAAAGTGTTTCATTAACATCTGGCACACCTCCCATACCTGTAGGTAACATAAAAGGTGTTGCCATGAATTCTACAATGGATAGTTATATGTTTGCAACAACTACTCTTCCGGGAGCAACTTCCCCATCTACAGTATTTCAAAAAATTCTTACAGCTGCACCTAAAATTTCTAACCACTCTTATGGTGTGAATTCTGGATGGACAGAGACATATAGCTCAACTGCTCCATATCCTTTAACTGCATACAACTGGAATGGTGGCTATCAAAATGGAATTATTTATGATTACAACGGTACTTATAGTACAAATGACTATAATTACGATTTGATAGTTTCCAACAATCCATCATATATCATCGTTAAATCATCAGGTAATTATTTTGGTATGGGACCAAATGCTACAAGTGGCACTGCCCCTAAATATTATAGAAGTGCAAATGGTGCATGGGTTCCTTTTCCAGCTACTGCTACATTACCTTCTGATAATTGTTCTCAAGGATATGATTGTATTGGCCCTGGTTCATTAGCAAAAAATATTATCGTAGTAGGTGCAACCGACATTATTACAACCAATAATTTTAAATATACAACTTCAAGTGATGTAGTACGTTCTTCATATAGCAGTGCTGGACCAAGAGATGATGGTGGTATTAAACCAGACATCTCAACGGTAGGTACCAATGTTTATTATCCATCTACAAACGCTACTGGTAGTAGTTCTTATGCTGGTGGCAGTGGTACATCCTTCGCAGCACCTGTGGTAACTGGTATCATTGGATTGTGGACGCAAATAAATAAGCAGCTCTTCAATAATGCAGAACTTAATGCAGCTTCGGCAAAAACCTTAATGATTCACTCTGCTTCTGAAGCAGGAAATATAGGACCAGATCCACATTTTGGATGGGGATTCATCAATGCTAAAAAGGGTGCAGAATTGCTAGTTGCAAAATCAAATAATTCAATAGTTTTTAATGATGAAACATTGATAAGTGGTACTACCAACACAAAAACTGTTATTGCTTCTGGAAGCGAGCCGCTTAAAGTAACTATATCTTGGCTAGATCCTCAATTTAATTTTCCTGACCAGTACATTAGCGATGTCTATAACAATAGAATATCTAGATTAGTTAACGATCTTGATGTTAGAATTATTGATACTGTAACTAATACAGTTTACCAACCATGGAAACTAGACGCGGATAGCCCAATGACTCCAGCAACTAAAGGTGATAATACTGTAGACAATGTAGAACAAGTGGTGATAGATGCTCCGGTTTCAGGTAGAACATATAGAATTGAGATTACTAATAAAGGTACTTTAAAGAACAGTGAAGGATTAAATGCTCCACAAAATTATTCTATTATGACCACCGGGTATACTAGTTTATTAGCCTTAGGAGAAACATCTAAATCTAATGAAATAATAATTGCACCCACTATTACAAAAAATTATGTGAAAATCTTGAAAGCACCTGCAAAATCAAAATATACTATATTAGATTTAACTGGAAAATTAATTCAAACGGGTACAATAAATTCTGAAGAAAATAGTTTAGATTTTTCTTCATTCAGCAATGGAATCTACATTATCGAATTGAAAACGGATGCAGAAACTATAACTAAAAAAATTATTAAAGAATAATTATCATTCAAATATAACAATACAAAATACTAACAATCGTTAGTATTTTGTTTTTTTATGTATCTTTGTTTTCTATGGAAAATACACTGCACCAAAAGGTTTCACAAGATATTTTACTCAAAGCTTATCACCATATGATGCTTGCTAAGGCAATGGCGGATATCTATGAGGAAAACAGATCGATTTGTAAATACGTACATAGCACTTCTAGAGGACACGAAGCTATACAATTGGCAACAGCTTACCAGTTGACAAAAGAAGATTGGGTTTCACCCTATTATAGAGACGAAAGTATTTTGTTGGGTATAGGTTTTGAGCCATACCAACTGATGCTTCAATTGCTGGCAAAAGCAGAAGATCCATTTTCTGGTGGTAGATCGTACTACTCGCATCCATCGAGCAGAGACGAAAGTATGCCAAAGATTATCCACCAAAGTTCGGCTACAGGGATGCAGACTATTCCTACAACTGGTGTAGCTCAAGGTATAAAATACATTCAAGAATTCAATTTACAAGAATTTGAAAATAATCCTGTTGTAGTTTGTAGTTTGGGTGACAACTCTGTAACGGAAGGTGAAGTAAGTGAAGCATTTCAGTTTGCTGCGCTACACCAACTTCCTATTATTTTCTTGGTTCAGGATAACGAATGGGGAATTTCTGTAACCAAAGAAGAAGCAAGAACTTGTGATGCTTACGATTTTGTTGCTGGTTTCACAGGTCTTGGAAGAGTTCGTGTAGATGGAACCAATTTCGAAGAAAGCTATATTGCCATGAAAAAAGCAGTAGACTTTGTAAGAACAGAGAGAAAACCACTTGTAGTTTGTGCAAAAACAGTACTTATCGGACATCATACCTCTGGTGTAAGAAGAGAGTTCTATAGAGAAGAAGACGAAATAGCAAAACATAGAGAAAAGGATCCAGGTGAGATCATAAGAATTCAACTTTTGGATACTGGCGTAGATGAAGCTTTACTAAAGCAGATTACCAAAAAAGCTAGATTAGAAGCTGAAGAAGCATTCGAAAAAGCTCAAAAAGCAGAAGATCCGCTACCAGAAACCGTGATGGATCATGTTTTTGCTCCGACACCAATAACTGAAGAAGTGGGTGTACGCGAACCAGAAGGAGGAGAAAAAATAGTAATGGTAGATGCTGCCATCCACGCGATACAAGAAATCATGTGGAAACATCCTGAAGCTTTATTATACGGACAAGATGTAGGTGAAAGAATTGGAGGTGTTTTCCGTGAAACCGTTACGCTGGGCAAAAAATTCGGAAAGAAAAGAGTTTTCAATACAGCAATTCAAGAAGCTTATATCATTGGATCTACCACTGGAATGAGTGCCGTTGGATTAAAACCAATTGTTGAAGTTCAGTTTGCAGATTATATTTACCCAGGAATCAACCAATTAATTACTGAAATTTCTAAATCTAGCTATTTGAGTAATGGAAAATTCCCTGTCAGCAATATTATCAGAGTACCTATTGGAGCGTACGGCGGTGGCGGACCTTACCATAGTGGAAGTGTAGAAAGTATTTTAGCTAATATTAAAGGAATCAAGATTGCTTACCCAAGTAATGCAGCCGATTTCAAAGGATTATTAAAGGCCGCTTATTATGATCCTAACCCAATAATTATGCTAGAACATAAAGGGCTATATTGGAGTAAAGTTCCTGGTACAGAAGATGCAAAAACCATAGAACCTGCAGAAGATTATATTTTACCATTTGGAAAAGGAAAAATTGTAGTTGAGGCTGAAGAGTCTGTAATTAAGAAAGGTAATTCTGTAGTGGTAGTTACTTACGGAATGGGAGTTTATTGGGCGAAAGAAGCCGTAAAGAGCTTTAGTGGAAACGTTGAAGTTATTGACCTAAGAACCATCTGCCCGCTAGATGAAGAATTGGTATTCGAGCGTGTAAAAGCGCACGGAAAATGCATTGTGCTTACAGAAGAGCAAATCAACAACTCTTTTGCGGAAGCCTTTGCTCACCGTATATCCAAAAACTGCTTTAAGTATTTAGATGCTCCTGTAGAAACTATGGGATCTATCAATACGCCGGCAGTTCCTATCAATCTGGTATTGGAAAAAGCTTATCTTCCAAATGCAGAAAAATTAGCTGCAAAAATTGAAGAGATGTTGAAATACTAAATATATTTCTAAAAATATAAAATCGGGTCTAATGCTTTATTAGATCCGATTATTTTTGGCTTAAATATTTAAACAAAAAAAAGAGAACCACCATGTGATTCTCTTTGCTTAGTAGCGGGAACCGGACTCGAACCGATGACCTCCGGGTTATGAGCCCGACGAGCTACCTACTGCTCTATCCCGCGATGTATCTTTAGACTCTTACCGAAAGAGTTAACTTAGTAGCGGGGACACGACTCGAACGTGCGACCTCCGGGTTATGAGCCCGACGAGCTACCTACTGCTCTACCCCGCGATGTATCTTTAGACTCCTACCGAAGGAGTATCTTAGTAGCGGGAACCGGACTCGAACCGATGACCTCCGGGTTATGAGCCCGACGAGCTACCTACTGCTCTATCCCGCGATGTATCTTTAGACTCTTTACCGAAAGAGTTAACTTAGTAGCGGGGACACGACTCGAACGTGCGACCTCCGGGTTATGAGCCCGACGAGCTACCTACTGCTCTACCCCGCGATGTATCTTTAGTCTCCTACCGAAGGAGTATCTTAGTAGCGGGAACCGGACTCGAACCGATGACCTCCGGGTTATGAGCCCGACGAGCTACCTACTGCTCTATCCCGCGTTATTGGACTGCAAATGTACGATTTTTTTCTACAACTGCAAGTTTTTCTTTTAAATATAGCATTTTTACTGAAATTATATTTTATTCGTACCTTTGTCTTATGGCAAAAATATTGAAAATATATCCGGAAAATCCTCAGGAAAATCTTATCAATGAGGTGGTTAAAACGTTAAACAATGGAGGGATTATTATCTATCCATCCGATACTGTTTATGCACTAGGCTGTAATATTTTTGATATTAAAGCCATGGAAAAACTGGCTCAAATCAAAAAGACGAAACTAGATAAAGCCAAATTTTCAATCATTTGCAACGATCTAAGTCACTTGTCCGATTTTACGAGACCTGTAGACACTTCAATATTTAGATTTTTGAAAAGCCATCTTCCAGGGCCATTCACTTTTATACTAGAAGCCAACAAAGCATTGCCTTTGGCTTACAAAAACCATAAAACAATCGGAATTCGTGTTCCCGATCATCCAATTCCGCAGCTTATAGTAGAAAAATTGGGTCATCCTATTGCTTCAACTTCCATTAAAGATGATGATGAGGTAATAGAATACTCTACTGATCCAGAACTAATCGCTGAAAAATACGACCATTTGGTAGATATTGTAATAGATTGTGGTTTTGGAGACAATGTTGCATCTACCATTGTAGATCTTACTTCGGGCGAACCAGAACTGATCCGTCAAGGAAAAGGAATTTTGTAGAAATACCATTTTTTAATAATGAATTGGATTTCCAAATATTCTGTTGGGATTATTTTTACCTTTCTATTGCTTATCCTTACCATGTTGTATGTTTTGCCACTTACCAATTTTGTTTGGGGTACTAATTTCATGACGACCAACAAATTTTATTTTACAAGATTGGTATTATGGGTAGTGTTATTTCTAGTTTTTCTCTATAATTACTTCATAGAAAAAAATAGTTTTTTTTTGTGGAAAGATAAAAAATATGGATTGCCTTTTTACGTTGGCGCAGTAGGTATCCTATATTTAACCTGTCTTTTTGGAGGAGGCACTATATCAATTATTTTAAATAAATCAACCAATCAAAATTTGAGTAATAAGTTGGTAAATCTCACTGCATTATTCAAAAATAATTATCCTCTCATCATTACGGTATGTCTTACAGCTGGCGTTGTAGAAGAATTATTGATGCGAGGATATATACAACCAAGATTAGAAAAAATATACAACAATCCTACTGTTGGAATTGTTGTAAGCGCCCTCTTATTTGGCCTGCTACACCTTACTTACGGAACTGCTGTACAAGTGATTGTCCCGTTTTTCATTGGGCTTGTATTTGCCTCATTTTATAAAAATTACCGCAACCTGAAAATTCTAATTATCTGTCATTTTATATATGATTTTATCTCGCTAATGGCAATGAATTTTTATTTAAATTAAAAAAAAGCTACGTCAAATTCTTATGAAAATAATTACCTCACCAGCAAAACTGATGAATATCGAGAACTCTACAGAGTTACTGAAAACTACAACCCCAAAATTCATCAAAGAAGCCGAGTATCTTCAATCTTATCTTAAAGAAAAATCTCCCAAATACTTGTCAGAACTAATGGAAATCTCCACCAAATTGGCTGATGAAAACTGGGAACGAAACCAAGTTTGGACAGCTCATCCAAAAGCCAACCAATCGGCGCCTGCGCTTTTCACATTTACTGGTGAAGTCTATAGAGGTCTTGATGCAAAAACATTAGACCAAGAATCTGTTGACTATCTTCAAAAAAACTATAGAATACTTTCGGGACTTTATGGATTGCTGAAACCATCAGACAAGATTATGCTGTACAGACTAGAAATGGGAAGACCTTTTGCGTTTGAGCATTATAAAAATCTATATGAATATTGGAGAGAAAAAATCACAGAACAACTGAATTCTGAGATGAAAAAAGGCGAAATTCTAATGCATTTGTCGAGTACAGAATACGGAAAAGTGATTGATAGAAAAAAATTCAAACATCCTATTGTTGATTTTAATTTTTATGAATTAAAAGACGGAAAGCTAAAAACAATCGTTGTCTACACCAAACACGCAAGAGGTCTGATGGTAAGATATTGCGCGGAAACAAAGGCGGAAACCTTGAACGATGTAAAGGCTTTCAACTATGAAGGGTACAGAATAGACGAAGAAAAATCCACAGACACCAACTTGGTATTCACTAGATAGATGAGAATTGTAGACTACAAAAAACACTTTACCGAGAGCCTTTCACATCTTTATACAGATTCTGAAAGCGCTTTTATTTTTTCAATTTTCATCGAAAAGCATTTGAAATTATCGGCTTTTGACCAAAGAAGAGCCGAAAATCAAGTTTTGACTGAAGAAGAAATTTCGACTTTAGATTTTATTTTAAAAGAATTAATAACAACAAAACCTCACCAACATATTTTGGGTGAAACGGAATTCTACGGCATGAATTTCTTTGTAAGTGAAGATGTTTTGATTCCTCGTCCAGAAACAGAAGAACTCTTGGAATTGGCAATTTCGAAAATAAAAAAGTCGGCTTTCGGACAAGAAAAATTTAAGGTTTTGGATATCGGAACTGGCAGTGGCGTTATTCCTTTGGTTTTGAAAAAGCATTTTCCAAATGCAGAAATTTCGAGTGTAGATTATTCTGATAAAGCTTTAGAAATAGCGAAAAAAAATGCGGCTCATCTAAAATTGGAGATTAATTTCCTTCATGCAGATTATCTCAACTTAGAATTGAAAGATCAGTATGATGTCATTGTATCAAATCCTCCCTATATTGGGTTGGATGAAGCAAAAGAAATAGAAGGTTCTGTAAAAGATTTCGAGCCAATGATGGCTTTGTTTTCGCCTACTGAAGACGCTTTGTTATTCTACCGAAAGATTGCTGACGACTGCAAAGAAAGTTTAAAAGAACAAGGATTATTATTTTTGGAAATAAACCAAAAATTGGGACCAGAGACATTAGCGTTGTACACAGATACGTTTTCAACATCAGAATTAATAAAGGATCTCTCAGGAAATAACCGTTTCGTGATGGGTGAAAAATAAACAAGAAAGGTTTCAAAAGTAAATTTGAAACCTTTTTTATGCTTATAATTAAAGTTCAACTGAATGAGGCATCTATAATAAATCACTTAATTAAAATTTAAAAACCATTAAGACTAAAATTTTTCTTTAAATAAATGGCAATTAATATAAAACTGATGACCATGGCAACTATGGCAATCGTTCCTAAGCCTACAATATAATTGGACCATGGCAAAGCGCCAAGCATCATCCCTAATGCGCCAATTGCGGTATTGGTAAAGCTAATAACCGAAGATGCTGCGCCAGCATTCATTTCTTTTTGACCTAATAAAACATTGGCTGAAAATGCTCTTAAAAAACTATTGGAAAATGTGATGGGCAAAAAGGTAAGCACAAATACAAATGGCGAAGTATGACCTACCAAAACAGTAAGAATACCCCCAAGCATTATGGTTCCAAAGGAATATAAAACGATTTGTTTTGGCGTAAGTAGATTTTTAACTTTAATATAAATAGAAGGACCAACCATTAAAATAATAGAGTTGAACGCGAAAAACAAACTATACTGCGTTTCTGAGAGACTAAACCAATCCATATAAATATAGGAGGATATTGCAATAAAAGCCATATAGATAGCTCCTGTACACCCAGTTGCTAATAAAAATGTTACAAACGGAATATTTTTGTAAATGGTTCCTAAAGATTTGAAAGTATCGAGAATGCTTCCTTTCAATTTCTTCTCTTCATCTAAAGTTTCATTAAACATTAAAGCCATAAAAACAGCACCTATAGAGATAGCCGCCAATACCACAAACGTCATTTGCCAATTGAGATATTTGATAACCACAGCACCAATAATGGGCGCTAATGTAGGTGCAATTACACTTAACATTTGGATTAAAGCGATGATCTTTGGTCTTTCGATATCGCTAAAAGAATCTTTCACGATAGCTGTAGAAACCGCTACCATTGCTCCTGCTCCCAAAGCTTGCGTTATTCTAAATAGGATTAATAATTCTATATTAAATGCGACCGCACAAAGCAGAGAAGAAACTAAGTAGAGACCTAAACCTGAAAGTAAAACGGGTTTTCTTCCATATTTATCACTCAGTGGGCCCATGAGAAGCATCCCAATAGCGAAGAATATAAAAAAGCCAACCAAAGTATAGTTTAACAACTGCGTAGTGGTAGAAAACTCTTTCAGAATGGTAGGAAACGCCGCAAGATACATATCCGTAGACAATGGCGCCGTCATACTTAGAAGTAATATCAATCCGATCAGTCCATTTCGTTTTAGTTTGGGCTGATTGGGTAAAGAAAGCATTGAATTCATTAGATCATAATTAAATTTAAGAAAAAAAATAAAGCCCAAAAACTGGACTTTATTCTATATTTGAAAAGGTGTTGGGTAGAGAAAACTACTCTACTACCCTATTCTTTTTTTGATGAAAATCTCGTAAGACAAGTACAAAAGTGGTAAAGACATTGCACCAAGGTATAAGCTATTTTGTATTGCCGTCTCAGGTCTCATTATTACAGCATAAACCAACCCGAAGAATGCACCTCCCAAATGGGCAGCATGTCCTAGATTATCCCATTGTTTGGGCTTTATCATCATATAGACAGAATATCCAAAATAAAGCGTCCCAAACAACCATCCTGGCAAAAAGTTAACACTAATTTCATTGGGAGCCATCGCAATTGCTGCAAAGATTATCCCCGAAACCGCGCCTGATGCACCAATTGCAGAATACCAAGGCTGATTTTTGTAAATAAATAGACTAAACAAATTACCTAAAACCATAGAGGCAAAATAGATAATAAGAAAGCCTATTTCTCCAAAAAATTCAATTACAGGACCTTGAAACATGAAAAGTGAAAACATATTGAAGAATAAATGCATAAAATCGGCATGCAAAAATCCTGAACTCACCAATCTTACATATTCTTTTCTATTATTAATCGCACCTACGCTAAATTTATACTTCTCGAAAATAGCAGCATCATTCAGTGCGTAATAACTCGCAATACTGGTAATGGCTATAATAATTAAAACTAAATTATTCATATTCTATTCTTTTTATTTATCCTTCTCATCAAATAGGTCGCCAATAGCTCCCGCATCTTTATCTATGATTGGATTATTTAGTCTTACTTCCTCTTCAATAATCTCTTCTTCCTCTTCTACTTCCTCAATTTCTGGGATGGTGATATTAATCACTTTCACCTTAGATTTCGTCAGTTGGTTTCCTATGGCTTTTATCCCTTTAATGGAGATAAACTCATCTATATTAAAGGTCTCAGGATCTTTTTCCTTGCCTTTTTCTTTTGCAAAAATAATTTCAGCAGTTCCATTATTGGCAACAATCACATTTTCTATAAATGATTTTGGATGATCCGAAGGCATGAAACTTTGAATATTAGGCGTATTGTCTAGCAAAAATCTTTTTATAAAATATATTCCTTTGTCGCCATCGTAGTAGATACATGTGATGGGTTGACTAGGTCTCCATTTTTCTAAAATAATATACTCATCATCAAATCTGTTTCCAAGATCAAAAGTAACGAGTTTGGCTTCGCCTTGAGAATTGACCACCAAGATTTTATCATCTCCTCTGAAAGTTCCCAATAATGTACCACGGGCATCTGCATTGAGTCTTCTCACTGTCTCGTCAAACCATATTTTTCTTGGCGCCAAAGTAGAAACTCCTTCTTCCTTAAGATCTACTTTTTTCACAGAATATTTGGTTACTAAATTTCCTTTGGAGTCTCTTCCTTTTATTGCTAATTCGGAAAAATCAATCTCCATTTTGTTTTTTCTAATTCTAGGATTAGGTTTTAGAAGTACCGTTACAGACTCTGCTTCCCCATTAGGATTGGCAGAGAAATACAACATTTCAGATCCTCTGGCGTCAGATGCTAATGGATAGTCTGTATTTCTTGTAACGCCCGTTACAGAGAATCTCTTCATGTAAACAGGACCAGAAGTACCTTCACGGTAAATCATATTATACACTGTCCTTTTATCATTCTTCTTCCAAATGGCTACGTGCTGGATATCTTTACCGATAAAAGTTTTAGCTTCCACTTTTACCACCTTCATTTTACCATCTTTACGGAAAGTAATAATATCATCAATATCAGAACAATCGAATAAATATTGGTCTTTTTTAAGCGAAGTTCCGATAAAACCCTCTTCGAAATTTGCATAAAATTTCTCGTTGGCTACGGCTACTTTTGTAGCATCTATGGTATCGAATACACGCAGTTCTGTCTTACGTTCTTTGTCTTTACCGTATTTTTTCTGAATAGTTAGATAATAATCAATAGCATATGTTATCAGGTTTGCCAAATGATGTTTCACTTGCTCTATTTTACCTTCTAAGGCTGCAATATTTTCTTTAAATTTATCCAAATCGAAACGCGAAATTCTTTTAATTCTAATTTCTGTAAGTTTCAATATATCTTCTTCAGTAACTGCTCTTAGTAGATGCTTTGTATGAGGCTTTAGACCTTTAGCAATTGTTTTTAATACCTCTTCCCAACTTTTTACCTCTTCTATATCATGGTAGATTCTATTTTCAATAAAAATCCTTTCTAATGAAGAAAAATGCCAATTTTCTTGCAATTCATTCAGTTCAATTTCCAATTCTTTTTTGAGCAAGGAAACTGTGTGTTCTGTATTTCTTCTCAAAATTTCGGATACGGTAAGGAACATTGGTTTGTCCCCTACAATCACACACGCATTAGGCGATATAGTAACTTGGCAATCTGTAAATGCGTAGAGCGCATCTATCGTTCTATCCGCAGAAACATCATTATGCAAATAGATAAGTATCTCTACTTTATCTGAAGTATTATCTTCAATTTTTTTTATTTTAATCTTCCCTTTTTCATTGGCTTTGATAATAGAATCTATCAGATCTCCAGTATTTTTAGAAAAAGGAAGTTCAGAAATCATCAGTGTATTTTTATCAACTTGAGAAATTCTGGCTCTTGCTCTTACTTTACCACCACGATGTCCGTCATTATATTCTGAAACATCGAGCATCCCAGCAGTAAGAAAATCTGGAAACAATTCGAATTTTTTCCCTTTAAGATGAGCTATTGAAGCGTTAATTAATTCGTGGAAATTGTGTGGAAGAATTTTGGTAGACAAACCTACACCTATACCTTCAACACCTTGGGCAAGTAATAATGGAAATTTTACTGGGAGATCTATTGGTTCGTTATTTCTGCCATCATAAGATTTGGTCCAATCTGTAGTTTTAGGATTAAAAACTACTTCCAAAGCAAATGGAGTAAGGCGCGCCTCAATATAACGGGCTGCTGCTGCAGAGTCCCCTGTATAGATGTTCCCCCAGTTCCCTTGCATATCTATCAGAAGTTCTTTTTGCCCAATACCTACCATGGCATCGGTAATAGAGGCATCACCGTGAGGGTGATATTTCATGGTGTTTCCTACAATATTGGCTACTTTATTGTAACGTCCGTCTTCTAGCTCTCTCATGGAGTGCATTATTCTTCTCTGTACAGGCTTTAAACCATCAAAAACCGATGGTATGGCTCTATCCAAAATTACATAAGAAGCGTAATCTAAAAACCAATCTCTATAGAGACCAGAGACTTTCTTTAAGCTTTCACCTTCGTGAGAATTTTCTTCTATCATTGTTTTACTTAATGGCTTTTTTCTTGGTTTGTTTTTAAAATTTTACTAAGAGAAAAAACTAAATCATTAATTTCTTTATTGGTGAGATACGTAATTTCATACCTTAAAATGGAGTGTCCAATTGTATTTTTACTAGCTACTTTGATGTATAATCTTTTAATGAAAAGAAAGTTTAAAATTTCATAATTGATTAATTTATATTTCGGAAACTCATCGCTAAGAGGTTTTTGTAGAAAAGGGATAATATTCCTATTCCTAAAGTGTACCGCTTCTCCATCACTATCATACTCGAAAATTTGTCTGCCAGATTTATAAAAAATCAAAAGCAGTAATATGGGTAGAACAAGGAAAAAATAGCTGTTAATCTTAAATAAATTAAACTTATATTCTTCTAGAAAAAATGCAATGATACCGATCATTAGAACCATCCACAGACATGTGTTGATGAAATTATATCTCGGTATTTTACTTTTATTACTTAATCTCATTTATATTTTGTGTGCGTGTGGCAGATTATTTTTATTACTCCTCTATCAATTCTTTTTTATCAATATCACCATCCTCAATGACCAAATTTCCCAATATAAATTGTTGCCTATCTGGTGTATTTTTACCCATATAGAACTCTAGAAGTTGATCTATTGTTTGCTCTTTTCCCGTAACTACGGGCTGTAGCCTGATATCTTTGCCTATGAAATGTTTAAACTCATCTGGAGAAATCTCCCCCAACCCTTTGAATCGGGTAATCTCTGGGTTTTTTCCGAGTTCTTTCAGAGCTTTGACTCTTTCTTGCTCCGAATAGCAATATCTAGTTTCCTTTTTATTTCTTACTCTAAATAAGGGTGTTTGTAGAATAAACAAATGACCATTCTTAATCACATCAGGGAAAAATTGTAAAAAGAAAGTAATCATCAGTAATCTAATGTGCATCCCGTCTACATCGGCATCGGTAGCAATAATGACTTGGTTGTATCTAAGATCTTGTAGGCTTTCCTCAATATTAAGTGCTGCTTGCAACATATTGAATTCCTCATTCTCATAGACTACTTTCTTGGTTAATCCGTACACATTCAGAGGTTTTCCCTTCAAAGAAAATACCGCTTGTGTATCTACATCACGAGACTTTGTTATAGATCCGGAAGCAGAGTCTCCCTCGGTGATAAATATTTGGGTTTCGGCTTTTCTTTCAGCCTTCTGGTCGTTGTAGTGTTGTCTACAATCTCTCAATTTTTTGTTGTGTAGAGATACTTTTTTGGCTCTATCTCGCGCTAACTTTTGGATACCAGACAATTCTTTTCTCTCTCTTTCGGAAATTAAGATTTTTCTTTGAATAGCTTCTGCAATTTCAGGATTCTTGTGCAAGAAATTGTCTAGTTTATTTTTAAGAAAATCAATTATAAAAATCCTCACCGTAGGTCCATTCGGTCCCATATCATTGGATCCCAACTTTGTCTTGGTTTGAGATTCGAATACAGGTTCTTCTACATTAATGGAAATAGCAGCAATAATGGATTTTCTTATATCCGAAGCATCGAAATTTTTATTAAAAAACTCACGGATAGTTTTTACATACGCTTCACGAAAAGCATTAAGGTGAGTTCCACCTTGTGTTGTATTTTGTCCATTAACAAATGAGAAATAAGTCTCTGTTTGAGATTTATCCGAATGTGAAATCGCCAACTCGATATCCAAATCCTTTAGGTGAATAATCGGATACAATGTTTCACTTTCTATTTCCTCTTCCAATAGATCTTTTAGTCCGTTCTCAGAATAGAAAGTTTCTCCGTTGAAGATGATTTTCAACCCTGGATTTAGGTAAGAGTAGTTTCGCAACATTTTTGCGATATATTCTTTTCTAAACTTGTAATTCAAGAAAATACTAGCATCAGGAACAAAAGAAATCTCTGTACCATTACGTTCCGAGGTTTCTTTTTCATCGAAATTTTCGGTAATAATTCCTCTCGAAAATTCTGCAATTTTCATTTTTCCTTCGCGGAACGAGCGTACTCTAAAGAAGTCCGATAAAGCATTAACAGCTTTAGTACCCACTCCGTTCAGACCTACAGATTTCTTAAAAGCTTTACTGTCATATTTACCACCAGTATTCATTTTAGAAACTGCATCTACTACCTTTCCTAGCGGGATTCCTCTTCCATAATCACGAATTGTGACTTTTCCATCATCTACTTTTATTTCAATTCTTTTTCCAGATTTCATTCTGAACTCATCTATGGAGTTATCCAGAATTTCTTTTAATAAAATATAGATACCATCATCCGCAGATGACCCATCGCCTAACTTACCGATATACATACCAGGACGCAAACGAATGTGCTCTTGCCAATCGAGTGTTCTGATGTTATCTTCGGAGTATACAGGGTTTATTTCTTGTGACATAATTATTTCAGCAAACATACAAAAGTACAAAAATCAGCAAAAAAAAGCGAATATTTCGGTGGCATATTTTGAATTATTTTAAATTAAAATTACCTTACAAATGGGTAATATACGCTCAATATTCAATTCATTATTTCTGATCAAAAAAAAGTATCGAATGGTGTGTAAACTCAAATACCTGCAAAATAATAATTGTAATAATGAACTTTTTTAATTAAAAATTAAATCAAATAAAAATAATCTAAAATGCTAATAATACACTACATTAGTTAATACAAACAAATCCGATATGATACTCCTTACGTCTTCAAAACTTCCAACTGTAGGGATGACAATTTTTTCTCAGATGTCACAACTTGCGATGCAACACAACGCTATCAATTTGTCGCAAGGATTTCCAGATTTCATGCCCGATGCTCAACTTCTTAATAGTGTAGATCATTTTATCCAAAAAGGTTTCAACCAATATGCACCGTTAGGAGGGATTCTGAGTTTGAAAGAAGAGGTTGCCATAAAAATAGAAAATAGCCATCAAGCAATCTATCATCCAGACGCCGAAATCACCATCACTGCTGGTGGAACTCAAGCCATTTTTACCACATTGGCGACATTTATATCCAAAGGCGATGAAGTAATTATTTTTGAACCTGCTTATGATTGTTATGAACCTTCTGTAGAACTTTTTGGCGGTATCGTAAAACGTTTTCAGATGAAAGCACCTAATTATGAAATTGATTGGAGCGAAGTGAAAAATCTAGTGTCTGAGAAAACAAAAATGATTATTCTCAACAACCCGAATAATCCTTCTGGAAAAATTTTGACTGAAAATGATGTGCAATCTCTCATTCAGATTGTAAAAGATTCCAATATCTTGATTTTAAGTGATGAAGTGTACGAAAACATCGTTTTTGATGGTAAAAAACATCTTAGTTTGTGCCAATATCTTGAACTTAAAGAAAGAACTATGATTGTGGCTTCTTTTGGTAAACTTTTTCATATTACAGGTTGGAAAGTCGGATATTGTGCTGCTCCAAAAGAGATGATGGCAGAGTTTAGAAAAGTACATCAATTCAATGTATTTTGCGTGAATACGCCTATACAAATGGCTTTGGCAGAATACATGAAAGACGAGGAGCATTATCTTCACTTAAATTCGTTTTTTCAAGAAAAGAGAGATTTCCTAAGACAAGGTTTGGCTTCCACATCATTCGAATTATTAAGCTGTGAAGGAACCTATTTTCAGGCTGTCACTTACCAAAATATTTCAGGTAAAGACGATTTTGAATTTGCAAAGGATCTTACCATCAACCATAAAGTAGCAAGCGTGCCTTTTTCTGCTTTTTATAAAGATCACCTAAATGAAAATGTGATTAGACTTTGTTTCGCTAAGAAGCAAGAAACTTTAGAACGAGCGATTGAAAATTTGGCTAAATTATAATTTGTTATTTAAAGAAAATAGCGTTTTCAAAAGTGTAAAAAGTCTACAAATATTTTTCAACCGCAAAAGTTGAAAAAAGCATGAAATTGAATTTAATCTTGCAGACATTTTCTTTAACCGCAAAAAGTGGCAAAAAATTTTGGGAATTTTAGGAATTCAAAAGAGTAAAAAAGTTAGAAATTACATTAAACCTAAAAATACATTTTTTTCAATCGCAAAAGAGACAAAAGATTTTGGAAGTTTTAGATATTCAAAAGTTTAAAATTTATATTTAAAATAATAAGAATTAGCTCTTAAGATCAATAAAAAACGCTTCCAAATTCATGGAAGCGCTTTTCTATATTTTGAATTGCTTTCGCGATCTAATTAAACATTAAATCTGAAGTGCATAATATCACCATCTTGTACGATGTATTCTTTACCTTCAACCGCCAGTTTACCAGCTTCTTTGATTTTTGGCTCAGAACCATACTGAATATAATCGTTATACTTGATCACTTCTGCACGGATAAATCCTTTCTCAAAGTCTGTATGGATAACACCAGCTGCCTGAGGAGCCGTCCAACCTTGTCCGATAGTCCAAGCTCTTACTTCTTTTACTCCAGCAGTGAAATACGTTTGAAGTTTTAGCAAATCGTATGCTTTTCTAATCAAACGGTTAACACCTGGCTCTGTAAGACCCAATTCTTCTAAGAAGATTTCTCTTTCCTCGAAAGTATCTAGTTCATTAATATCTGCTTCAATTTGAGCTGCTAAAACTACTACCTCAGCATTCTCTTTTTGAGCCATTTCTTCAATTTTAGAAATCCATTCGTTGCCGTTTTTAATAGAATTTTCATCTACATTACAAACGTACAGTACAGGTTTATTCGTCAACAACTGAACATCATTAATGATAGATTTTGCAAAATCGTCCATAGGGAATTCTCTTGCGTTTTTACCATCTTCTATAAATTTTTCTAAGCTTTGAAGAGTTTCATACGTCATGATATCATCTTTCTTACCAGATTTGATGAATTTCTTGGCTTTTTCTACAGCTTTCCCTACAGTTTCCAAATCTTTCAACTGAAGTTCGATATCAATAATTTCTTTATCTCTAAGAGGATCTACAGTACCTTCTACGTGGATAATATTACCGTTTTCAAAGCATCTCAAAACGTGGATAATTGCTTCACACTCACGAATGTTTGCTAAAAATTGGTTTCCTAAACCTTCCCCTTTACTCGCACCCTTTACAAGACCTGCGATATCTACAATCTCTACAACTGCTGGCAAAACTCTCTCGGGATTGATCAATTTTTCTAGCTCAAATAATCTTTGATCTGGTACAGAAACCGTTCCTAGGTTGGGTTCTATTGTACAGAAAGGATAATTTGCTGATTGTGCTTTTGCGTTACTCAAGCAGTTAAAAAGGGTTGATTTACCAACATTCGGCAAGCCTACGATTCCACATTTCATATATTCAAAGATTTAAGATTCATGCAAAAGCAAGTTTGCTTTGCCTGATTTTTATTAAAGGTTTGCAAAGATAGTGTTTTTAGGCACCAATTCATAATAAAAAAAACTGCCATTGTTTTGGCAGTTGTATTGGTGTCATTATGCCTTACAACGGATTTTCTCCCGTGGCGTCCCTAGCCAAAGGTGCATCATCTGGGGTTTCCTCTAAAGTTTTATCTAGATTAAATAAGGACTCATCAGTAGCTCTGTCACCGCCCGCAATCTTTAATTTATCAATAAGGCTCATCGCTAGAGTTTCTTCCTCTATTTGTTCTTTCACGAACCATTGTAGAAAATTCCAAGTTGCCCAATCTTTTTCTTGGAGTGCAAGGTCCACCAAAGTGTAAATTTTGGTCGTATTGTCTACTTCATGTTTAAATACGAGATCAAAACATTCTACTAGATTTTTGGGTTCTGGACCTGGATTAGGTAAGGCATCAATAGTGGGCTTCCCTCCTCTATTGAGAATATATTGCATAAATTTAATAGAATGATTTCTTTCCTCTTGCGCATGACGAAAAAGGAAATTTGATATCCCACCATAACCTTCATCTGAAGCCCAAATACCGTATGATAAATAGACACGTGATTGTAGATCTTCTACATTCATTTGTTGGCTAAGTGCTTTTTCCATCTTTGAGGAAAGTCTCTTTGTATTCATAATATTAAGTATTGGTGATGTAAATGATCAAGCAAAAACAGTTCCGAATATCCCACTTTAACTCTTTGATTCTGAGTAAGTCTCAATTTTAATTTTAATTTAATAATTATTTAAAATAAAAATATGTAACAAATAGGTCAGCGCGACTGTCTAATATAGACAAACACACCTTCACCTAAGAGTAAAAATATTATGAATAAAAAATTAAGCTTCGCACTTTTGCTTATTGGAAGTTTCGCTTTTGCACAAGAAACTGCTCCTTCTGATAGTACAAGTAAAACCAAAGAGATACAAGAAATTATCTTAAAATCTCAAAGAAAAAAGCAATTTGTAGATAAAGCAGTATATACTTTTGACGAAGAAGCTTTGAAAAAAGCAAGATACGCCAACGATCTTCTAAGAACGTTACCAGAACTACAATTTGACCCAATTTCTAGCGCTATAACGAGCATAAAAGGAGGAAGCTTTTTACTCCTAATCAATGGGATTGAAGCTACAGAAGTACAAGCGAGAACTATACGCCCAGAAAATGTAGTAAAAGTAGAATATTATGATAGTCCACCTACGAGATACGCCAACAGAGCAGATACCGTGGTGAATATTATTACCAGAAATCCTGAAATAGGTTTTGCAGGCGGTGTAGAGGTAAATTCTGCCCTTACCACAGGATTTGTAAACGGACAAACCTACGCCAACTATATCAATGGTAGAAATACGATTGGACTAGAATACACGATAAATTTCAGAGATTATAATGATAGAAAAGTAAATAGAATCTACAATTACGATCTTCAAAATTCTACTTATGATACCAACGAAAAAAAAACTGATCATTTCGGGTACACGTATCAGGATTTGGTTTTGAGATACAGCAATGCGCTAACCGACAATTATGTTTTTCAGGCTAAATTTTCTATGAATATTTACAATTACTTTAATAAATCTAATGGCGAAAGTACTTTTATTAAAGATAATAATGCAGAAGCTCACGGAACTTCTCAATATGCCTACGATAGTTACTCGCCACCCAAACTCGATCTTTATTTTTCTAAAAATTTAGGGAAGAAAGATGAAATAAGCTTAAACTTAGTAGGAAGTACTTACAGTAGCGAAAGTTATCAGAATGATAAAGAATGGATTTTAAATTCTGGCAATTCTGTTTTTAATAATGAAATGAACCTTAAGGCTAAACAAAATAGTTTTGTAGCAGAAGTGGCACATACACATGATTTCAAGGCTGGAAAATTGAGTTCAGGATACAGAATTTCTACCAATAATGTAGATAATTCTCTTGATAACCTAGCAGGTAGTTTTGATTATACTGTGAATTATCTTACGCAATATATGTACTCCGAATTTGCAGGAAAAAAGAAAAAATTGATGTACCGTTTAGGTTTAGGTTTAACGAATATTCATAACAAAACTGCAGCTACTACAGAGGATGAATGGACAATCACTCCAAAAATTATTTTAGGCTACGAAATTAGCAAAAACAAAGCACTAAGATTTACGAGTAGCTACACACCATACAGCCCATCGAGCTCTAATCTAAGTCCAAATCTAAACCAAGTAGTTCCGAATATTGTAACCACAGGAAATCCTTATTTGAAAATTCAAAAAGCTTGGAATAACAACATCAACTATTCCTATAACAATAAGTATTTTGATTTTAATGCGAATGCATTTTACAATTTCACAGACAATGCCATCAACAGCATCTATGTGCCTTACAACAATGGTTCTCAATATGCTTTAACCTATGAAAACTCTCAATATGCATCTAGAACAGGTGTGCAAATTACGGGATCTGTAAAACCTTTTGGCAACCAACTTTTGGTACTGAAAGCAAACCTATATCCTACGATGCAAAGGGTGAAAACCAATTCGGGTGCTTTGCTAAAGAACAATTATCTTGGTAATAGCTTTACGCTTTCTTCGGAATATAAGGACTTTAGCATTTATTATATATTGAGTATTCCAGTGTATACTTTGAGTGGAGCATTTTTGTCTACCAATGAGAATCAAAATCACGTTTTTATCAATTACAAAGTAAAAGATTGGACCCTGAACACAGGAGTATATTGGGTGGGGATGCCATCCAGATACCAAACAAAGACTTTGAAGGAAAGTCTAGTTCAATATACCTCTGAAACCAAAATATTTAATAATAAAAATATGTTTACATTGGGAGTGAGCTATGACTTTGCTAAAGGTAAAAAAAGTGAAATCAACAAAAAGCTAAATAACGATGTTGCGCCTGCCACAACTTTTTAATTAAAACAAAAAAAAAAGAATGCTAGATGATCTCTAGCATTCTTTATCTTTAATTTTGACACTAATTATTTAATTTTCTTTGCCATATAATCACTTTCATTACCCAAACGATCTATTGCTTTTATTGCAATAGCATTTAAGGTTTTTCCATTTTTATTTTTTATAATGTCTTTTGTTAATTGTTCTAAAGTAAAAATTTCGTATTCCCAAACTCCATCATACTGAGTAAATAAAACCCACTGGAAAACGTCGCCTATTTTCTTTGAACTCCAATTTGTTTGAACAAAATTACCTGAATCATTTACAAATAAGGTTGGCTTTTCTATAGCAACCGTCTTTATCCATGGACTCTTTGGTACTAATGCTTTTTCCTGATACACATTATTCTTCAACGTAGTCATCATATTATTGCTTTTGGTAAGACCAGCTATACTCCAATGGATTTCTCCCACATTACTAGACAAAATTTGTCTTGTTAATTCCACTTGGTTTTTAATTTCTGTGGATTTATCAGAAGTTTTTACTTCTACTGTATTTAAACCAGGCCATAGATGACGATTCATGGTATTTTCGGATTTCCACCAGTTTAATAATTTAGCAAAACCCTGACCTTTAGAATCAATTGGCCAATATAATTGTGGCGCGAAATAATCTACCCAACCTTTATTTAGCCATAATTTGGCATCGGCATACAATTCGTCATACTGAGAAGATCCTACTATTCCTTCTGGATATCCAGGTTTCCAAATTCCGAACGGACTAATCCCAAATTTTACATAATTTTTCTCTGCATGAATTTCTTTATAAATTCTTTCTACAAACTTGTTCACGTTATCTCTTCGCCAATCTGCTCTAGAAAGGCTTCCACCAGAATTTACATATCGATTCCAAGATGCATTGTCGGGAAAATCTTTTCCACCATTATAAGTTGCATAAGGATAGAAATAATCATCAAAATGGATTGCATCCAGATCATATCTTTTCACCAAGTCTTTAACCACATTAGAAACGTGACCTTGCGTTCTAGGATCAGCTGGATCCAGCCAATACATTCCGTTTCTTAATTTAACAGTAATTTCCGGAAGTTTATTCACCATAGATTGACTACCCACGGCTCCACCATTGGTGTGATGCGCACGATAAGGATTTAACCAAACATGAAGTTCCATTCCTCTTTTATGTGCTTCTTCTATCCAAAACTGCAAAGGATCGTAATTAGGATAAGGTGCTTTACCAGTTTGCCCAGTAAGGAAGTAAGACCAAGGTTCTATATTACTCGTATAAAGTGCATCTGCAGACGGACGAGCTTGAAAAATCACAGCGTTGAAATTGTTATCCTTCAATAAATTTAGCATGGTAATCACTTCAGCTTTTTGTTGTTCTACAGACAAATTATTTTTGGAAGGCCAATTGATATTTGCAACACTTGCAACCCAAACGCCACGAAATTCTCTATTGATGGTAGGAAGATTTACCTTCATTTCATCATCAATCATTACTGTGGCATTTTTTGGTGGTGAGGTTGGAGTTTTGCTAGGTTGTTTTGTTGTTTTAGGAGTATTAGTAGACTCAGAAGGCGCAGAACTTGATGTATTATTTCTTGCGGTACAAGATTGCATACCCAAAGAAATTACACCCACTATAGATATATATGTAATAAAATTTCTTTTCATAGGCTACAAAAATACATTTTTTATAGGATGTGCAAAATTTCATGCTTTTTAGTTTTAAAATAAAATGAATCAGCAGTAGAAAAATTCCACGCTGCTCAACCTAAAAAAATATACTTACCTAATCTTATGCTTTTGGTTCTGGTATAAGTTCGCTATCGAAATTTTCGCTACCGAATGCTAAAACGGGGATTAATACAAATCCAAGGAAAAATAATAATATTTAGTATAACAGGGTTTGTTTTGTATGTGTTTATCTGATAGGACTAATATAAATACAAATTTTAAACCTTATTAATATTACACTTTAAAACACCTATAAATAGCTATAAAATTCAACAAGTATAATGCCCTATAAAACTTGTCCATTAGTTAAATTGAAATATATTAACTTTTAATAAGTTTAAAATTATGAAAACAGGAAGACGTAAATTCGATTCAGGCTTTAAGGCAAAAGTAGCTCTTGAAGCATTAAAGGAACGTAAAACTCTACAACAATTAGCTCTAAAATATGAGTAACATCCGAATCAATCTCTCAATGGAAGCAATTGTTTATAGAAAAATCTGCACAGGTTTTTGAAAGTAAACTTCTGAGAGAAATTAATGATGAAAGCTTCTCTGAGCTTTATGAGGAGATTGGAAAGCTGGCAATGAAAAAAGAACGGCGAAGTACATCACGATTGCAATTAAATAAATATAAAATAATGAGTAATTTCTAAACCTCTTACAAAACGGTACTTATGATGAAATAAAAAAAATGGCAGTTAGGAAATAAATTATTTAACAAATTAAACTCACCTTCGCAAATCCAAATCGCCTTTTTTATAAATCTCCTATTGTAAATATTATAGATACTAGATTTTATGTATTTTAGCAAAAATAATAAATTTACGTAAAGCGAAACTCTACATAACTAGGATTTGCGCAATGCGTGAATACAAACGTTATTACGAAATTTTATTCCAAACATTGCGCAAAAAGTTCGTTGAAAAATTGAAGATTAATGGATTAAATTCTATCTGGTTTTAATGCGCATATAAATACGTTACTTTTTCGAGTTCAGCTGTCAAACTTTGCAAAGAGACTTTGCTGAAAGTTACACTTTCAAAGCGATGCTCGCGTAAAGTTTGCTGAAGTTACAGAAAAAAAACGAAAAAGTCAAGTACTTTCTCTGAAAACTAACCAGATAGA
>NZ_JAZQRK010000015.1:0-114871 GCF_045629545.1 Chryseobacterium sp. | reverse complement strand
AGAATCTCTGTAGGGCATATCCGGATTTTAATAAAACTCATGAACCCTTTATCAATGGTATGCTCAAAGGTTTTAGTTTAAATAGAGAGAAACTGGAAAAATATTTAATATTTTATCCTACTGTGAAAAGCCGTATCGGTGATTCATAATTATTTTAGAACAAATCCAATCATAGTATGGTTTCCCGTAAATGTTTACTTAAATTTAATAGTATATTTGCCCAACTAATGCCCGTGAAAACCACAAATGATTATGATTCCTAAATATATAGGGATCATTTTTTTTAGCCAATATAAAAGCCAAAAAAAGCAGTAATGAAAATTACTGCTTTTATATGTTGTACAAAATTGGGTTTACCACTCGGTAGCTCTCCTTCTCTTTTCTATCATTCCATCTATAGAAAATCTACCCGCCCCGAATGTTAATAAAATCGCATAGATGGCAAGGTATAATAAACTAAGTTCTCGCTTATCAAATGGATCTCCTGCATGGATCACAAATGCTGCCATTGCCATGGTAAACATTAAGATTCCCACTATAATCCTAGTGAAGAAGCCTAGAATAAGCAGAATAGAACATACAAATTCTGCAAAAACCACAAGTAATAGAGAGATATGTGGCCCCATACCCAAAAAATTGAAAAACTTGGGATCTCCACCCTCCAAAAGTAGCTGTAGTTTTGGAAAACCATGAGACAACATGGCAAAACCCACAAACAACCTTACCACTAATAATACGATATCATGGATTACGAGATGGGTCTTTGAGCTAATATAGTTCATTGATTAAAAATTTTATTTAAAGATAATGAAAATCTTTTAATACAGCGATGTATATTGACTTTTTAGTCTATCTATACCCGAAATTCTTTAGATCTCTATCGTTCTTTCTCCAATCTTTTTTCACTTTTACAAAAAGATTAAGGTGAATTTTTTTGCTAAAAAATTTCTCTAAATCTATCCTTGCCTGAGTTCCTACTTTTTTAATCGCCTCTCCTTTGTGCCCAATGATAATTCCCTTCTGGGTATCTCTTTCTACGTAGATAATAGAATCGATAAAAATAATCCCCTCTTTCTCCTTGAACATCTCTGTCACAACTTCCACAGAATATGGAATTTCTTTCTCATAGTTCAAAAGTATTTTCTCACGTATTGCCTCGTTCACGAAGAAACGCTCAGGCTTATCCGTATACATTTCCTTATCGTAGTACGCAGGGCTTTCTGGTAACATCGATTTTAATTTTGGCAATATAATATCGGTATTGAATGCATTCAGGGCAGAAATAGGAAGAATCTCAGCTTTTGGGATTCTCTCGTGCCATTCTTCTACCAATTTTTCTAAGCCTTCTTGGTTGGTTTGGTCTACTTTATTCAGTAACAATAATACCGGAACTGGTATTTTGTTTAGTTTATCAATCAAAAATTCTGAAGGCTCAGATTTATCTGTAGCATCCACAATGAATAAGAAAACATCTGCATCTTGTAAAGAGTCTTTTACAAAATCCATCATTTTTTCTTGCAAACCGTACTTAGGATCTAGCACTCCTGGAGTGTCAGAAAATACAATTTGTAAGTCTTCTTCATTATAAATTCCGAAAATTCTATGTCTAGTTGTTTGTGCTTTTTGAGTCACGATGGCCAATTTCTCTCCCATCAATTCATTCAGAAGGGTAGATTTTCCAGCGTTTGGTTTACCAACGATATTTACAAATCCTGCTTTATGCATATAAAAAAATTAAGTCGCTTATATTACGATCTGCAAAGTTACTAAAACAAAATCGGTCTTTAGAATATTAACAAAATTAGATGACAAAAAATGTCTATTTTTGAATGAAAATAAATTCTATTTCTTTACTTTCCCATGAATATCGACGAAATCCTTGCTGCCATCCACCCGCTGCCCGAAGAATCTAAAGAAAAATTAAAAAATTCTATCACAGAGCTATCATTTCCAAAGGGTCATATTCTAATGCAAGCGGATAAGGTAGTTCCTTTTATTTATTTTATTAAAAAAGGAATTGTAAGAGCGTATGCAAGTTCGGAGTATAACGATATTACTTTTTGGTTTGGAACTGAAGGTGAACCTGTAGTTTCTATGAAAAGCTATGTAGAGAACAAACCGGGGTATGAAAGTATAGAGCTACTAGAGGATAGCCAACTCTATTGTTTGGAAATATCTACGTTGAACAACCTCTTTGAAACTGAACTCTCTATTGCCAATTGGGGTAGAAAATTTGCCGAACGCGAATTGATAAAAACCGAAGAGCTGATTATTTCCCGACAGTATAAAACAGCAACGGAACGCTATAAGGATCTCTTAAAAGAAAAACCCTATCTACTCCAAAGAGTACAACTGGGTCACATTGCATCATATCTCGGGATCACCCAAGTGAGCCTTAGCAGAATACGTGCTGAAATAAAATAATCAAGTCTTTGTCAGTATTTTTTAACATTTGTAAAAACCAATGTCAATCCTATTGCTCATATTTGCAACTTAAAATTATCAGTTATGAATTGGATTATATTGATTATTGCAGGTTTGTTTGAAGTGGGATTTGCCTCCTGTCTAGGAAAAGTGAAGGAAACGTCTGGGAATATAATGTATGCGTGGTTTGCTGGTTTCCTGCTTTGCCTAACAATCAGTATGCTTTTGCTCATTAAAGCTACAGAAACACTACCTATCGGTACAGCCTATGCCGTATGGACAGGAATCGGTGCAGTAGGGACCGCACTTGTAGGAATTTTTATATTTAAGGATCCGGCAAGTTTTTGGAGAATTTTCTTTATCTGTACACTTATTGGTTCTGTGATTGGTTTAAAAGCGGTATCTCACTAAAATTTTTAATCTAAATATTTTCAAACCAAAGAGGGACAAAGGATTTTTCTAATTTAGAATTAAGAGCCTAAGATAAGAATCGAGCTTAACTGCGTTAAGCTCGATTTTGTTTTATTTTTTATATACAATTGGTAAGATTTCGTTGGCCAATAGACCAAATCTTTTGATGTCTTCTGGCGTAAATTGCTTGGAATAAAAATTAGGTTCTGTTTCGAATCCAGCTTTTCTTAATCTATCAAAATAATCCATTCCATACCAACGTACATGGTCGTATTGCCCAAAATGCTTCTGACGTTCCTCTGGATCTTTTATGGTAAAATCCTCATACGTTTTCTCCAATGTGCTTCTCATGGGTACCTGAAGGATACCCCAACCACCAGGTTTCAGAACTCTATAAAGCTCACTCATTGCCTTTGCATCATCTTCAATATGCTCCAATACATGGTTACAGAAAATAATATCAAAACTTTCAGTAGCGAATGGTAAGTCTAGAATATCTGCTTTTACATCCACAATAGGGGAATACAAATCAGCAGAGATATAATCTAAATTGCTCATCTGCTTGAATTTTCTAAGAAATTCTTGCTCGGGAGCAATATGCAAAACTTTATATTTCTTTATGAAAAACTCGGTTTCATTTTGAAGGTAAAGCCACATTTGGCGGTGTCTTTCTAAGCTTAGAGTACCAGGAGAAAGCGCATTCTGTCTTTGTTTACCATATCCGTACGGGAGAAATTTCCTGTATGATTTGCCATCAATAGGATCATAGAAATTATCTCCCTTAAAAAACTGGTAAATAAGTGGACGTGCCCAGATACTCATTTTAATAAGAAAAGGACGGGGAAGTTTGTTTAATAAAAATTTGATCAATTGGATGTTTTTATATTAAAAATCTAATTGAAATTGCTTTTCTTCATCACTTACAATTCCTAATGCATCATAGATATATTGGAAAGTAGAAAGCAATACAGGTTTCCCATTAATTACTGCAACATCATGTTCGAAGTGAGCAGAAGGAAGATTGTCTAATGTAGTCACTGTCCAACCATCTGCGTGAAATTTCACTTTCTCTGTACCCAAGTTCACCATAGGTTCTATCGCAATAGCCAAACCATCTTTTATCGTTTTTCCGCTACCTTGTCTACCATAGTTAGGTACTTGAGGATCTTCATGCATTTTCTTACCCAAACCATGTCCTACCAACTCTCTTACAACACCATAGCCTTCTTTTTCGCAATGTGCTTGTATTGCATGAGAGATATCTCCAATTCTCTTACCACGTACACATTGTGCAATTCCTTTATAAAGAGATTCTTTGGTAGTCTGAAGCATTTTTTTAACCTCAGGTTTCACTTCTCCAATCTCGAAGGTGTAGGCATGATCTCCTACATATCCATTCAGGATAGCACCACAATCTACAGAAAGTACATCTCCTTCTTTTACAATATCATTATTTGGAAACCCGTGTACTACTTGATCATTAGGTGATATACAGAGAGAGTTTGGAAAACCTCCATAGCCCAAAAATGCAGGCTCTGCACCATGATCTTTGATGAAGTCATGAGCGAGTTTATCTAAATATAAAGTAGTAATACCTGGTTTGATTTCTTTTGCCAACATCCCTAGTGTTCTAGACACGAGTTGTGCGCTCTCTTTCATTAGACGAAGTTCGTCTATCGTTTTTAGTTGAATCATGTAATATAATGTAACAATTAAAAATCTAGCAGAGTAAGATTTATAAATAAATTGCTACTTTGCTAGACTGTCAGAAGTATTCTTTTACCAGAATAATCCTTTTTTCTTTTCTTTTTTCAGTTTAGAATATGCCAAAACCTCTTTACCTTCGACGCGAAATTCTATTCTCTCGTTGATGATATTATAAATTTCGCCCCATCCTGGGAAGCCACCTAAGTTTCTATCGTCGATAAAAAGATCGGCATCTAGCTTTCTAGATTGTGTATTTCCATCAAAAACTTCTCCTTCAAAACTAGAATTAACAGCATAAAATTCGATACCATTTTTTCTACAAAATTCTACTGCATCATCTAATGTTTTACCATGTCTATACGTCCAAAGGATCAATCTATATCCTTGAGCTTGTAATTTCTTTAGCGTATCAAACGCAAAAATTTTAGCTTTTCCTACTTCCGGATAAGCGTCATCTACGATGGTACCGTCAAAATCTACGGCGATTTTTTTATTTTGAAGCATTCTGTTTTTTTTCTATGCAAAGATAACAAATAAAAAAGTGTCGGAAAAACATCCGACACTCTTAGTAACTTAATATTGCTTTAAAGTTTAGTTAAATTTTAACTTTTAACCCAACTGAATTTAAATTCTTGATCTGGAGTAGAAATTCTATCCGTAATTTTCTGCAATCTAGCAGGCAATTTCATTAGATATTCCTGAGCTTTTTCAGCTTGCTCGTTTAAGCCTGTAACGTGCTCAATTTTCCACTCATCTAAAAGATCCTTTAGGATATTGATATAGTCGTTTCCAGTATACACCATGCATCTTTGTGCTGCATCCGAGAAGTGCCCCCATAGTTCACCAGCTTTCTGCCCAGATTGTCTCATAAGGTGAGCAGGCATCACTATTTTTTTGCGCATCATATCTTCAAATGCAATGATCATTTCTGATGGGTCTAGCTCTATAATTTTGGATACGAAATGCTTGTAAGCTTTTGCATGTCTTGCTTCATCTGCTGCAATTACACCACACATTTTTGCCAATTTTCCGTTACCAGATTGTTTAGCTAAAGTTCCTACTCTTCTATGAGAAATATTAGTAGCCGTTTCTTGGAAACTTGTGTAGATGAAGTTTCTATATGGATCCATACTTGTACCCAAATCGAAACCATCACTTATTAAATATTGAGTTGTAATTTCAACCTCTCTCATATTCACTCTTCCACATAGATATAGATATTTGTTGAGCAAGTCACCATGTCTGTTTTCTTCACCTGTCCAAGCTCTTATCCAACTTGCCCATCCTACTTTTTCTTCCTGGTTGATACCATCAATACCTAATAGCCAAGATTCGTAAGAAGGTAAAGCCTCTTCAGTGATACAGTCACCAATCAATGTTACAAATAAATCGTAGGGCATCTCTTGCGCAAAAGTTTGAATTTCTTCTAATTCATATTTAAATTCAGCACTTGACGGATCTGGAAGATAATCTGACGGTTGCCAAATTTTTTCTATTGGGGTTAAAAATTTTTCTAGAAAAGAACCTACCTCTTTCTCGAGAATCCCCATTACTTCTTTTCTTACAAGCTTCTGATACATTTTACTTCAATTAATTTACAAATATATGATTTTATTTATAACTAAGTCCATGTAATCTAGATTGATTATTAATTATGACAAATGTCATAATTAACGAACAGTTGTAAATAATTTTTACTAATAATTAAATAAAGATTGCGAAATAATAAAGGATATAGTACTTTATTTTATAATATCAATAATTCTTCATTTTTAAATCGCTAAGATTTCCCCTGTCATTACCGCCGGAATCTCTACCCCCATTACACTCAGTATTGTAGGAGCTACATCACCTAGTTTCCCTGGTTGTAATTTCCATGTATGGTCTTTGTCCATTACAATAAATGGAACCAAATTGGTTGAATGTTGTGTATTGGGAGTTCCATCAGAATTTATCATAACATCAGAATTACCATGGTCTGCAAGTATAAAAACTGCATATCCATTCTCGTAAGCAGCTGTCGCCACTTTTTCTATGCATTGATCTACCGTCTCTGCCGCTTTCACAGCTGCCTCGAATACTCCTGTATGGCCTACCATATCAGTATTTGCAAAATTTAAACATATAAAATCTGCAGTTTGATTTTGAATTTCTGGTATAATAGTATTTGTAATTTCGTATGCAGACATTTCTGGCTTTAAGTCATACGTAGGTACGTCTTTGGGACTTGGACATAATAGTCTTTTTTCTCCCTCGAACTGCTCTTCTCTACCTCCAGAAAAGAAGAAAGTAACATGTGGATATTTCTCTGTTTCAGCAATTCTTATCTGAGATTTTCCGTTGCGTTCTAGTATTTCTCCCATCGTTTCCCTAAGGACAGCTTCATCAAAAACGACATGTACATTTTCATATGTTTTATCATAATTAGTAAGCGTCACATAGTACAACGGTAACTTTCTCATAAAATAATCTGGCATATCGTGCTGGCATAAGACTTCAGTGATTTCTCTCCCTCTATCCGTACGGAAATTAAAGCAAATCACAACGTCATTATCAACGATTTTGGCAACAGGAACTATAGCTCCATTTTGCGATTCCTTCATCATAATAATAGGTTTAATGAATTCGTCGGTGATATTCTGATCATATGAATTCTTTATGGCTTCTAAAGCATTATAGGTTTGAAATCCTATCCCAGAAGTCATTGCGTCATAAGCCAATTTTACACGTTCCCAACGCTTATCTCTATCCATTGCATAATATCTACCAATAACAGAGGCTAATTGACCCGTAGTGACGCTCATGTAATTTTGTAATTCTTCTATAAAACCTAGACCAGACAAAGGATCACAATCTCTACCATCAGTAAAAGCATGAACATATACATTTTCGTTCAAACCATATTCCTTTGCGGCAGTCAGTAAACCTTGCAGATGATTGATATGTGAATGCACGCCTCCATTAGAAACTAGACCTATGAAGTGAACATTTTTACTTTCTCTTTTGGCATAAGCAAATGCTTCTTGGATGGCGAGTTCTTGTCCCAATGATCCATTTTCCACAGCCATATTGAGTTTTACCAAATTTTGATAAACTACTCTACCAGCACCAAGGTTCATGTGTCCTACCTCAGAATTTCCCATCTGTCCTAAAGGTAAACCTACAGCTAAGCCGCTTGCCTCTAGTGTGGTATTAGGAAAATTAGCTAGACAATTATCGATGAATGGTGTGTGGGCTTGAGCTAAGGCAGAAACCTCAGGATTACTCCCAAGACCCCAACCGTCAAGGATGGCTAATATTGCTTTTTTTGACATTTTAGTGTAAGATTTAATAATAACAAATTTACTTTTTTTGATTGAAAGAGAAGCCTGAATTTTTTATATTTTTCACTTTAATGATAATGCATTCGAAAGTATTTAGTTCAAAAAACTAATGTATTGCGTAGAAAACATGTTCTCGATTTCATTTTTATTTATAATTTTGCTTTATGGACTTAAGAGATCAATTAAAAGGACTATTTCCTGAGCATGAAGAACAGGAATTTGAGATGCCTCAAGAAGAATTTAAACAAAAAGAACCCCTTGTCTGCAAATTTGAAAAAAAAGGCAGACATGGTAAGCCAGTAACTATTGTGGAAGGTTGGGAAGGTTCTGATGAAGACCTGAAAAAGATTTCTAAAAAAATAAAAACAACTTTAGGAATTGGTGGATCAGAAAAGGATGGAACCATCATTATACAAGGCGATAATAGAGATAAAATTATGGTGATTTTGAAAGATTTAGGCTATAAAACAAAAAGAGTGGGTGGATAAGTTAGACAGTAAAGGAGTTCATGGGGAGCAATTATTGATATTTTCAACAATTTTAATATAATTTAACACAGAATTATATTTACATTAAGATTCCTATCCACACATTTTTAGTATTTTTACTTTCCTAAGAAACAAATTGATCTTTTATTTTCTGAGATCGAAAATTTAATACAAACATTTTATGCTAAATAAACTTGCCGCATCAGAGTTGGTTCTGAATGAAGATGGAAGTGTATATCACTTAAACTTATTGCCTGAAGATATTGCTGACAAAGTGATTTTGGTAGGTGACCCAGATAGAGTACCAAAAGTTTCTAAATATTTTGATACTATCGAAGTTAGGAAAAATAAGAGAGAATTCTATACCCATACAGGGATGTTGCGTGGAGAAAGAATTTCTGTAATGTCTACAGGTATTGGTACAGAAAATATTGATATCGTAATGAATGAGTTGGATGCATTGGTTAATATCGATTTGCAAAACAAAGAATTTAAGACAGAGCATAAAGCGTTAGAATTATTTAGAATGGGAACCTGCGGAAGTGTAAACCCAGAAGTACAGGTAGATAATATGCTGGTTACTCAAAATGTAGTTGGGCTAGATGGTTTGATGCATTTTTACCAAGATTATGAATTCGAAAATGAGTTTTCAAAAAACTTTTTAGAGAAATTTCCGTATGCTAAAATAAAACCAATGCTTTATTTTGCAGATTGGGCTGAAGATTTGGGCGAATTGTATAAAGATGCAAAATACCACGGAAATACAGCTACATTCCCAGGTTTCTATGCACCACAGGGAAGACAATTGCGTCTAAAGGCGTTAGATGATCAATTCTTGGAAACGTTGAATGATTTGGGAGTAACCAATTTTGAGATGGAAACTTCTGCAATCTATGCGTTATCCAAAATGCTAGGACATAAGGCTATTACCGTAAACAATGTGATTGCCAATAGAAGACGCGGAGAATTTTCTGCCGATCATCATGCATCTGAGAAAAACCTTATAGAATGGGTTTTAGATAGAATTATCAAGTAAAAATTAATCATTATACTTTCTGTAAAAGGTTGAATTTTCGTACGAAAATTCAACCTTTTTTATGTTCTAAAGCTGCAACTAGCAATATGATCATTAATAATGCCTATGGCTTGTAAATAGGCATATATTACTGTAGAACCCACGAATTTAAAACCTCTTTTTTTAAGTTCTTTAGAAATTTCATCTGAAAGAGCTGATGTTGCAGGAATTTCCTTAATGGATGATGGACAATTATCTATTGGATTACCGTCTACAAAGTCCCAAATATACTTGGAAAAACTCCCGAATTCATTTTGAATTTTAATGAAATTCTGTGCATTGGTAATTGTTGATAAAATTTTCAGCCTATTTCTAATGATACCACGATTTAGCAATAACTCCTCTACTTTTTCTTCCTCATACAAAGCAATTTTACGAAATTCAAAATGATCAAAAGCTTCTCTGAAGGTATTTCTTTTGCTGAGAATTGTATACCAACTTAATCCTGCTTGAAAAGTCTCTAAAATAAGAAATTCAAACAATGTTTCATCATCATATACGGGTTTCCCCCACTCTAGATCATGATAGTTTCTATACAAATCATCTTTTTCACACCAACTGCAACGTATAATTTCTTTGGAATTCATATTTTTATTTAAAGTTATCAATATCATTTAAATTTTATCATAATATTTGTGATAATTTTAACACCTATTGTGCTTTTTAGGAATAATTATTGCTGAATATTAAATACAAATATTTAAAAATATATTATGGAAAATCAAGATTACAACAAAGCAGAAAATGCAGTTGACAAAACTGAAAACACATTGAAGAACGCAGCAGACAATGCTAAAGGCGGAATCAACAATCTTGCAGATAAAGCAAGAGATTTTATAAAAGAAAAAAAAGATAACAACCAAGAAGCAAACCAGCAAGATTGGTTGGACAGAATGAAAGAATCTGCAGCTGATACATGGGATGACATCAAGGATAGCGCAAATGAAGCGTGGGAAAAAACAAAGGATGCTGCTGAAGATGTGAAAGCAGAAATCAACAAGAAGACCAATTAGAATTTGTTTAGTCAGATATATATTATTCAATAAGACGGAGCCTTTATTATAAGGGCTCTGTTTTTTTGATTATTAGACCAATTTTAAAGAACTCATTATAGTTAATATGATTAGTATTCACTTTGACTTTAGATATCTAATCTGACACTACAAAAACAAAAATTTCGGTACCTAAGGTACCGAAATCTACCGCAAAATATTATTAAAAATAATAGGCCAGCACTATAATATAACTGTCTGAATAGAATGTGCTGGAGCATAAATTTTTGCTGCCATGCCTTCTATCCACAAGTTGGTTTCGATATCATCTTCAGATTCATTCATAATTACAGTTACCAATTGTCCATTGGTGTTCATGAATGTTGTAGAGATCAGTGCGGCTCTATTAGAAGAACTCCCAATTCTCTGTGCATTAGGTTTGATATACTTGGAAAGGTGCCCTACATAATAATATTCGTAAGTATAATGAACTTCACCGGTTCTTGTATCTGCAATAATTGGAGCAAAACAAAAATTACCTACATGGTTTGGACCTCCAGTTTCGTCCAACAAAATATTCCAATCTGTCCATAATGCTGTTCCTTTATTGAAATCATTAATAATATTTCTTCCGTACAATTCACCCAAACTCACATCATAAATTTTAGTAAGATCAAATTGCTCCTTACAACCTTCGGTAAATGCCAAAAATTTGTCTGGAAATGCGCGCTGTGTCTCTGTAAGATTATCGAAAAGCTGCGTTTTATTATTCCATGTTTCATACCAATGGTACCCAATACCATGAGCATATTTCGCAGTTTCTGGATCTGCCAATGTAGTGGTTGCTCTTTGGTAAATAAGATCTCTATTGTGATCCCAAATTATCACTTTTTTATCTTTGAAGCCATTTTTCCAAAGTGTTGGTCCAAGATTATTCTTAAGAAAATCGCCTTCTTCCTCGGCAGAATAAATACAAGATTCCCAAGTTTGAACTGCCATCGGCTCATTTTGTATAGTTAGTCCCCAAATATTAATTCCTCTTTTTTCGTATTCATTAATAAATTTTATATAATAATCTGCCCAAGTCTGATAATACTTATTCTCTAATCTCCCCCCTTTAAGCATACTATTATTAGATTTCATCCATGCTGGTGGGCTCCATGGCGAAAAATAAAAGGTAAAATCTTTACCAATTATTTTCTTCGCCTCTTTTATCATTGGAATCTTGTATTTTTCGTCATGAGAAATATCGAAAGACTTCAATGAGGAATCATTATCTTTTACATAAGTGTAAGAATCTGAAGAAAAGTCACATGAATTCATATTAGTTCTTACCACCGTATAGCCAATTCCATCTTTTCCATAGTACGCCTCTAAGATTTCTTTTTGTTTGTTTTTAGGTAATTTGTAGAATGTTTCTGCAGAAGCATCGGTAATAGCACCTCCAATACCAATCAGTTTTTGATATTTAAAATCCGGATCTACAAAAATACACGCATCAGTCTCTTTTGGCTGTCCAAATTTTACAAATTCTACAGAACCTTTATTCACCATTTTTTCTTGGGTTTTAGAGTTGGTAAGAACAATTTTCGCCTTTCTATTGTTATTATTCTTCCAGTAGTTTTGAGAATAAACATTAGTAAATACTCCGGCTATCAAACAACTTACAATGAGTTTTTTCATAATTAAAATTTACTTTTTTGAGCATAAGCTCTTATTTATATTTCTTTTTTAGAATGTATATGTAGCTACTGAGTTTGCGGCTAATGATACAGGAGCTACTTTGTTTTCTATTTTTATATTAAAAGATTTTTCTATAGGGTTTTCATTTTGTACAATCAGAACATACTTGCCCACTGGTGTTTTAAAAGCTACAGTAGAAAGATTATCTTGCTGTGTAGAAGCAATTCTTTGTGAATTTGCCGGTACAAATTTGGATGCCTGCGCAATAATGTAGTAGGCTACATTCTTTTCATAATTATTCGAGTTGTTTACTGTGATGGCACCTTTACATTGGTAGCATCCTCCTGGAGTATAGGGTTGAAAATTTGCGTTATTTGCAACATTCCATTCCAAGGCAGTTTTACTCCAATTTCTCATAGAGCCAATAATAATATTCTTTATGTGCCAGCTGAAATCTACAGCAAATGTTCCAGTAGAGCTTGTCCATTGTTCTGTAAAATATACATTTTTGTTAGGGAAAAGATCATGTACAGTACTTAGGGCTGATATATCACCATTGTAAAGATGAAAAGCTGAACCATCTACATACTGATTGGCAGAAGGATCATTAAGGATAGTTAGTGGGTATGTAGGATCATCACAATTGTGATCGTACCCAATAATTTTAGTTGTAATGCCCGCAGCTTGGAAATTTGGACCTAGATTATTTTTAATAAAATTTGTCTGTTGTTGCGCACTCATGTATAGACTTGGATTATTATCTGGATTCAGGGGTTCGTTCTGTGGCGTAATGGCGTCAATTTTGATCCCATTTTGATGCATGGTCTGAATAAATTTAATTAGATATTTAGAATAAACATCATAATATTCTGGCTTCAAACTACCTCCTTTGGTACTCTGGTTATCCTTCATCCAAACTGGTGGTGACCATGGTGATGCCATAATTTTGATGTTTGGATTGATAAGCAAAATTTCCTTTAGCATTTGTATTACAGGTTGATCTTTAGCCATAGAAAATTGGCTCAACGTAAGATCAGTCTGCCCTGCTGGGATATCATTGTAAGAGAAAACTTCGCTGTTGAGATCCGATGCTCCAACACTGATTCTTATATAACTCACTCCAATACCATTAGAACTAAATAAATCATTTAATAGTTCTTGTTTTTTAGCAGCTGAGAGCTGATTAATAACTTCTACGCTGCCACCTGTAAGTGTATATCCAAAACCATCAATCGTTTGAAATACCTTAGATGGGTCTATTAAAATGTTAGTGCTGCCACTTGTAACATTCGTAAAATAGGCAGTAGGTTGTTTTTCTAGTTTTACCGATTGGTCAGCTTTTGTTAACCAAACTTCAATAGGATTACCATTTGCAGTACCGGGAGTATCCGAATTTGTGATATCCGTGGAAGCACTGCTGCATCCTAAAAATGGTAAGAGTGCTACACTGCATATTGCAGCAGCTCTAGAAAAATATGTATATTGATTAGTAATTTTCATCTTATTTTGATTTACGTTGTTTTACGGAATTCTATTTTATCAACACTGAGAGCATTAATCTTACTACCACCACATTTTACTTCCAAATACACGGTACCAGTTTTTGTTGCTGTATATTTTCCTGAATTTTTAGCATCATCACATCCTATGGTAGATACCTTACCAGAGAACTTTGCTAACCCGCAACCTGCCCAAGTATTAATATTTCTGTAAACCTGCCCATTCACGTCTTGCCCATCTACCGGAGCATGATCTAGTACATATACCTCAAACCATGTATTTACTAAAGGAGTTTCTGAAGACGCTACTAAGTCTATACTGTATTTTTGTCCAGCTACGACATCTATGGCTTGATAAAAACCTTGCTGGTTTCCATCTTGTGCTACTAAGGTCGCTTTTTTATTTGCGAAAACCCATTGAGCACCAGAAGGACTTATCTTATGGATTGTCCATTTTGCAACTTCTTCAGGAGTATCTAATCTACCTCCTTTCACCATATTCCCGGCATTAGGATCAGAAGTAGGAACCACAAGAGTTTGAGTAGCAATTTTGGATTCTCCTCCCATACCGATAGCCTGATGTTCTACAACAAATGTTCCTGCATCGGGAAGAAACAAATTTTCCTCAGCCTTACCTACATAATAACCATCTTCATCGATATTCCATTTTGAGGCGATATAATTATTAAGATTTCTTTTTAAAGAATACTTATTTTCAGCAGTCTTTGTTACTGTGAATGAGGGATCAATATTTTTATCATCAATCCCGCGCCCATCGCCATCTACTGTCTCGGGTACACAACTGGCTGTAGTAAACAACGCAACGGACATTGTTAATTTTACGATATTTTTTAAAATCATTTTATATTTTTTAGTTTTTAATATTAATACCCTGGATTTTGTTTAAGTATAGTGCCTGATATTTCTGTATAAGGAATAGGCATAATTTCATTTTTACCTGAAACAAAACCTTTGAAAGCTAATTTTGTTGGTGCATCTCCCCATCTCACAAGATCAAAAAAACGGTGTCCTTCTCCTGCAAGTTCTCTTCTTCGTTCATCTTTTATAGCTTGCATACTTACCGGAATAGATGGTAACCCTACTCTAGATCTTACAGCATCTAATAGTGCTTGTGCCCTACTACCAGATCCATTCAGAGCTTCAGCTTCCATAAGATATGTATCTGCAAGTCTTAATAATATATAATTTTGTCTAAAATTAAGTTCTTGTGAGCCAGGCAAGTTTGTAACCATGTCCTTTGTAGGCATAAATTTGTTCAAGAAATATCCAGTATCTTTATAAGCTGGCGAATAGTCAGCATAATTCTGTTGCTTTAGACTTTTAAGGTTTAGTACAGTTGCATCAACACGAGGATCATTACTCATAAAATTGAATAAATCTTCTGAAATTGGATTAAATGCCCATCCAGAGAAAATATCAGGAGCAGCTGGGTTTTTACGAGTGTAGGATCTAGGAGCAGTCATAATACAAATTGAATTTCCTTCATCCTTACCTTGCCCCCATATTCCCCAATCTGAATTTGCTTTATTAGTATGCATCACTTCAATGATAGATTCTGAACTAAATTTATAAATATCATCAGGCATTGTAGTCGGTGAAGAATTGAACAAATCTCCAAAGTTAGTAACAAGTTTATATCCGTACATGCTAGTTCCTCCAGGAGTACCGTTAACGTCAGCAAATTGTGCCGCAGCGTCTGCATTTTTGTGCTGATAAAGATATACCTTACCCAAAAGTGCTTTGGCAGTACCTTGTGTCATTCTTCCTCTATCTGCACCACTCACCGTCATTGGAAGATATGGAATTGCCTCTTTCAAATCATTTTCAATCTGAGCATACACTGTAGTTTTGTCTACTTGTGGTACATTATAAAAGTCGTCAGCTGCTGTGAATGGTAAGGTGATCAAAGGGATATTGCCGAATACTCGTACTAAATCGAAGTAATATAATCCTCTTAAAACTTTAGCCTCAGAAATAAATCTATTTTTGATATTATTATCCATATCAGCTTGTGGAGCTCTTAAAATAAGCGTATTGGCTCTGGCAATGCCTTGATAATAATCTTGCCAATAACTAGCAGGCATGGTTGTAGGATTTATTTGGAAATTTGATGCTCCTTGTATTCCTACTGCATCTGTTGCACTTCCGCCACCAGCATAGAAGTCATCTGACGCCGCATTATAGAAAGTGACTAAATTTTCAAAACCACCTGCATATTTCCTCATTGGATCATATACTCCTGTGAGAGCAAAAAAACATTCTTGTTCATTTCTAAAAAAATTCTCACCTTCGAATGCACCAATATATTCCTTCTCTTCTAATGTTGCATCGTTACATGAAACAGACATCGTGCTCATCCCCACTAAGAATGTGGCAGCAATTGATATTTTTAAAATTTTATTTTTCATTATTATTGTATTAGAAAGTTATGTTGGCACCCAGTAAGAAAGTTTTAGCTTGAGGATAGTAAGCTCTATCAATTCCAAAAGAATCACCACCAGCAATTTCAGGATCATATCCTGTATATTTTGTGAAGGTAAATAGGTTTTCTGCAGTTATGTAGAATCGTAATTTATTAACACCAAAAGACTGTGTAGTTTCAGATGGAAGCGTATATCCTACTTGTACAAGTTTTATTCTGAAATAATCTCCTTTTTGTAAGTACCAGTTGGAAAGCCTAGAATAGTTTTTGTTGGGATCATCGCGAGTAATTCTTGGGTTTTCATTAGTAGATCCTTCTCCTGTCCATCGGTCTAGTATTTTAGTCTGATAATTCGCATCTAATATATCTAGTCTTCTTAGACCTTGAAAAATCTTATGACCTGCTGCACCTTGTCCAAAAACCATTAGATCCCAGTTTTTATAGTTAAGATTTACTGTAGCTCCAAAGTTATATTTCGGGATAGAACTTCCCAGGTTTACCTTATCTAGGTCAGTAATATCTCCATCACCATTGATGTCAGCCCAGATAAAATCTCCCGGTTTGGCATCAGATTGTAGGAGCTGCCCGTTTGCATTAACGTGGCTATTGATCTGCGCTTGATTTTGGAATACGCCTAAAGTTTGAAATCCGTAGAAGGATTTGTAAGGATTACCTATAGTGGTTCTTTGTATAACACCCATAGATTGGAAAGAATCTCCATCTAAATACTCTCTACCGCTTTCCAGAGATAGTACTTTATTTTCATTATAAGCAAAATTGGTATTAATTGAAAGAGAAAAATCGTTCCAATTTTTTTTGTAACCCAATTCTAGCTCTACTCCTTTGTTTTCCATATCGCCTACATTAGCCACAGGTGCATTGGTAACACCTACATATCCAGGAATCTGGATAGGTCTTAGGATGTCATGTGTTGTTTTTTTATAAAAATCAACCGTAAAATTGATCGCATTAAAAAATTTAAAGTCTGCGGCAATATTGGTTTGGTTAGTAGTCTCCCATTTCAAATCCGGGTTGGCTAAGGTATTTGGGAGATAGCCGATATTCACCGTATTATTCCCATTGGTGTAATTGGCACCCGAAACATAAAAACTAGCAAACTTATAAGTACCAATTCCGTCATTACCCAATGTTCCATATCCACCACGAATCTTTAGCGTATTGATCACGTTATTTTCTGGCCAGAAACTTTCATTATTTACATTCCAACCCAAAGAGAATGAAGGGAATAATCCCCAGTGATGATTGGGTCCAAATAACGACGAACCATCATAACGTAGTGTACCGGTGAATAGGTACTTATTTTTATAATCATAGATTGCTCTAGCAAAATAGGAGGCTTTATTCCATTCAACATTATCCCATGCACTTGATGTACGATTTTCTGTTGGCAATTCGAAATTGAATGAAGCATCTAGATAGCTCACGATAGGTAAATTTGTGTGCGTTACCGACTGCCCATTCCCAATATTATAATCATAATAACCTGTTCCTACTAATACATTCAAACTATGTTCGCCAAATTTATCTTGGTAGTTCAATGTATTTTCCATACTCCACTCAAATTTATTTTGCGTTGCACGGCTTAAGCTATTTTGGATGGTATTGCTTGAGGTAGGACTCAGATAAAATAAAGGTGTATAACTTTGGGATCCCCAATAGGCTTTTTTTCCATTTAGGGAAGATTTAAAAGTAAGATTTTTAAGAAATTTGACTTCTGCAAACACGTTTCCTATGATATTATCAGACCAATTTTTGTTTCCCAACTGCGTATATCTAAAGGCATTAGGGTTAGACATCTCCTGATTAACGTATGGTGATATACCGTATGGATTACCATTGGCGTCTCTCACTATGTAAGGATTGCTATAGTTGGTAGGATTTATGGTAGACATATCTGTAACCACTGCTTGGGTAATGGGATCTAGGTTCACTGCCGAACTGAGGGGGCCTCCAAACTCGTTGTTGGCATTAATGCCTTGATCACTTTGATGGGTGTATGCTAAGGTTTGCCCTAGAGTCAACCAATCTGTGACTTTGTGAGTAGAGTTTAATCTTGCAGTCTGTCTTTTGTAGTTTGATATATCAGACATTACAATTCCAGATTGTCCGTAGTATCCAAATGATCCAAAGAAGGTAGATTTATCACTTCCTGCTTGTATGCTGATGTCATGACTTTGTCTTTCTCCAGTACCAAAAACTTCATCTTGCCAATCTGTACCCTTACCAAACAATTCTGGATTTTGAAAACGAATAGCAGCACCATCATTGGAGAAACCTTCGTTAATGATGGAAGCATACTGTCTTGCATCTAGCAAATCCAATTTTCTGGCAGCATTACTTATTCCATAAAAACCGTTATAGCTAAGATTTAGTTTGCCTTTTTTTCCTTTCTTAGTCGTTACAAGGATAACTCCTCTTGCAGCAGATACTCCGTAGATAGCAGAAGAAGCCCCATCTTTTAGGATCTCCATGCTTTCAATATCACTTTGGTTTAGCCATCCAATTCCGTCTACCACGATACCGTCTACCACCCAAAGAGGATCATTGTTGGAGGAGTAGCTCGTAATTCCTCTTACACGGATAGTTGCCGAAGAACCGGGCTGACCAGAATTAGTAATTACATTCACCCCGGCTGCTCTCCCTTGTAAAGCTTGCTCTGGTTTTCCAGAAGGCATATTTTCTAAATCTGAAGCCTTTATACTCGATATTGCACCTGTTATATTACTTTTTTTCTGAGTACCGTAGCCAATCATTACTACTTCCTCAATTTTTTGCTCCTTAGGAATGGTATCATTCACTTTGCTTTGTGCACTAAAGTTGGCTGTAAAATACATTACTGCCACTACACCCATACTTTTAGTCAGTTTTATATTCATATACTAATAGTTTTTTAAATCTCATTTTGAGACAATAAAAGTATATTATTTTTTGTTTAATTATCAAATTTTTAATGTTTTTTTTAATATTTCCACTATTTTTGGGCACTTCAACTATGCCTACCATGTTAAAAATTTAAAAAACTATACTTTTCTGACTACTTAATATGAACAATAATTCACGTCATCTAACCCTTTCGCTAAAACTCACCTTCCTTATTTTTTCAATGGTGCTCAATTGTATGGGTATTATTATTTTGCAATTATCTACTAATGAAGTAGAATATAATAAGCTTGGATTTCTAGAAGCTTTCAAAGATCTTCCAATAGCCTTTATATCTCTATTTGCCGTAAATTTTATTAATAAAATAGGTTCAAAAAGTGCCATTATTACTTCCCTTACTGTGGTGGCAGTTTGCACTTTTATCATGCCCCTTGTTGAGGTATTTTGGTTTTACAAGCTTTGGTTTGCCATTATCGGAGTTTGTTTTTCCGTAACGAAAATCTGCGTTTATAGTATTATTAGAAACAATTACTCCGAAGAATCTACCCTTTCCAAAACGATGAATACCGTGGAAGCCTCATTTATGATTGGTATCTTCTTGGTAAATGTCGTATTCGGGTGGTTGATTTCTAGTGAATATTCTGCCTATTGGAAATTTGGTTTTATGCTAATCTCATTGGTCTGCATAGTTACGATAGCCCTTTTATCTAACCAAAAGATTAAAGATACTGCCTTAGATTCTAAAACAAGTATTGTAAGCGATTTTTACTCTTTTAAACAAATTTCTATCTTGCTATTTTTCGGCATTGTTTTTTTTATCGTCTTTATAGAACAAACATTTAATTCTTGGTTGCCATCGTTTTACAAAAAACACCTTAATGTAGATTCTTTTTTTGCCATACAAGCAACTTCCATGTTGGCACTATGTTCTTATTTGGGGAGAGTAATAGCCTCCAAAATATCAGGAAGATTCTCGCTTTCCACTTATTTTACGAGCTGCATTCTGATTTGCATAGGGATTTTGATTTTGATTTTTAGTCGACAATCAGTATTTGGAAAAGATTTTATCACATTAACCTATCTATTTCCACTTATTGGTCTATTCTTAGCTCCATTATACCCTGTATTGAATGCCAGTATGATTTCTCATATACCTGCTGAAAAAATAAATACGTTCACCTCTCTTATTATTATATTCTCCTCTTTTGGAAGCTCTATAAGCTCTATTGCTATGGCAAGTCTGTTCCAAAATCAACTCTTACACTATTACTCCATCTACATTATCCTTATTTTAATTCTTCTACTTATAATAAGTTTATTATTTTTTAAATTATATAGGCGAGAAATAAAAAAATAATTTTTATTTTTAAAACATGAATTCAAACCCTCTAAAATCCATAGAAACCTTACAACAACTCATTGAAGAAAATGATTTCATACCCAATATTTCTGTAGATTGTACCATATTTGGCTTTCATCAAAATATTCTTAAAGTATTGCTGCTAAAATACCATGATTTAGATTTGTGGTCGTTACCTGGCGGTTTTGTTTTCAAAAATGAAGATTTGAGAGATGCAGCCCGCAGGGTTTTATTTGAGAGAACCCACCTGAAAGATTTGTTTCTAGAGCAGTTTCATACTTTTGGTAGAGCTGGTAGAACAGTAAATAATGTGCACCGACAGCTACTAGATAATAAAGGTATAGATATTGACGAAAACCACTGGATTTTTCAGAGATTTATTACAGTGGGATATTGTAGTCTAATTGATTTTTCACAGGCAAATACTTTCCCAGACGCGTTTAATGAAACTTGTGAATGGTTTGAAGTAAACAAGCTGCCCAAGATGGCATTCGACCACGATAGAATCATCGCAGATGGATTGATATACCTGAGAAAAAACATTGATACTCAGGTTGCTGCTAATAATCTTTTGCCAGAAAAGTTCACCATGAAAGATCTACAATCTGTATATGAAACGATATTGGGAGAAAAATTTAGAAGAAATAATTTCCAAAGAAAGATACTAAGCTCAGATAGTTTAGAAAGATTAGAAAAACTGTACGATGGCTCAGCCAATAAAGCTCCTTACCTTTATAAATTCAAAAACGAAGAGAAATAACATTATATCCAAAAAAATTTTCTCCAACACCTGAAAAGTACTATTTTTAGAAAAATTAAATTACATGTCATATTATCCTCTTACCAGTATACCAGATTATTACGGAATAGATGCTTTCCTTACAGAAGAACACAAACTAATACGTCAATCCGTGAGAGATTGGGTAGAAAGTTTTGTAATGCCAAAAATAGATGAAGCGGCACAAAACCATACAGATATGCCGAATCTAATGAAAGAACTTGGGAAAATAGGAGCTTTAGGGCCTTATATTCCCGTAGAATATGGTGGTTCTGGCTTGGATCAGATTTCTTACGGTATCATTATGCAAGAGCTAGAAAGAGGAGATTCTGCAGTAAGATCAGCAGCATCTGTGCAAAGCTCATTGGTGATGTTTCCTATCAACGAATTTGGGTCCGAAGAGCAAAAGAAAAAATATTTGCCACAATTGGCTGCAGGTGAAATGATAGGTTCTTTCGGGCTTACAGAACCCAACCATGGTTCTGACCCAAGTTCTATGGAGACTCACTTCAAAGATATGGGAGATTATTATCTTCTGAATGGTGCCAAAATGTGGATTACCAATGCTCCACTTTGTGATATTGCCATCGTCTGGGCAAAAAACGAAGATGGAAAAGTACAAGGCTTAATCGTAGAAAGAGGTATGGAAGGCTTTACTACGCCAGAAACGCATAACAAATGGAGTTTAAGAGCTTCTAAAACAGGCGAATTGGTCTTTAATGATGTGAAAATTCCGAAAGAGAATCTTTTACCAGGCGTTACCGGACTAAAAGGACCTTTATCTTGTCTGAACTCTGCTCGATACGGTATCTCTTGGGGTGTAATAGGTGCAGCTATAGATTGCTATTGTACAGCTGTACAATATTCTAAAGAGAGAAAACAATTCGGTAAGCCTATTGGTGCATTTCAGCTACAGCAAAAGAAATTGGCAGAATTTCTTACAGAGATTACCAAAGCGCAATTACTTTGCCTACAACTAGGAAATCTAAAGAATGACCACACTGCAACGCCAGCGCAAATCTCTATGGCAAAGAGAAACAACGTACATATGGCAATAGAAATAGCAAGAGAATCTAGGCAAATACTAGGCGGAATGGGAATCATGGGGGAATTTCCGATGATGAGACACGCAGCCAATCTAGAGTCTGTTATTACGTATGAAGGGACACATGATGTCCATTTATTGATTACAGGATTGGATATTACTGGGTTTAATGCATTTTAATTAAACTTAAAGCCCACCTACTGCTACATATTTTAAATGATAATCAGTCAATAAAGACCAACATCCTTTTTAATTTTTAGGCAAAATATTTAGAAAAAGCTCTACAATTAGAAGTTAATTGGCTTAATGAATTGATACCAATTATTTTAACTGTTTTAATGAGCCGTAAACCCTTTTCTGATTTTGGTACATAGGATTAGAATAAAGGTTGTAGAGACTTTTGAAGTGGTTACACCCACTACTGTAAGGGGGTTATGGCACTTCAGGACTACCCGAAGGGGACTTCCGAAGTGGATGTAGGGACTTATGAAGTGGGTATACCCACTAATGTAGGGGGATGAAGGTGCTTCAGAACTACCCAAAGGGGACTTCCGAAGTGGCTGTGGGGACTTCCGAAGTACCCTTACCCCCCTTCCGAAGTCCCCCCCTGGACATGTATAATGCCGTCTATTACCGAATACCACATACAAAACAAGAGCAGAAAATTCTGCTCTTGTTTTGTTTTACTTTATGTGTAGAAATAGGTCTTTAATATGTTTATAACAAGCAATATTTCACTCAAAATTACTTAATAAGTATAAGACTTTGTATTTTCCACAAAGCTGATATCGGGATTCAGGATTTCTAAAATAATATTTCTTACCGATTTCATGGCATCATTTAGGTTCCCTTCAGCAAATGATAGAGAAGCTACGCCACTTTTAGCATCCGCAAAACTCCAAATTCCAGTAGAAATAGGCTGCCCAGAGAATTCGGGTAGTTTTTGTATCACATATTCATAAATGCACAATTGTAATGCTTGTTTTCTATCGCTACTTTGGAAGTAATCATCAGCATTCTCTTCATTTATTTTTATGATCAAATTCTTTATTTTTGCCGTTTTATAGTCTATAATTCTTACGGTGCCATTCAGCCTGTCAATTCTATCAATAAAACCAAGAAGCGAAACCTTGTCAGTTTTTGTATTATCCAAATACAAATCTATCTTTTCAAATCTTCTTTCGATATCTATAATTTCAAGCGTATTTCCTGTTTTAATGAGGTTTAAATCGTGTTTCAAGATATCTTCAATCACGCGTCTAGCAATTGATTTATGGATATAATTCATTCCACGTTCATAAAATTCGGGCTGATGCTTTAGTTTTTCGATGGCAGAATTTACGTAGTAATCAATATTTTTAATGGCATTTTGCAAATCTGCTTCCATTAATTTTTTACCTTTAAACAGATCATAGATCTCTTGAAGCGTATAATGCACCAAGTTTCCATAATTCCTGATGGATAGCTCTTCTTCAATCTCGTCGGATTCTGAAGTTTTAAGAATTTTAGACAAATAAAAATCAATAGGATTATACAGATAACTCGTAAGGTGTGAGGCTGAAACCTTTTCTTTCCAAAGTTCCAATTGCTGCATTACCGTTGGCGTTTTTTCTATTTCAATTGCCTGACTGGATATTGGTTCTGATGAATTTTCGACAATAATATTTTCAATTTTATGTTTACTTTCCATCATGATTTGAGTAATAAATCTACTCTTTTCCCCCGTATTTACTCCAGAACTCAGTGCATTGAAAAGCAAATGTACATTTTCTGCATCTTGGATCAATCTGTAAAAGTGATACGCATAGATACTATCGTTTTCTAGATACGTATGCATCTCGAAATGCTTTCTAATATCAAAAGGAATATAGGTGTTTTGCGAGTTCCCTAATGGCAATTTACCTTCATTTACCGATAGTAGAATCACGTTTTCGAAATTTAAAAGTCGGGTTTCCAACAATCCCATAACTTGTAAACCCTTCAGAGGTTCTCCCTGAAAATCGATACTTTCTGTATTCACATGTTGGTTGATAAGAACTTCCAATGTATCCATTTTAATTAAGAAATCGTAAGGAGAAATCTGATTTTTTATGATTTTAAATGAATTTTCAAAATGCGAAACATTCTCATACTGAATGTCATCTAGCTCTAACCATTTTATTTTTTGACAATACGTAATTAGTAAATCCAGAAATTGCTGACCCGATTTTGCTTTTTGTAATAGATCAAAGTAAGAAAGTTCTTCTAACAGCTCTTTCACCAACTTTCTAGAGATGTAAACAATATTTCTTTCTTCTATATTAGTTTTAAAAATAGAGATAATATCATGATCGCCTTCCGCCTTCGGAAGCTCTTCCAATATTGGAAATAGATCTTTGTAATAATAGGTAGATTTGTTCTGTTCGAGTTGCTTTTGCAAGTAAAATAGTTGCTTGATGGCATTGGAAAAAGATAGGTTTTTCAAAGGAAAACCCATGGTAATATTTAGGTTTTCTACTTGATGCATGACGTCTAAACTTGCAGGTAGTAGATTTTCATCAAGTAAAACCACCGCCGTATTGGTAAAGGTTTTATTATTGATATCTTTAAAAATATCTGGCAATACTTTGGTCTGCGTTACATTACCAGACACCTCGTAGACTTTAATGTTTTTGGGTTTCGAAAAATCGTCTTTTATCCATTGAAAATGTCGGGTATCGGTAAACTCTTTCCATGTAAAATGATTTCTTAGAAACTTGCCCGCTTCTTGCCTTTCGTCATCAAAATAATAACGGTCTCCCTGAAAAAAACATTGAGCCTTGTTCCATTGCAGCATTGTTCTTACCAATAATTCTTCTACAGGCGTAAAAGCATTAAACCCACAAAATACAAAATGCTGATCTTTATTTTTTACATAATCTGCAATTTTGGCTTTGGCACCTTCATGTATCATCCCTGGCGTTGCCCAGTTTTTATCTTTTAGTTTTCTTTTCAGCTCAGGAAGAAATATTGTCATATTTCTCCAAAAGTTCAAAAATTTTTTTCTCGGACCATCCGTTTGGTCTCCCAAATCTTGCGCCCATTCTTTTATCCTTTCTTCGTCAAACATATATTGCAAAACTGCGTCGTCACTCTCAGAAAACTTAAGCATGTCGTCCCAATCTTTTTGCAAAGTGGGAAACCACTTTAGGAAATCAGCAAAATCATCGTTAGGAATGAGGTTTAATTTTTTGTAAACCTCAAATGAAAAAAGCCACAATGCAATACCCTGAATTGGCTGTTGATCTACGATTTCTATAATTAATTCTTCTATTGTAAAGAAATTGGGTAAAAAGCCAGAATAATGATGATCTTCTAAAATTTGTTTAATAAAAACAATAGGTCTTTTTCCGGGTAAGACGATATTGAACTGCGACAAATCTGCATTTTGGGACAACAGTTCGTTAACGATTTTATTTAAAAATTTCAAGGTAGTTTTTTTGTGTATTTTAAGGATATGATAATTTTGACTAGAGTAAAAATGTGGATTGCTTTATTAAATTTAAAATAGAAAATAAATATAATCCGATCTACTTTGTGGTCCTAAATTATTCTACAACTATGGTTTTTGTAATCCAATTGTTATGGGCAGACCAAAATTTGAAAGTATACGTACCAGGTGTTTGTGGACTAAAGTTAATCTGATTTTGTGCTACGTATTTCTCGTTAGAACAATCTTTATTGGTATGATACTGATAGGCAGTTACTTCTCTGGTTGAATTGTTCGCATGTACATAATCATAACCATAAAACCCTGCACATTTTGAGGTATAGGTAGAATAAGTGGTAATACTTTGTATGGCAAAAATAGACATAGTGTCACTTTGTATTTTCACGCTGTCTATATTCACTTTATCAGTAGAAGTAATGGTATCGTAATCTTCATGTTCTGTACAAGAAATAAGGGCACCACCAGAAAGGATAAGTCCCAAATTTATTTTTAGTAGTAATTTCATAGGAAGCCCTTTTTTTCTAAACTCTAAATTATCAAAAAAATGGGATTATTGCACCACTATTAAGAATTAAAATTACCTTTTGATAAATAAACTACTTTTTTGGTTTCGAAAAACTCCTCCTCGAAATAGTTTTTTAGATTGAATATTTCGCATCTCAAACCAGCTAATTCCTCAGCCAAATCTCCTCCTTTTAGATAAAGTACACCATTATGCTTTGGGTTGAATTGCTCTTTCTCAAATTTTCCTCTTAGCCATCTCAAGAATTCTGGCATCTGAGTCACCGCTCTACTTACAACAAAATGAAATTTTTCTTTCACTTTTTCTGCTCTTCCGTGGATTCCTGTAAGGTTTTCTAAGCCAATTCCTACAGCAACAGCATTTACTACCGTGATTTTTTTACCGATAGAATCTATTAGAGTAAATTTCGTTTCTGGATACAATATAGCCAAAGGTATCCCAGGGAAACCACCACCCGTACCAATATCCAAAACTTTAGTTCCTGCAGAAAAGTCCATTATTTTGGCAATACCTAGTGAGTGAAGAATATGTTTTTCATATAGAGAATCCATATCTTTTCTAGAGATCACGTTTATTTTTTCGTTCCATTCGCCATAAAGGCTTTCCAATTTTGTAAACTGTTCAATTTGTTTTTCCGTAAGATTTGGAAAATATTTCTGGATTATAGCTATAGACATGAAAATAATTATATTATGCAAAAATAAGTTTAAAATATATAAAAAACTTCTTGGGTAATAAGAAGTTTTAAGTATATGTTTGAAATGTGAAAAATTAAAATTAGCTTTTTACAATTCTGTATTAATAGATTATTATTAAAAGGGTAATATCAAATAATTTAATATTTATAAAGATTTATTATAAATATTAAAACAACTAACTTAAATCCTATTTTGAACTATTGATGGTAATTAAAGTATACAGATTTCTGAAATTTATGTCAGAAAAAGTATTTAAAAACTTTTCTAATAATTCATCATAAAAATCATTTTATCCAAAAATAAGAAAAACCTTTAAAAGAAAACATGAAATTATCCGATTAATTATTAAATTTGACTAATGCAAAAATATATTTATCTGCCCATGTTAGCGTTTTTATTTACCAGTTGCTATACGTATCAGCGTAAGCCGCAAGTAGCTACAGCGCCCGAAAACTCACAAAATAATATAAAAAAATCTGCAGATGGTACTGTGCAAGCAGTAAATACGCAAGTTATTGTGCCAATTAATATTCAAAATGAGCTTCAGCCAAGCAAAAATTACAAAATAAATTCAAACGGAAAATCATACAAAGTTATTGTAGATAGATGGGAAGGCGACAGTTTGGTCGCGCATTCTGTAAAAAAACCTAGTGAAATAATAAAGTTTCACAAAAACAATATTCAGGCAGAAGATATTACAGAACGACGCTTTAATAAACCTATCTCTGATATTATTACAATACTTACCTACACAGGTATTGGCGTTGGCGTTTGGATGCTTCTAAAATAATTAACCTTAAAGATTTAATAATTTTACTAAACCAGGAGTTTGAATTTCATATTACTAATTGATAAAACTAATACCCCTTAAAATTTTGTAAAAAAGTGTAAGCTATCATTGTTCCTGTAAGTACATTTGGATATGACTCTTCTTGGAATTTATCATTGATTTGAGATATGAAGTTTTTCCAATAGTTTCCTACTTCAGCGCCGTAAATTCCTAAAAAGTTGAATTCCATATTGGCAAATTCTTCATTTTTGGAAAGTTGTTTTTTGATAATATTTCCACCCAAAGTTGAGCCTTCCATCACATATAATATTCCAATTGCTTGAGCTTCACTTTCTAGTCTATACAATTCTGAACTTCCACGTAAAGGCAAGCCCAAAGCGGATATCTCGTTCTCAATAGTCACTAGTTTTTTCCTTTCTTTATACTGTATTGATGATTTGAACTCTTCAGAAAGTGCTTGTTCTAAAGGTACTTCAAACGAATGATGTAAAGCATAATTGGCATATATAAACTTTTTATAATCTTGTAAGCGATACGTTTTATCGAAAATATGGTTTGATTTATATTTTTCTTCCAAAGAGGCATGTTGTTCTTTAGAATTTTGTTTTAAATAATCTGATAACATTAATCAATTTTTGAATGTAATAATAAATTCTGTTCCGTCATTTTCTTTACTCTTAAAGGTAATTTCGCCATTTAGACGCTGCATGATTCGATATACGATAGACAAACCAACTCCATTTCCTTGAAAACTTTTTGCATTGGGCATTCTTTTGAAGATTTTAAACATATTTTGCTGCTCATCTTCAGGAATACCTATACCATTATCTGAAATACTATAGATGGTTTTTTCGACAAGCTTCTCCCCTTTTATCACAACTTTTGGATGCTCTTGTTTCGAAGAATATTTTATTGCATTGGAAATAATATTTAAAAATATCTGATACGTTAGTGTTTTATCCGAGGTTATATCTGGACAATCTAAAACTTCTACCTCTACGTTTGGCTTACCGTAGACAATTTTTGCCTGCTCTACAACTGTGGAAATAAGCGATGGCATCGTTACTTGTTGCAAATCTAAATCTGCACTTTTTGCACGACTCAGTTGCAATACATCTCTCATTAGAATTTCCATATTATCAATCTGTTCTATTACACTATCTACAAGATGGGCAGAATTGTTTTCTAAAAGATTTAGTTTCTTTGCCAAAAGCTGAATATTTAACTTCATCACCGTAAGTGGCGTACCTAAATCGTGAGAAATAGTATAAGAAAAACTATCTAGCTCTTCGTTAATCTCTTGCAGGTCGTTATTTAAAATTTGGATCTTCGAAAAATATTCATAAGAAATTTCGAATATTAAAGTTAAAAGTTTCTCAATGGAAAGCCTATTTTCGGTAGTCCAAATTTTAGATTTTCCTTTTATCTCTTCTTCAAACAGATCAAAAGATTTTCTAGGCGAAATACCATATTCCCTACCCTCTTCATTTTTGATAATGGTAATTCCTTTGGTTGGTTTTCCTGCCCATTTTATATGTTCGTTATATTCTTTACGGAACCAAAAGAAAAACTTGGATCTCTCAGCGCTTATTTTTGTTACCACTAAACCTGCAAATTGGTTTTCATATTCCATTAGTTCAGGATGGTTTTTCGCAAATGCATGATCTATAACCAAAGCTTTCTGATCCCCATATTCCTGATTATACCATTTGATAATATTTAAAATTGTATGCTCGGAAGGTGTATTTTTATAAGTATAAATTTCGTTTTCAATTACCAAAGCAACACCATCTGTTTCTACAATATCTGCAAAAAAACTAAAATTATCTACAATTCCATCTGTAAGCGTATCGTATTTTGAAATCTTATGTTTTAAACTAAAAATTGTTTGATCTAAATGTTGACTAAAACGAACAATTTCTCTAGAGCGTATATTGGTGTAAATTTTGGCTGCCCACGCGGTGCAAGATTCAGCATTTATACGGCTATGTAGATCAATATGTTTAGCGTCAATATTTTGGCAGGTTACCAATCCCCAAAGTTTGTCTTCTATGATGATAGAAACACTGAAACTAGAATGTACACCTGCATTTCTAAGATATTGCCCGTGTATAGGTGACATCGTTCTCATCTCGCAAAAACTAAGATCAATATTTCCTATAGAGGAATAGATAGGTATATCCGAGGCATTTATATCGCTATAGATTCTCCTTTTCTGGGTTAGATAAAGTTCTCTGGCTTGCTTTGGGATGTCGCTTTCCGGATAATGCAAATGCAAATAGCTTTCTATCATTTCCAATTTGCTTTCAGCGATTACCTTACCAGTTTCATCCTCCAAAAATTGGTAAATCATTACTCTATCGTAGTTGGTATATTTTCTGATATCCTGCGTGAGTTTTTCCCAGATTTCTGATGTATCTTTTAAATTCTCGTAGCTAGAATAATCAAACCTTCCTAGCATTGAAGTATCGTAATTAATTAATACTTCTTCCCATTCCAAATAATAGCTGGTTTCTCTAAAATGGATGGTAAAATAATACTTTTTATCACCAATTTTACAAATTTTATTGAAGATATGGGTAGAAGATTGATTCTTAAGCTCGTTAAAATCAATCGTGTATTCCTTTAAATAGTGATTAATTTCATCGACTTTAGCCAAAGAAATACCCATAATTGATCTAGAAATTCCAAATAATCGTTCTATATTTTCACTGTAAAAGGTAATGTTTAGCCCCTTATCTAGTCCTATTAGATAACCAAAAGATTGTATTTTTCCAGGAATGCGGATTGCTTCATCCTCACAGCGTACTAATTTCATGATTTAAAAATAAACAATTTATAAAATACTAATCAATAAATAATGAAGAATATTTCAATAATACTTTAAGCTCATTTAATTTTGAAGTGTAAAAAATGCTTGGAACTAATGTAAATGCTTGAAATCATCCAAATTTTGTAATTATTTTTAATTGGGTATTAATCGTCTAGTGTAGTTTATTTTCAATAGTAATTTCAAGTGAATATAAATCATTAAATACTATTTTATTCGAATTAACTTTTTAATATATTTGTTAAAAGTCAATTTATATACTATGGATAAACTATCAGCACGAGTAAAACGATTAGGTTTCTCTCAAACTTTTGTAATGTCGAACAAGGTAAGAGAAATGAAGGCTAACGGAATAGATGTAATAAGTCTTACCCTCGGAGAACCCGATTTTGACGTTCCTGATACTATCAAAAAAGCTGCTTTCGATGCGATTACAGAAAATTATAGCCACTACTCTCCTGTTCCGGGATTTTTGGAACTGAGAGAAGCTATTGCACACAAACTAAAACGAGATAATAATCTAGATTACAAACCTACACAGATTTGTGTATCTAATGGCGCGAAACAATCTATCATTAACGTATTGGCAGCCATTATTGATGATGGAGATGAAGTTTTGTTACCTGCACCTTATTGGGTAAGCTACGATGAAATGGTGAAAATGATGGGCGGAACTTCGGTTATGTTGCCAACATCATATGTTACTGATTTCAAAATTACTGCTGAGCAATTGGAAAGCGCCATCACTGAAAGAACGAAAGCAATATTGTTTAGTTCGCCTTGTAACCCGTCTGGTGGTTATTATACTTACGATGAGTTAAAATCTTTAGCAAAAGTAATTGCCAAATATCCTCAATTGACTGTGATTTCTGATGAGATATATGAGTATATCAATTATGAAACGAAAACAACTTCTATAGCGCAGTTTGCTGAGATTTATGAGCAAACAGCCGTCATCAATGGGATGTCTAAGGCATTTGCGATGACAGGTTGGAGAATCGGATATTCGGCTTGTCCAGAATGGCTGGCAAAAGCATGTGAGAAAATACAAGGACAGATGACGAGTGGGCCTAATACAGTGGCTCAAAGGGCTTCTATAACAGCATTAAAAACTGATCCATCAGAATTCAGATATATGATAGATGCCTTTGAGAAAAGAAGAGATCTTGTGTACGAACTGATGAGTACTATCCCCGGATTCAAAGTACTATTGCCAAAAGCAGCTTTCTATTTCTTTCCAGATATTTCATATTATATCGGAAAAACTCTTAATGGTAAATTGATCGCCAATGCTGATGAATTTGCCATGTTTATATTAGAAAATGCACATGTAGGTTGTGTAGGTGGCTTGTCTTTTGGCAGTCCCGAGTGTATCCGTTTTTCATATGCAGCGTCTGAAGATGAGCTAAAAGAAGCGATGAAACGTATCAAAGAAACATTAGAAAAGTACAATCATTGATTTTATTGATCAATACAGTGAAATGTTCTATCCTTAGAACCTTTTTTATGGATATACTTTAAAGTATCGATAGATTTTATTTATCAAATATGATTGTTTGATAGATATAATGTTTTTATATTTGCAGGAGAAAATTTAATAAACAGAAAAAATTATGTCATTAGTAGGAAAAAAATTCCCAAACGTAGCGATCGATGCCATGTCTGAAATGGGAGATGATCTTAGAATCAACATCTTTGAAGAAACTACAAACAACCAACAAAAAGTCGTATTATTTTGGTATCCAAAAGATTTCACTTTTGTATGTCCTACAGAACTTCACGCTTTTCAGGAAGCTTTAGGAGAATTCGAAAAAAGAAACACTAGAGTAATAGGAGCTTCTTGTGACACTAACGAAGTACATTTCGCTTGGTTGAACACTCCAAAAGACAATGGTGGTATCGAAGGGGTAACTTACCCAATTTTAGCAGATACTCACAGACAATTGGCTAATATGCTAGGTATTGTAGACCAAGATTTCGAATTTGATGACGAAGGAAACGAAATTTTCACTGGATCTAATGTTACTTATAGAGCTACTTACCTTATTGATGAGACAGGAAAAATCTTCCACGAATCTGTAAACGATATGCCATTAGGAAGAAATGTGAAAGAATATTTAAGATTAATAGATGCTTATACTCACGTACAAAAGCACGGAGAAGTTTGTCCTGCAAACTGGGAAGAAGGAAAAGATGCTATGAAAGCAGATAGAAATTCTACAGCTGAATACTTAGCAAAAAACTAATATAGTTTGCTAATTTGAAAATGTGGTAATTTGAGAATGAACTTCAAAGGCTACATTATAGAAAAAATCCACATTTTCAAATTAACTAATTAACTAATTTTCAAATTAAAAAAAATTATGTTTACAGAATTATCAGAAGATACGCTTCAAAATATAGTTAGCGAAAATGAAAAAGTAGTTGTACAATATGGTGCTACATGGTGTGGTAACTGTAGAATAATGAAACCTAAGTTCAAAAAATTGGCTTCAGAAAATGCAGAAATTCCTTTCTTGTATGTAGATGCTGAAAAATTACCAGAAAGTAGAAAATTGGCTAAAGTAGACAACTTGCCTACATTTGCAATTTTCAAAAATGGAGAATTGGTAAACCAAGTTCAATCTAACCAAGCGGAAAGTTTAATTAACCTTTTTAACGAATTAGCATAATGAAACTACCTGTAATAAGACAATTTTACCAAAACCAAACGCCAGAAAACTTAGAAAAAACTTTAGAAGTTTTAGAGAGTTTCAGCGAGTTTAGAGGAACAAGTGAAGAAGATCTTAATGTTGCTGGAGAATTGATTACCAATATCTGTGGTGCTTTGGAGGTACATGCTAATGTACAAAACGGAATGAGCGAAAAAGATGCCCTAAATTCTTTTGCACAAAAAGTATTAGGATCTATTGATAGATAAAGAGTTAGTAATAATTAATTTTTACGCCAAAAAAAATCCCGATAAGAAATATTATCAGGATTTTTTTGTTTTATTGGCAGATGATTAGCTTCTTCTGCTCATCAATATTCTTAGTATATACCAGAATAGCAACATAATAGAAGAAAATAATTGCAAAGCAGCGCCAACATATTGGTCTGTTGCGTAAGAATCCTTCAGTTTACTTGTTTGATATAGTATCGTAATAGATGCCAATAGTACCATCCCAACAGAAAACCAAAGTCCAAGGTTAATCCCGAAGATCATACCCGCGACAATAAGTCCTAGCGCGATAAACCCTCCCATTACAATAATACTTCTAAGGAAAGAAAAATCTCTTTTTGAGGTAAATGCTACAGCAGAAATACCAGCAAACATAGCAATGGTAAGAGTGGCAGCTTGAAAAATTACATCTCCACCACCAGTTTGTGCAACCGCTATATAAATCAGTGGTAAAAAGATGATCGCCTCTAGCAAAATATAAAAACCTAAGCCCATATATTGTGCAGCTTTACTTTGTGATAATGACCATTTTTGAGCAAGAAAAGATGCCAACCAAAATACTCCGATTACAAGCAACCAAGTGTATTTTTGGGCAAACATCAAGCCTATTATTTCTGGTGGAACTACGTTAAGCAACACCGTTTCTACGCCAATGAAAGCAAGTAGAGATATGGCTACATGTAAGTATGTTTTTTTGTAAAATTCGGCTTTCTCTACGTCTGTAGAGTGCGCGACTAAAACATTAGAATTCATAATTTTCAAATTTATATTAATTATTTACTTGGTTTTATTCCCATAATCTGACCCTCTTTTTCGAAAAATACAGAAATAGATTTCTTAGGGTTGTCACTTTTATCGTCTGCATATTTATATTCTATCACAGGATAAGATTCTTGGTCTATCAAGGTTTCTTTTCTTGTTTTGTAGGACTGTAACTTCTTTGAGGTATCTATTTGTGCCTTCAATCTCGCGATCATCTCATCACTTAAAAGTCCTTTTACTTTTTGTGATAGCAATTGATTCATTGTCTCTATATCATTCTGTTTTAAAGCTTCTAAAAAAGTAAAAAACTGCTTATCAAAGAGTTTTTTTTGCTTACTAGAAAACTCAAAATTCTCAGTGCTTTGCTTTGGTTTTATTACTCTAACATTAGATATATTTTGCGCAAAAACCGCCTGTGTAGCTAAGAATATTCCTAAAAATGCTATTTTTTTCATTATTGTGATTTGGTGTATAATAGCATCTAAGGTAAATAATAATTAGATGATTTCCAAAAATTTCATTGTATCTACATTGTCTGCATAGGTAGATAAGCTTGGATTTTGTGCCTCTCCGAATGCTACAGAGCCTTTTACAAAGTCATTGTTAGATACTACGCACTGAATATCTTTTTCGTTTTCAGCCAAGAAATTTTCAGCTTCATCAATAGACGAATATCTACTAAAATTAATTACAGATAATGGACTGAATAATTGTTGATCTTCCTTAAGCATCACAAAATTATTATCCCAAAATTGATCTTGGTTTAATAAAAATACAGCTCTATTGTAATCGTAATTATTTGCATATTTATTATGATTAATAATCTCTTGGAAATCTATAAAACTTTCGAATAACCTATCAATTACATAATCTTCAGGGATAAAAACTCTAGTTACATTTCTACATCCCAAACCGAAATATCTAAAAATATCATTCGCCAATAATTTGAGTTCAGCTTCCGTTTCGTCCCCTTTCAACACAGCAACAGAAGTTCTATTTTTTCTAATTATGCTTAAATGATTTTTAAAATAAAATTCAAGGTATCTTGCCGTATTATTGCTACCCGTAGCAATTACAGCATCAAAATCTACCAATCTTTCTACAAAATCAAACTCTATAGCGTCTTCTGAAAATTCTTTCCATTTTTTTAGTAAAAACGGCAACATCGATTTGTCTTTAGACGACATTTTGATTACAGGAATATGGTTGCTAAGAACTACAGATATCACATCATGCAAACTTACCAATGGGATATTTCCAGCCAAGATCAATCCTACTCTTTTCGAAGTTTTAGATACTTGATAATTCGATAACCATTGATCTAAATTTTCTTTGGTTAGTAATTCCGCCCATTGTTGTAATGCATATCTTTGGTTTTCTATCGTGAACCAAGGATTCTCTATTTCAGATTTTTTAATAATCAACCCCAACTCAGAATTTTCTTCTCCGAAAGGCAAAATTTCTTTTGCCAAATATGCTTTTATATAATCGCTTAACTTAATAAGTCCCAATACTTGCTTTTCTCTACTCATAATTACTTTTAAATTAAGGAATATTTTGTAATTTTGTGCAAATTTAAAAAAAATTAGCGATGGCTATTAAAATAACTGATGAATGTATTAATTGTGGAGCTTGCGAACCCGAGTGTCCTAATAATGCAATATATGAAGGCGCAGTAGACTGGAAAGCGTCCGAAGGAACTGAATTGAAAGGAACTGTCACCTTAACATCAGGTCTTACTGTAGATGCAGATGCGCCCCAAGAACCGGTAAGTGACGATGTATATTTCATCGTTACCGATAAGTGTACAGAATGTAAAGGCTTTCATGAAGAACCACAATGTGCTGCGGTTTGCCCAGTAGATTGTTGTGTACCAGATGATGATCATGTAGAATCGGAAGAAATATTACTAGAAAAGAAAGCATTCTTACATGGCGAATAAAAAAATGCCGTTTCATTAATTATGGAACGGTTTTTTTTATATTTGCTATATAAATAAATCTAATAGAAAGCAGGCTCATAGGATCTTGCACAAAACAAAATGTATTAATTATGATCAAAAAGCACAACTTTAGCGCTGGACCTTGTATTCTACCACAAGAGGTTTTTCAAAAATCGGCAGAGGCAATTTTAGATTTTAATGGCAGCGGTTTGTCTATCTTAGAAATCTCACATAGAAGTAAGGATTTTGTTGCCGTGATGGATGAAGCCAGAGCGATTGTAAAAAGACTGATGAATCTAGGCGACGACTATGAAGTCTTATATCTAGGTGGCGGAGCGAGTTTGCAATTTGCAATGGTGCCTTATAATCTTTTAAAAGTAGGTGGAACAGCAGCTTATACCAATACAGGAACTTGGGCAGCGGGTGCTATAAAAGAAGCAAAGAAAGTTGGAAACGTAGATGTTGTAGGATCATCTAAAGATGATAATTATTCTTTTATCCCGAAAGATTTCACCATTGGTTCGGAGTATGATTATTTCCACTGTACTTCTAATAACACGATTTTTGGAACTCAAATGAAGAGTTTCCCAAAAGTGGATACGTTATTGGTTTGTGATATGAGTTCTGATATTTTCTCGAGACAGTTGGATTTTTCTAAATTTGATCTAATCTATGCTGGAGCTCAGAAAAATATGGGACCTGCAGGAGTGACTTTGGTGGTAGTGAAAAAATCAATCCTAGGAAAAACAGGAAGAGAAAATATGCCTTCTTATTTTGATTATTCTTTGCATATTGACAAAGAGTCTATGTACAATACTCCACCTGTATTTCCGGTGTATGCTAGTTTGCTTACTCTACAACATTTAGAAAAAAATGGAGGTATTGCAGCAGCAGAATCAAGAAATGAAGCTAAAGCTAATCTTTTGTATGAGGAGATTGATAGTAATCCTTTATTCGAAACTTTTTGTGTTAGAGAAGATCGTTCTGTAATGAATGTTTCCTTTAAACTAACAGATGATAGCAAACAAGAAGAATTCGACGCTGCTTGGAAGGCTGCTGGAATTAATGGACTAAACGGACATAGAAGTCTAGGTGGATACCGAGCGAGTATTTACAATGCTTTGCCTTTAGAAAGTGTACAAGTTTTGGTGGATGTAATGAAGTCAATAAAATAGCTTAATTTAAACACCTGAAAAAATATTAAAATTGATGATAACAGATTGTGGTTATTTTATATTGATCAACCCGCAATCTGATTTCTAAATTAAAAAAACACACCTATGAAAGTTTTAGCAAACGATGGTATTTCCAAGGCCGGTGAACTTGCACTAAAGAAGGATGGTATTGAAGTTTTGGATAACAGAATTGCCCAAAATCATCTCATCGATTTTATTAATGATAATAAAGTAGATGTACTATTAGTAAGAAGTGCAACCAAAATACGCCAAGAGCTTATCGATGCTTGTCCCAGTCTAAAGATAGTGGGACGAGGCGGAATTGGAATGGATAATATCGATGTTGAATATGCCATAGATAATGGCCTATACGTCATCAATACACCCAATGCATCATCTAGATCAGTAGCCGAATTGGTATTTGCTCACTTTTTTTCATTAGCGAGATTCTTACACGAATCTAACAGACTAATGCCTTTGGAAGGAGAAACACAGTTCAACGCAATGAAAAAATCCTTTAGCAATGCTTATGAACTTTCAGGTAAAACTCTTGGAGTAATTGGCTTTGGCGGAATAGGAAAAGAAGTAGTTAAAATGGGAATTTCTTTAGGTATGAAAATAAAAGTTCTTACCAGAAATCCCAAAACCGAAACCATAAGTTTGGATTTTTTTGACGGACAAACTGTACATTTCGAAATTACTTCTACAAATGATATGGATGCTTTCTTGAAAGACACCGAATTCATTAGTATAAACACTCCCAAAACCGAAAAATATATTATAGACACTTGTGAGTTTGAAAAAATGAAAGATGGTGTTTATATTGTAAATACTGCAAGAGGTGGCGTGATCAATGAAGTTACCTTGCTAGATTTTATTGAATCTGGAAAAGTAGCAGGTGCAGCATTAGATGTTTTCGAGACAGAGCCAACTCCAGAATTGATATTACTTATGAATCCTTCCCTTTCTCTTACTCCACACCTTGGTGGCAATACCATAGATGCACAAGAAAAAATAGGACTAGAGCTCGCACAACAAATTATTGAGATTAAAAAGAAATTATAAATTACCTATGCCTGTTTTTAAACCATTTCGCGGAATTAGGCCTCATAAAGAATATGAAGCAACCTTTCCTACACATCCCCTAGACAATTTTACACAAGCCGAAATTACCGAAAAGGCTCAGGTTGAGAAAACGTACATCAACATGATAAAACCTTACGTAGTAAGTAAATCTAAAGATGTAGATAGGAATTTAAGAAAAATAAGATCTACTTTTGAGGAGCTTGTAAAGGAAAATACTTTGGTACAAGATAATTCATCTTATTACCTATACGAGCAAATATACCCTAATAAACAAATCTTCAGAGGATTGCTTGGTCTAGCAAGCATTGAAGATTTCGTAAATGGTAAAATAAAAAGGCACGAAAGTACAATTCCGCAAAAGAAAGAGAAGCTTGCCCATTATCTTGAAAAAGTAAATATACAGGCAGAACCTGTTTTGTTAACTTATCCGTCCAATTCTAAAATAGAACTGTTGATGAATCATGAGGAGAAAAACGTACCCATTTTCAACCATGTAGACACCAAAGGCATTAGACATAAAATTTGGAGAATAGATAATCGTCTGAAGCTTCAACAGTTTAAGGAGGTAATAGACCAAATAGAATCTTTTTATATAGCAGATGGACACCATAGGATAGGTTCTACTGCAATGCATGCGGCACGACAGAAAGAAAAAAATAAAAAACACAATGGTACAGAAGCTTACAATTTTGTATACAGCTTCATAGTATCCAACCAATCTATCAAGATACACGATTATAATAGAATAGTAGATAACATAGGAAATCTATCGACAGAAGAATTTTTGCAAAAATTAGAAAAGTATTTCTTAATTCATAAAAAAGAAGAAACTCCTTATTATCCTTCTCAAAAATTTCATATTTCAATGTATTTGGATAACAAATTTTATTCTCTTCACATGAAACATGATCTAAGATCTCCAGAAATGTCATTAGATAACCTAGATCATCATCTTTTTGATAAGTATATTATAAAAGATATTTTGAAGATTGAAAATTCTGATAGCTCCGACAAAATCTCTTATATTAAAGGCACATCTAATATTGAAGGCGTAAAACTTTTGAAAGAGAAAGTAGACAAAGGGGAAGGCAAAGTAGGATTCAGTATTTATCCAGTGAGCTTTAATGATATGATAAAAATATCTGATCTAAAGCTTAGGATGCCACCAAAGTGTACCTTTATAGAGCCTAAATTGGTAACCGCATTATTAATCTACGATATGAAACAATAATTCATGTTTTTTCATTATTTTTAACACCCAAAAAGAAATGGTTTGACAATGAAAAAACTAGTATACATCCTACTTCCACTCTTCATGAGTGGATTTTTATTTTCTCAAAAAAAGCCTATTAAAAAACCAAAACCAATTGCGAAATTTAATTATATAGAAGAATTTAAAAAAATATCAGATGAAATTCTCGTCAATGGCGTAGCTTACAATAATCTTGGTGAACTGACTAAAGGGGTCGGGATAAGATTTAGTGGGACTTCTGGCTACGCTAAGGCTACGGAGTGGGCAGAAAAAAAGCTGAAAGAGGCTGGTGCAGAAAATATTTGGAAGCAAGAAGTGAAAGTCCCAATTTGGATGCGTGGTAGAGAATCTCTACAAATAAAGACAGATAATGGAGATTGGAAAAATATTAGAATGCTTTCTTTTGGTAATTCTGAAGGAACAAAAGGTAAAGATCTTGTTGGCGACATTCTTTTGGTAAATGACGTACAAGAATTGGTAAACCTGACCAATGCACAAGTAAAAGACAAAATAATATTTGTTAATTATCCTATCGATCCTAAAATCATAAATACAGTAGATGCTTATCTCATTGCTGCAAAATCCAAACTACTTTCTGCCTCTGTAATTGGCAAAAAAGGCGCCAAAGCATTAATCATTAGATCTCTTACTACCTCGCATGATGACGTTCCTCATGCCAAGCAGGTATATTATGAACCAGATGATAAAGTAAGGATACCAGCAATGACAATTGGTGTAAAATCTGCCAATGAGCTTGAAAATTTGCTTAAAAAACAAACGGTAAAGGCTAAAATTAATATGACCGCCGAATCGAAAGGTGAAACTATTAATCATAATGTTATCGGAGAAATTCCTGGAAAAAAAGATGCAAAAGTGATTGTTTTGGGAGCACAATTGGATTCTTGGGATTTTGCAGAAGGAGCTAATGACGATGGCTCGGGTGTTGTACAATGCATTGAAGTCCTCCGAGCGTTTAAGGCATTAGGGATAGAAAACAATCATACCATAAGAGTTGTATTGTATGCCAATAGCGAAAATGGTGGACAAGGAAGAGAAGCATACGCAGCGTATGTAAAAAAGAAAGAAGAAAAGCATCTCCTGGCATTCGGCACAGACTCTGGTGGCTATACGCCAAAAGGTTTTTCTCTAGATATGTCGCCTCAACGAAGACAACTTTTCAATCCTTGGAAAAGCTATTTTCTACCTTATGGAGTTTATGATTTCGAACAAACTACCGCCATACAAGATATTGCACCGCTGAAAAAGCTAGATATTCCGCTAATGGAATTGGTAGTAGATACGCACCGTTATTTCGATTATCATCATTCTACCGAAGACACCTTTGATAAAGTGAATAAAAGAGAACTTCACCTAGGAGCAGCTGTGATGACACAAATGATTTTTATGATAGATAAAAATTGGTAAACAATAAAACCTTCCGAATTTGGAAGGTTTTATTGTTTTTACTAAAAATTAAGGTTTTACTTTGTCGCCTTTTTTAAGAGTTGAAGCTTCATAATTTTCAAACTGTATTGGAGTAGAAACGAGTCCTTTGTTAGTGGGTATCTTACAATTAAAATGAAGGTGCTCACCATCCATATAACCTGACATTCCGGTTTGAGCTATCACTTGTCCTCTATTTACTCGATCGCCTATTTTTACGAGCGAACCATTTTTTTTAAGATGTACATATTCACAAAAAAGCCCTGAATCTGGATTATAAGTTGTGATAAAATTTGAAAACGGAGTATAAGATTTATCTTCTCCAAATTTGGTGTTATGATCTATGATTCCTACTACAAAACCATCATCTGCACTATAGACTGTATCATTTTTCTTTAAATTAAAATCTATCGCATATCTACTATCAATTGTAGAATGTGAAAAATCACCATCAAAACCTTGCATCACTGTATATTCTTTTTTGAAAGGTAATACGAGATTATACATTTTAATTTTTCGGTTAAAATCACCATAATTTATTACAAATTTTATGGAAGGTTGTTTTTCTTTAATTGGTGTAAAGCTGAAAAGAGAATCTTGTAAAGGTTGTAATGTTAAGGTATCAAATTTCCTAACCAAATCATTGTCTTCAGATTTAAGAGTAATCCAAATGGGACATTGTAAGGTATTTTTAAATGCAAAATTCAGATTTCCATTTTCTAAGATAAAATTTCCTTGAATTTTTGCTGAATTTCTTACCTCCTGTTTGGTTTTACAACTGCATAAAAAATACGATAGGACAACGATTAAACAATTTTTTAATCTATATATGAATTTTCTTTTGTGATGTTTTACTACATCATTTAGCATAATTATTCGCAATTATTTTAGTTTAAAATTTTTAGACCAATCGTAGAATTCTGCCATTTTATCTTTGTTTTTCTCTGTAAAGAGAGTTGCATTTTCGTCTTTCTGAGATAAGAAAATAGAGTTAGCATAAGGTTCAATCATATTCTTATCTTTCATCTCTATGAAATAAGGAACTATATTTTCCCAATAATATCCTTTTTGATTTTTTCTACTTTCTTTGAGGGCGCTAACCATTGTTGTAAATTTTTCTGTAAATTTTTCAACATCCGTTTTATTTTTATTCTTTTCATCAAAATCTAATGCTGCAGACATAGAAAGCACCAAATTGGCAGTAGCAAAATCGTTTTCAACCCCTTTTTTGCTTTTATTCTCATCAGGCATATCAATCCCTATATTGATAGATTGATCGCTATTTTTGTTTACGCCTTGCATCATCAAAGTCAAAACTGAATCTAAATTACTCTTGGCTCTAGCAGATTTGTTATCAATAGAAAGATACCTACTCGATAACAAAATTGAAGCGATGCGATTGGGTTTTTCCATTATCGCTAAAGCGTTTTAAGAACTGGTATGATTTGGATTGAGCTTAATTGAATTTTGAAATGCCTTGTTGGCTTTATCATATTCTTTGGCGTTGTATAATGCAATTGCCATATTGTAATACAATTGGTAATAAGTAGGATATAATTTAATTCCTTCCTCGTATATTTTTATTGCTTTATCTATTTTACCGAGATGATCTAGACAATTTCCATACGTTACATAGATGGATTTGGAATCCTTATCCTGAAAATGTTTGAGTATGATTTCACAAATTTCTATTGCCTCATTGTATTTTTTTGAAGCCTCCAAAGTGAGTGCTTTTTCGGTCAGTGCCAATAGGTTATTTCTATCCAACGATAATGCTTCATCATATTTAGCAATTGCCTCTGTATAGTTGCCAGCGTCATGCAGAGTAATCCCTTCCTCTACCTTTTCGTAGGCTTTTTTTTTATCTTGAGCAAACGATAGTGTAGATATAAAGATAAGGGCTAATGAGATTTTTTTCATAGGTTTAGTTTTGTGAGCCAATATACTATAAAAACCAAATCTAGCAATAATTATAATCAAAAAAAAAAAAGGACAACCACTTTGCAGTGATTGTCCGAGAAATAATAATTTGATCATATTAATTATTTTGCTCCAGAAACTGATATACTAGGATTTATTATTCCATCGCTACAATTTTGCAATCTAATTCTAAGATATTCTGGTTCACCATAATTACATCCTTGTCTAATAGATTGTATTTTAAGCAGAAGAATACCATCCTTCTCGTCACTTGTATATAATCTCGAGAAATCGTAATAATCTGTAAAAGTTTGATTGGGATTTGCGTGATGACTGGATAATACCAATGTAGAATTGGGGATATCTGCAGCTGCCAAGATACTTTTAATTGGCGTTGTAGTGCCAATTTCATAAAGTGGCATCCCGCTTTCATCCGTTAAATCGTCTCCCCATGTAAGCACTTTCGCTAATGATACCACATACGTTGTACAGTAATCTGGTTTCTGTACTCCAATAGGTTCAGCAGCGCAAATCTTTGTTACTTGTTTCGGGTCAGACTGACCATCAAACATCATCTGTGGCTGAATTCTGATATCATAGATTCTTAATCCATCACCAATATTCACATTGATCGTCTGAAATTGTCTTAGTTCAACTCTGTCAAAAGGAACTGTAATGGGTTTTGTAAGAACCGCTTTTTTATTGTTTCCAAAATTAAATAATCCAATATCCATCACTCTAAATTGCTCTAGATTGTCTTCTCCAACTTGTGCATCACCCAAGTAATACACTAGTTTAAAGTTCCCCAATTGAAGAAGGCTAAGATTGATTAGGTTTATATTAGGATAGTTAAGTACCAATCTTATTTGATCACCAGGTTGAGCTTTTTGTTTCAACTGTACTTGCAGGAATTGCTGATTCAGTACGCCCACTGTAGAATTAAATAACGCATAACTATTATAATCGTTATCTACAGCGTAATAAGGATATACAATAGATGAAAGTGCAGAAGCTACGTTAAGTACCTCAGATCTATTTCCCCAAGTTACATCTTCAGTAAAATTATTGAGTGTAATATTTTCATTCACCACCGTGTTAACATTTCCATTAATATCCTTTTGTGATGTTGGATATAGTAAGGTGCTATTTGCAGTATCATTAGTGATGCTGTATAATAATGGCGTTACGGTTTTATTTGGCTGAGAACAACTTCCTATCACTGCAGTTGCTTCTTCCTCAATGTAAGCGTAAAATACACTTCCTAAATCTGCTACTCCTAATAATGAACCTAACTGAATTCTAACTCCATTAAACTCTGCATTCTCTCCATTTAACTTTTTTGGAATGAATGAATACATAAATGTATTATCCCCTTTCAATAGATCCAATACACCTCCTTTTACACCATAGGTTTTACCTTTGTTACTAGAATTGAGTATTGAAATATTATTACTATTAGTAGCCGTTGTACTTCTTGCGATGACGGATATACCACCCGCTAGCTTTAATCCAGAATATTGCTCACCAAGTTTTAAGGTAACCCTCTTTCCTGCTAATTCTGCCGGAGTGTATAATGTAACACCATCAGGCTTTACAAAATATAAATCAATACCAACAGTTCCTATTCCTAATAATACAACGCCTCCAGATAAAGTTGCATATCCAGCATTATTATTATTTACTGCATGATCTCCGTAGAAGGTTTTACTAGCCCCAGAAGTCCATGTGATAGCCTTATTGGCGTAGGTTCTTACTTTAGTAGAGGTGCAATCTGCAACATCATACACATTCACTTGAAAGTTTTCTGTGACTTCGCATCCAAGTGGAGAAATAGCTTTTACAGTGTAATCGAAACTGCCTTTTGTATTCAATACTTCTGTAGTACCTGTAATCACAGCTCCTAAGTGATCGTAATATTCTATTGTAGAATTAGGTACTGTCGTCGTAACTGTGGGTAAAGTGAACGTTGAGCCTTTACTTGCAGAAAAGCTTTTTACGTTATTCGAAAAGCTTATTGAGTTAATTTGAACATGCGCATTGATGATATTAGAATAGGCATATTGATTATTTGTACCAGAATAATAACTAGTAGTTTTCCTTCTTATTAAGATACTATTGGTAATATTATTAATAATAATTCCTTCTCTTAACGGAGCTGTCCCCAAATACGAATAAGTAGCGTCAGTTGAACTATCATTCAAGGGTTGCCAATTAATACCATTATCTGTAGATATTTCCCACGAATAACTTACAAGGTCTAAATTGGTCACATTATCTGCATCACCATGAATTACATTATTAATCTGTAAAATATTGGCGCCCGGGCAAAAGATATTGTTGCTTGTTGCAGATACAGTACCCCCTTTTACTGTAGTTGAATTTACTATTACGGTGAGGGAAGACTTTGGACCTTCACATCCTCGAGAGCTAATCTGAGAATAGTGATAAGTAGTACTACCAGTACTTGCGTTCGGAAATGGTGTATTGGGTAAAATTTCTGTATAAATAGAATTTTCTAGTTTATAAAACTTATACTTCGAAATATTGGTATCCGTAATCCCAGATACGCTTTGTGCAGTCCAATTATGTCCTATATAGGCTTCTTTACTTTTGTTTCCTGGTGCTGGTATTTTATCAACTTTTATTTCGTCTAAATTAGTAAAAGTAATAACGTTTCCTGGCGTGGCACTTGTTTCATTAGCGCTCATATTACCATATCTGATAGATGTTAATCCAACAGAAGTATTAGAACCAGTAGATGAAGATTTTTTATATGAAAAAGTAATTTCTCCAAAAGGTACAATTTCGGTACTAGCAATTAAACTTTTATAATATTGAGTTAAACCTCCTGTATATGACCAGTTTGGGTCATTATCAGATAAATAGTTTACAGAAGTAGCGTTAATTCTAAACTTATATCCTGCATTATCATTTCCAACAATATTTTGTGGAACCGAACCTATATTTACGATATGGAGAGTAAATGTTCTTTCATTAGAATTATTTTCATAACATGCAGCATCAACGTCATTCCATAGGTAAAAACTTGCGTTATTTGAACTGTTTGTTAAATTATTAGAGGCATCAAATAGAATAATTTGTGCCGTGGAAGTTTCATTAGAAATGGCATTTTTGATTCTATACTGAAGCGGTTTTCGTGGCATAATTGTACCTGCCACTACGATCACTTGTCCGGTTTGAGACAAGTAGATCCCTGTAGGCCAAACACCCACTTTTTCTATAGTAGCGTTGGCATTGGGTCCTCCCACAATCACATGCTCTGTCACATTGATCCTGTCATTTGCTACAATATCCAACTCCATCCCATTGGCATTAAACAGCGAAGCATCTCCATTAGCTTGAATTCCTAAAAAGGAATTACTTTCATTATTTTCAGTATTATATTTTTTAAAGTAGTCAGGAGCAGAATATTCTGCATTCATAAGGTGAGAAGACAATACGCTACTTATCAATAAGGCAGTTCTACACAATTTTTTGTTGAGTATATTCATAATGTAATTTTAAATGTTAAAAAGAATTATTTTTCTTTCAAAACAATATTCATAAAAGAACCATTACGGATGATACTATTGCTTATTACTTTATAACTCAGTTTTCCATCAGTGGATAGCGTAATATCTGAAAAGACATTTGTATCTGCTGAGGTTATAAAATAATGGTAATTGGTTGCTGGTTTCACAAATTCTGCTAAATTGGTTCCTGCAGTACTTGTGTACATTGGAGTTTTAAATTGTGCACTAAACAAGGAATATAAATCTACTGTATACAATCCATCAACTGTTACGGTAAAACCACTATTAGCCATTGTAAGCCTTGAGTCAGTAGCATTAGTAGGTAATAAGATAGAAGGCGAATAGAAGAAATTGGATTTATAGGTGATATGCTGCCACTTGTCATTTTCAGCATCGTACATATAAAATCCTGTAGATTTAATATATTCTGCAGAATTACTAGCGGTACCTGCACCAGTGCTCACATTATCTACATAGATTAATGTAGAATTTTCTACATTGGTCATATTTAGCGCTTTCTCTTTGTCTATTCTAGGAATAAGAAGCCCTTCTGCAATATTTTCGTTACCTGATGTCGATAATTTAGCTCTGATGTCTAAAGTTGCTTTAGGATTTTCAGTATTTATCCCTACTTGAGAAAAAACTTTAATCCCTGACAGAAGCAAAGATATAATTAGTATAGTTTTTTTCATAATAAATAAATTATATTTTATTTTACTCAAATATATGATTTATATTAATTACTATTGGCAATATAAAGTAAATATTATTTCATATTAAATAATTTTTAAATGTAAAAATTTAAAAATATAGAGTGTTTTATTATAATATATTTACCTAAAATATCACTAATAGTAGTGATTAATTATAAAATTCAAAATTTTATGACAAATTAATCTTTAATAAAAATTTTTGTAATATATTATTTTAAAGGCAAAAAAAATAAATGATAATAGAAATATTAATTATATAATGCTACTGGTATTATCTTTCAATTAATTTTTTAACATATTTTAATAAATAAAGTGTAAGATTTCAATTAGAACCTGTATTACAATCTTTTTTACTATTGTAAATAATCTCTAGACTTGCATATAAGTTCTAATGCTCTTTTATTTAAATTTAGATTTAAAGTGGTTTACAAGTGGCCTAAGTGGAAAATATTCTCATTTGATAATCAAAAATCAAAATTAGAAGAATAGTGGTATCCTAAATTAATATTACTTGTTGATATTAACAACCAAAAAAATAATAAGTCAACGCAAAAGCCAGCTCAATAGAGCTGGCTTTTCAATTTATAACAATGTGCAATTAAGGTACTTTTACCAATTCCACATCGAAGACTAACCAAGCATTTGGCGGTATAACTCCTCCTGCTCCTCTTTCTCCATAACCCATAGCTGGAGGTATCAATAAAGTAGCAGTTTCACCTTCTTTTAATAATAAAATTCCTTCATCCCATCCTTTGATTACTCTACCCATTCCGATAGGAATTTCAATAGGCTCATTTCTTTTGAATGAAGAATCAAACTCTGTTCCGTCTACCAATTTACCAGCATAATGTACTGCAATCTCATCTCCTACTTTAGGAGATTTTCCCGCAGGTAATGCTTTTGTAATTTTGTAATATAACCCAGACGGAGTAACTTCCATTCCAGCTTTTAGATCTTCTAGAGCTTGTTTTTTTGCCGCTTCAGCTTTTTCAGCCATTGCTTTATTATTTGCCTCTATTTTTGCTTTACCCTCCGTAAAGGTTTTTGCAGCATCGTACCCTTTGTACTCATCACCTTTGCTGAAAATAGAAACTTTTTCTAATACAATATCAGTTTTTGGCTTATCTTGAGGTCCTTTCTCTACATTAGCAATCGTATCTATCACTTCAATTCCTTTTACAACCTTTCCAAAGATGGTATGTTTACCATCTAGCCAAGGGGTAGCAATCTCTGTAATAAAAAACTGAGAACCATTGGTATTAGGTCCAGAGTTTGCCATAGACAACATGCCTTTTCCTGTATGTTTAAGGTCGTTTTTCTCATCCGCAAATTTATATCCAGGATCTCCCATTCCTGTACCTTGAGGGTCACCTCCTTGGATCATAAAGTCCTTTATCACTCTATGAAAAATTGTTCCATCATAGTAAGGAACTCCTTTAGCTTTCGCTTTGTTATCAATTTTCCCCTCTGCAAGACCAATAAAATTAGCCACAGTCACCGGTGATTTTTTTTCTTCAAACTGCACGATCATGTTTCCTTTAGTGGTTTGAAGATTGGCATAAAGTCCGTCTCTAAGCCCTTCGTAAGTTTCTTTGTCTACGTTCATTTTCTTATAAATTGGAGTACAACTTAGCAGCGAAACACTTGCTGCCGCTAAGATGATATTTTTGTTAAACAATTTCATTTTTTTACAGAACTTTTAATTTAATAATTAAAGGAATATCATTATCAATTTTATTTTGATCACCATAAGTACCAAATGCTAGTGACGAGGGCACTAACAATGTAATCTCTTCCCCACTTTTCATCAGTCTCAATGCATTTTCTACAGCAATGATTTCATCAAAATGTCCAAATTTTACATTTTCTCTAATAATGGGCTGTTCGTAAATTTTAGTTTGATCAAAATCATATAGATCATAAGAATATGATACTACTTCATCATTTTGCTTTCTTTCCCTTTTGTCAAAACCTTCCACATCAGTCCAGTAATTACCCTGCGTAGGATAGTAAGAAATTTTCTGATTGTTTATCCAATCATGAATTTGTTTTCTTTCTAATAAATTCAAATTCTTCGAGCGATCTCTGGAAACATCCAAATCTTTCTTATTCAAAACTCCTCCCACGGGCGGTCTTACAGGATTATTCCTATTACAACTCACTAAAGCTAATGCAGATATAAAAAGTACTTTTTTCATAAAACTTATGCGAAAATACACATTTCAGAGGATATAAAAAAACAAAAAAGCCAAGAATAAATCTTGGCCACCATTATTGAATCCGAATAGGAATAATTGCATTATATTTCTTTATTTTCCACCAAAACTCTCCACCCAAATGTATCTTCAGAAAGATTGTTTTGAAGATTTACCAAATCATTTTTCAGGATTACTGCATAGCTATCTTCATCTGCTAATGCAGGAAGAGCTAATTTTTCACCATTGTGACCCAATGCCTTGAAAACCGTGGTAACCACAGCTGTACCAACTCCCCAAACTTCTTTCAAAGTTCCGTTTTTGTGAGCTTCTACAACATCTTTTACCGCGATAGGCGCTACTCTCATATCAAAACCTCTTTTGTTAGCCAATTGTATAAAACTATCTCTTGTGATACCATCTAAAATTTTCTCAGAAGTAGGTGGCGTGTATATTGTATCATTTATCCTCACAAACACGTTCATAGTACCACTTTCCTCGAAATACTCGTGAGTAGCATCATCTGTCCATATTATCTGGTCATATCCTTCATCCATTGCCAATTGAGTTGGATAAAAAGAAGCCGCATAGTTACCTGCTGCTTTTGCAGATCCTACACCACCACTCGCAGATCTAGAATAATGATCTGAAATTTTCACAGAAACAGGCTCTGCATAGTAGCTTTTAGCAGGTGTTGCAACAATTGCAAACATATATTTTTCTGAAACTCTAGCTTTCAATGCCTCTTCAGTAGCGAATATCAAAGGTCTAATATATAATGACATTCCTTCTCCTTGAGGTATCCATGCTCTGTCTAGATTAACCAAAGCCTTAAGACCATCCAAAAATATCTCCTCCGTTACTTCTGGCATTGCCAAACGCTTCGCAGATTTATTGATACGCTCAAAATTCTTTTCTGGCCTGAAAAGAAAAACCTCTCCATCTTTGTCTTTGTAGGCTTTCATGCCTTCAAAACAAGCTTGTCCGTAGTTCACTCCCATCATTGCTGGAGTAAACAACAAAGGACCATATGGAACCAACTTTACATCTCCCCATTTACCATCCTCATATTCACAAATAATCATATGATCGATAAACGTATTTCCAAAAGAAAAATTAGTAGGATCGAAAGTAGAAATTCTTGCGTTTTCAGTTTTTTGAATTATCATTTCTTAAAATTTTTATGATGTTCTACAAATTTAACATAATTTTTTAAATATAAAAATTTTAGATTAAATTTGAAAAAAAATAGTGTGAAAAGAGAAGTACAAACCACGAAAGACGGGAGTAAAACATTATATATTAACGATTTAAATGAAAATTATCATTCTCATCACGGAGCCCTACAAGAAGCACAACATGTGTTTATTAAAAATGGATACAATTTGATTTATGATTATGATGTTAATATATTAGAACTAGGTTTTGGAACAGGTTTAAATGTTTTAGTTACAATTGATGAATATTTAAAAAATAACAATAATAAAAAGGTACATTACATCACATTGGAAAAGTATCCGATAATTGAATCTGAAATGGAAGAATTGGGATACGAATCTCTATTTGAGAACGAAGATTTAAAAAATATTTATCAAAAAATTCATCAATGTGAGTGGGATTCTGATATAGAAATAATACCAGGATTTACACTAAGAAAAATCAAGTGCGATTTTTTTGAGCTTAAAAATCTAACGATCCCAAAGATAAATCTTGTTTATTTCGATTGTTTTGGAGCCAGAGTACAACCTGATTTGTGGGAATACCCTTTATTTGAAATGGTCTGCGATAAGATGTCTATAGGAGGTCTTCTCACAACTTATTCATCAAAAGGTAGCGTGAGAAGAATATTGCACGATTTGGCATTTAATGTAGTAAAGGTGGACGGCCCACCAGGGAAGCGAGAAATGATAAACGCAGTGAAACAATAAATTCGCTTCTTTATTATTTAAACAATTTATATTTTAATCTTATTCAAAGTATGATAGACACCTTTAATATAAGAGTATATGCCTGCGTGGTACAAGATAACAAAGTGCTCACATTGTACGAAAATTATGCAGGAAATGCTTTGCTGAAACTTCCTGGTGGCGGACTAGAATTCGGTGAAAGTTTGAAAGACTGCCTACGTCGTGAGTTGCTAGAAGAACTTAATGTAAAGATAGAGGTTGGATCTCATTTTTATACCCAAGAGGATTTTTTGGTATCCAAATTTAAGAATAATGAGCAGTTGCTTACGATATATTATCTAGCAAAAATTGTAGAGGGAGAAAAAATTTGCATTATGGACGATGGAATCTATAAGGTGGATTGGAGCTCTTTGGAAAGCAAAGAAAATCCGTTTACACTCCCGATAGATCGAATAGTTTTTAATTTATTAAAAGAAAAATTCCTGTAAAAATATTTACAGGAATTTGTTTATCTTGAAGCTTTAAAATCGTTTGCGCCCGGATAAGGTTCGAGGTAACCAGAATTCCAGTTTGATTGTAATAATGATTCTAGAAATTCATCGGTTCTGTTTTTATAGGGATTGTATTCATCTTTTAAATCAATCTCAGCCATTTTTCCTTTTAGATTCCACCAAAATGCACTCCACCCTCCTCTTAACTCTTTAATAATTTCGAAAACATTTTTTCCTGTTCCTCTATTCATTAATTTTGCAAATATTTGACCTTCTGTAGTAGTGAGGTCTCTAAGTTGCATTTCGTATTGATCCGCTAATATATTTTGTCTATCTTTAATATATTTCCTTTTAGCACTAGTATTGAGATCCGTCATTTCATTATGTATATCCTTATATTGCTGTAAAGCTGTTACAAAAAGTGGATAAACTCTATACAACTTCTTATTAAGGAAATAGTAGTAATTTTTATCAAGTTGGTTATTGAATTTTGGCTTATTTAGAAGTACCAACTCATCCATTACCACTACAGTTTCTCCATTAATCTCATAGATTCTAGCCTTCTGACGCACATCATAATAATACCTATTACCAAACTCATCAGTATTTAGTTCTTGCTGAGGATACTGGCTTAAAGGTTTTGCAATCACCGAATCTCTTGTTTGACCTAATACGATACACCCAAAAAAGAAGAGAAAAAAAAGGGTAATTTTATGAAATTTCATTATTTTTACACATATTTAACATAATTTAATAACAAAAATCATTCCCTTTTTATATGAAATTTGAAAATACCTCTCTAAAATTCCTAGAGAATTACCTAAATACTTCATCTCCAACAGGATTTGAACACCTAGGACAGAAAGTTTGGATGGATTACATTACTCCATTTGTAGATAAAATAGAAGTAGATCATTACGGTACTTGCTATGGAATAATTAATCCAGGAGCAGAGTTTAAAGTAGTGATAGAGGCACATGCAGACGAAATCTCATGGTATGTAAATTATATCACAGATGATGGTCTTATCTATGTCATTAGAAATGGAGGATCTGACCAAACAATAGCCCCATCCAAAGTTGTGAACATCCACGGTGAGAAAGGTATCGTAAAAGGAGTATTTGGATGGCCAGCGATACATACCAGAGGCGCTAATGCTAATGAACCAATTCCAAAAATTGAAAATATTTTCATTGATTGTGGTGCTACCACCAAAGAAGAAGTTGAGGGAATGGGAATTTTTGTAGGGTGCATGATTACCTATCCAGATGAGTTTTTTGAAATGAATAATCGCTATTTCGTTTGTAGAGCTTTAGACAACAGAATCGGTGGTTTTATGATTGCTGAAGTTGCTAGACTTTTAAAACAAAATAAAAAGAAGCTTCCCTATAGTTTATACATCACCAATTCTGTACAAGAAGAGGTTGGATTATATGGGGCAGATATGATTGCTGATACCATAAAGCCCAATATTGCCATAGTAACTGATGTTACCCACGACACCACAACTCCAATGATTGAAAAGAAAAAAGAGGGTGACCAAAAGTGTGGTAATGGCCCGGTTGTATTTTTCGCTCCAAGTGTTCACCATATCATCAGAGAATTAATTATTGATACCGCAAAAACAAAGAAGATTCCATACCAAAGAGCAGCAGCTAGCAGAGCTACAGGAACTGACACAGATGCCTTTGCACACTCCAATGGTGGTGTACCAAGCGCATTGATTTCTTTGCCCCTTCGATATATGCACACTACGGTTGAAATGGTTTCTAAAGAGGATGTAGGAAACGTAATCAAATTGATCTATGAAACACTCTTGAAAATTACTCCAGAAATGAAACTTAAATACCATTAAATTAAGAATGTGTAAATAATATTTTCTTTGAGGATATACCTTCCTTTTGTTAGGTATTGGAAACTATTTTATCTCCATATAATATTTATTGAATGATAAGATGTGTTCGCTCAATAGATTGACTTAGAATCAACTCATATTCTTAAAAGCTGAATATTTTAATTATGTTCATTCGGATTATTTATAATTGATAAACTAGTTATATATAAAATTTCATATAATAAAGTTAGCAATCGAAATAGCAGTTTTGATCGGAAGCATTCTGATGATAACTGTAAGTTTGCTTACCTATTTCAAAATAAAAGTAAATTTTTAAAAAGTATACATGAAAACTAAACTAATAGCGCCTTCTTTATTAGCTGCAGATTTTGGAAATCTTCAAAAAGACATAGAAATGCTGAACAATTCTCAAGCAGATTGGCTCCACATTGATATTATGGATGGAAGATTTGTACCCAACATTTCATTCGGGTTTCCAGTGATGAAAACCGTCCAGCAAAATTCTAAAAAATTTCTAGATGTACATCTAATGATTGTAGAACCAGACAACTACGTAGACGAATTTATTGCTTATGGTGCAGATCTAATATCTGTACATTATGAAGCCTGTGCCCATCTGCATAGAACTATACATCATATCCAAAGCAAAGGAATAAAAGCGGGAGTGGTACTCAATCCCTCTACTCCAGTTTTCTTATTAGAAGATATTATTTCCGATGTAGATTTGGTGTTATTGATGAGTGTAAATCCAGGATTTGGGGGACAAAAGTTTATTGATAATACATACAAGAAGATTGCTCAAACTAAAGATTTAATTATGAGTAATAACTCTACAGCTCTCATTCAAATTGATGGTGGTGTAAATTTAGATAACGCATCAAAGTTATTCGATGCAGGAGCTGATGTATTGGTTGCAGGTAATGCTGTATTTGCTAGCGAAAATCCAGAAAAAACAATAGAGTTGCTAAAAATGTAACCATACAAAAAAGGCAGTTGCTTACACTGCCTTTGATCTCATACAAGTTGAGAAATATAATTGGTTATTAGTTTTACTTCAATTACTATCTAATCATTATTTGTATGGTGTAAAGGTGAGTATTTTTTAAAAAAAATGGATCAGGGATTTTACGGAATTTTACAAATTAACATAAATATTTATAAATTCAGACAACCAGATTTATATTACATTATTATAATTATTACAATAATACATTTTATTTAATATAAATAAAAATATTGGTCGAACTAGGATGTAATAGGAAGAGTATATTTATAAATAAGTCCGAAATAAAAATATTTCGGACTTATTTATATTTTGACATGAAAAAAATTATCTAGAAAATCTCTCTCCCAGAAAAATGAAATTGTGCTTCTATAAGTGCATTCTCGTTTGAGTCTGAACCGTGAACTGCATTCTCACCGATGCTTCTAGCAAACATCTTTCTGATAGTTCCTTCAGCAGCTTCAGCTGGATTAGTAGCTCCAATTAAAATTCTGAAATCTTCAACAGCATTGTCCTTTTCTAAAACAGCTGCAACGATTGGGCCTGAACTCATAAAGTCAACTAGCTCTCCATAAAAAGGTCTCTCAGCATGTACTTCATAGAATTTCTTAGCATCAGCAATAGTAAGTTGAGTTAATTTTAAAGCTTTGATTTTAAATCCTCCTTCAGAGATTTTACCTAGAATAGCACCGATATGCCCATCCGCAACAGCATCAGGCTTAATCATAGTGAATGTAATATTAGACATATATGTATATTATTTAAGTCCACAAAATTACAAAAAATTTCGGTAGATATCCCGAATATGTTTAAACATTAAGAAAAATAAAAAAAGGCAATACTTAGGTTTATTTGGCACAGCATTTGCTTCTAATAATTCGATTCTCATGTTTAATTTGAGTTTTCATGGTTATTAGTTTTTACCCAGCTTCGGCTGGGTTTTTATTTACAAAAAAAACCTAATTATGTTATTGAATTAATAATATAATATGTGGCAAATTTCAATCAATACAAAGGAAAAGCAATTAGTCTAATAAATAAAATAATCGCTGCTGCATATTCTGACTAAAATAACTTTACATTTTCATTGCTTCATCCGCTTCTTCCATTAATTTTATATACGTAGAATATCTAGAATATTGTATTTCGCCACTTTCTACAGAATCCAAAACCGCACATTTAGGTTCGTTAATATGCATACAATTGTGGAATTTGCACTCTTTTCTTTTTCTGAAAATCTCTGGGAAGTAATGTTGAACTTCTACTTTCTCGATATCAATCATTGCAAATTCCCTTACACCAGGTGTGTCAATTACATTACCACCAAAATGCCAAAAGTGCATCTGTGCGAAAGTAGTGGTATGTTTTCCTTTGAGGTGAGAATCTGATATTTCTGATGTTCTAAGATTCAAATCGGGTTGCAAAGCATTAACAAGAGTAGATTTCCCACAACCTGAGTGCCCAAAAAAGACAGACGTTGAGTTTTGCAATAATTCTTGCAAAACTTCCAAATTCAATTTGGAATACGATGAAATCTCTAAACTATCATAGCCAATCTCTTGATACATAAATTCAATATCCTTCACAATTTCCTGCTCTTCATCGGATAGAACATCCATTTTGTTGAAGAGAATTAAAGGCCTTATATTGTAGGCTTCACAACAAGACAAAAATCGATCTAGAAAACCAAGAGAAGTTTCTGGATGCTTCAGAGTATATATAAAACATGCAATATCTATATTGGAAGCGATAATATGAGCTTCTTTAGAAAGATTTACTGATTTTCTAATTAGGTAATTTTTTCTTGGTTCAATCTTCGTGATCCATGCTACATCATCCTGCTCCAACTGAAATTCTACAAAATCTCCTACAGCAAGTGGATTAGTAAGCCTCGTTTTAATCAATTTAAATTTACCACGAATTCTAGCTTCATATATGGTACTCGTTTCTGCTTCCAAAACTTGATACCAACTTCCTGTAGATTTTATTATTTTACCTTTCATACTTATTTTCCGCAACAAAGATATGGATTTGCTATTTAGGAATTTACTCAATTTTCAAATCTATCCTATTTTATTCTAACGGTCGATCATAATATTATTTTGTACATCAATAGATTCTTCATGTATTGCCTTGAAAACCTTTTCAATAAAGGATTGAGACATGCCTGTTTCATTGGCTTTCTGCACCGCATATTCGGAAATAATTTTCCAACGATCTGGCTGAAAGATCGCAATATCATTTTCCTTTTTCAGTTGTCCAATTTTTTCGGATATTTTCATTCTTTGTGATAATAGTTCGATCAATTGAAAATCGAGGTCAGAAATAAGCGTTCTATGTCTTCCCATTTCACCATCAAAACTTCCCAACTCTGGACTTCTCATCTTCAAATTGAAAATAAGTTCTGCCAGAACTTCAGGGGTAATTTGTTGAGATGCATCACTCCATGCTTCGTCAGGATTGCAATGCGACTCTATGATGGCACCTTGGTATCCAACATTCAATGCTTCTTGTGTAATAGAAGCCAATCCTGTTCTATTGCCACAAATATGTGAAGGATCGATTAACATTGGTATATTTGGAAATTGACTCTTAAAATCAAGTGCGATTTGCCAATTTGGGTTATTTCTATATTTCGTTTTCTGGTAGGTAGAAAAACCTCTATGAATAACCCCCAAATTATAGATACCTTGCCCTATAAGCCTTTCTAGTGCACCTATCCATAAGGCTAAATCTGGATTTACAGGATTTTTCACAAGCACCGTCTTCTGTGTTCCTCTCAGTGCTTCTGCTATTTCTTGTACGGTAAAAGGATTTACCGTGGAGCGTGCACCAATCCATAGGATATCTATATCAGCCTTTAATGCAGCATCTACATGATGAACATTGGCGACTTCCGTGGCTGTTTTAAAACCATATTCTTGCTTAACGTTTTTCAACCAATTTAGTCCGATAACACCTACTCCTTCAAAGCCATTAGGCTTTGTTCTAGGTTTCCAAATCCCTGCTCTATAGATGGGAACTTGCACATTGGTTTCTTTTATTCTTCTTGCAGTTTCTAGCATTTGAGATTCGCTCTCCGCGCTACAAGGTCCTGCAATCATCATGGGTAAAGAATATTCTTTAATCCAATCGTTTTTTAAATCTATTAGGTTCATCTGATGATTTATTTTAATTAATTTGAAAATATAATTTATTATTCTCCCTTTTTATAATGAGATTATAGTTCTTTTCAAAAAAATAAATGTACACAGAGTAATAAGTAAGGAAAAGGAAGAAAAATAGTATTTCCCTAGTTTTTTTTGAGAAAGAAATTGATCTATCTATACCAATAAAATCGGTAATCGCAATAGAAATTTCTAAAATAAGGATACGTAAAACCAACAACACTGCTTGAAATACGAGCAGCATTTAAAACCAAAAGGTTATTGTGAGAAGACAAATATGGCATAGAAAAATGACCCATTATAGAATTGTCTGTTTTTTTTATGTTTAATTTTAAACAAATATATAAAAAAAATAAATCTAAACTATTTTTAAGCGATAAATATTCATTCAAAAATCAAATAAAAACCATTAAATAAGTTGCTACTATTTGCTGAACAAAAAAAAATTTATAAGACTAGAATTAACAGAGTTATCAACAATAACTTATTTGAAAATATTTATGATAAATCAAAGCTTAGCAAATCGTCAAGATCTTTAAGATTAGGATTTAAACTAACAAAAGTTTCAAAAATTTTCTTCTTGGTAACAATTTCAACCTTTAAATTTTCTTGATCTCTCAAATATTCTATAAGGATAGAATGATTATTCACTTTTGTTTTAAAATGATTGAAAAAATCATTACTAATTTTATCAAACTCAACTTTTGCAGAATCTGATGGATACATCACACGAATTCCTTTCTCATGGATTTTAACCAATTTAAAAGTCTTGATAGCATTAAATATAAAAACATCCTTATGGCGAAGCTGTCTAAGAAACAGGTTCCACTCTGCTTGCAAATCTGTTTCGGTAAAATGATTTTCTGCTAGGGAATTATTTTTTTTTGGAGTTACGGATTCCTTCTCTTCTTTTTTATCTTCTTTATTGATAAAAGACTTAATGCTAAATCCTGTAGAAATTTTGGGTTTTGATAATGGTTTCGCAGCTATCTTTTGTGTAGAATCTTCTGATTTTATCTCAGCGGAGTTTGATTGGATAGATAATATATCCTCAGTAATTTCGTTTTTTACAATTGGTTTTACGTTTTGTTCTTCCTCAAGAAACGGAGCTAGTATTATAAACTTTTTTTTTTTGCAATCTCCCCAGCAGCGCTGAGTGAAGTAAGTTGCATCAGTGCAATCTCCACTGTAAGTCTCGGATTTTTAGAATTCTTATAATTAATATCTGCATGGTTACAGATTTCTATAGCATCTATGATGAGTTGTGGACTCCAAACTTTAGCTTGATCAATAAATTTTATTTTTGTTTTCTCTCCAACTTCGATCAACTCTATCGTTGTAGAGTTTTGAGCCATCATCAAATTTCTAAAGTGACTCCCCAAACCTGCAATAAACAAGTGAGGATCAAATCCTTTTTTCACAATATCATTGAAAGCTAAGAGAACTTCCGGAATTTTATTTTCTATGGCTAAATCTACTATTTTTAAGTATTCGTCATAATCTAATATGTTCAAAACTTCTGCAGCTTTGGCTAGCGTAATATTTTTTTGTGAAAATGTAGAAAGACGATCGAATATTGATAGTGCATCACGAAGTGCGCCATCTGCTTTCTGTGCGATAAGGTATAAAGCATCTTCCTCATAAGCAATTTGCTCTTTTTCAGCAATGCCCATAAGGTGTTTTTGTATATCTAAAATAGTAATCCTTTTGAAATCGTAGATCTGACATCTGGATAAAATAGTAGGAATAATTCTATGCTTTTCTGTAGTAGCAAGAATGAAAATCGCGTGTGCTGGTGGCTCTTCTAAAGTTTTAAGGAAAGCATTGAATGCTGCTGAAGATAACATATGGACTTCATCAATAATATATACTTTGTACTGACCAACTTGAGGCGCAAAACGAACCTGATCTATCAAATCTCTGATGTCATCCACAGAGTTATTAGAGGCTGCATCCAATTCATGTATGTTATATGCGAAGCCATCTTCTGACATAGAGCCATCTTTTTCATTAATTTTTCTGGCTAATATTCTAGCACAAGTGGTTTTTCCGACTCCACGAGGTCCACAAAAAAGCAATGCCTGAGCAAGCTGATTTTCCTCAATAGCATGTTCTAAGGTATCTGTAATGTGAGATTGGCCCACGACAGCATCAAACTGTTGTGGACGATATTTTCTTGCAGATACGATGAAATTTTCCATACCTCAAAAGTATGAAATATACTTTAATTTAAAAAGTATAAACTCTTCAAATTTATGATTGTTGCTGAAATTTACTCTACGAGTTCTTTAGATTTGTAAGTCAATTCTACTAACGTATCAATTGCTTTAGCAATATCTTTCCTACCTTCTGCAGACTTTAGATCAATACCGCAAAATGTGGTTCCATTGTGTAAGGTGTATAAATTGAGATGATGTATCCCTCCTACCAAGAGTGCTACGATCGCTCTATAAGTACGAGCTTCATTTTCAAAATGTGGATCTGTAATATGTGCAAAAAAACGTTCGCCTTTCTCCTCTCTTTCTTCTAATAATTTTTTTAGAATCGGTTTACTTTCCGAAAGTTCCCAAACGATAATTCGTTGTAATTCTTTATTTTTGTGAATACCGTCAAATTGATTTTTTAATACATTTTTTACAAATTTTTCACCTTTATCATCAAAATTATCATTGGGATCTACATCTATATTGCTCCAATAATCTTGAGATTTAATATATTCTTCAATTAGATTTTCCGCAGATCCAAAGTACTCGTAGATGAGTTTTTTATCGAAACCCGCAACATCAGCAATTTTGCTCACCAATAGTCCTGAGTAGCCTTTTGTTTTTATAATTTTTCCTACTGCACTCAGTAGCTTTTGTTTGGTTTTCTCACGATCTCGTATAGGTCCTTGGACAGTTTTTCTAGGCATATTAATAGGTTATTGGGTGGTGTTGAAGTTCTGATTTGAATTACGGTACTCTGGATAAATTATCAAATCCTTTGACCTGTATTAATTGCGTAAATATAAAACAGATATTTAATTAGAAATGCAAATATGAAAAATATTTTTTAATTAAAAATGATAAGAATACAATAAGTTACCCTCGTTTCACTAAACCAAAAATTAGTATTTCTTAGCTGAATTTTAGGCTGTTTTGGTGTATTTATTTTGTGGTTTATTTTTTATTCCTTGATGATTTCGATAATAGTATTTTTCTAGCCACTGTTTTATTCCTAAATAAAGATCAAGTCCGTTATCTTTTGGATTGAGATAAATGTATCGAATTTTTAGGACGGGACATATCATAAAATAAATTAAAAAATTATTGTTTTATGAGTGTAAATTCTCCTTTAGGTAATGAAAAATCAGGAGGATTCATATTTTCAAAATCTGGTAGAATATCTGTTACTTTTACTTGCAATACCTCTTGACCATTTACAACTGTTTTTCTCATGTAAATGGTTGCATGTCTGTCAGTAATTCGATCAATTATTTTTGAATCTAATCTTTGTTCATTAGAATTACATTGTAGACATTTCCAACCTCTAAAATTATTATCAATTGTCGATACTCCTGCAATCGCATGTTTTGCATATTGATTATTATAAACAACATCTAAATTGGATAATGTATTCGATTTTTCCACTCCATTTACAATATATTGATATTCCCCAATGATTAAATCTTCATAATAACTGCTGTTATATTGTTTTATTTTTTTTACAAGAATTATTTTTAGACTTGTATTTCCGTTGGTGTAAAGAAAAGTTCCTTCAAATTGATTTAAAATATTGTGAATATCTTTTCTATAATAGCCAGTTGGTTTATTAAGTTCAGAATCATTGATATCAATAGTAATACTTTGAGATTTAAATAATGAAATACTAGAAAATAAAGCAAAAATAAAAATTATATTTTTCATTGGTTTGTTTTTTTATTTACAATCGGTTGGTGTTACAATTACCGTATCCGAATTTTCACTGATGTTTAATTTATTCCAATTTGTTAAATCTGCATTGGCTTTATTAGTTGCCCTCGTTTCACTAGACCAAAAATTAGTATTTCTTAGTTGAATTTTAGGATGTTTTGGTGTATTTATTTTGTGGTTTATTTTTTATTCCTTGATGATTTCGATAATAGTATTTTTCTAGCCATTGTTTTATTCCTAAATAAAGATCGAGTCCGTTATCTTTTGGATTGAGATAAATGTATTGATATTTTAGTGTTCGCCAAAATCTTTCAATAAAAATATTATCTAGCGCTCTTCCTTTGCCGTCCATAGAGATTTTTATATCATTTTCTTTCAGATAATTAATATACTCAAAACATGTGAATTGAGATCCTTGATCCGAATTCATAATCGCTGGTTTTCCATGAATTTCTACTGCTTGTTGCAACACTTTTAAAGATTCTGAAGCTTCCAAACTATTACTCAAACCCCATCCCACAATATATTTGATGTATACATCAATAATTGCAGTCATATACATAAATCCATTTTTCATCGGGATATTGGTGATATCGATCTGCCAAGCGTGGTTGGGATGAGTGATTTTTAAATCTCTTAATAATTAAGGTTGAATATACTTATTTTCTCCTCTTTGAGTAAGCTTTCACAAAATCTAAAAGAGCAAAAAAATATCTAGAAAACTTATAATGATGATTAGTGCAGGGATCAAAGCCCTGTACTAATTTTTGGTTTTTTGCTCTCATTGTATGAAAGAGTTTATTTCTATTCAGCAAAAACTAGGTTTACATTTCGGCATATTTTTCAATTAAAAATTCTTCCAAAATGCAGAGCTAGTTTATTATTTAAATTGACTAATTAAATAATATAGGGTATTTAAATTTCGTTATATGCCATTGGTAAATAGTGTTTTATAGAAAAGCTTAAGTATGGTATTTTAGTAAGTACACCAAAGCAACTTAAAAATTCAACTAAGAAATACTAATTTTTGGTCCAGTGAAATGAGGGTAAATTAGATAGGAGCACCGTCTTTAAGATCATTGATAAAATGCTTACTATCAAAAAATTTAAAGATTTTTTTGCTAAAAATGCAGCGGCTTTGTAAACCAAAAACCCACCGCAATTGCGGTGGGTTTTTGGTTATTCATAGATTGAGATTGTTATTCGTCATCCTCTATGTTTTCATACTTATAATCCGTTAGTACTAATATTCCAAAATACTTCCATTCAAACTCATCTTGATAATTAATTCTTAATATTAATGTTTTCTTTGTTTTTTGAAGTATCTCAATAGAATTAATTATTTTATGATGGGAAGGATATTTCCCATGTGGTGAGGAAGCTATAAAACTTTTAGAATTTTCTTTTGCCAAATTAAATTCGTCAAATATTCCTAATTTTATTTTTTTCTGAGATTTAAGATTCTCGGATTTCAAACAGATTATTTTTTGAAAATCTTTATTTGTATCATCATATTTGTATAAGCCTTCTTTGTCGGAATCATATTTTAAATATTCATATTTCATTTTGGAAGTATCTTGCTTAAAATAATCAAATATTCCTAAATTAACTTTTTCATTATTTAATACAGCTGATTTATAAGTTACAACAATAGGATTGTAAAACTCTAAAATTTGACCTTTTACTATATTGGTTAAAGATAGAAGTAGGATATATAAAAATGCTGTTTGTTTAATTCTATTTGTCATTTTTTCTCTTTTTTTGCATCTTCTCTTACTTGTACAAGCTGATTAACAATGGTTTCCGAAGGAGAACCCGATGCACGTGGCGCAATAAGTTTAAAACCATCAGCTCCATATTTAACGTGGTCTCCATCATCTCCACCTGTAGAGTCTTCTATATGAGATTTCACTTCGTGATAAATTGCTTCTGCCAAATCATAATTACTATATCCAACTGTTTTCGAGTTACCTTCATCATCTGTACGAGTTGCATTATACCTTGAATCACTTGCTTCTTCTTTAAAATAGTTTTCATTTAAAGATACCAAATGAACTTTTTTATCTCCTGATTTAGATATATCTAAATTATTGAATTCTGAGGAATTTGCATACCCTTCAGGAATTGAAACCTTGCCATCCTTTGCAAGCCCCATAGATTTGACATCATTAATAGCCTCTGCTACAGTGGAAGAACTTGTGCCGAAATTTTTGGAATTAATATAAATATCGTCTGTCTTACTGGTTCCATACTTATCCCATATTCTTTTACCTTCAGTAGTTTTATAAAGTATATCTTTTGATGCTTTGAAAGACCCATTTGCAGTTAGGATAATAATATCTTTTGGGGCTCTTCCATCTGGGTCGGTGTATCGAATAGGATTATTGAAACTATAACTGTATGGCGACCATCTTCTCATCTTCTCCGCCAACGGATCCACGACACCCCATCTCCCAATAGCGGGCATATAAAATCTTGCGCCATAATCATACATTCCCGTCTCTTGGAGTTCTTTGCCGTTGTACTTATATTGATTAAATAAACTATCATTCTCTTTGCGGTAGTGGAGGCATCGCTTTTTGCATAGGGGGATCAGCAAATAAATTATTATAATAATAACTATTGGTAGGAATCTGAACTAGTTTTCCTTTAATAAGTTCGTACATATAAAAGCAAGGGATTCCTGTACTAGTATAATTATTTTTATATAAGTCTAATTGGGAGTTTTTTTTAATAACTCTTTTATTTTCATCATCACTATATTTCAGAATTTTTTCGAAAAATTCTCTGTTATATAAGACTATAATATGATTTTTACGCTCTTTAAGCATAAATAATGAGTCGGTAATAAAAATATCTTGAGCTGATATTTGTATAAATTCCTTTTCATTGTATTTTTGATACCTAATTGCTACAACTCTGTCCTTTTTACAATTTGCAGAATCTATAAATGAATCAGCTTTATCATAAATCTTTTCTTCCAATGTTTGAAATTTTTTAGGAGAAGATAAAATTTCTTTTTCCTTTTTACAGGAAGAAAGGAATAATATTATTAGTATAAAACCTATTTTATTTAGACTTTTTGCTACCATAAACTCTTTTAAGTGATTTTAAAAATTGAGCATTAAATGGTTGAGTACTACTCGTATTCTGACCTGTTCGGGTTATCTCAATCATTCTATTATTGTCATTAACTGTAAAAAATCTAGGAAAACCTAATTCCTTACTCGCGTAATTTCTAAAGATTTCATTCATGCTAATTTTATCCCATCCCCATTGATTTCCAATATTTTTGTAATCTAAACCTTTTGATCCATCATGATTATGAACCGACCAAATCAAATTATCATTCGAAAATCTATTCGACTTAATGTGAGAACCATCTATATCATGCATAGTTGCAATTTGAAAATTATCCTGCCCATCAACGTTATAATTCGCTAAAGAAAATTCAATTCCACTATTAGTATTATTATCTAAAAAATTATAAACATTGAAAGCTTCGTTAAGATTTTGATTAAAACCTTCTGAAAAATATGGAGTTGTAGATTGTCCAAATATTCTAGGACTTAGGCTTACTCCTTCACTTAATCCACTGATAATAGAACCGTCACTTGGTTTATCTTTTGCAACAGTTATACTTCTATTTTTATCTATATTCCCTCTGCTATCAGTTGCTAAGAGTGTATCAGATCTATCTTTCTCATTGTCATCTAATAGATTTACACGTTGTACTTCTCCATTTCTTAATAACTTATAATCCGTTTCAGGTGCTCTCCCATCAGGATCAATAAACATAATCGGGTTATTAAACGCATAATTATAAGGACTATGACGAGTCATTTTCTCAGCTAGCGAATTAACTACACCCCATCTACCAATAGCGGGCATATAAAATCTTGCGCCATAATCATACATTCCCGTCTCTTGGAGTTCTTTGCCGTTGTACTTATACTGGTACAACTATTTTGGCAGAGGTGGTGGGTCAGGAATTTTAGAATCCAGCAAATCTCTAGAAAATTTATGATAGGGAATTTCTACAAAATTATTTTTTTTCATTAATTCCTTCATACTGTAAAAAATTTTGTTTTGTTTATCATTTAATATGGATGTTGTAAAAAATCTTTCATGATTTTTATTATCGATGAAAAATTTTAATTTTTCCATTTCACCATCTTGTGGAAAATTGAAAATAATAGTGTCACCAAATAACAGTTTTACTTCTTTTTTATATTTGTTAAAATTAATTTTTTCTTTTCCTGCATAATATTTATAGGAAGTAAGTTTCGAGAAACCACCTCCATTAATTATTTCTTTACACATATAAACAGAATCATTGCCATTTACAATTATTCCAATTCTTGGCTGATTTGGATTCATTGGAATACCAGTTGTTATTTCTATGTATTCATTTGTATTTGACTGACATGAAATGATCATGGTTATAATACAAATAAATAAAATATTTATGATTTTCATACTTTATTTTTTTTCTGTATCACGATGAATAAGCTTTCCATCTTTTGCAACATTAATATATGATCCATTAAAATTCCACATATTTTGTTTAATCTGAGAGTCTCCCAACTTAAGTTTTAAAGCTTGATTTGCTTGTTTCAAAATATTGAACCCTTCTTTTGTATAAGTATTTACTTTATTATTAGTTGGGTCTTTTAGATATTCTACCTGCATGTAATAGTGTTGACCATGTTGTGAAGACCATGTATCATATTGTCTATATGCTTTGGGAATACTACTTGAATTTTTATAGCCGTCATCATCTAAATCCAATGCATTAAGATCAGCATGCAAAAAGGATTCATGCACAATATGCTCTAATGTATTAAAAAATTAGCTTCCTGAATCACCGAATGCTTTTCTTGAAATTAAAATGTCCACATTTGCTCTATCACCTTTCATTTTTCCTCCCGTTTCACTTCCTGTATTATCATCAGTCATTACTCCATAAGATAAATCTATACCTTTATCATGGAATTCATCATTAGCTTTAGCTTCAAAAATAGTTTTCCCTCCATATTCAACTTTTTGCCCTTTCTACATATATTTGGATAAAAAAGATTGTCCCTCTTTTGTTTTAGCGAAAAAGACAAAAGCTTTATACTGTTCTTCATTACCTTTCTTCATTATATTACTTAAATCTAATTGCATTCCATCAGGATCTATATAAAGAATAGGATTGTTTGCAGTATAGTTAAAAGGTGAAATATTAAAATATTTCTCCGCCAGCGGATCCACAACACCCCATCTCCCGATATCGGGCATATAAAATCTCGCCCCATAATCATACATCCCCGTCTCTTGGAGTTCTTTGCCGTTGTACTTATAATGATAGCTTGAGTTTCCAGCAAGTATATTATACCCACTATGTCTTAAGCCAAATGGATAGTAATTGTTTTCATCAAGAACTTCTACACCACTACCGTTATAAAAGTAGCTCAACCTTACATTTCCTAAATGGTCTGTATAATTGTAAATATACTTATTTTTATCAAAATCAAAATATCCCTCACTTGTTGGATAAAACTTCAAAACCATTCCTGTATCAGACGGATTCTGCGCCGTATTCATTTTGGTATATCTTTGCTGATATTGAAATCCATCTAAATATTCATTTATTGAATATTTCTGCATGTATGGGCTTACATCGTCAACTCTAGTATAATATTTAATACCATCCGCTCGATATTTATAATTATGCTTTTGTCCTTCTTGATCCAAATATGGAAACCCTCCTCCAGTTACCGCATCAACAAATGTTGAAAGATTAAAATAATTATACTTGATATTAGAAATATTTTTATCTTTGTCATCAGTCATATTTCCGTTTCCCGTCAAAGCATTGTTATCATATTTGATAATTTGCGTTGTCGAAAAATAAGGATATCCTGAAGGATTCTGCTGCTCATCGGTAGCTTTTGTAAGTCTGTTTCCAGTGTAATCATATTTCAGATTGTCAATAGCTAATGCAGTTGTACTTCCCAGTAATAATTGCTCCGATCTTTTCAGTCTTCTACTATTACCATTGATATCATATTCCATCTTCTCATAGTATTCTTTAGAACTTTCAATTTCTTCTTTTTGATAAAAACCAGCTTTTTGCATGCTGAGTCCGTCATAGACATAGCCGTATCTTTTTAAAGGATCATTTTCCTGTATGGAAGTTCTCCAGTCTACTTCCGAAATATTTCTGTTGAACTTTGGAAGTACTTTTAATGTCCCGTTTAAAACATCAGGAGTTTCCAGACCTTCTCTCTCTCGTTGTATTTGATTTTATATCCAAGTAGATAATAATTTATTTTTATTATCAAAGTTTAAAAATAACGTAAAAACACATTAATAATAGCGGCTATATATAAACACTACCCAAAATATGAGTAGTGTTTATATTTTTATTTTGTTAAAATCGGAATTTCTATCTGTTCAACTGTTAGCTGATGATGTAAAAGCTGTCCGTTTATATAATGCAACTCGTCTCTAAAATAAGATGAATTATTAAATAGATTTTTGTAATATCCGATACCCTCTAAAAGGTTATTCTTAAACAAATTCCACTTTTTTATTTGTGCAGCTGATGGATTTCCAGAGAGATTTATTATTTCTTTTTGAAGATGGGTTACATACATTCTCAATTCATTAATAAACATATTTGGCCTATTCTCCTCAGAAAGCACATTTTCGTTCCCATAGATATGTTTTACCATGCTAGCCAATGATACTTCTTTATCAAAATAGGCTAAATTGGGCCCAGGACAAACTACTACGCCTTGCCTTTCTCCCTTTACTTCAATATTATTTTCTATATAACATGCATTTACCAAACCTACACATAAGCATGCTTTCTCAGTAATTTTATGATACTCGGTATTATACTTTTCTGTTGACAACTTATTTTTTTGAATTTCTAATTCGTTTCTCTTAATGTCTTGATATTTCTTTGAAGCAGTACATAATCCTTGCTCAGAGTATTCCTTACTTAAAGCCAATAATTTTTTAGGGCAAGAGCTTCCAAATTTATTCTTATCTGCATTTTCTTGCCGAATTCTATCATTAGAAGTTCCTCGAACTGTATTAAATGGTATACCAAGTGGAGATAGATTACTTAAATAAAAATCTTGTTCCTTAGATTGTGCAAGTAAATTTCTTGTTTCATTATCCATTGAAGTTGCTTCTGGCACCAATAAAAATGGAGAACCCCAACCAACACTATCTGCTTGATAATTTTCTAATAAAAATGCGTGTTCATTTGCAGTACCAACACCACCTTGAACAGTAATTTTCATTTCTAAGTAGTCGGTAGGAATAATTTTTCCCTTTTGCTCTAGAGATGAAATCATCAGTTGGTGTGCAGATTCTATCAGTTCCTGTTTTTTTTGTTTAAATTCTTCCATGATTGGTCCAAGCAACAAACCTTCTGTAGCAAAAGCATGTCCACCACAATTTAGCCCTGACTCTACACGGTATTCTGAAACCCAAAGTCCTTTTTTAGCAAGAAAATTACCTTGTATCATTGCAGAACGGAAATCACTAACTTTTAGGATTATTTTCTTTTTAATTTCGCCAAATTCATTAGGAAAAAAATCATCAAACTCTTCTATATAACTGTACAACCTAGGATTCATACCCGCCGAAAGTACCATTGATGAGGCGATTCTGCTTTTAGCAAAACCTCGAAGAGAAGCGTGCGCATCGTTGTAAATAATTGGTAACTGCTCGGATTTTTTGTAATTATCCTTATCCACTTTTGTCATTATATTAACATCAATACTTCCTGGAACGAGATTCTTTTCAATAAAATGTTTTATCTGACAACCAAATAGATCACCCTGTTCCGAAATTTGCTGCAGCCCTAGTTTAATCTCAGAAGTATTGGGTAAAATACTGATAAAATTCTTTAGAGCTTCTCTATTTTTGGAAATTTCTGTCTTAAATGAAGAAAATTTCTGATGGACAATTTCATCCATCATATCCAGATAATCTGTAATTCTTTTAGCACGATAATCTTCCACTTTAGTAGAAATATCTTGATAGTTTAAATTAAATTTTTTATTGTAAAAGTTTTTCATCTTTTCAATAATTTCATCATCAATAATAGAAACCACTGAAGTGATACCAAACTGTGCCAAACGAATTGGGCTATCGATTGTATAAGAAAGTCCCATCACGGGAATGTGGAAATTGTGCAAAGATTTTTTAGTCATTATTTAAATTAATATATAGTGTCTTCTCGCTCTAGCGAACGAGAGTTTAAATAATCTGAAAAATCTATCCCTTCATAATTCCCAATAGAAGGTTTAGTGCAAAACTATAGGTTTTTATTGTATTACGCAATAGCGAATAGATCTTACTATTATGTTTGTACGTGTCGTCATTCGATGAAGGTAATTATCAAAATATAGGCAATATATCATTACAATAATGATCGTATTATTTATTGATTTAATTTAAATTTGCAAAATATAATTTTTAGACACTATCTATGCCTCAAAACGTCACCATACGCTTGTCCCCAAACGAAGCTGCGAACGAGAAAATCCTTATCAAGCGTCTTGCAGATGCAGCAAAAACAAAACCAGAAAACATCAACGCCTACCAGATTGTTAGAAGATCTTTGGATGCTAGAAGTAGAAATATCGTAAACCAACTGCAAGCTAACGTTTTTATAGGCGAAGATTTTTATGATGCCTTCAAATTTAGTCCCAACTTGCAAAATGTAGCCAATGCACAAGAAGTGTATATTGCGGGTGCTGGGCCTGCAGGCTTATTTGCTGCTTTAGAATTGATAGAACAAGGATTAAAACCCATAATCCTAGAAAGAGGAAAAAATGTAAGAGATAGGCGTAGAGATCTTGCTGCAATGAACAAGGAAGGAAAAGTAAATCCAGAATCCAACTATTGTTATGGTGAAGGTGGTGCAGGAACTTATTCGGATGGAAAATTGTACACACGTTCTACTAAGCGCGGAAATATTTTGAAATCCTTGCAATGGTTTGTGTATTTCGGTGCTACAGAACGTATCCTTCAAGAAGCCCATCCGCATATTGGCACCAATAAACTTCCCGGAATTATTGCAAATATGCGGGAAGCAATCATAGAATGCGGGGGAGAAGTATTATTCGACACCAAATTGACTGATATAATTCTTGAAGGTAATACCATAAAAGGCATAGAAACAAATTATGATACCATCATCAAGACAAAATCTCTGATTTTGGCTACGGGGCATTCTGCAAGAGATATATTCAGATTATTAGATAAAAAAAAGATTCTCATAGAAGCTAAGTCATTTGCTCTCGGGGTGAGAATAGAACATCAACAAGAACTTATAGATGCATCGCAATACCATTGTCCTATAGGCACAAAAAGAAATGAGTTTTTACCTCCCGCATCTTATTCATTAGTGTCTCAGGAAGCAGGCAGAGGTGTATTCTCATTTTGTATGTGTCCGGGTGGTATCATTGCTCCCGCTTCCACAGACGAAGGAGAATTGGTAGTAAATGGATGGTCTCCCTCTAAGAGAGACGGACAATTTGCTAATTCTGGTATGGTGGTAACTGTAGACGAAACAGATTTTGCAAAATATGGTTTCACAGGCCCTTTAGCAGGTATGCAGTTTCAACAGATGGTAGAACAAAAAGCTTGGAAAGTTGGTGGAGGAAGCTTGAAAGCTCCTGCACAAAGAATGACAGATTTTGTCTCTAGTAAATTATCAACAACACTCAATGATTGCTCTTATCTACCAGGACTTACATCAGGTTTACTGAGTGACGTATTACCTATAGAAGTATATCTTTCATTACAAAGAGGTTTTCAATCTTTCGGCAGAAAAATGCCAGGATATTATACGGAGTATGCTAATGTAGTTGCTACAGAATCTAGAACATCATCACCTGTAAGAATTCCTAGAAATAAAGAAACCTTGGAGCATATACAAATAGCTGGATTATATCCTTGTGCAGAAGGTGCAGGATACGCTGGCGGAATTATCTCAGCAGCTATGGATGGATCCAAAGTTGCCATTGCTGTCAAGAATTTTATGTACAAGTAAAAGACAATTTTATGTACAGTATAGTTCACAGATGAAAAGTCTGTGATTTTTTTTGGCAAATTCAAAAAAATGCATGAATTTTCATGAATATTTTTCGTCATTTTATAAAGATAAAAGAACAACTTTCGCAATTGTAATTTTAGCATGTTTAGTGGCAAACTATTTGAAGCAAAAATATCAATAATGACACTCATAGGATAAGGAGACCCTATTTTATGCAAAATTATTTTTAAATTTATTACCGTAAAAATACATACAATTATATATTTTTTTCATAAATTTAATGATTATAAGGTATAACGTAATAGCATTTGAAATTGCGTTTACAAATTATTTCGAAAACACACTTCAACAAATGACAATTTTAATTAAAAAAACACAAAAAAATTATGGAAAACACATCAAAATCATTCAAAAGTAACACAAAAAGTGAGTTATTAAATCTTGAAAATCAATTTTTAGTTAAGAAAGACGTAGAATCTTATGTATTTCTCGAGCAGGATGATCAGCCTTTTGTCTCTAATTGGGATTCTTTAGATATTGCTCTACAATCTATAGACAATGGCAATCTATCTGAAGACAAAATTGGAGAATTGATAGAATCTCTATACATTATGCTCTATGATGAAGTAGAAGCTGATAAATTGAAGGATGCTATAAATGAATCCCAAAGACAAGACAAAATTTTGCATTTGATTTCTGAGTTGAAAAACAGAAAAAAATTATTGCTAAAATGCGATGATTATGTTTCAGATTATCTTAAAAGTAGAATATACTCTCTTTTATTCTAATTTTCAAAATAGTATTAAATAATTTAAAAACATATCGTAAAAGCTTCTTGCAAAATAGAAGCTTTTGTGATACTTTCTACTATCCACGATTATATTTCGGATTACGTAAATTTTAATTTTAAAGTCTAAACTAATAAGAATTTTCTGTATAAATTCTTAATCAATAAATTCTGCAATGAATACTGTAGTTCAAATCCCAACTATAATATTTGAGGTTACTTTTGAAAATTTTCTATAGTTATTAGCTTAAGAAAGATAATGTGAGAAGATAGTTATTCGCTAAAAAAAACACACAAACACGCAATACAAACGATGAGTACATTTATTATTTCTAGAAGAAAAGAAGGTGAATATCTTTTTAGTTTTAAAGATAAATATGGTGAAACAATACTAACTAGTGAAATATACCCCTCTACAATTTGCTGTAAAAATGCTGTACAGTCAGCAAAAAACAGTTCTTTGGATGAAAACAAATTTGAAGTTAAAAGCAATTCATCAGATCAATTTCATTTTTACCTGAAATCCAATTGTGGAGAAATAATTGGAAAAAGTCCTTATTTTAAAACGAAACAAAGTCTACAATCTGGCATAGAATATATGAAAAGAATTGCTGGAGATTCTTCCGTAGAACAAGAGAATTACTAAAAATCATACAATAAATAAAACGTAAGAATGCCATATTATATAATGGCATTTTTTTACTTTTGTACTATATATTCTTATTATGACGAAGGAAGAGCTTTTGTACAAAGCAATAAAAATAGCTGACAAGGCACACAAAGGACAAAAAGATAAATACCACGCACCCTATATCGCACACGTAATGCGAGTAATGGAATATGGTAAAACAATGGACGAAAAAATTGTTGGAGTTTTGCATGATGTAGTAGAAGATCATCCAGTAGAATTCAGCTTAGAATTCTTGAGAAGTGAGGGATTCCCAGAACATATTCTATACGCAATCAGTTGCCTTACCAAATATAATCCAGACGAGAATTATGACGATTTCGTAAAACGAACAGAAAGATCTCCATTGGCAGTTGCTGTAAAATTGAATGATCTTCGTGATAATATGGATATAAGACGTGTTAATAGAGAGCTCTCCCCAAAAGACATCACAAGATTCAACAAATACCTTAAAGCCTATCGCTACTTATCAGAAAAATACTAAAATTATTTTTTCAACCTTGTAAGAATATTTTACAATTTAATCGGCACCAGGAAAATCAAATGTTTTTGTTTCATTTTTCGTTCCATCAATATTTATATTGAGTGCGAAATAAACGAAATGTAAATTTTTATTACCTTTAGCTTCGAATTCTCTTTGCCACAGATAGCCGCCTGCAACACCGAAATTATCATCTATTTGATAACCCAAACCACCATATACTCTATTTCTAGCAAATGTGGGTTTCATTGGGCTTACAAAAAAAACTTCGTCATATACATTAGTAAATATAGTACCCGGTTCTACACTTTTCGCATTTAGAGGCACAGTGATATTCAATCGGTATCGATATCGCATTCTTTGAGAGTCTTCATTGTTTTGAGGATCATGAAACCAAGATTTTTCTACCCTAAAACGATTTTCAAATTTTACTATTCCTTTTTTAAAATCTATAACATCTTGTATCCAAACACGAAATTCTTCTTTGCTAATACTGTGATCTTTATAAGTAGCATATCTCCCAATACCTATAAATGGTTTGTGATTTGATGTGAGGTAATATCCCAATCCTCCTTTGACCTCATAGTAATCTGGATATGTATAATCCTCAATGCCCCTCAATTGTCCCTCTACATTGATAAAGAATTTAGGATGGAATTTATAAGTAAGTGTAAGGGAATTAAAACTCGAAATATGCTCTTGAGCTTTTACTACCATCATCCCTGCTAATAAGCTTAAACCTAATATAAGTTTCATGAAAAAATTTTGACAAAAATAATAGATTTAACAATTAGGCAATATTAAGTTTACTTAACATTAACATTGTAGTTGATGCCAATAAGAAACCATCTTTTCGTCTTAGGAATCTCTAAAGTTTTTTCAAATTGAGTATATGTCAAATTATTAATCAAAGTATGTATAGAAAAAAAATTTGCTTTGTAAGATATTTTTTCTCAACCACATATTAACTGCCTAAGTTTAGTCTTTTCAATGAATTAGTATACCAATCCATTGGTAAAATTTTGAATAAATTGAATATGAACCTACCCTACAAATTGATGCTTACTATCATCTAATACATACCTAGAAACTTGGTTGTTATTATTGTTAACAAGATTGTCCAGATAAGAATATCACAAAGTATATTTCAGCCGATTTTTTGCGTTATGCGATATTTCAACTTCTACTCCTTTTACTTCTATAATTCCTATACTTTTTCATACCATATAGAATCATCCAATAAAAGCTTCATCCAATCTATAGAATTTTTAGAAGTTAGAAAAAACCCGCTGTGTTTTTCATGCCAGCTATTATTTTTAAATTGATATCCTAATTCCTAAGAAATTGCATTTTCGGGTTGCAAATTTTCATTGCCTTGTTCTGTTATACTGCTATAATATAGATCAGCAAATGTATGAACACGATAAACCTTCGATCTGTTACCGTATATTTTATGAGGTCCCCCAATAGTCAAATCAGGATAGAAAAAATATCCTGCATTAGAATATTTAGCCCAAGAAATATCTGGTGTAATGATTATTGTCTTATAGAAAATATTCAAATTATGTGCAAAGAATAGTTATGATACAAACCGTTCTCTATCGCCCAAATTCGTATTAGTCATAAAATCTCTCCTGAGTGTACACCCAGCCCAGTGACTGCCCAGTTAGAAAAATAACTGTTGTTATTTCTCCACCTACATTATTCCCAATATACATATTTCTATAGATGTCAGGCTTTTCTCTCTTGCATAAATACATATCTTACCCTCTTAGCCAATACATATTAAGATTAAACTGCTGATGCGCTATACTTACTATGGAAGCCTGCAATTCTTAGTACTGATCTATTGCATTGGGATAAGAATAAAAAACAATTGGCATCGAATTTCTTTTCGAAAATACCAGATTGCAGATTTGTACTCCCTTTTTTAATAGAAAATTGGCTTTGATAAAAGTCTTTTCTAATTTGAAAATCTGTGTTGTATCTCTACCCTTCTGATGCGGAAATATTAGTTTGAAAAGATTGAGATAATTGATCATTCCCAAAATCTGCATGCAATCCTATACCATATGAAAAGTAGTCTCCTACCTCAAAATTAATATTCTGTCCGAGATGAGAATTTGTTATTATATCGATGCGCCGGCATATGCATTATGTCCAAATCTCCTTTATGCAGGTCCTTTTATGAATCCGCAACGTTCTACGTTATCTAGATTTATTGTTAAATGAAGAAAATTATATCCCGTCTGAGAATCGTTCATTATCTTACCATTGAGATGTGGTAATACCCGCTCTGAAAAACTAATTCGGAAGTTTACCTCACTTTTGTACGCCATTACCACGTCTCTTTCTAATATTCATACCCGTAATTTGCTAAAGTACGATCGTCAATACTTTTTGACGGAAAATTTACAAGTCTTTTTTGGTAACGACCATAATATTTTGATTGGCATTTTTGTAAGGAGTATACGAAAATTTAATTTGAATAGCTACAGAGCCTATATTAGAAATATTTTCTTGAGCTTGAATAAGTACTACTTGCGAAAAAAATATCGTACACCAATATTTACTTATCATAATTAACCCTTGTTTTTTAATGAATGAAATACTGCCTATAGTATGCTAAAATTACAAGAGTTTTAGAGATGAAAAATATGAGTGTTATCAATAAAAAAGACACAAAAAAAATGTGTCTTTTGGGAAGTATAACAATGTTACTTCATCTTTTTTTCATTAAATGTGTAATAAAATGTTTCCAAAATGTTTTCATATCATTACCTATTTATACTGCAAGTTTAGCAAAATATTTTTCAAAAAACAAGAAAACATTAGGATATGGATTTATTATCTTAAGCATAAACTAAAAAAAGTCCATTTCATGATACTGATGTCTAGAAAATGTAAATATTCTACATCTAATTTAGCTTGATTGTATGAATATCTTTGACTCATGATCAAAATATTTTAGATTAAAAATCGTTACTTTTTTAGCCTAAAATTTCGTAATTTTGAGGTCTCAATTTTACTATGACACCAACGATAAAAATAGATATAAAAAGCCAGATTTTTGTAAAAAACGCGCATCTTAACAATCTGAAACACATTGATGTATTGCTTCCGAAGAACAAATTGATAGTGATCACAGGAGTTTCGGGGAGTGGAAAATCTTCTTTAGCATTTGATACCATTTACGCCGAAGGACAAAGACGCTATGTAGAAAGTCTAAGTTCTTATGCAAGGCAATTTCTGGGCAAACTAGAAAAGCCAAAAGTAGACGACATTAAAGGTTTGGCACCATCTATTGCCATCCAACAAAAGGTTATATCGTCTAATCCGAGATCTACTGTAGGAACTTCTACAGAAATCTACGATTATATAAAGTTATTGTTTGCCCGAATTGGTAAAACCTATTCGCCGATATCTGGAGAAGAAGTAAGAAAAGATAGTGTATCAGACGTCATAGATTACATCAAAGCAGCAGGCAAAAATACAATCTTCATGCTTATGTCTCCGCTAACTTACGATAGAGATAATTTTCAAGAAAACTTAAATGTTCTAAAATTAGCAGGATTCACCCGATTAGAAATTAGTGGGAATGTAGCAGGGATAGAAGATTTGGAAAGTTTTGGTTTTGTACCAGATAAGGATTTGTTGATCAATCTTGTGATCGATAGATTTGCCTATGAAGAGGATGAAAATTTCTTGCAGAGGCTTGCCGACTCTATCCAAATGGCGTTCTACGAAGGACAAGGATATTGCTACCTAAAGGATATCGAAACTAATACCACTAAAGAATTTAGTAATAAATTTGAATTGGATGGTAGAGAATTCTTAGAGCCAAACGTTCATTTTTTCAGCTTTAATAATCCCTATGGTGCATGTCCTACTTGTGAAGGATATGGTAAGATAATGGGTATAGACGAGGATTTGGTCGTTCCCAACAAGGCACTTTCAATTTTTGAAGATGCTGTTGTCTCATGGCGAGGAGAAACCATGAGCGAGTGGAAAAAAGATTTCATCAAGAAAACTAAAGATTTCCCAATCCACAAACCTTATCACCAACTTACTAAGGAGCAGAAAAATCTGATTTGGAAAGGTGATGGAAGCAAAAATTTCCCTTCTCTGAATAATTTTTTTGTCATGCTTGAAGAAAATCTTTACAAAATTCAGTATCGTGTAATGTTGTCCAGATTTCGAGGCAAAACTGTTTGCCCTATATGTGAAGGATTGAGGTTGCGAGAAGAATCTTCTTGGGTTAAAATAGATGGACACAATATCCAATCTATGATAGAACTTCCTTTGGACGAATTGCTACCGAAAATTAAAAACTTTAAACTCTCTAAGCACGATCAAGAAGTTGCTAAAAGATTATTATACGAAATCACAACGCGTATAGAATTTTTGCTAAAAGTAGGTCTAGGATATCTTACTATTAATAGAACTTCTAATACGCTGTCTGGAGGAGAGAGCCAAAGAATAAATCTCGCAACAAGCTTGGGAAGCTCGCTCGTAGGTTCTATTTATATTTTAGATGAACCATCTATAGGTTTGCACTCTAGAGATACAGAAAACCTAATTGAAGTACTCATAAATCTCAGGGATCTGGGTAATACCGTAATCGTAGTAGAACACGATGAAGACGTGATGAAAGCTGCTGATTATATTATAGATATAGGACCAGAAGCGGGATATCTCGGTGGCGAATTGGTTTTTGCTGGAGATTATCATGAACTAAAAGATGCAGATACACTTACATCAAAGTATCTTACTGGAAGATTGGAAATTGAAATTCCGAAAAAAAGAAGAAAAGGTAAAGAATGGATTCGCATAAAAGGAGCTAGACAAAATAATCTTAAAAATATAGATGTAGATATCCCACTAGAAAGTCTGGTAGTAGTTTCTGGAGTTTCAGGAAGTGGTAAATCAACATTAATGAAAGAAATACTTACCAACGACATCCAAATTCAATTGGGAATGGCTGGTAAAAAGGGTGATTACGATTCTGTAGAGTTTCCAACCAAACTGATAAAAAATATAGAGTTGATAGACCAAAATCCTATTGGAAAATCCTCTCGTTCGAATCCTGTTACTTATCTGAAAGCTTACGATGACATTAGGGAATTGTTTTCTAAGCAAAAGATGGCCAAAATGATGGGTTATAGGCCCAAACACTTTTCTTTCAATGTAGATGGAGGACGTTGTGACGAGTGCAAAGGCGAAGGCGTGATCAATGTATCTATGCAATTTATGGCGGATATAGAATTGGAATGCGAACATTGCAAAGGCTCTCGTTTCAAATCTGAAATATTGGAAGTTCGTTTTGATGAAAAAAGCATTTCGGACATTCTACATATGACCGTAGATGTGGCATTAGATTTTTTTAAAGAAAATAAAGAAGAAAAAATTGTTACCAAACTTAAGCCATTACAAGACGTTGGTCTTGGCTATTTGCAGTTGGGACAAAGCTCTTCTACACTTTCTGGTGGTGAAGCGCAACGTATAAAATTGGCTTCTTTCTTGGTAAAAGGCGTAAAAACAGATAAGACGTTATTTATTTTTGATGAGCCTTCTACAGGCCTACATTTTCATGACATCCAAAAATTATTGGTTTCCTTGCAAGCCCTCATTGAACTTGGACATTCGGTGATTGTTATCGAGCATCAGCCCGATATTATGAAGACGGCGGATTACATTATTGATATTGGACCAGAAGCTGGAAAATACGGCGGAGAAGTGGTATTTGCAGGTACACCAGAAGATTTAGCAAAAAATAAAGTTTCGCATACAGCAAAATATATGGCAGAAAAGCTGAGTCAAGCAAAAAAGTAAAATCAACTTATATTTTAATTCAGCGCAGCTTTTATTGGCTGTGCTTTTGTGTGCATTGAAGTGAATTCCTTTAAAATAAATTTAAAAATAACATATTCCTATCAATTTCAAAAAAAAAATCTTTTAAATTAGATATAAAACTCCAAGACAATTAATAATTAAAAACTTACAGATATTAGCGAAGAAAAACTTCTTCATTATTCCATAATCTTTTATTTTGAAGGCTGAAAACTAATGATTATGAAGTAAAAAAAAATAGGCTTTATAGCTTATAAAAACGTTTGAAAATTTCGGGAACAAGTATAGGAAATGGTGTAGAAGTATTTTCTGTAGCGACTCATTTCTTTAAAGACACCATCAATCAAGGAACAAAAGAGGTAGCAAAAAACTATGTGAAAACCGACGTAAGATCTAAAGATTCTATTATCTATTTCTTTAAAAATTTTCCTCCACTTAAAAAAACTCTTACACAATCTTCAATATAAGTGAGTCTCCCAATAACCTCCAGAAATCTAGTTGAGGCGTAGAAAATATACGGGTCCATCGATACTTTTAAAGTTGAAGTTGGAAAATTTCTCAAAGAATATATAAATTAAAATGAAGAATAATATTCCGATTTTGAAAAAGAAGACGAGGAGGAAGTAAAGAAAATTTTAACATCCAATGAGAAAGCAAAAACTATATAAAGACAAAAATAAAAGCGAGTTATCCATAAATAACTCACTTTTAACTTAAATTATACTATTATTATTTAATCTATTAAATCATCTAATTTATTGTTAATCAATACATTATTTCTATGAACAAAGGAAATCTACTATTTCTTGTCCACAGCAATTCTTGCCTCACGGTTGGCAATTTCCCAAGCAGTAGCAAAAACCAATTGCGTTCTTTTTTGTAACAATGGGTAGTCTATTTTTTCTGGTTTATCAGATGGTTTGTGATAATCTTCATGGATACCGTCGAAGAAAAATGCCACAGGAACATTGTTTTTAGCAAAGTTATAATGATCCGATCTGTAGTATAATTTATCAGGATCATTCGGATCGTCATATTTATAATTAAGTTCTAGATTAACTGTTTTTTTGTTTGCACCTTCGTTGATGACTTTAAGCTCCGAACTTAGCATTTCAGATCCAATTACATAGACATATTGCTTTCCTCTGTTTACTGCATCATCTCTACCTATCATATCGATATTAAGATCTACAACCGTATTTGCCAAAGGAAATACAGGATTACTAGTATAATAATCGGATCCGAATAAACCATGTTCTTCGCCCGTTACATGAAGAAATAATATAGATCGTTTAGGACCATTGCCTGCTTTTTTAGCGTTTTGGAAGGCTTTTGCAATTTCCATTACTGCTACCGTTCCACTTCCATCATCATCTGCCCCATTGTATACTACGCCATTTTTTGTACCTACATGATCATAGTGACCAGAGATAACAATAATTTCTTCTGGCTTTTCTGAACCTTCTATAAAAGCTAAAATATTTTCAGAATCAGGTAGATTTCCACCGCCTCTTTTTTTCATAAAATCTGAAGGAACTTTTTGATAGTATGAACCAAGAGCCCTTGGATAAGAAACACCAATATTTTTGTAAAAATTGATCATATATTCTCCAGCCTTTTTCTGGCCAGGGCTTCCTGTATCTCTGCCTCCCATTTCATCTGAAGCAATGACATAGAGATTTTTTTTAAGGCTTTCTAGTCGAATAGAATTATAGGCGGCTATGAAACCTTTATCCACGTTGGTAGAATTGGTATTAACATCGTTAGAATTCGATTTTGTAACTACTTTCGTCGTCTCACAACTACTCAGCATGGCGAGCACCACTAAGGGCAAAAGAAATTTTTTCATTCCTAAATTATTTCTCTAAAAATAATGAAAATAAATGTAATGCAAATGCTTTTCTATCTTTATATTTGATAAATAAGATGCAAAATAAATATCAATTTCATAACTATTCATATTTCACGGAGATGTCGGCATTGGCAACTTTACACCAAAGTTATGATCTAGCATTGGGTCTCCCCAACTTTGATATTGACAGCCGTCTCAAATATTTTTTGAAGGAAGCAGTAGATCAAAATACCCATTCTTACGAATCCTTAGCTGGAAATATATTACTGATTGACAACATCATAAAGTACAATGCTGCTAGATATTTTCCAATTCTATTAACTCAAGATGAAGTGAATATTGTGCCTTGTTCTACCTTTGCATTATACACCACATTGCAGACTATACTTAATCTGGGAGATGAAGTAATTGTAATACAGCCATGCTATTACACTTATGCTCCATCAATAGTGATCAATGGTGGGATACCAATCTATTGCGAACTTGATAATGATTTTACTATTCTTTGGGATTTGCTCAAAAATTGTATTACAGAAAAAACCAAAGCTATTATTATTAATTCGCCGCAAAATCCTACAGGGAAAATGTGGAGTGCCAAAGATTGGAATACTCTGTACGAACTGATAAAGGAGCAAGAAATTTATATTATTTCAGAAGAAATTTATGATATTTATTGTTATGATGACCGAGAACATTACAGTGCATTTTGTCATCCTGAACTCAAAAAAAGAACTTTTAGCATATTTTCATTTGGTAAAATGTTTCATGCTACGGGTTGGAAAGTGAGCTACCTTCTCTCTACAAAACAGTTGTTGGAAGCATTTCGGAGCAAGCAACAATATATTTCTTACAGCTCCAATGCTCCATGTCAATATGCTATTGCCAAGTATTTGGAAGAATTTAATCCATCAGTGAGTAATCTGCAAATGCAAAAAAAAAGGGATTTATTTTGCGAAATGCTTTCAGATACTCCTTTGCTGGTAGAAAAAAAAACAGAAGGGTCATTTTACCAATTGGTAAATTTTGAGTCTTATTCTAAAAATCTCTCTGATGTAGATTTTTCTAAATGGCTTACTGTTGAAAAGAAGGTTTCGTGTTTGCCTCTATCTGCATTCTATCAAAATAAAAAAACTACAAATTATATTAGGTTCAGCTTTGCAAAAAGTGATGAATTAATTATTCAAGCTTTAGACCATTTAAAAAAAGTATTGTAATATTTTATCTAAATTTTTGTAACAAAAAAATCTGATATTCAACTTATTCAATAAAGAACAAAATGAAAAAAATAATTCTATTGCTTTGTGGATTAACGGTATTCGCCTGTAAAGATAAAAACGATACAAAACCTTTATTTTTAAAAAATGCGGTAGAAAATACCAACGATAACTATACAAGTAAAATGGGTGGAAGGTTTGAAAATATGAGAGTTCAAATATATAATGAAATAATAAAAACAAATAAGAAATTAGAAAACTTCGATCAAAAAATCAGTTAACTTCAAGCATAATCCGAAAAAGCTGGTAATGCAGATAGTAAACCCAGCAATAAATATAAATCATATTATGCTACAGCCAATGCTGAGACGTAGCTTATATAAGATTCTTTACTTAAAAATGAAACTCTTGAGTTTGTGAAAATAGCGAAAATAAATTCAAAGAAAGGATTCTGAAATTTGAAAAATTAAAATTACAAATCTCCGAGAATTCAATAAAAATAAATGATGACTATCTTGCTTTCAAAATCAGAAAAACACACCCGAATTAGAAGAATACCAAAATTCTCACCCCGTTCAGCTGAGCTGTTTGAATGCATTTATTAATCAGCAAAACAATTTGCTCACTGAGTTTAAAAACTTTAAATAATTATTTAATTTCAGATTTCACAGAACCACAGGTAAGCATAGATTTCCCGTAGTAAGGATTTGCAATTTGCTTCTCGTTACTTAGCCAACTTCCCTTTGCCATAGGACAAAATTGTACAAAAATAGTTTTATCTGAAACCGAATTTTCGTTGGCAACTTCTATCATCAAATCTGAAAGTTTATAAAATGATTTCCTTTGCTCTGCAATATTTTTTGCAGCAGAAATAGATTTTGCCGACAACTCTAGAGATTTTTTACTTTTATCAGAAATCGATGTCGATTTTATAGCCGTTATCGTCTTCAAGAATTGAGTAGCTTCCATTGATGTTTTTTTTGCGTCATCGGCAACCAATGAGGATTTTATTGAGATATAATTTTGATACAATTTACCAAAATTAGCATTCACTTTAGATTGAGCATTTGCCGTAATACTTGCAAATAGTACGAAGGCTAAAAAATATTTTTTCATTTAAGTAATGATTTAAACTTACATTTACTTGATTTTAAATTCTAATTTCACGTTAAAAAACCTCCCAGTAAGACGTACTGGTACTGGATACATATAGTTGGTATTGGCATCAGAAATCCATTGGTTGGATACGGTATTATTAATATTAAATGCATTGAAAACTTGTACACCTAATGTCAATTCATCAAAATTACCCCAAAAACCGTAAGTTTTTTTATTGTCTTTACGATCAATAAAAACTTTAGACAAACCAATATCTACTCTTTTATAAGAAGGCAAAGTTTTCTGATACTGATAAGGATCTGTGAAAACAGGTGCTCCGTTTGGTAATCCCATTGCATACGTTAATGTAAGATTTACACGCATAGAAGGAAATCGAGGCATATAATCTTGGTAGAACATAGCAAATCTCAATCGTTGATCTGTAGGACGTGGGATATTTCCTTTATCGTCTATGTTTTCAAAAACTCTAGCATAACTTGCAGACAACCAAGAATCTATTCCGGGTACAAATTCTCCAAACAAACGCGTATCGATACCATAAGCGTAACCTGTAGCATTATTTTTACCAGAATATCGTATTCTTACATTGTCCATATAATAAGGAATTAGATTATCCAATTTCTTGTAATAAAGCTCTGTAGTCAGTTTGAAAGGTCGATCTTCAAATTCAAACTCGAAATCGTTTCCTATAATAGCTTGTATAGATCGTTGAGATTTTATATTAGAATTAAAATTACCATCCAAGTCTTTTATTTCTTTATAGAAAGGAGATTGATAATACACACCACCCGCAATCCTGAAAAGCATATCAGTATTCCAATCTGGTTTTATAGCAAATTGTACTCTTGGCGAAAATAAAGTCTCTTTATTAAAACTCCAGTGCGAAACTCTAGCACCAGCATTTACAAAGATTTTACTTGCACCCCAAAAAAACTTTTGCGAATATTGTGCATACGCCGATAATCTGGTTGGTTCTATTTTGTTTGCACCATTGATGCTGTAGTATAATTTGAGGTCGCCAGGATTTCTAGGATCCAAAACTGCTGCATTATGAGGAATGCTATAGCCCGAAGAATCTATTAGTTTCCATTCGTTGGTAAGATCACTTAGATTTTCTTTTTCAAATTTAAATCCCACTTCAATATCGGTATTTACGTTGGGAGAAAATTTTGTTCTAAACTGCGTTCCATACGTTCTTACAAAAAGGTCGTTCCTGGCGTGTTCTATTTGTCCTCCTACATCATAGGAGGTTATAGGAGCTTCTGTTACTGGATCAAATGTTTGTAAAATGTAGCTAGAAGAAACAGTATAATATTCTTTTTCTCTATTTTGATAAGCGAATGCATCAAGTGTAAATTTCCAGTGATCAGACGGTTTATAATTCATTGAGACTGTACCCATCATATTCTTATAGCTATCATCTTCTTTCCCAGAATAGAAAACATTAAGATTAATAGGTCTTTGCAAAGAGCCAAAGTTTACACTTCTCTCCTTTGGAATCATTTCGTACTCATTTTTAGAATAATATCCTATAAAAGACAAGTTGAATTTGGGAGAGATATGATAATTGAGATACGTTTGAAAATCGTAATAAGTAGGGTTGAAGTCTGTGTCTTCATTGAGTGTATTCAGCACCAAATTGGTATTTCGGTATCTACCCGAAAATAAAGCAGTAAGTTTTTGATTCTTAGAAGCTAAACCAGCTGTTAATCTTCCTCCAACTAAACTTGCTTCTCCAGAAACCTCCGTTTTTTCAGGCTCACGATAATAAATATTAAGCGCCGAAGACATTTTATCTCCATATTTGGCTTCAAAACCTCCTGCCGAAAAATTAACCGTAGAAACCATATCAGGATTAATAATAGAAAGACCTTCCTGCTGAGAATTTCTTATCAAGAAAGGTCTGTATATTTCTATATCGTTAATGTAGATAAGATTTTCGTCATAGTTACCACCGCGCACCATATATTGTGAAGAAAGCTCGGTATTGGAGTTTACGGAAGGTAAGGTTTTAATTATTCCTTCTATGCCTCCAGAAATACTGGCAACGTTTTTAGCATCTTTTGCCGAAATTTTCACATTGGTAAGATCAGTGGTTTTCCCTGTTCCTTTTTTCTGGAAAATGACTTCCTCAATATATGTTGTTCTGGTTGTATCTCTTTTTTTTGTTTGAGAAAATACTAACATGGGAACCATAAGGCTCAGTGGTAAAACTAGTTTTTTCAAAAGTTTGAATTTAGAATTCTAAAAATAACGATTTTTTAACAATTACAATATAGATTCTCTTACTCTTGTTAATTTTTGTAACAAATCTTCTAATAAATCCAATCTTAGCATATTTGCCCCATCAGATAAAGCGGTTTCTGGTGTAGGATGCGTTTCTATAAAAATACCATCTGCACCTACAGCAATTCCTGCCTTTGCCACAGTTTCTATAAGATCTGGTCTGCCTCCAGTAACACCCGAACTTTGGTTGGGCTGTTGTAGAGAATGCGTTACATCCAAAATGACTGGAGCATATTCTCTCATCGTAGGAATACCTCTGTAATCTACGATAAGGTCTGTGTATCCGAAAGAATTTCCTCTTTCTATAATTGCAACTTTCGGATTGTTAGAATCTGTTACTTTTTGTACGGCAAATTTCATAGATTCTGGAGACAAAAACTGACCTTTCTTCAAAGAAACGCACTTGCCTGTTTTAGCTGCTGCAATAAGTAAATCTGTCTGACGAACTAAAAAGGCTGGGATTTGCAAAACATCTACATACTGAGCCGCCAATGCTGCATGTTCATTTTCATGAATGTCTGTTGTTGTAGGAATATTAAATGTTTCTCCTACTTTTCTTAAAATTTCTAGAGATTTTTCCTCTCCAATAGTGGTGAAGGAATCTACTCTACTTCTATTTGCTTTTTTGAAACTTCCTTTGAAAATATACGGAATATTGTATTTATTAGTAAGTTCCAAAACTTTTTCGGCAATTCTCAATGCCATATCTTCACCTTCTATAATGCATGGACCTGCGATAAGGAAGAAATTTTTTGAATCTTTGTGTTGAATATTATCTAAATACTGAATCATTTTATTTGAATTAAAAAAGTTCAGTAAAAATACTTATAAACTTTTACAAAATAAAACAATATCCCAGCTTTCGGAGATAAAAATAGATTAAAAACAATCTATGACGTTCATTACCTAATCTTCGTAAATACCTTTTCAATTGTATTGAAATTTCTACTCGTGAATTGATCTTTGAATTTCTTTTTGGCTAAAATTTTTCCAAATTGAGAGTCTAATGTATTTCCTTTCTTTACTTTCCAATAAAGAACATCATTCACAATCTTAGCGTCTTCGTCCCTAGTATTTTCAGATTTATTAAACTCATCCCAAAGCGTATTTTCTATACTACCATTTGCAACTATGACATAGGTATGATAATTTTTGTCTTCTAAAAACGGATTGTTTCTACAGATAGAATCAACTTCTTTTTCATTTTTCAAGAATAAAAAGCATTCATAGTTGAAATTTTCAGACATTGCTTTTTCAATATGTTGTTTTAAAAATTCGTCATTTAAATCAGAAGAAAAAATAATATTTCCCGTAGCCAAAACCGAACTCACTTGCAGCAAACCCAGCTTTTCAAAAACTAAACAAACTTCTGCCATTTTCATTGAAGTTCCCTTTACATTTACGCCTCGGAGAAATGCACAATATTTCATGATTTTAGAGTTTTTGAATTATTAAAATGTTCGTTTTAGAGCAAAAATATACCTTATAAGTAATTTATCTTATAAGGTATATTTTTTTATTTTATTTTCACATACAAATTGTAGTCACTTCCAGAAGGTTTCAAATGATATATTTTCTCCAAAATGGGATAGTCACTTTTCAAATGATCTTTCACACGGAATTCTTGAAGTAGTTTGTAGTGTGTTTGGTAATACTCTGCATTTTTTCCTGCAAACAAATCTTTATAGGAAAGTAAATATTTTGGCTTTCTGTTTTTAACGGTATTTACCCAGTAATTTGGTTTGTCTTTCGCAATTTCACTTTGTACTTGCTTGTCCACCAAACCTACTTCATCTATGGTTTTTAATCCAGAAAAATAAGGAATATACCCTGCAGGTTCTAGTAAAATCCATTGTTTTTTATCCTTTTCATAAGCATCCAAATACAAACCAATAGATCGTCTATAGTTCCATTCGCCATTTCCTGTGGCTATAGAATGTACCGTTTGGAAAGCCAACATTGGCAAAACATAGAATACTATAAGTGCTGCAAGCCACCAATTTCTCTTTACTTTTTGCTCTATTACAAATACTAAAACTGGCACAAATAATAAGATCTGTGGCACCCAATAATACCAATCGAATAAGCTTTTTTGTGATAGGAAAATAATCTGTTTTGCCCATGCAAACAAGAAGATTATCCAAAGAAAATAGTTTCTTCTTTGCCTTTGTTTTAGTAAATAAATAAAACATAAAAGCTCGAAAATTGCAACAAAAATTGTAATTGGATTGAAGTCTGCAGGTATTTTTAGCATTCCCCAAAAGTTACCATAGTTGAGGTTGAAATATTGTAAATTCTGTTCGAATGTATAGTTGTTATCATAAGTTACCTTCTTCGCTACAATGGTATTATTTACCAATTCGCCAAAGTAAAACCAATTGAATGCTACGGCTGTAGAAACACCTAATACGCCTCCAAGAACATAGTCCCATCTTATTTTTTTGTTCCAAATAGTATCAACTAAAAATACAATACCCAAAAATATTACAGTATCAATTCTTGTAAATAATATTAAAATAGGAAGAATAAGCAGCGTCCATTTTATCTCTTTTTTGAAACCATAATACAACAAAGCCATCTCCAAAAAGAACAATATTCCATATTCCATTCCTAAAATTGAAATCTTAATTGATGGCGGCAATAAGCCAAATAAAAAGATAAATAAAGCCTTATGCCAAGGATTTTTAAGTACTAAATGAGATAAAAGTACGCTTCCAATGGTGAATAAAATGGTATTAAAAATAAGTATTGGCTCTATAAAATTTTCTTTACCAAAAATCAAATTAAAGAAGTACGAAATAAATACATAAAGATGCGTAGTAGATGCTGATATCTTTGTTTCACCATTGAAACCTATTATTCCATAATCCATTAAGTTTTGTGCTACTCTCCATGTAATAAATGCATCTTCTTGAATGTGATGAGTCAGCAAAAAATAGAGTTTGGAAATTATGGCTAATATAGCAGCATATAGAGGGATATTTTTGTTTTGAGATACAAGCATCATGTGTTTTTTTTCAACCACAAATATAATTTTAATATTTGCAATTATCAACTTCAATATTTTTTAAAAATAGAGATGTTCATTCTTTAGATTATATAAACAAAAAAAAACGGAACCGAAGTCCCGTTTTTTTAAAAAATTATGTTATTTATTATTTTGTTGTTCCTATAATCGCATTGGTTATTTGATCTTCTTTTTCTCTAGCATATGTAGAATCAAATGGTTTCATAATATCAAACAAATATTGGTAGAATGGCGTGATGGTCTGTACATTTTCAGACTCTTTCATCGCTTTTTGTTTTCCCATTTGTTTTAGATCTTGTACAAAAACATTGAATTTTTTGTCAATTGGCTCTATCGATTTCAGCAAGTATGAGTATGCTTTTTCATTTTGTCCTAAAGTCTTATAAGCATCTATTACACTACTTACAACTAGAGAATATTCCATTGGTTTTGTTCTCATTTGTCTTCCCAAAAATCTTTGATCAGATTTAGATAAAGAAAGATAATAGTCGTACTCATCGAAAACTCCTTTCTTAAGAACTTCCGCCAATTCTAGTCCTTTCTTTTCTTCGCCTGCTACGATGTATGCATTCACCATAGAGCTTAGAGATCTTGGATCGTTGTATTTAGAAGCAGGAATTTCTTTTGAAGCTAAATCTAAAATCTCTAATGCTTTCGCTTTTTGCCCACTCATAGCTAAGGCAACAGCAGCTCTACTTGCAGATCCTCTATATCCAATAATATTAGAAGTTGCAGTTTCATCGAAATGAACATTTAGATTTTTGAAGTTCCCCCATTTGAAGTTTTTCACTACGTTGTAAAGAGAATTCGCATCTACTCTTCCTAGTTCTCCATCCTCAGTTGTTGGCGTGTGGATAGGAACCAATCTGTAGCTGAAACCATCCATCTGAAGATACTCGTCTAAGAAGAAAATATTTTCGCTGTCGTATACACCACCTGAAGAGAAGTTGATCGGACGTTTCCAATCGAAATTTGCTAAAATATCGAACATCATTAAGTTGCTTTTGTATAGAGTAGATGATGCGTAATTGATGGTGATATGGTTTACTGTATTTGGCAAATCTGCCGCAGAAATAATACCAGATTTTACTGCATTTTCCTTATTTACGGGTAAAATAAATTTGTTCACAGGTAAGAAGTTATACTTTTCATATCTAGCCTCTCCGAAAATCATCTTTAAAATTTCGTCTTTTTCTGGAGACTTCATTTTAAGGAAATTCATTGCGTCCTTCATAGTCATAGAATCTTGAACTGCATATTTTTCGAACGCTTTGGTAAGAGATTCAGGTGCTCCTGCTTCTTTTAAATTTGCCAATATACCTTGCCATTCTTCTTTCTTCATAAGGTAGATTTGGTCATTACTACCATCTCTATAATCCTCATGTGTTAGTAATCCAGGGACAGCTTTAGCGTTGTATGTTTTTCTTTTTACCTGATCTATATTCCAAGGGGTAGATAGCAACGTAAAGTTCACTACTTTTACATCATCTCTGAACTGCTCTGTTTCCTGCAATCCCCAAACAGGGTAAGTATCATTATCACCATACACGAATAGTATATCATCTTTTGGTAAAGATCTTAGCACAGATTGTGCGTAGTCATAAGCGGTATACCTCTCGCTTCTATCATGTACATTATAATTTTGGAAACCCATCATCAAAGGAATTCCCATTAGTATGATACCGAAACCAATATTTGCTGCATTAGATTTCACTTTAGATTGTAAGAACCAAAGTATAGCTCCTGCTCCTAGTCCAATCCAAATGGCGAAGGCGTAGAATGCACCTACTAATGCATAATCTCTTTCTCTCACCTCAAATGGTTTCATACCAGTGTAGAATACAATACCCACACTCGTTAGAATAAATAATGATAAAATAGCATAAAATCTTCCAAAATCTCTCATAAATTGGAAGTAGCATCCAACTAATCCTAATAACAAGGGTAAGAAGAAAAAAGCAACTGTACTTTCATTTTTGAACTTTGCAGGCATAGCATCCTGATTTCCAAGAAGAGCATTATCAATAAATGTTATACCAGAAATCCAATTTCCTTTTGTGATTTCGCTGTTACCTTCTAAATTATTTTGTCTCCCTACGAAATTCCACATTAGATAACGTAAAAAATAATATCCGTTTTGAAAACTGATAAAATAATCTAAGTTTTGCCCTAATGTTGGTCTTTGTACTGTGATGATCTCATAAGGTTTTACTTTAAGATAATCTTGAACTGTTATTGTTTTATCCTCAAATTTTGCTCTTAATTCTTCAAAAATTTCCTTAGCTTGAGGATCATTAGCAGCTTGCTCATTGGCATAGTTAAATTGGAAATCTGGCGCACCATACATAGAAATATAGTTTGCCATAACATCTTTATCTTCGCTGAACATCCTTGGCATTAAGCTTACATGAGATTGGTTAAATACATAGTTAAAACGATCTCCCGTTTTCCTGTATGTTCCTGTTTTCTCGTCTTTTTCAAAAATCTCTCCAGTTTTTGTAGTTTTAAAACTACCATCTTCATTTTTCTGAATCCCAGAATTATCTAAAAAAGCTGTATAATTTTGTCCATATATAGTGGGCCAATCACCATACTGCACTCTATTATAATAATCCAACATCCCGATTGCGTTATCAGGATCATTCAAGTTCATTGGAGGATTAGCATTAGCTCTAATAGGAATTACCATCCAGCAAGAAAATCCTATCATCATAAATACAATTGATAGTGTAGCTGTTTGATATATTTTTTTATGAGAGGCTCTTGCATATTTTAAAATAAAATAACAGAATGCTATCAATAGTACAAAACCAGCAATAGTACCAGAGTGGAAAGGTAATCCTAATCCATTCACGAAGAAAATTTCTAGCTTTCCAAATAAAGTCATAATAACTGGAAATACAATCTTGAAAACCAAGATTAGAATTCCTAGTGTAATAATATTAGCCCAAATAAAATTTTTCCATGTAAAAGAATAGTTTCTAGTATAATATACTAGACATACAGCTGGTATTGCCAACATACACATCATATGTACACCCACGGAAAGTCCCACAATGAAAAATATGAGGATGATCCATCTTTCATTATCCGATGAATTATATTCATTTTCCCATTTGGTGATTAGCCAAACCAAAATCGCAATAAACAATGAAGCCATAGAATATACTTCACCTTCTACTGCAGAAAACCAAAATGAATCCGAGAAGGTAAAGCATAGCGATCCTATAACTCCTGAAAAGAGAATAGATATAGCTTGATGCTTAGTAACATTTTCGAAGTCTTTATTTAAAAGTCTTCTTACAAAATGAGTAATCGTCCAGAACAAAAACAAAATTGTAAATGCGCTGAATAATGCAGACATTGCATTAATGACTACAGAATAATTTTCACCTTTGCCCATTGCAAAAATTCCCGCAACAGCACCAACAATTTGGAACAACGCTGCTCCAGGTGCGTGGGTTACTTCCAATTTTACAGCAGAGGCAATATACTCACCACAATCCCAAAAACTCAAGTTGGGTTCCATTGTTGATAAGTACGTGAAAAATGCAATAATAAAAACACCCCATCCGAGGAGGGTATTCCATTGCCTAAAAGTCCAGTTTTTCATAGTATAAAATCAATTATTGCGAAATTAATGTTTTTAGATGATTTTAAATCCTTTTTAACAAAATTTAAAAATGGCGTACTTTTTGAAAGGTATTCAAGGCTGTTGCAAAAAATCCTAAAAAATATAATTCTTGCAGAAAGGCTTATAATTCGATTTAATGCCAAAAAATTTATTTTTTTTTTGTATTTTTGCAGTCAGATTTTTATTGAAAAATAACAAATAATGAGTAATGTTTACGATAATATTCTTGGCTTAATAGGAAACACTCCTTTGGTGAGATTAAACAAGGTAACTAAAGATATTCCTGCTACTGTTTACGCCAAGATTGAATCATATAATCCTGGACATTCCACTAAAGATAGAATCGCACTTCATATAATTGAAAACGCAGAGAAGAAAGGATTGTTAAAAGAAGGATCTGTTGTAGTAGAAACTACATCTGGAAATACAGGTTTTTCTATAGCAATGGTATGTATCATAAAAGGATATAAATGTATTCTTGCAGTAAGTGATAAAACCAAAGCAGAAAAAATTGCCTACCTGAAAGCTCTTGGCGCTACAGTATATGTGTGTCCTGCGAATGTACCAGCGGATGATCCCAAATCATATTATGAAGTTGCGAAAAGAGTAGCTTCTGAAACTCCAAATTCGGTATACATCAATCAGTATTTTAATGAGCTGAATATTGATGCGCATTACCATACCACTGGTCCAGAAATTTGGGAACAGACGGAAGGTAAAGTTACCCATCTATTTGCTTGCACAGGTACAGGCGGAACGCTTTCGGGTTCTGCAAAATTTTTGAAAGAGAAGAATCCAAACATCAAAATTGTTGGTGTAGATGCAGACGGATCTATTTTGAAGAGCTTCCACGAAACTGGAGAAATTCACAAAGAGGATATACATCCTTACCAAATAGAAGGTATGGGTAAAAATCTTATTCCGGGAGCACTTTTGTTCGATAAAGTAGATGAATTTGTAAGAGTGAATGACGAAATGGCCGCATACAAAACACGCGAAATTGCTTTGAAAGAAGCTATTATGGGTGGTTATACTACTGGAGCTGTAACTCAGGGATTAACCCAGTATGCACAGTCTCATGAGTTTTCCGACAACGACGTAGTTGTCTTAATCTATCCCGATCACGGTTCTCGTTATATCACGAAAGTGTATAGCGACCAATGGATGGCTCAGCAAGGTTTTGTAAATAATTGCGTACACAATTACGACGAAGTCTTCAAGACGGAGATTATTAAATAAAATAAATTCTCTACATCAATTTCTTTTATAATATAAAGAGTTTTGATGAGAGATTAACCAAATTTACCACTTAAATTTTCTATTCATGTTAGATATTTTTGACCGTATAAAACAAAATCCTGGTCCTCTAGGACAATTTGCAGATTATGCAGAAGGCTATTTTGTTTTCCCAAAACTAGAAGGTCCTATTGGTCCAAGAATGCTTTTTCAAGGTAAAAAAGTAATTTTCTGGAGCGCAAACGATTACCTAGGATTATGTAATCATCCAGAAGTATTAGAAGCAGATGCAAAAGCGGCTGCAGAATACGGTATGTTCTACCCTATGGGAGCAAGAGCAATGTCTGGCGAAACCGAGCAACACCAACAATTAGAGAAAGAATTAGCAGAATTTACACAAAAAGATTCAGCATACTTACTTAATTTTGGTTATCAAGGAATGGTATCTACCATTGATGCCTTAGTGACGAGACATGATGTAATAGTATACGATGCAGATTCTCATGCTTGTATTATTGATGGGGTTCGCCTTCATATGGGTAAAAGCTTTACCTATAAGCATAATGATATCGAAAGTTTAGAAAAAAACTTGATGAGAGCTACAAAAGTAGCGGAAGAAAATGGTGGAGGTATTCTTGTAATTACTGAAGGAGTTTTCGGAATGAGAGGAATGCAAGGTAAGCTTAAAGAAATTTGTGATTTAAAGTCTAGATTTAATTTCAGATTATTAGTAGATGATGCTCACGGATTTGGTACACTTGGTAAAACAGGCGCTGGAGCAGGTGAAGAACAAGGATGTCAAGATCAAATTGATGTTTACTTCTCTACATTTGCAAAATCTATGGCAGGTTTCGGTGCATTTTTAGCAGGAGACAAAGAGATCATTAGATTCTTGAAATACAATCTTCGCTCTCAAATTTTTGCTAAATCTCTTACCATGCCAATGGTAATTGGAGGTTTAAAAAGATTGGAACTACTAAGATCTCGACCAGAGATTAAAGACAAATTATGGGAAAATGTTAACAAACTACAAAATGGTTTGAAATCATTGGGCTACAACTTAGGGAATACCAACACTTGTGTTACACCAGTTTTCATCCAAGGTACTACTATTGAGGCTACTCTTTTAGCAAAAGATTTAAGAGAAAACTATGGTATATTCACCTCTGTTGTTGTATATCCTGTAATTCCAAAAGGTATGATTTTGTTGAGATTAATTCCTACAGCTTCACATACAGACTCTGAAATCAACGAAACTTTGGAAGCATTTGCTGCAATTCAAGATAAATTGACATCAGGACATTACAAAGAAATAGAAAAAGAAATGCATATTGATTACAAGCAAATGTAATTTCTATTCAACATACATTATAATAAACCGTTAGAAATTTCTAGCGGTTTTTTTAAACATAATCTTCCCTTTAAAATTTAAATATTTTAAAATAAATTTGCAAAAATTATCTTTTGAAAGATCTACTACTTATCACGCCACCATTTACACAACTTAATACACCTTATCCTGCCACTGCCTATATCAAAGGATTTCTGAAAACCAAAGGTATCACTAGTTATCAGATGGATTTGGGCATTGAGGTTATTCTTAATATTTTCTCTAAAACTGGACTTCAAACAATTTTTAATAAAGAATTAGAAATTGAAGATACATCAGAAAATTCTCAAAGAATATTTGTATTGCGTGATGAATATATCAAAACAATAGATCCAGTTATAGAGTTTTTGCAAGGTAAAATTCCGACGTTGGCAAGACAAATTTGCAGCATGAATTTTTTACCAGAATCATCGAGATTCAACCAGATTGATGATCTAGAATTTGCCTATGGAAACATGGGTCTACAAGATAAGGCAAAACATTTGGCAACTTTATATTTGGAAGATTTATCTGATTACATTGTTGAAAATATTGATGCAGAATTTGGTTTTAGTAGATACGCTGAAAGATTAGGAAAAAGCGCAAATTCGTTTGAAGAATTATATAGCAAACTTTCTGATAATAAAAGTTTTATAGATCAAATTACATTATCAATACTTCATCAGAAAATAGAAGAAATTAAACCAAAATTGGTTTGTTTTTCTGTACCGTTTCCAGGAAATTTGTACTCAGCATTTCGCTGTGCCAAATATATCAAAAATAATTTTCCCAATGTAAAAGTAGCAATGGGTGGAGGTTTTCCGAATACAGAACTAAGAGAATTAAAAGATCCTCGAGTTTTTGAATTCTTTGATTTTATCACTTTGGATGATGGCGAATTACCATTAGAATTACTTTGTAAAAGTGTTCTTAATCATGAAGAAAAAATTCCGGAAGCGAAAAGAACTTTTATTTTAGAAGACAATATAGTTACTTACATTAATAATACTACACAAAGAGATTACAAACAATCTGAAGTGGGCACACCTGATTATTCAGATTTGAAGCTTGACCAGTATATTTCTGTCATAGAAGTGGCCAATCCTATGCACAGTTTGTGGAGTGATGGACGTTGGAATAAATTGACCATGGCGCATGGATGTTATTGGGGGAAATGTACTTTTTGTGATATCTCTCTAGATTATATAAAAATCTACGAACCTCTAACTGCTAAAATATTGGTAGACAGAATGGAAGAGCTGATTTCTTCTACGGGAGAAACTGGATTTCATTTTGTAGATGAGGCTGCACCACCCGCTTTGATGCGTGAAGTTGCGTTGGAAATTTTAAGACGAAATTTGGTTGTTACCTGGTGGACGAATATCAGATTTGAGAAAAGCTTCACCAAAGATCTTTGCTTTTTATTGAGAGTCTCAGGATGCATTGCTGTATCGGGAGGTTTGGAAGTAGCGAGTGATCGCTTGCTAAAATTGATTGACAAAGGAGTATCCGTAGAACAAGTTGCCCAAGTAACTAGAAATTTTACTGAGGCAGGAATTATGGTGCATGCTTATTTGATGTTTGGATATCCTACACAAACCATTCAAGAAACTATAGATTCTCTAGAGATGGTAAGACAAATGTTTGAAATGGGAATTTTGCAAAGTGCGTTCTGGCATCAATTTGCAATGACAGCACACTCACCTGTCGGATTACATCCCGAAGAATTTGGAATTACTCCATTGAAACAAGATATTTCATTTGCGAATAATGATATCGAGTTTATAGATAAGACAGGCATTGATCATGATCTATTTAGTTATGGTTTGAAAAAATCTCTTTATAATTATATGCACGGTATCAATTTTGAATTGCCACTTCAAAATTGGTTTGAATTTAAAATTCCGAAAACTTCTATACATCCAGATTATATACATGATTGTCTTTTGGAGGAAAATTTGTTTTCCTTCAAACCCAATGCAAAAATTGTTGTGATGGATAAAAATGTGGTCGCTAAAGATTTTATAAAAACTAAAAAGAAAAACTCATGGGAATATACTCAATTGACTTTTCACTTGAAAACCAATATTCTGAAAATTGAATTGGAAAAAGAGAAAGCAGATTGGCTGATTACAATGCTTGGAGAAAATTCTATAGAAAATGAAAAGAAAAATAATCTTCAATTTCTAAAAAATTCATTTGAAGAAAATCTTGAAGATTTTGAATTGTTTTGGTTCTCGAAGCCAATTCAACAATTGAAGGAATATGGAGTGATTTTGTGTTTATAATAATTAAATTCCAATATACTGCTTCAAATTTTCTAATCGCTGAGAATCGCTTAAAAAATTATTTTTTATATAAGTATAGGGATATTGAATTGTAGAGACACTTTAAAAGGTTTGTTTTTACCGTAATTTTAAAATTTAATAAAAAAAATCAGATGATATCTACGACTTAAGTATTAATTTGAGAAATTAATAGCTTAAAATTATCCTTTAATAAAATTAGGATCCATTATGACCACTCTTTCTACGAGAGATCTGTAGGTTGGAAATTTTAGTATTGAGGCTCTTCCCGACATTTCTCTGTATAATGTGAAGCTTTTTCCGTTAGCTGTTTTCAGTTGCTTGGTTGTTGTAATGTATTTGCCAATATATTTGCTATTTGCATCATAGATTTCTATATCGAGCATTGTTTTTTCGGTAATGGTACTTTCTGATCCAAAACTCACAGGCAAATTATTAAAGTACCCAACTCTTTGTCCTTTACTGAGAATTTCACCTACATTATTCACTTCAATTCCTAATTGATCTATTTTTGCTCTAATACTGTATGCATCTTTAAGTTTGGTATCCATCTTTCTTTTTGGCATTGAAGAAAAAATTTCATCCAAATTTTTAATATTTATGCCTCTTTCGTCAATTATTTTTAAGGATTTTATGGAGGTATAAACTGCTGAACTTTCCTCACCAGAAAATGCAGAAGGCGATATATAATCAATATCCAATATTTTTTCTCTATTGTAGACTCTATTAAGTTTTACATAACTATCTCTTACTGAATCTACTATACCTTTATCTACAAATTCCATTGTATAAATGGGCGTTTCCTTTAAGTCAAAAAAAGTGTACTCGCCTGCTTTATTTGAAATTTTAGCCACATGTATTCCGTCTAAAGAAATAATTCCTCGACGTGTTTTTATATTTTGAGCATTAAAAAATAGGGAAATAGATGTAAAGAGTAAAATCAACCTTAAAGTCATATGATAAAATTTTTGAGTAAGGCACAAAAAAAAGTGTAACCAAAGTTACACTTTTTTGAAAATATATTTAGCTTTTCATTTAATTATTCGCAAAGGATGATCCCTTTGTTATTATTAAATTCTATTACACCACTCTTAATTTCGTAAGAAAAAACCGAATCTTGGTCTGCTTCTTTGGTAAAATATTTAGCATATGTTTCGTTAATTGAACTAACAAATACTTTTACTTTACCTCCGACTAATGAAGACACGATTCCTGCGTGGTTATTCATAATATGAAATTCACCATTTTTACCTGGAAGCAAAACAGAATCTACATCTCCTTCGAAAATTACGAATTCTGGTGTTAAAATTTTTATATTCATTTTAATTTAGATTAAAAGATTAAAAGATTGAAGATTAAAAGATTTTTGACAAATAATGTCTCTTATCTCAGGTCTAAAAATCTTGTAACTAACTTATTAAGCGTTATCAGCTAACATTTTTTCACCAGCTTCAATAGCTTCCTCAATTGTTCCTTTCAAGTTGAAAGCAGCTTCTGGTAAGTGATCTAAAGCACCATCCATAATCATATTGAATCCTTTGATAGTATCTTTGATATCTACTAATGAACCTTTAAGACCTGTAAACTGTTCTGCAACGTGGAAAGGTTGAGATAAGAATCTTTGTACTTTTCTAGCACGGTAAACTACTGATTTATCTTCTTCAGAAAGTTCTTCCATACCTAAGATTGCGATAATATCTTGAAGAGCTTTATATCTCTGTAAGATTTCTTTTACTCTTTGTGCACAACTATAATGTTCTTCACCAATAATTTCTGGTGCTAAGATTCTAGACGTTGATGCTAATGGATCTACTGCTGGGTAGATACCTAGAGAAGCAATTTTTCTATCCAATACTGTAGTTGCATCAAGGTGAGCAAATGTAGTTGCCGGAGCAGGGTCAGTTAAATCATCCGCTGGTACATATACCGCTTGTACTGAAGTAATAGATCCGTTTTTAGTAGAAGTAATTCTCTCCTGCATCGCTCCCATCTCAGAAGCTAGTGTTGGTTGGTAACCTACCGCTGAAGGCATACGACCTAATAGTGCAGATACCTCAGAACCAGCTTGTGTAAAACGGAAAATGTTATCAACGAAGAAAAGTACATCTCTACCTTGTCCGCTATCTCCACCATCTCTATAATATTCAGCTAATGTAAGACCAGAAAGTGCTACTCTAGCTCTTGCTCCTGGTGGCTCATTCATCTGTCCGAAAACGAATGCAGCCTTAGATTCTTTCATAGCTTCTAAATCTACTTTTGAAAGATCCCAACCTCCATTTTCCATAGAGTGCATGAAATCGTCACCATATTTAATAATACCTGACTCTAACATCTCTCTCAAAAGGTCATTTCCTTCTCTCGTTCTTTCACCTACACCAGCAAAAACAGAAAGACCACCATGTCCTTTTGCAATATTGTTAATCAACTCCTGAATCAATACTGTTTTACCTACACCAGCACCACCGAACAGCCCAATTTTACCTCCTTTTGCGTAAGGTTCTACTAAGTCAATTACTTTAATACCTGTGAATAAAACTTCTGCAGAAGTTGAAAGTTGATCAAATTTTGGAGCTGGTCTGTGAATTGGTAGACCACCTTCTTTAGATATATTTTGAAGACCGTCGATAGCATCACCAACAACGTTGAATAGTCTTCCGTTGACAGCCTCTCCGATTGGCATTGTAATAGGATTACCGTACCCAATTACTTCTTGCCCTCTTTGAAGACCATCTGTAGCATCCATTGCGATACATCTTACTGTATCTTGCCCAATATGTTGTTCTACCTCTAAGACTACTTTTTCACCGTTTCCTTTAATAATTTCCAACGCATCATAAATACTTGGAATTGCTTCCACATTATTAAAAACTACGTCGATTACAGGACCAATAATTTGAGAAATTTTTCCTTTAATTTGGTTTGCCATTGCTAAATTTTTTCTTGGTGCAAATATAATGAATCTAAACAAACCTACCATTGTTAAAAAAAAGATTTTTATCATACTTTATGCATATTTTCACCTCTTATATAATACCCTACTATTTTGGAACTTATCCAATATTTTACTATACTTTTTTTTTTAGCCTAAATATTCTGAAATTTTCACCAAAAAATCAATCTTTAAAGAAATTGTAAGAAATAAAACACTACACCATTCCTATGTAGTAAAAAAATAAAGTATTCTAGAGCGCCAACATCATTATAAAGAGTTTATATTTGCATTTAAAATTTTTTTCATCTTGAAAATCTTCAAAAATTTCGCCGACTATTCTTCACTAAAGCCTTTAGCAATGTCTTTAGGAATGTTTGATGGCGTACATATTGGGCACAAATATATTATAGATCAGTTGCTTATAAAAGGAGCAAAAAACAATTTGGAAACTGCGTTGCTTACTTTTTGGCCACATCCAAGATTTGTTTTTAATCCTAACGAAAATCTCAAACTTCTTAATACCATAGATGAGAAAACAGAACTCATCGATTTGTATGGGATTGATAACTTGTTTCTTAAAGAATTTGATGAAAATTTTAGAAATCTTACAGGTGAAGAATTTATTCGCAAGATTTTGGTTGAAAAACTTAATGTAAAGTACCTTATTATTGGATACGATCATTCTTTCGGGAAAAATAAAAGTGGAAATTTCGAACTTCTAAAAAAATTATCAAAAGAATTAGACTTTGAAGTAGAACAAATGGAAGCCATCAATATCCATGAAAATAATATCAGTTCTACAAAAATTAGAAATTCACTTTTATTGGGTAATATAAAAGATGCCAATGAAATGTTAGGATATTCCTATTCTGTCTCTGGTAAAGTGGCTCATGGTAAAAAACTAGGACGTACTATTGGTTATCCAACCGCTAATATTGAAGCAGGCCATGTTAAGCTTTTACCTAAAAAAGGGGCTTATATTGTAGAAGTTTATGTTGACAATCAGTTTTATAAAGGAATGCTGAGCGTTGGTACCAATCCTACCGTTAACGGAGAAAAATTAACCGTTGAAGTTTATATTCTAGAATTTGAAGGAGATCTTTATGATCAAAATATTACTGTAAAATTCAGAGATTTCCTCCATGATGAGATAAAATTCGAAAGTTTGGAAAAATTAATCGAAAGATTAGATGAGGATAAAAAGCTGACGGAAGAATTTCAGTTTTAATTGTTATTAAAAGTTATTTCCTCTCTCATTTTCTTCGTTAAAGATTTGAATATCAAATCGTAAGAATGATCAATCAGTTTTTTTACTAAATCTATCTTTAAACCTTCTATTTCTACGGAGTTCCAATGTGTTTTGTTCATATGATAGGCACCCGAAATCTGATGGTATTGCTCTCTCAGCTCTGTACTCCAATCTGGATCTGTTTTCACAGCAATAGTGAGTGGTTGTTTTTCTAATGCCATCAAAAAAAACATTTTTCCACCTACTTTTAGCACCAATGTTTCATTATCAAAAGGAAAACTCTCTATTACAGCTACTTTAGACAGTGCATAATCTAAGATATCATTTTCATCCATTACCTTATTTTTTGATTTAAATTTGTAATCATTTCAAAAGTAGTACATTTAGACCACAGAAATCATCTTTTTAAATAAATTTCAAATTCTTATGATTGCTTTAATTATTGGTGCTACGGGCGCCACCGGAAAAGACTTAGTTCAATTTTTATTGAATGATAATGATTTTGAAAAGGTAATAGTTTTTGTAAGAAAGCCATTGAATTTTCAACATGAAAAACTTATTTCTCATATTGTAAATTTTGATAATCCAGAAGATTGGAAAGAATTTGTAAAAGGTGATGTTGCCTATTCTTGCCTCGGAACTACCTTAAAAGACGCTGGAAGCAAACCTGCACAAAGGAAAGTTGATTTTGATTATCAATATCAATTCGCAAAAATGGCGAAACAAAATCTGGTAGAAAATTATGTTTTGGTTTCCTCTTATGGTGCCAATGGTCAATCTAATGTTTTCTATTCAAGAATAAAAGGAGCATTGGAAGATGCAGTAAAACTTCTTAAATTTGACAAAACCACAATTTTCCGTCCAGGCATGTTGGATAGAACAGATTCTAAGAGAACTGCTGAAGTTTTGGGACTGAAAGTTTTAAAATTAATAAATCGTGTAGGATTACTTAAAAATCAAAAGCCTTTACCAACTTCAATATTGGCAAAAGCAATGATAAAAGCTTCAAAAGATCCATCTAATGGCTACAAAATCATTCAGTTATCTGAAATTTTTCAAAAAGCTGAATAATTATCTTTAAAATAAAAGTTTACTTTAAGTGTTTCGTGATTGCGTTATCTGTTGGCTTTGTAGTACTTACAAAAGTATCAATCAGCTTTCCGTTTTCATCAACCAAAAACTTGGTAAAATTCCACAAAATGCTTGTGTTTTTATAACCATTAAGGTCTTTATCCGTTAGATACTTGAAAATAGGCGCAATATCATCTCCTTTCACAGATACTTTAGCGGCTAAAGGAAAAGTAACGCCATAATTTTTTTGGCAAAAGGCACCAATTTCGACATTAGTTCCGGGTTCTTGTCCACCAAAATTATTTGCAGGAAAACCTATAACTACCAATTTATCTTTATATTCTTGAGATAATTTTTCTAAATCTGCATACTGAGGCGTAAAACCACATTCTGAAGCCGTATTAACGATCAGAAATTTTTTCGCTTTGAAATCGGCAAAGTTGATTTCTTTACCATCCAAACCTTCTACTTTATAGTCGTAAATTGTATTATTCATAGTTTCTACAGTATTAGCTTTTGAAATTTCTGTTTTTTGATTGGAACAACTTTGTAAAAAGAATACAAAAAGGAGCACCACGAATCCTATATTTTTCATAAGTCTACGTATTATTTTGATATTAAAAAGCCTTAAAACTTAAAAATTTCCTTGGGAAAAGCCTTATTAATATCAATTTTATTGAGTAACATTACATAATCTCCGTCCCTCTTAGAACTTGCAGATTCTATCCTGAACGGCATCACTAAGTTACCTACTTTTTTGTAATCTGAATAAGTAAGTACATCATCTTTTTTCTCCTCTTTCAGGATCATAAAAGTTTTGGTATCAAAATAATAAGTTACCTTGTTTACGTTTTTCGTAAGAACCACTTTGTGACAATATATTTCACCTACTCTCTCCTTACCCAAATATTGGGCAGCAAAACCTTTGTTTTCCCAATCTATAAAATCGTTATCAAAGCTTTCGGCTACATAATCTGGATATACTTGCAACTTGTTGGTTGCATAATTCATGGCGTAACCTTTGGTTCCATCAAAACCTTCTATTGCGGTTTCTTTGCTTCCTATAGTAAGCACAGTTTTTGTAAGGTTGGGTCTTTGCTGATATATTTTGATAGGATATTCATCTTTCACTCCTAATATCACCTTTCCCTGCAATAGCACAGAATTCAAAAGTTTCCAATTGATAAGACCACCAGAAAGTTCGATATTTTTAGCGATAATCTCTTTAGCCGTCTGAGCAGGGATTATATAAGAAATAAGAAAGATAAATAGTATGATTAATTTCTTCATTCAAACAATTTATAATTTCAAATATAGTTATTTTAGATTAACATTCATAAAAAATATACTATCTAAAGGCAAATAGAAAGGATTTGGATATTAATTTTCTACGATGTTGGGTTATTTTTAACAACTTTCCATATTTCATTTGAAAAAATGAGATCTCTATTTCGTCGGAATGACAAATTAACGATTGTCATTCCGAAAGTAGCGAAGCGTAATGAGGAATCTCTACAAATTAATGAGATTTCTCCTTCGTCGAAATGACAAATTAACGATTGTCATTCCGAAAGAAGCGAGGCGTATTGAGGAATCTCTACAAATAAAAGAAATTTCTCTTTCGTCGAAATCGCATAATAGATTTTACAAAAGTTTTCTAGCTTTCTCCAAGTCCTCAGGCGTGTCTATTCCTACTCCAACGAAATTGGTTTCAATCATTTTAATTTTCATGCCATATTCTAAATAACGGATGCATTCTATTTTTTCTGAAATTTCTAAAGGTTTCATTTCGAGTTTTGAAAACTGAAGCAATGCATGTTTTCTAAAAGCATAAACGCCAATATGCTTAAAATACTGAATATTATAATTAATTTCTCTATGGAAAGGAATTACAGAACGACTGAAATACAATGCAAATCCGTTGTTATCTGTAATTACTTTTACATTATTAGGGTTTTCTATTTCTTCTTTATCGGTAAGTTGAATCTTTAATGAAGCCAAAGAAATTTCTTGATTATGATCTTCATGAAAAACCTGAATCAATTGTTTTAGAGGTTCTAGTTTTAAGAAAGGTTCGTCACCTTGCACATTGATTACAATATCGCAATCTATATTTTGTACTGCTTCTGCAATACGATCGCTACCCGTTTCGTGTTGTCCGGTCATCACGGCTTTACCACCATGTGATTCTATTTCTTTAAAGATTATTTCTGAATCTGTAGCTACAAAAACTTCGTCGAAAAGTCCTGTTTCCACCACATTTTTATACGTTGTGGTAATGACGGTTTGATATCCTAAAATTTGCATCAATTTGCCTGGAAAACGGCTTGCCTCATATCTTGCAGGAATTACTGCTATAATTTTCATTGTTTTAAATTCTTTGGGTTACTAAATATTGATACTTAGGTGGAAAATGCGGCCCGACTTGAGCGGAAATCCTTTTTTCTGTAGGCTGAACGGAGTCGAAGCCGACAAAAAAAAGATTGGGAGCGGAAGGCGGTATTGTCTGCCATAAAAAAAGCCGAAGTACAAAACTTCGGCAATTTATAGGATTTTTTCTAGAACTCAAATTCTCCAATAAGAATTTTGCTGTCTTTTTCTAGTTTGTTCTCTTTCTGACTCTGGAAAACGGCAATTTTGCGTTCTTGTCGGCCATCCGAATAATGAAGATATACTTCCGCCATCACCGTGGTAGGACCCGAAAGGCGGTTTTGTCTTTCTCCAAAGAAATTGGTTTTAATCTTGTATTTACCTTTCACCGCATTTTTAAGTAAAAACTGCTCTGGTCCGAATCCTTGCGTAAAATCGTTGCTCAATCTGCCGCCAATCTGAGTGGATTTTTGACTATAAGAACAATCTTCGCCGCGAGGATCTGTCACCCATAGGTCGATATCGGTATTGTCTTTGTTCCAATTGATAACAACGCGAATATCTACAGGTAGATCGGCTTTCAAACGATCGTCTATCTTGCTTCCGTCTACATTTTTGTTCATTTTGAGGATATTATTAATCTCCATGATCAGAATTTCCTCGATTCCGTTATCTCTAGAAGAAATCTCGTCTGTAAACTCTTGGTACAATAGAGATTTGTAAATATTCAGCGCTTCTTGAGGTTTTTTGTTATCTACCAAAGCCAATGCGTAATCTCTATGACTTTGCGCATCAAACGGCCTCCACTCTAGAATTTTTTGTGTAATCCAAAGTTCTTTGTCGTAGTTTCCGCGCTGTTTTAGCAAGTAATAAATAGTTTTATACAATTCTTCGTTCTCCAAATCTAGTTCTGCCAATGTGCTTAGAACCTTTAGAGAAAGCTCTTTGTTGCCTTTTTTGAAAAGAAGTTTGGAAATATCGAAATAGTAAGAAACTTCTTTCTCGTGTTTTGGACGATTTTCTAAATATTTTTGATAAATAACTTCCGCAGATTGAAGATTATGAAAATCTTTCATGTACTCCTCGTTGCTTTCTACATCAACTAAAGTAATTTTCCCAGTAGGTTTGCTTGCTATAGATTTCTCACTAGAAACTTCCATCGCCATATCAGCCATAGGAGCACTTGATGCACTAGCAGATTTGTTGCTCATCCTTTCAGAACTCCTTTCTTCTGATACAGACTGATTCACCACTTTTGGATATTCTTTTTTCTCTACAGGCTTGAAATCTGTGTTCCACCAAGTTTTGAGTTCTCTTGTTTTATCGAATGCTTTGGAAAGAAGATTTCTTCTTTGTTCTAAAGCTCTGCCTTTATTCAGAGTAATAATTCTTTGATAATCTGCCTGAAGCTCTTGTGGTGGGGAGATTTTATATCTTACATAATCATCAATGTTTTCTAAAACAATAAGACTGGTATTTTTACTTACAACACCAAATTGTTCGCTTAAGTTTTTGATTTCTTGACGATTTTGAGTGGAATTCAATTCTAATTCATTGATTTTTCTTTGCGCCCAAAACTGTGAAATTTGCCAATTTTCTACTTGTGAAGCATTGCTAAAATCTACAGGAATCTCATAATTATTGTTTCCAACAGAGAACATAGCAGTTAGTTTTCCTAGATTAGAACCAGAAATACCGAATATATTTAAAGGCTCAGAAACAACGGAACCCACGCTTGGATATAACTCTTTGGTCTCTACTTTTTCTTTGAAACCCAAAAATTTTACGGGAAGCTTTTTATAAGTTTTAAGTGCTGATTGCGTATCAGATTCGTTGAGATTGATAAAATTACCTCCAGATTGGGAAGATAAAAGTTTAAGCAAATTAAAATCCGAAGTTGGCGTACTGGTAATGCTATTCAGAGGTTTTTTGAAACGCATGGTAAGATCTCCAAAATTGGAAATTCCATCTGAAAATAATAAATATTCTTCTGCGCCCGCAACTTCTTTTAGAGCACCAAAATCTGTTCCTCCGTCGTATTTTAAATTTAATATTTTTGATTTTAAACTACTCCAATCTCCACTAGAAATATTGAATTCTTCTGCTTTTTCGAGTGTATTATTCAGCAAAACAAGCGAAACTGCCACGTTTTTATGGTCTTGAAAATAAGCATTAAGGAAATCTAATTCTTTATCTCGATTTCTTTTTGAACCACTAAAAGAATTATCCCAAATAATGGCAATTTTCTGCGATTTTGGTTTTTCTTTAATAGGAAAATCGGTTGCCAAATTGGTAGCAAAATAGAATTGATTGCCTGTTGCCTTCTGCAAAACTACATTAGAAGTTTCTTTTGCCTTTGGAATTGTTATTTTTAAACTTTCATTTGGTGCAAAATTATCTTTGTTGATTTCTGCAACCCATTGTTTTCCTTGTTTTTGAAAAGCAAAACTTCCATCAGGATTTTCTGTAATCTTTGGAATGCTAGCACCATCATTAATCCAAACTTTTAAAGCAAATTTTGGAATTTTTGTAGCATTTGCAAAGCTTAAATTGTATTGATAATCTGATGAAGTATTTTTCAATTCTTGATGATACGTAATCTGCACTGTTCTTGTTCCTTTTTCTGGAAGCGGATAAATTCTTGTTCTAAAGTTATTACCTTCCACTTTTTCTATAATACCGGGATCTACATTTCTTCTTTCTATACTTTCGAAGACTTCTTTTGCTCTTTCCTTAGGCACTGGAACAGCATTTCGCATTTTTCCGTTGATATCTAAAGCGTAACCACTTACCGAAACCCCTTCAGGTAGTGGAAAAGTAAGTGTACCTTCCAAAATTCTATCGCTAGGATTGTAAAAAACATAGGTTGCTGTTGTGGTTGCAAGGTTTCCTAATATTTTAGTGTCGAATTTTGCTTCTTGAAGAATTACAGGATTCGTTTTTTCATTCCCAATTTTTAAGGTAGGAATCTGCGCATATGCTGCCGAAAATAAGACGAGCGCGCAGGCGTTAACCATTTTATTCATATTCTATTGTGTTTTATCTGTTAATTTTTCTTCCTGCAAACCTACTCTACTAGCTAAAAAGGGATAAATAGAGTTGATTTTTTTGGTTACAATTCCGAAATTATATCCTTGTATTTTTTCAATTCCACTAAAATTAACTGCAATAAGTTGTCCACAATGATTGAATATAGGCGAACCACTAGCTCCATTCGTAGAAGTTACACTATACTGAATCTTTGTACCATCAGTCTCTTTGCTGATTTGACCGTTGTACAACTGCACTTTTACCCCAGAACTCGTCAGTGCCAAATCTTCACCCAAAGGATAACCAATCATCACTGCTTTTTCTCCAGGCTGAATAGAACTATCATCGACTACTGCGTTTTTCAAATCTATAATGTTAACAACACTGTTTGGAGTTTCTTTGCTTACTAATTGTAGTACGCCAAGGTCTACACTTGGATCTTCTGATAATTTACCTATTGTACAAGGCAACCATTCGTCTGTAGAATTGTGTAGAGCCACAGAAATATCAACGGTTTTCATATACACTTCTATATCATCCTCTGAAACATAATTCTTGTGCGGTATAGACGCTGCAATATCGTCTACACTCACAACAGTGGAATCTACTGTAGCATCTGCAGAGGTTACAAAATCTTCACCATGGTTTTCTTCGCTGCCTTCATCATGATAATCTCCTCCTTCCTCATAGTATTCGGAACTTGCATTCCCCCAATTGGATGCTATAAAAGTTTCATAACCGTCTGGTTGTATATCTGTGGTAAGGATGGAAGCAATTTTTCTTCTCATATTAGAAATGTTCGTATATATTTCCTCATTTCCTTCATTGCTAGTCCAAGGTCTTAAAACATGACTATTAGATATCATACTTCCTTTTTTATCAATAAAAAAAGCAGTTCCGTAGAGCACTTGTTCTGTAGCTTCGGGTACATTAAGTTGAATTTCTTTACCATTTATCTTTGCGAAATAGGCATAACGATGCTTTACCATCACTACAGCATCTTTATAAGCTTCATAAATTTTGGTATCACTATCTAAACAAACATTTTCTGTAGCCACAACTGCCGGTTTTTTGAAATAAGGATACCCAAAATAACCCGCTGCCCCCAAAATAACGATTCCACCCAGCGTAAAAAATGCTATTTTGTAGCCGTTTTTTTTCTTTTTTTCGGGAGTTGAAATAGGAGTTGGTTTAACTTCTTCTATTGGAGTATCAACAATTTTTGGCTCTTCAAAAATAGGTTCACTGTTTTCTTCAATGTTAGAATCTGCTTTTACCACTTCATCTAGGTGATTATTTTCGTCAATCTGATTTTCTATTTCTGGCTTTTTGTTGTTTTCTAAATCGTTTTCTAAATTTTCCATTTGTGTGTTTGGATTTAATTTTTCATAAAAAAAGTTGATTCTTAAGAAAAGAATCAACTTAGTATAAATTTATAAATAAAAATTTAATTATTTCAATTTATGTAGAGCTATTTCAAGTTTTGGCATCATAGCATCAATTTCGTTGGTTGCAAGTCCTCCTACAGAAGCACGGAACCAAGGTGTAGATTTTTCTTCACCAAATGCTGAGAATGGTACTAATGCTACCCCAGCCTCATTAATTAAGTAAAATACCAAGTCTGAAGAATCGTTAATTACAGTTCCGTCTGGTTTTGTTCTACCAATAAAATCTAGTTTAATGGTAAGATACAAAGCTCCCATTGGCTGTATACTATCTACAGGTAATCCTTTTTCCTTCAGATTTTGCATTCCTGCGTGAAGTACTTTTAGGCTTTCTTCTAATTTTCCTTTGAAATCTGTGATAAATGCATCTACATCATCAGCATTTTGGAAATATTTTGCAGTAGCTTCTTGCTCTGGTTTTGGTGCCCAAGCTCCAACGTGAGTGAGAAGTGCTTTCATTTTGTCGATAATATGAGAAGGACCGAATCCCCAACCTACTCTGACTCCAGTTGCTGCAAGACATTTAGAAATACCATCAATATAGATTGTATATTCTCTCATTTCAGGAAATAGAGATACTGGATCTACATGTTTTGCTCCAAAAGTAAGATTAGAATAAATCTGATCGTACATTAGATACAAAGGTTTTTGATCTGCTCCTCTATTTTTGTTTTCAGCGATAATCAATTCACAAATTTCTCTTAATTGCTCTTCTGTAAACATTGTTCCAGTAGGATTAAGAGGAGAACAAAGCGCAACCATCACTGCACCAGACAAATGAGGTTTTAAATCTTCTGCTGTAGGCAGGAAGTTGTTTTCTTGTTTGGTTCTTACTTCGATAGCATCTGCAGAAGTAAGGTAAGCATAATGATTATTGTTCCAAGAAGGTGTAGGATAGATTACTTTATCGCCTGCGTCAACAATAGTTTTGTAAACAGCATAGATTAAAGGTCTAGAACCAGCAGTAATCAAAATATCATTGGCATCGTAGTCTAGATTCCATCTTTTTTTCAAGTCTTTAGAGACTTCATTTCTTAATGATAAAAGTCCGTTTGCAGGAGGATAATTTGTCAAATTATTCTGATAGGCTTTCTGTATTTCTTCCTTCAATAATGCAGGTATCGGGTATATATTAGAATTCAAATCCCCAATTGTAAGATTGGCTATCTCTGCTCCCTTCGCCTTTAAATCATTTACTTCATTACCAATTTTTACGATTTCCGAACCAATAAGGTTCGCTGCTAATTTTGAAACTTTCACTTTATTTAAATTTATTTAATTTTCTTTTGCAATATGCAGTCTTTGTCGAATGTCTGCATGAGGAACTTTTGCTTCCAAAAGACTCATCAATTCTTTAGCTTTTTGGGTTACATTCGAGTTAGGATATTTTTTAATTATTCTCTTAAATTCTTCTTTATTTTCATCATATAATACACCTGTAGAATATTCGAAAGTTGGTGTATTGTCCATTCCAAATAGATAATCATACAAATAATCATCATAAGTTTCCTTAGCTTTATTCACTAAAGAATTGTTAGGATACTTTTTAATAAAATCTTCCCAAAAAATAACTCTATCTCCCAATTCTTTCCATGAAATTGTGATTCCTGCATCTGCGGAATATAGACTTTCACTTTCTTTAGATAATTGTTCGAGATAGGTGTTATAATCTGGAGTAACTTTATTTTTGAATAGAGAATAATAGTGCTTAGGAAATGACCAAATTTCGGTGTAACCTTCACCTACTTCTACAAATTTCAAATCTGCTGTTTTAAGTTCACCTATTGCTTTTTTAATATTCTCAGGAAATTTATAGCCATTTCTTTCAGGATCATAGTAATTGATGTATTCATCTAAAATTTTACCTAAATTTCCACTTAAACACTCAATATATTTGCTACGAATCTTCGTATAATCTACGTATAATTGATTGTTTTGTTCAGGAGAATTTTGAGCAACTTGCTTTTCAATATCTTTTTGATACCATTGAAGAGATTTGATGTAATCCTCAGTTTTATGTGTAGAAGAACAAGCAGTATCAACAGGTTTATACTGATCTTCTTGTGTTTTAATTTTCGTAATAGAATCGTTTACTGGTTTTATATCAGAAGCCGTAGTTTCCTTTTTACAGGAAACTACAGCTATATACAGCATGCAAACTGTTATAATTTGTTTGATCATTATATCTGAATATTAATTCAGTTGTAAATTTGTTTTAATAGCTGCAATTTTAGCTTCTAAAACACTTAATTTATCTTTAAAATCCGCTTGTGAAGATATAGAATCCTTCACAGAAACATAAAATTTAATTTTTGGCTCTGTTCCAGAAGGTCGTACACAGACCTTTGTGCCATCTTGAGTATAATAGATAAGAACGTTAGATTTCGGAATTTCATCCATTACGTTTTTCTCATTTTTAAAAACATTAAGACAAGTTTGCTCTTTGAAATCTTTAACTTCTTCTACTAATGAACCAGCCAATTCTTTTGGAGGATTTTCACGGAAGTTTTTCATCATTTGCTGAATTTCTTCTGCGCCATCTCTTCCTTTTCTTACCAAGTTAATCAAACCTTCGTAGTACATTCCTGTTTCTTGGTAGATTTCAATCATGTATTCGTACATTGTTTTGCCATTGGCTTTACACCAAGCTGCAATTTCGCAAGCCAAAACAATACTTCCACCAGAATCTTTATCTCTTACAAAATCTCCTGTCATAAATCCGAAACTTTCTTCACCACCGCAAACAAATTTCTCTTCTCCTTCAAAATCACGAATCATTTTTCCAATCCATTTGAATCCTGTAAGACCTACTTTGCAATCTACACCGAACTTTTTGGCAATATCAAAGAAAATATCTGAAGTTACAATGGTAGAACCAATAAATTCTTTACCAGTAATTTTTCCTTGCTTTTTCCATTGGTCTAGAATATAGTACGTAAGAATTGTATTACATTGATTACCGTTTAGCAATTGAATCTCGCCTTCTAGATTTCTAACTGCAATACCCAATCTGTCTCCGTCTGGATCTGTACCAATAACGATATCAGCATTGGTAATTCTAGCTAGATCCATTGCCATTTCTAGCGCGGCTGGCTCTTCTGGGTTTGGAGAATCTACCGTTGGGAAGTTACCACTAGGAATCATTTGTTCCTTCACCAGATCTATTTTCTTGAAACCAGCTTTTTCCAAGATTTTTGGAACTGTAGTATAGGTAGTCCCATGAATAGATGTAAAAACAATATTTAGGTTTTCTCTTCCGATATTTTGGTATGTAGAGTTTTCTATACAAGCGTTGATATAAACATCATCTTGTTCTTCGCCAATCCACTCGATTAAATCATCATTTCCGTTGAATTTTATTTCCTCAAACTTTACAGAATAAACTTCTTTGATGATGGCTTCGTCATTCGGTGGCACAATCTGAGCTCCATCATTCCAATAAACTTTGTAACCATTGTATTCTGGCGGATTGTGAGACGCTGTAAGTACAATACCACCGTTGCATTTTTTATCTCTTACTGTAAATGATAATTCAGGTGTTGGTCTGTGATTTTTGAATAATAAAACCTTGATTCCGTTAGCCGTTAAAACATCAGCTACCAATTTCCCAAATTCTTTTGAGTTGTTTCTTACATCATATGCGATAGCTACTTTAATTTCTTCACCGGGAAATTGCTGTAACATATAGTTAGCTAATCCTTGTGTAGCTTGTCCTAGCGTGTATTTGTTGAGTCTATTAGTTCCTACACCCATTATCCCACGCATTCCTCCTGTGCCAAATTCTAGTTCTCTATAGAAAGAATCTTCCAAATCTGGAGAATTACTGTCTATCAAAGCTTGTACAGCGTCTTGCGTTTCTTTATCGAATGTATCGCTCAGCCAAAGTTGAGCTTTTTCTAATGTAGTCATATAGTGTAGTGTTTTTATTAAATTGTATATAGATCCAAAAAATATTTGAATTCTAGTTTAGATTTTTTTGATCAATTTTTGTAGATTTTTCCGCTTTGAAGAGACGAATGGGATCATTGTAATACAACAACTTTGCAGTATTAATTATTTTACCCTTCAACGAATCTTTAACGTTAACTTCTGCGTAGTTTCCATTTTTAGAATCCAAATCTAAGTTAGTAATTTTCCAATATGGCGCGATAAGGCTCGCCGTATCCGATATTTTGATGTAAGCATTTTTGGTCTCTCCAAGAAAATTGGCTCTACTTCTATTCAGCATTTCAATCTCAGCTTTTCTAGTATTTACAGAACCCATAAAGGATGTATTATTCTTCATGTTGAGCCTAAAATTGTCCGTTTTTATTTCGCTAGAAATATTCATTTCTATAGAATCAGATAGCGAAATTTTCTCTACATTAGATTTAGAATAAATGGTAACATTATAGAAATCTACACCTTGTGTTTTTCTATCTTCTTTAATGGAAAGTATTTTATTATCCACATCTACATCAAGATTCTTGGCGATATTGGGATAGGTTTCTATCTGAACAAAATTTTTGGGACCACGTGCATAGAATACTCGAAATTTACCTTCTAATTCTAAGCTCGTAAAATCCTCTACAGTAATGTCTTTTGTTTCTAAATTGCCTTTTGGAGTAATTTTACCACATGAATATAGGGTAATAGTTGCTAATAAAAGCAGTAAGATAAATTTATGATTAAATTTCATTGATATAAAAATTATAAAAGAATAAAAACTCATTCTTCAATTTGAATAGCAAAGATAAATAAAATCGCTTGCTCAAACGAGATGCTTGAACAGAAAAACTTATAAAATATTCTTAAAATTGAGGTTTAATAAGGTGATTCTTCCTTCTTTTATTACAAAATTGTATGTTTTAGCAAACTTTAAACTATTAACCATTTTAACGAATGGTTTAGATCTCATTTAAATAAAAACAAAATGGATTCCAAATCTCGTAAGGGTTCATCAACACCTTATCATACTTTTGTATAAATATATATTTATGTATAATACCCCTACAAAACTGGACCAGTAGTTAAGTTGAAAAATATTAACTTTAAACAAGTCCAAAATTATGAAAACAGGAAGACGTAAATTCGATTCAGTCTTTAAGGCTAAAGTAGCTCTTGAATCATTAAAAGAACGT
>NZ_JAZQRK010000014.1:0-12576 GCF_045629545.1 Chryseobacterium sp. | reverse complement strand
ATCGTTCAGTAGTAAACTTTATGAGCAATCTTGTAGCTGGAATTATTGCTTATAATTTTCTGCCAAAAAAACCATCACTAAAATATGAAACATTGAAAAATAATCAGTTAGCAATGTTTTATTAATCGAACTCAGGTTAATACCTAATACCAAGATTAAAATACCAATTTTGTTGATTAAATTCTCTCCAATAAATTTTTCTATATCTGGATTTTTCTCTCTGAATGTCTCCAACCAAGATTTTTTCGGAACATAAGGTTTTGGAGGTTCTTGTATATAAGGTTTAGCAATTTCCTCGCTCACTTCACTAGCAATATCTTCTGATGAGAATGCTGCAATGCTAGAAGTTTCTTCCTCAGCATCTACTTCTTTATTTTCTGTAAGTTCTTCAGTAAGTGATTCATCATAATTAGTATTTAATTCCTCCTCATAGTTCTCCTCATGAGGATTATATATTGGCTCTTCAACAGAAGGCTTTTCTTCAACTTTTAATTCTTCTCTAAGCACAGAAATTTCTTCTTGCAAAGTATTTACAGTTGGAAGAGTAGAAGTATTTTGTTTTGAAATTGTGCGCGAAAGTTCATCAATCTTTTTCTTCAAAATATTCATATCGTTCTGATATGTTTTCTGATGATTAGAATTTTTATTAAATAAAATGATGACCAAGATAAGAACGGCTAGAAGCAGTACTATTTCCATATTTGTGTGTTTAGTAACAAATATAGAGAAAAATAAAAAGTTGATAGCTGATTATCAGTGATTATAGATAATTATATTAAATATCACAATAAATAGTGATCTATTTTTGAATAAAATACTTCTTTTATTATTAAAAGTAAAAAAACCGCTCCAACTGAATGGAACGGTTTTTCTTTATATTAAAATTTTAGAATTAAGCTAAAACTTCTTTTACTTTGTTTGCAGCTTCTTCTAAAGTAATCACTGAATGTACTGGAAGACCAGACTCATCAATTAATTGTTTAGCTTCTACAGCGTTTGTACCTTGTAGTCTTACGATCAAAGGAACAGGAAGACTTCCCATTGCTTTGTAAGCATCTACTATACCTTGAGCTACTCTGTCGCATCTAACAATACCTCCAAAAATGTTGATCAAGATTGCTTTTACGTTAGGATCTCTAAGGATAATTCCGAAAGCAGTTTGTACTCTTGCAGCATCTGCAGTACCACCTACGTCCAAGAAGTTAGCTGGGTTACCACCAGATAATTTAATGATATCCATAGTCGCCATAGCAAGACCAGCACCGTTTACCATACAAGCAACGTTACCATCTAACTTCACGAAGTTAAGACCAGCTTCACCAGCTTCTACATCAATAGGATCTTCTTCTCTAGTATCTCTTAGCGCTTCAAGATCTTTGTGACGGAACAATGAGTTACCATCCAAAGTTACTTTTGCATCTACAGCGATAATTTTGTTATCAGAAGTTTTAAGAACTGGGTTGATCTCAAAAAGAGAAGCATCAATTCCTACATATGCGTTATATAATGAAGTAATGAATTTTGTGAATTCTTTGAATGCATTACCTTCTAATCCTAAGTTGAAAGCAATTTTTCTAGCTTGGAATCCTTGTAGACCTAAAGTAGGATCTATCAATTCGTTGTGGATAAGGTGAGGTGTTACTTCTGCAACGTGTTCAATATCCATACCACCTTCTGTAGAGTATACAATAGTGTTTGTACCTTGTGCTCTATCTAATAGGATAGAAACATAAAATTCTTTAGTTTCAGATTCTCCTGGATAATAAACATCTTCTGCGATCAATACAGAATTTACCAATTTACCTTCAGCAGAAGTTTGTGGAGTTACCAATTGCATTCCAAGAATGTTGGTAGCGTTTTCTTTAAGTTTGTCCATGTTTGGAGAAAACTTTACACCGCCTCCTTTACCACGACCACCTGCGTGAATTTGTGCTTTTACAACCCAAGCCTGAGCGCCTGCTTCAGCAGTTAATTTTTCAGCAGCTGCTACAGCTTCGTCTACATTATTGGCAACAAAACCACGTTGTATTGCTACACCGTATTTTGATAAAATCTCTTTTGATTGATACTCGTGAAGATTCATATTATTTTTATTATATTAATTTTATTATTAAAGGTTCACAAATTTAATAAAAAGACCCGTAAATCAAAGTTTATTGACTTAAAATTTAAGTTGGATTTTATACTATTAGCTTTTAACAGCGTTAATGTTGAGTATTTATAACTTAAAAATACAATAGCTATTGACATTTTAAGGGTATTTTTAATTACAATTGCGAAAAACTGAATGAAATTGGTGCCTCGTATTTTGTTTTTTTGGCAATATTATATTTCATTTTTCACAAAATAAAAAATCAGCATCGCCCAACTTACAATCATCATAAGCCCTCCAAGTGGAGTGATTGGACCCAAAAATTTCAGGTTTGCACCCAAATATTGCTGTAAACTTAAAAAGTAAATACTAAAAGAAAATAGGATAGTCCCCAAAATCATGAATATCGAAATCCATTTATCCGATGTATTATCAAATTTCAAAATATATCCCACAATGAGCAAGAAGAAAGCAGAATACATCTGGTAACGTACTCCCGTTTCAAAATTGGTTAATTGTTCTACTGATAATATTTTTTTCAGTGCGTGAGCTCCAAAGGCTCCGAAAATAATAGATAGCATACCATATGCGGCGCCAAAAACTAATGTAAATGTTTTCATTTTTTTTTAATTAAATATCAATTTTATAGGTAAATTGTATTTTTGAACTATATATTCACCTTTTTTTTCTATAGGTTTCAGTCTTTTGTTTAAGCTATAAAGAAGTAGAATCGCATAATTGGTGAATTCTTCGTCATTACCTTGCCCTACAATGTTTTTTATTTTTCCGTCTGAGTCTACTTTAAACGTAAGTAGAGTTTGTTTATTTTCATTTTTTTTCTTAAAATAGGAAGAAATTATTCTAGATTTAACCTCTAGGCTAATTTCTTGATAGGCTTCTATCATCGTTTGGTTAGCATTGGTAGGAAGGTTTACTTCCGAAATTTTTTTTGGTCCAATTATAGGGTTTTCTTTTTCTATTTTCAAAATTAAAAGACGATATAAATTTTTGTATTTTTCTTGGATTATTTTTTCTTCATCTTCAATTTCGTGTGCATTCCTATTTTTATCTGTAACTTGAAATTCTAACGATTTTTTTATTTTTTCTATAGCATTATTTTTGATGTTTTTTTTGAGGAGTAGGGCGTTTTCTATTTCATAATCATTATTTATTTTTTCTAACTCCGCCTTTACATCCGTTTGAGAATAAATGAAAATGCTACAAAAGTGTAAGACGAAAATTGTAATCTGTTTTATCATCTTTTTATTTTATAATTCTTCTAATTCTAGAGTGTAATATTTTTTTGTTTTATAATTTTGCCATGTTCCCAAAATCTTATTTCCCTTTATATCCGCTTCAATATTGGCTTTTGGGATCCATTTTTTCAAATTTTCATCATGATAATCATCTTCGATGATGGATAAATGATCATTGCTAATTTCTCCTCGCCAATTAATGATTTTTTTCTCCTTATCATACCAATAGTCGGCAGAAAATGATCCGTCTTCATTAATGCCATGCACCAACATTGTAATAGGATATTTTTTATCTATACTTCCTTTGAAAATCTTGTTGTCAAAACTCGTTTTTCCCACTGTCTTAGATCCAGACCACAAATTTTTCCCGAAACTACTCAAGTGCTTTTCCAATTCTTTGTGAGAAAAATCAACCACATGACTTCCCAAATCATCTAGCGCTCGCATAGCATGGTTGGAGCATCTTCCTGCTACAAAAATAATTTTATCTTTCTCAAAATAATAGTCTAATCCATCTAATGTATATTCTGTAAAGCAGTTTTCATAGATTGATAAAGCATCTGCATCATTTTCTGTTGAGGTTTTTTCAGATTTCAAAAGTGCAATCTGATCATTAATTTTCTTTACTATTACTTTCTTAATTTTTCTTTCTATTATTTTTTTAGATTCAGGAAGAAATAAATCTATAGCATTAATGAGATTTCCAGTTCTGATATCAAAATTTCTCCATTGAGTAAAAACTTCAGAATATGCACCTGTAGCCTCACCATTGAGCATCAAGCTTAGAATATTTTTCGGAGTTTCTAATTTATTCCATTCATAGAAATACACATAATTGGTGTAGCTATTAGTTGCTGTAATAGCCAATTGAAACGGATTTTTTCTGCTATTTGGGATGGTTTCTAATTCTGAAACTTGCAAATAAAGATTGATCTTTTCTTCTACTTTTTTATCCAAAGGATAGTTTATCATTGGAAAAACCGTATTTTCTGTTTTTGGTGGAAGATCTACAACAGCAAGTTCTTTCTGCTGAGCAAAACAGAAATTAGTAACAACATAAAAGAGTAGTAAACTGTATTTTTTCAAGTGAAATAAGTTTAATTTCTAAATATATTTTAAAACGATTTTCCCTATTAAACTTAGAAAGCCTAAAGCAATAAACATCCAACTCATCTTTTTCGAAGATTGTAGAGCCGGAATTTGAGTTATTTTAAGAAAAATTCCAAACAAGATTAATAAAACGGATAGTATAATCGAAAACATCTTATTGAGCTCTCAATCTATTAAATTCTGTAATTACTTCGTGGTGCGTTACCGTTTTATCTTTGAAGTATGTTACAAAATGTTGTTTCTCTTCTTCAGTAGCGCCCATTTGGTTCAAAATATTAAACAAGTGCATTTTCATATGCCCTTTCTGAATTCCGGTAGTTACCAAAGAACGCAAAGCCCCAAAGTTTTGTGCCAAACCAGAAACCGCCAAAATACTCATCAATTCTTGCGCAGAAGGTTTGCCTAAAAGAGCAAGTGAGAATTTCACCAAAGGATGAAGATTGGTAAGTCCGCCCACAACACCTACAGAAATAGGAAGATCTATCCAAAATCTAAACATTCTATTATCAATGGTACAATGCGTCAATGAAGTGTATTTTCCGTCTCTTGCAGCATACGCGTGTGCACAAGCCTCAGTAGCTCGGAAATCGTTCCCTGTAGCTATTACCACAGCATCTACACCATTCATAATCCCTTTATTGTGCGTAGTTGCTCTGTAAGGTTCTATTTCTGCAATGGTAATTGCTTGTTTAAATTTTCTAGCAAATTCTTCATTAGAAATTCCGCTATCGTCTTTCAGATCTTCTATTTTACAAGATACTTCAGCTCTCACAATACAATCTGGAGTAAAGTTTGAAAGAATATTCATCACAACCTGAAGCGACTCTTTTTCTTCTTGGCTAAAATTTTCTTCTCGTACAACTTCCTCCTTCAAAGTTTTTCCAAACTGTTCTAGACAAGAGTTGATAAAGTTGGCTCCCATAGAATCCACAGTGTCAAAACTTGCTTTTAGTTGGAAATAATTGGGCATTTCTGCCGATTTATCTACCAATTTTATATCTAAAATTCCACCACCACGATTTCTCATGTTTGCAGTGATACTTTCTGTAGCTTCTAGAAGTTTTTTCTTAAGTTTAAAATTAAAAAAATGTTGCAGCTTGTGAGATTCAACATCAATGATAAAATGTGTATGACCCAATTTTTTGGTATTGATAATTGTAGTTTTGAATCCGCCTTTATCGATCCAAAATTTTGCAGCTTTAGATGCCGCTGCCACTACAGAACTTTCTTCTACAGCCATAGGTAGCGCCATTAGTTTTCCATCAATCAGGAAGTTCGGGGCAATTCCGTAAGGCATATAAAAATTGGAAATGGTATTCTCTGAAAATTCATCGTGCAACTTCTGAATGTCAGGGTCATTATTCCAGTATTGTTTTAATATTTCTTCGTACTTTTTATCGTTGGATAGGTATTCGCTTACAAGCCAATCTATCTTTTTTTGTTTGCTAAGTTTAGAAAATCCTTCTACGGGTTGGTGGTTCATAGTGTATCTTTATATGAACCGTAAATATAGTGATTTTGTCTATTAGAATTGTTGATAACTTTCATGCATATTAGAGCAATTTATTTGTTTTTTGGACTTAGTTTTGTATTGTAAATCAAACAATTAATGTCTCTTAAGATAGTTATTTATGAATTTTGATCGATTAAAGGAAAAGTTAGAAATTCTTGCAGATGCCGCTAAATATGATGTTTCTTGCTCATCTAGTGGAGGTTCTAGAAAGAATAAAAAGGGTGCCTTGGGCGATAGTTCTGCAACCGGAATTTGCCATACCTATACAGAAGATGGACGATGCGTTTCTTTACTAAAGATTCTTCTTACCAACCATTGTATTTACGATTGTGCATACTGCGTATCTAGAAGTTCTAATGATATCAAAAGAGCCGCCTTTACTGTGGATGAAGTTGTAGATCTTACGATTAACTTTTACCGTCGAAATTATATTGAGGGATTATTTTTGAGTTCGGGTATCTTCAAAGATGCGGATACCACTATGGAACGTTTGGTAAGAGTTGCTAAAAAACTTCGTCTAGAAGAAAACTTCAATGGTTATATTCATTTGAAATCGATTCCGGGAGCGAGTGATATTTTGATGCAGGAAGCTGCTTTGTATGCTGATAGATTGTCTATTAATATTGAAATTCCAACAGAAAGTGGACTAAAATTATTAGCGCCAGAAAAAAATAGGGAAGATATGCTGAACCCGATGAAGTATATTCAGCACGGAATCACTCAGTATAAAGAAGAAAAGAAAATCTTTAGAAAAGTTCCAAAGTTTGCACCAGCAGGTCAATCTACTCAGATGATTGTGGGAGCAACCAATGAGAACGATTTGCAAATCATCAAAGTAGCAGATCATTTTTATAAAAATTATAATCTAAAGAGAGTGTATTATTCTGGTTATGTTCCCGTTTTGGAGGATACAAGATTACCCGCACTTACCACAGCTGTACCGATGTTGCGAGAAAATAGATTATACCAATCGGATTGGTTGATGCGTTTTTATGGTTTTAAAGCCGAAGAAATTTTAGATCCTAATATGCCATTTTTAGATTTGGAAGTGGATCCTAAATTAAGTTGGGCTTTGCGTCACCTCGATCAATTTCCTGTGAATCTTCAAACGGCAGAATATCAGAAAATTCTTAGAATTCCTGGGATTGGTGTGAAAACAGCTAAGAAAATTGTAAATGCAAGAAGATTTCAAGTGTTGACTATTGAACATCTTAAAAAATTGGGCGCAGCAGTGAATCGTGCTAAATATTTTATTGATTTTAATGCAGGTAATATTCACTTGAGACATTTGACAGATATCAATTTGAAAAAATTATTAATTGGAGGAAGTACCTCAAAATTTGAAAACCAATTTTCTCAACAGCTGACTTTGTTTTAGAGGCTTTTTTAGATTTGAAGATTTTTAGAACTATAGATTTGAAGATTTTATATTAAGACACTAAGACATTAAGACACTAAGACACTAAGACACTAAGACGCTAAAACCCTCAAACCCAAAATCTATCAACCCAAAACATGATTACATTACTTTACGATGGTAGTTTTGAAGGACTTTTTACCGCTATATTTGAAGTTTTCGAGTATAAATATAAAGAGGTGGAAATTATCAGTGAAGCCAATTATCATCAAGAAAATATTTTTGCCGAAATACATGAGGTCATCACTCAAGAAAAAAAATCGGAAAGGGTTCTGAATAAGCTTGAGGAAAATATTGGGAAATCGGGAATAAACGAGTTGGTAAAGGTTTTTTTGTCTGAAGAAAAAGGTTACGAGCAACTCATTTTATCTGCGGTAAAGCAATCTATGCAACATCCAACGCTTAATATTCTCAAAAATTATGCGGATGATGATATTTTGAAGATTTCTAAAATTTCAAAATCTGTAAGTAGAGAAAGACACCGTATGACTGCTTTTGTAAGGTTCGAGAAGATGCAAGATGAGGTTTATTTTGCCAAGATAGATCCAGATTTTAATGTTTTGCCACTGATACGCAAACATTTTGAAGGAAGATATCAAGATCAAAAATGGATGATCTATGATTTGAGAAGAAACTATGGAATTTTGTATGATCTAGAAAGATGTGATTTTTTTTATCCTGAAGAAAAAATAGATTTAAAAAAATACCACGACAAATTTCATGAAGAGGAATACAATTATCAAAAACTTTGGAAGCGTTATTTTTTCAAAACAAATATTGTAGAAAGAAAAAATTTAAAACTTCATATTCAGCACGTTCCAAAAAGATATTGGAAATATCTTACGGAGAAATATTAAATTTTGTATAATTTTTTAAGTTAATTTTTATATGAAGAATCTAAAACAGTTACTTCTACTCAAGATTTGAAAACGGGAGATTTTCTGATTACTCCTGGAAGTCCAGGTCATGTAGTCTTTATTTCTGGGGTTTGTAAGAAGGAAAATGGGGAACAATAATTTTTATATAGTAAGGGTTTTACACCTGCTCAATCTATCCATTTACTATCAAATCCCTACGAGAAAAATATTTCTCCTTGGTATCATTTGGATGTTAAATCATTGACAATCAATACGGCAAGGTATGTGTTTGAGGACGCAGATTTCAAGAAATTTTAATATAATATATTCTTAATAACTTACTATCGTTATCTGAACTTGTTTTTGTAGATTTGTCTACGAAATTTTTTACTAAATGAAAGATAGTGCTGTGAAAAAGATCGCAGTTCTTACTTCTGGAGGGGATTCTCCGGGTATGAACGCGGCATTGAGAGCGGTGGTAAGAACCGCTAATTATTATGGTATCGAATGCTACGGCGTACGAGAGGGCTACAATGGTCTTATACATGATGATTTTCTAAAAATGGGACCTCGATCTGTAAAAAACATAATCAACCAAGGGGGAACTATTCTTAAATCTGCTCGTTCCAAAGAGTTTATGACCAAAGAAGGCCGTCAACAAGCCTATGATAATTGCCTAAAATATGGAATTGACGGCTTGGTGTGTATTGGAGGAGATGGAACGTTTACTGGAGCAAAAATTTTTAATGAAGAATTCGGAATCAAAGTAATTGGTGTTCCAGGGACTATTGATAATGATATTTTCGGGACAGATAATACCATCGGATATGATACCGCGCTAAATACGGCAATGGACGCTATTGATAAGATACGCGATACTGCAACCTCGCACAATAGAGTATTCTTCGTCGAAGTAATGGGTAGGGATGCTGGCTTCATTGCATTGAATAGTGGTCTGGCAACAGGTGCACTGGATATTCTTATACCGGAGAAAAAGGATAGTTTGGATGAATTATTTGCAACTTTCAGAAATGCTGAAAAAACTGGAAAAGCTTCTAGTATAGTGGTGGTAGCAGAAGGAGAAAAACTAGCTAACATTTACGAACTTTCCGAGAAAACCAAAAAAGAGTTTCCAGAATATGATATACGTGTAGCCATATTAGGGCATATACAAAGAGGTGGCTCACCAAGCTGTGCAGATAGGGTATTAGCAAGTAGATTGGGATATGGTGCGGTTGTAGGATTAATGGCTGGAGAAAGCAATGTGATGGCAGGTATGCGTTCTAACGATATGGTGTATACTCCTATTGAAGAAGCTATAAAAAAACATAACGAAATAAATAAAGATCTATTATTGATCTCAGAAATCTTAGCAATCTAATTATTTTATACAATTAAAACAATAAAATTATGTCAACAATCAAAGTAGGTATCAACGGTTTTGGAAGAATTGGTCGTCTTGTATTCAGAGCAATGACTGAGAGAAGTAACATCGAAGTAGTAGGTATCAATGATCTTATCAATGCAGAATACATGGCTTACATGCTAAAATATGACTCTGTACATGGTACTTTCCCAGGTGAGGTTTCGGTAGAAGGTAATGACCTTGTGGTAAACGGTAAAAAAATTAGAGTAACAGCTGAAAAAGATCCAAACAACTTGAAGTGGAACGAAATAGGTGCAGATTACATCGTAGAATCTACTGGTTTGTTCTTATCTAAAGATACTGCACAAGCACACATTAACGCTGGTGCAAAAAAAGTAATTCTTTCTGCTCCTTCTAAAGATGATACGCCAATGTTCGTAATGGGTGTAAACCATATGGAATTGACAGATGATATCAAAATCTTATCTAACGCATCTTGTACTACAAACTGTCTTGCGCCATTAGCAAAGGTAATTCATGATAACTTTGGTATTGAAGAAGGTTTGATGACTACGGTACACGCTACAACAGCAACTCAAAAAACAGTAGACGGACCTTCTATGAAAGATTGGAGAGGTGGTAGAGCTGCTCTTAACAATATTATCCCTTCTTCTACTGGTGCTGCAAAAGCAGTAGGAAAAGTAATTCCTTCTCTTAATGGGAAACTTACAGGTATGTCTTTCAGAGTACCTACAGTAGATGTTTCTGTAGTAGATCTAACAGTAAGATTAGAAAAAGCTACCTCTTATGAAGAAATCTGTGCAGCTATTAAAAAAGCTTCAGAAGGAGAACTAAAAGGAATCTTAGGATATACTGAAGATGCAGTAGTTTCTCAGGACTTCGTAGGAGACAAGAGAACTTCTATCTTCGATAAAGATGCAGGTATTATGTTATCTCCAAAATTTGTAAAACTAGTTTCTTGGTATGACAACGAAATGGGTTACTCTAACAAATTGGTAGATATGTTGATCCACGCTTCTACACTTTCAAAATAATATTTGAGATTTTAAATAATAAAAAATGCCTTCCAAAATTAATTGGGAGGCATTTATTTATAAAAAACTATTCTTAATAATAAGTTTATTTTGAAGAATCTAAAGTTTCTGCATGGGTAATACTAATACTAGTAGGCGTTACCAAAGGAATTTGATCTTTATCTAAGCGTTGTTTTATCTTTTGCAGAGCTTCGCTTTTAATTCTAAACATGTTACTTCCGCTTTCTATCCAAAATTTAGCTTGAATGGTAAAAACCCCTTGTTTTAAACTCGTGAGTATTACATCAGCCGTTTCCAATTTATCTACGTGTTCTAGATTTTTTATCACATCAAAAATTCCCTCTTGTGCTTTTTGGATATCTTCATCAGCAGGGATTTCAAAATCTAAAATAATTTTTCTTTGTGGCGAAGCGGTAATGTTATAAAAGGGAGCATTAAAGATCACCTGGTTTGGAATATAGGCTTTTTTACCATCATCAGTAATCAGTTTTGTGGTAAGAAACCCGATGTCTTGTACAGTACCAGAATGACTTCCGATGGTGATGTAATCGCCTACCTTGAAGGCTTTATCAATCCCAATCAGCATACCTGAAAATATACTAGATACCAAATCCTTTAGGGCAACCCCCGCAATAACCCCGGCAACTCCCAAACTTCCGATGAACTTCCACAAGAAACCACTGAAACCCATAATTTCTAATGCTATGAAAGTTCCCATAATCATGATCAGGAATCTGAAAACACTTATCAGGGTGACGAAGGATCCTGCATTTTGGCTTTTAGGAAAGATTTTGTGTAGTACTTTTACAGAAACCTTACTCAGATATTTGCTCGTGATTAAAAAAAAAGAGAATACAACGATTCCCACAATAAGCTTTGGTGTTAGTTCTGCAAAGGTAAAATACCAATCTTGCAACACTTTATACACTACATCAATATATCCTAAACCTGTCTCTTTCATGATTATTTTAATTATTATTTTATTTTCAAAAAAAAATTTCTATGCAAATATTTTGCCAACTGATAAAAGTCTATTAAATTTGTAGACTAATAAATACAACACATTATGTCTATAAAACTAGGAGATATCGCACCCAATTTTCATGCAGAAACTTCTGTAGGAGATATTAATTTTTATGAGTTCCTAGGAGATTCTTGGGGAATCTTATTCTCACATCCTGCAGACTACACTCCTGTTTGTACCACAGAGCTTGGATATACTTCTAAACTCAAATCTGAGTTCGACAAAAGAGGTACTAAAGTTTTAGCACTTAGTGTAGATGGAGTAGAAGATCATCAAAAGTGGATTGATGACATCAACGAAACTCAGAATACAACGGTACAGTTTCCTATCATTGCAGACAAAGATAAGGAAGTTTCTACGTTATACGATTTTATCCACCCCAATGCTTCTGCCACAGCTACCGTGCGATCCTTATTGATTATAGATCCAGATAAAAGGGTAAGACTTATTATTACGTATCCTGCATCTACAGGTAGAAATTTTAACGAGATTATTCGTGTTCTAGATTCTTTACAATTGGTAGATTCTCATAAAATTGCCACACCTGTCAACTGGCAAGATGGAGATGATGTAATCGTTCCACCATCTATTAGTACAGAAGATGCTAGAGAAATTTTTCCTAAAGGCGTTACAGAGATAAAACCTTACCTACGTTATACACCTCAACCCAATAAGTAGTTTTAATTTTTTTATATATAGTTTAGTTTTTAATGGAAGAAAAGCGGCTCGAAAATATTTTCGAGCGGCTTTTTATATAATATTTTTGAAAAATACTTAGTTTTTCAAGTCGTTTACCACTTGTTTCCCTTTTGAAGTAGGTAAATATATACTAAATCCTACATTGAATGAGATGTTAGAGTTTAAACCTTCATTTCCAAATCCAGAT
>NZ_JAZQRK010000013.1:0-13434 GCF_045629545.1 Chryseobacterium sp. | reverse complement strand
ACACTCGAATTGTCTTTTCGAATGCAGCAAAGAGAAATGAGGAATCTCAAGAACAAAAGATTTCTCCTAATGTCGAAATGACAAAATGTAAAAATGAAGTTGGACACTCGAATTGTCTATTCGAATGCAGCAAAGAGAAATGAGGAATCTCAAGAACAAAAGATTTCTCCTAATGTCGAAATGACAAACCGAAAAAATAAAGTTAAACACTCAAATTGTCCTTTCGAATGCATCAATGCGAAATTGAGAAACCTCAGTGACAAACTGAAAAAGTGAGCACCTATAAAATGAATTCGAAAAAAATTAAATTAAAATGAAAAAACTCAACATATACTTTACTGCAGGAATTCCTATGCTAAATGATACTGGAAAAGTTGCCCAATTGGTACAAGAATCGGGTGCAGATATGATGGAAATCGGAATTCCTTACTCCGATCCTGTAGCTGATGGACCCATAATTCAGCAAGCGCACGATTTGGCACTGAAAAATGGAATGACCATAAAAATATTATTCGAGCAGTTGGCTGAAATCAAAGATACCGTTACCATCCCGAAAGTATTAATGGGTTATCTAAATCCTGTCATACAATTTGGTTTCGAAAAATTTTGCCAAAAATGCAAAGAAGTAGGAATTTACGGATTAATATTACCAGATCTTCCACCCGTAGAATTTGAAAAAAAGTATGGCGAAATTTTGAAAAAATACAATCTCAACTTTATTTTTCTCGTAACTCCAGAAACATCAAATGAGAGAATTTTATATTTAGATTCTCTTTCGTCAGGGTTTTTATACGCGGTGAGTTCATCTTCCACCACAGGAAATGAAAGTTCAAACCTAACAAATGAAGATTATCTTAATCGTTTGTCGCAACTACCTCTTAAGAATTCTGTATATGTAGGATTTGGGATAAAAAATAAAAATGATTTTGAATTGGTAACCGAAAAATCGCAAGGAGGGATTATAGGAACTGCATTTGTAAATGTTCTTCTACAAAATACTGATTGGGAACAGAAAGTAAAACAATATATCACTTCTATAAAAGGGTAAAAATCACTAAATTTGTACTTCAAATAAGGGCAATGAACATACATCCAAATAAAATCGTAAAGTTTGAAGATCTAGGAGTCAAAGATTATCAATCTTCTTGGGATTACCAAGAGCAACTGATGAAAAGCATTATTGACACCAAAGTTAAAAATCGTGATTTGCCAGATGATGAAAAAATCATTACCGACAATCATTTTCTATTGGTAGAGCATCCTCACGTTTATACTTTAGGGAAAAGCGGACACGAGGAAAATATGCTAGCAGGCAGCGAAAAATTGAAAGAAATAGGTGCTACTTTTGTAAAGGTAAACCGTGGTGGAGACATTACCTATCATGGTTATGGGCAAGTTGTAGGATACCCTATTTTAGATCTAGAAAACTTTTTTACAGATATTCATTTGTATATGAGAAATCTGGAAGAAGTGATTATTAAAACCATTGCCGAATTTGGTTTGAAGGGAGAACGTTCTCCAGGCGAAACGGGCGTTTGGCTAGATGTGGGCAAACCTTATGCTAGAAAAATCTGCGCCATGGGAGTGAAAGCTTCTCGTTGGGTGACACTGCATGGTTTTGCCCTGAATGTAAATACGGATATGCGTTATTTCGAATATATTGTTCCCTGTGGAATACAAGACAAACAAGTAACTTCTATCAAAAGAGAGTTGGAAAGAGATCTAGCTCCTGAAGAAATGGAAAAGGTGAAAAATAGTATAAAATTCCATTTTGCAGAAGTTTTCGGAGCCAAATTTTCTCATTAATAAAAATTATTATAAACTGATATGCACCCGTTGCCCTATGCAACGGTTTTTTTGTACGTTATTGATATTATCTAAATGACGATTAGATAATCTAGTATTGTGTATGCCAAGATTGCAAAGTACATTTGCCATGTATTTGAAAATACTCATTATTGAGTTTTAAGAATAGTAATAATTTAAAAATAAACGATGTCATTAATAGAAGATTTACAGTGGAGACATGCGGTGAAAGCCTATGATCCTACAAAAAAAGTTGCAGCAGAAGATGTAGAAAAGATTCTAGAATCTGCAAGATTAGCGCCTACCTCATCAGGTTTGCAACCCTTCCGTGTGATTGTTGTAGAAAACCAAGATCTGAAAGATAAGATGGTACAAGGCGCGCTGAATCCTGAAGTGATGAGAGATTGTTCTCACGTTTTGGTTTTTGCAGCTTGGGATAGCTATTCTGACGAGAAAATAGATAAAGTATACGATTATCATACCGATGTAAGAGAGCTTCCTAGAGGAAGATTCAGCAGCTATACCGATCAAATAAAAATGATCTACGGCGCTCAAACTCCTAAAGAACATTTCGAGCATACAGCAAAGCAAACTTATATTGCCCTAGGATTGGCAATGGCTCAGGCTGCCGAATTGAAAATAGATTCTACACCAGCTGAAGGTTTTAGCACGAGTATTGTAGATGAAATTTTAGGACTAAAAGAAATAGGTTTAAAAAGTGTAACGCTCTTATATTTAGGATATAGAGATACTGAAAATGATTGGCTTTCTACCATGAAAAAGGTAAGAATTCCAATGGAAGAATTTGTTATTAGAAAATAGTGTTTTTTTAATTTTGTGTTTTTGTGTTTAAGGTCTATTTCTGATGGAAATAGACCTTTTTTATCTTACAGAAGAATTGCTGTCCATGTAAGCATCGGTTTTAATATAAGATTTGGCAGCATCAGCTTTCTTTTTATCAGAAATAAGAATTCCAAAAAGATGGTCAATTTCATGCTGAAGAATTACTGCGGTAAAGCCTTCTACCATTTCTTTATGTTTTATACCTTTTAGATCATCATATTCTACTTGTATCACTTTACTTCTATAAAACAAATCTCTAAATTCTGGAATGGATAAATCTCCTTCTGAACCGAGGTTTTGAATTTCAGATTTCCAAGTGATCACAGGATTAATGAAATACTCTAAAGGTTTATAGGGTTTATCAAATCTTTGTACCCAAACTACTCTTCTATTAATACCAACTTGTGGTGCCGCAATCCCTACTCTGCCATCAGTTTGCAACAGAGATTCTTTCATTCTGTTCACCAAAATTTCAGTGTTGGGATCTTTGGGCTGGATATCTTTAGATTTTGTAAGCAAAACCGAATGCTGATGCGTATCCGTAATTTGATAGATCGGTAATGCTGTGGTAATATCTCCCTTATTGATTAAAGAAATTTCATCTTTGGATAATTTCTGACCCATTGCAAAACTCGATAACACAATCAGAAGCGCTGAAATCTTTTTCATAATTCAATAGCGTAAAATTTTCTCAATAAAAAGTGTAAATTTTAGTAAATTTTATAACCCTTGTATACTTCTGAAGTTTTCACTAGAAATTTAGCAGAAGATTGAAAAAATTCTAAAAGATGATTTTGACCCATGTGGATACTGTGATGTTCTACTGTTTCCCATAATTCTATTAAAAAAAATGTCCCTTTTTGAGAATTGTCTTCTATAAGATCATATTGCAAACATCCATTTTCTTTACGGGTTTCTTTTACCAATTTATGAAATAATTCTACAGCGTCTATTAAATAATTGTCATTAAATCTAAAAAGCGCAACAATGTGTAAGTTCATCCAATTTTATATTATGTGGTAAAAGTAGTATTTTTTTCTGCTGCGAAACTATTTGTAATTCACCTTTTTTTAATACTAATTCACCAAATCTAATAGCGTTTTTTTCTCCAATACCCCAAGAGAAGCATCTCTTACATCAACCAGCACATCGTGTAGGCCACAGTGTTCTTCACTACAATCTTCACATTTTTCGTAAAAATTAAGGCTTACACAAGGTAATAATGCGATTGGACCATTCACCAAACGGATAATTTTAGCTAGGCTTACATTTTCTGGTTTTTCCTTGAAAAAATAGCCGCCGCCTTTCCCCTTTTTACTATCCAATACATCTGCTTTCTTTAGCTGAAGCAGAATATTTTCTAAAAACTTGATAGGAATATTTTTTTTTTGGGCAATTTCGGAAATAAGAATCGGGCCTTCTTCTATTTTCTCCACAAGAAAAGAAAGCGCCTTAAAAGCATATTGGGATTTTTTTGATAGCATTAAAGCAAAGTTAAGAAATTGTTTGAAAACTTGAAAATCACTATTTTTGTGAAATATAATCAATATAATGTTCAGTAAAGAAGAAGCACATCAATTAAAGAAGGAATTTTGGACCGCTTTTGGGAAATCATTTCCTAGAAAATGGATTTTATACAACACAAAGGTCAAAGATTTTTCTTTTAAGTTTTATATCGATAAAAAAAAAGCAGAAGTTTCTCTTGATATTGAAATGAAGGATGAAGGACTGCGAAATGCGTATTACAATAAGATTTGGTCTTTGGAAGATCTATTGAAAGAACACATTGGGAATTTTACTAAAGTAGAAAACTACACTTTGGAAAATGGTAAAGTCATCAGCAAAATATGGGTAGAAAAAGAAAACGTATCTGTTTTTAACAAAAACACGTGGCAAGAAACTTTTGAATTTTTTGTAGAAAAAATGGAAGGCTTCGAACGTTTCTTTTATGAATACGAAGACTTCATCAAAGACGTTTAAAATAATTTTAGCCTAAAGAACAAAAGACATCTGTTCAAAGCGGATGTCTTTTTTTTTTCAGGATTTATTTTCCAAAAATTATTATTTTTGAGTCGCCTTTACATCCACTGCAATTTCGATGTCTTTAGAGATCATCCATTCTGCTGGATCTGTTTCTGTAGTACCAAATTTGATTCCCCAATCTGATCTATTTACAGTAAACTGAGCCTTGATAGTAGCTGTTTTGTCAACGATATCTACTTTTGCAGGGAAGCTAACATTCATAGTTTTTCCTAGCAAAGTAAGATTACCACTGATGGTTTTGTTCGCTCCTTCCACAGGATTGGTTGCACCAGCCACCAATTCTTCAACTTTGGTAATTTTGAAATCTGCTGTTGGATTTTTCTCAACATCAAAGAAATCTGCATTTTTAAGATGAGCTTCAAGGTCTGAGAATTTTTTATCTTTTTCTGTAACAGAAGCAGGGTCAACTTTTAGTGATTTCATATCAATAGTGAAATCACCAGAAGTTAGTTGGTTTTCAGCAATAGCTAATTCTCCAGTAGATACTGCTAAAGTTCCCCAACGTGGTGCAAAACCTCCTTTGTGGAATGCCTTCCAATTTACTTTAGAAGCTACACTGTCTACCGCAAATAGATTGCCTTTTTTTTCGGCAACACCTTGTTCCTGAGTTGCTGTTGTAGTATCTGTTTTCTTGTCTCCACAAGATGCCATTAATAAACCTAAACTTGCTAAAGCGATTACGCTGAATTTCTTCATGTTTTGTTATTTAATATTAATATTGTTTGATTTTTCGATTGATAAATATAATAATAACTTTCGAGGTAACCTCTATTTTATTACATTGCAAAACTCCGAAAATTTTTCTTTACAAATTCTTATCCTATGTTAAGAAATACATAACCAAGCGTACATATTTTAAATTTGAGTTCTAAACAAATTCAAAACGCTTTATATTTTTTTAAGTTTTTAAAATTAAATAAATGATTTTTAATTATTTTAAAAATTATTTTGATGTAACAAATCTTGAGTTCAAGTTGTTCTATATTAAAAACTACACATGATATTCAAATTGATTTTTGTTCTTATATTATCCATTCAAACAGTATACGGACAGAAAAATTTAACAGTAAAAGGAAAGCTTACGCTGCCAGAAAAAGAAAGTTCCAGTGCTCCAATTGTAGTTTATTTATGGGATGAAAAGGGAAACCTAGTAAAATCTAATATTGTACAAAATTCAGGATTCCAATTTTCTGATTTGGAACCAAAAACCTATCATTTTGAAATTTCATCCGATTGTTGGACTCAAAAAGAAGAACCTTTTTATTTAGATCAAAATAAAGACTTGGAAATTGTTTTAAAATCTACCACTCAAGACATTGAGGAAATCAGTTTAAATAATGAGAAAAAAGGCAACAAAATAGAAAATAGCAATATTACTTTGGATGTTGCCAATACTGCTCTACATACCTTACCTACTGCCACAGAACTGCTTTCCAAATTGCCTTTCGTGATGATGGATGCCAATGGAGAAGGACTTTCTTTTGTTGGAAAAGGAACGCCTTTGTTGTATATCGACAATCAGAAAGTAGATTTTACAACATTATCAAGCATTTCTGTTGATGATATAAAGTCGGTGGAAATTATTAGAAATCCGCCTGTACAATACGAATCTAGTGGAAAAGCAGTGATAAAAATCAACCTTAAGAAAAGCCGAAAAGATGGCACACAACTGAGCATTTCCGAAACAGCTATTTTTCAAAAACGCTTTAGCAATACACTTTCCGCAAACTATCAACAGAAAAAAAATAAATCTGAATGGAAAATAAACGCCGCTTACAACGCAATGAACCATTGGGAAAGCAATGGATTTGAATATTCTGTTCCCACTAAAAATATATATTCAGATTATAGAATAACCTCCATTACCAAGCGTCCACAGACCATTTTTGGTGGAAGCTTTTACCAACAATTGAACGATGGCGACTATATTACAATATCGTTGAATAGCAATTTCAGACCTGATAAAGGCGATAATACAACGGAATCTATTTATTCTGAAAACGGAAATCTAGTTTCTATCAACACACTTAATAATCAAGATAGAACAAGATCTACCATCAATTCGGTATTTAATTATAACAAAAAATGGGCAGACTGGGATGCCAATTTATTTACCGGTTTGCAATACAATAGAGAAAGTGATCTTTTGGATTATACTTTTTATAATGATATTGATAATTCTGGATATGCATTCAACCAATTTCGTCGTCAAAAATATGCTGGAAATGTATATTCTGGAAGAATGGATTTTGAAAAAAAATGGAATAAAAAGTATGAATTACTCTTGGGAGCATGCTATACAAATGCAGAAACTAATACCAATAACATTACCGATTTTAGAAATAATACTCCAAATGAGCTTTATCAGTATAACTTCAAAGAAAGTAATATTGCCACCTACGCAAACATTGGCTGGAATCCTAAATCGTGGAATATAAAAGGTGGAATAAGAATGGAAACAACTTCAACGGAAGGCATTGATGCTTTGCTAAATCTCACAAAAATACATCTGAATTATGCAGATTGGTTTCCAAATGCAGAAATAAATTACCAACAAAATAATGATTTTTCTTACACTGCCAACTATAGAAAAAGTATAGATAGACCCAACTATAGCAATCTAACTTCTGGTGGTTTGTATGGAAGTCCGTATGTAGAATATGTGGGAAATCCGAACTTGCTTCCTACCTACACGCACACTTTTTCATTTTCTAGTCAGTTTAAAAAATGGTCGATTAATGCGTCTTACTACATTAGCAAAAATGCGAGTGGTTTTACTTTGGTGTATGATGAAAATAGAAATATTTCTAAGTTTACTACAGTGAACTTCGAGAAAGAATTGGGAGCAAATATAGGTTTAGATTTCCCTTTTCAATGGAAAAAATGGAGTTCACAAAATAGCTTGTCATTTAATTATGATAAAACAAAAGATGCTTTAGCCATTATTAAAAGATCTACGCCTTATGTATATTTTTCTACCAATAATACATTTGTACTGATGAAGCATCTCTCCTTTTTATTAGATGGATCTTATATTTCCTCTCGTATCGCAGGTTTGTACGATATCAATGATATGTGTTTGGTCAATCTTGGACTAACTTCTAAAATTAATAATTGTGATATCACTTTTAGGTTTAATGATATTTTCAATCAGATGACATATATTCAAAAAATGACCTACAATCAATTGATTTCTAAAAGCAGTTTTTACGGAAATACACCCACAATTTCATTTTCTTTAAAGTACAATTTTGGAAAACTTTTAAAATCAAATTATAAACAAAACACAGTGAACGAAAATTCTGGTAGATTGTAATTTATGTTGAATTCTATTTAAATTTAAACCAAAAAAAAAGAGAAACCCGAAAGCTTCTCTTTTTATATTTTATGCGAATTTTCTTTTTCTCAGCCAGAAGAATAAACCTCCTAATAGAGAAATTATAACCAATGGAAGTAATAAATTGAACCATTGCCATTTGCTCTTTTCATCACTTATCCTGTGTCTATCAAGCAATCTTTCTTCGATATTTCTATTTCTAAGTTCTATCAAATTGCTATCGTCTAAAAGATAATCTAACGCATTTCTAAGAAATTGTTCGTTCCCGAATTGCTCATCTGTCAGCATATCTACGCCCAGAGGTAATGGCTCGCCGCGCACTACTTTATTTCTTCCCACATCCCCATCTGAAATCACAATCATTTTATTGTCTGAACTTGAGCTTTTGAATCCTGGATAAGATTTTCTTTCGATTCTTGAAGCGTATGCGGAATTGAATTTTCCTTCTAGCGCTACAGCAAAAATCTTAGGAGTACTTGGTTTTTCCATTTGTCCCAAACTGTCTACACTTGCAATTTCGCTAAGTTCTACATAATTTGGAACTTGTTTTAGCAAAGTTTTTTCACTAGATTCGAAAAGGACTTTTGTTTTAAATTTTTTCCCGCCCAAAGTATCAATAGAAGTTGGAAATTCGAACTTCACAGGATTGATATTTTTTGTGATCGGATGATCTTTTTCTGCAATTCCTAATGGGAAATAAGGCCAAGGAAGGCTTGTGTATTGTGCGTTTCCTCCTACTTCGCCTGTCACCAATTTTAGCAATGCAAATTTCTTTACATCCTTTACCAATGCAGGGTTTATTCTGAGACCATAATTAAAGAAAAAATCGGTCATATTCAGATCAATTGGATAAGGCATTACTTTTTTAGACTTATTCAGCGTATCCATTTCGGCATTTACAGCATCAATCATCCATAGGGTTTTTCCCCCGTTCATGATATACTGATCCAAAATCATTTTTTCTCCATCTGTAAAAGCTTTTCTAGGCTTTGCAATAACAAGAGCACTCATCTGCTTTAGCATTGGAAGATCTGCAAGAGACAATTCTACATTGTTTTTTGGAATGATAGGTCCGGCATCATAATTTTCTAAAGCCATATCCATAAAACCTTGAAATTCTACGGGTCTCAATTCATTTTGGTTCACCAAGATTCCTACCTTTTTTCTTGTATTTGTGGATACAGATTTAATGTTTGAAACTAAATTATATTCTAAATTTTCTATAGATTTCCTGAGCTGATCGTCTGCATTGATGTTAGCTTGCTGCACCACCAATGGTATAGAAGTACCATTTTGTCCATGCTTTACTACAGCATACGGAAACAAAGTAATCTGAGTAATTTTTCCATCTTTTTCATCAGGTAAAATAGAAGGTTGCATGCCCATCGCCATCAAAGTGTCTTGTGACATTTTGGTCTTAATTGGATCTATAAACTTGAAGTCTACTTTTGGATTTATTTTTCTGAATTCCTCTAGCATAAATTTAGTTTCATTTTGCAATTGCTTGAAACTTGCTGGGAAATCGCCTTCCAAATAAACATCCACCATCACGGGTTGCTTCACCGATTTTAATACTTTGATGGTACTTTTTGAAAGTGTGTATCTTTTTTCTTTGGTTAAATCTAATCTAATGCCTGAAAATAGTAATATCAGCGATAAAGGCAAAAGGATAAATAGTAGTATACCGAATGGAGATTTTAGCGTGATCTTCTTCATATGATTACTTCTTTTTTGTGATAAAATGATTAGATAATGCAAGGCTCAACCCAATAATAAATACAAAATACGCAAGATCTTTAAAATCTACAAGACCTCTAGAAAAACCTAGAAAATGCTGATAGAAACCTATGTTTTGTAAAATAAAATCTGCACCTCCCAAAAGTTTATAGCTCGCTATCTGCTCTATCCCAAAATACATAATAAAACACATAAAAACGCCCAATAAATAAGCCATTATCTGATTTTGTGAAAGCGATGAAGCCAATATTCCTACTCCCGAGAAAGCTGCAATAAGTATAATAAGACCTAGGTAACTCCCAAATGTCATTCCCAAATCTATATTACCTTCTGGTACACCCAAAATGTAGACTGTATATAAATAGATAAGCGATGGAATAAGGCATAAAACGCCTACCAACCATACTGAAAAGAATTTTCCGGTAACTAAATCTGAAATTTTAATTGGTTGGGAAAATAACCAATTCAACGTTCCAGTTTGTTGCTCCTCCGCAAAAGACTTCATAGATAATGCAGGGATGATAAAAATCAGTAACCATGGAACCAAAACAAAATAACTCTGTAAAGATGCCATCCCGATATCGAAAATATTGAAATCATTTTCGAAGAAAAACAAAAACAAGGTAGTGATCAAACTAAAAGCGGCAATGATAACCCATGCACTCCAGTTGCCAAAATAACTCCAAAGTTCTTTTTTAAAAATTGCAAACATGATAATTAGTTGAAAAATTAATAAGTACAATTAGCAGTCTTAGAAAAGACTATATCTTTTGTACCTGTGATTAGCTTATTTTTTTTTGTTTTTATTTTTATTAACGAGTTTTACAGTGCTTCCAATTAAAAGTACAAGTACCACAAATCCCGATAGCAATTGCCACCAGTACTCGATGACACTCGATTTTAGAATTACCGTGAATACAACCAAGAAGAGAATAAATGTTGCAATCTCGTTAGATTGTCTAAGCTTGAGATTGGCTGTAGGAAGCGTTTCTCCTTGTAGTCTATTCAGTTCTTTTACTTTTTTCCAACACCAAAAATGATAAATTCCCAGACCAATAAGAAATGTAAGTTTCAGGTGAAACCATGGAGTTTTCATCAAGTTGACATTAAGAAATATCATGGTAATACCACAAACTGTCATAATAACACCAGCAGGAACGGTGATGATATTCCACAAACGTTTTGCCATGAAAGCATACTGTTCTCTTAGGATTTTCTTTTTATCGGGAGCGAATTCATCCGTATCCTTATAGTAAACAAATAATCGCACGAGATAGAAAATACCTGCAAAATAACTTACCATAAAGATGATATGCAACGCTTTGATAATGGTATATAGCATCGTTAAAATTTGAGTGCAAAGATAGTTTTTTTCGGAAAAGATGAAGATATTATATGTAAAAATGCTTGCAGGAAAGCAAATTGAATAGAAAAAAAAATGAAAAGATCGAAATTAGCTGTCGCTATACATTCTTTATTGCTCCTTTTCTATTTTTGAAAAGAAATACTATCTACTTTTGTACCTTGAACATAACTTTTAATATACAAAAGCTTTCCATTTACATCAAAGTATTTCCAATCTCCAAAATAAAACCAATGCCTATAATCTGGTTTTATCTCTAGCTTTGTTTGTCCTCGTTCGCTGATCTTACCATTGGGATGATACATTTTGGTTTTTGTTATATCCTTTTTAATTTTGTCTTTTAGATAAAGATTGCCATCCAAAGATGATTTCCAAACTCCAACTTTTTCGCCCATTTTATATTTTCCTACTGCTATTAGAGTTCCCTGATCTATAGAATATTTTTCAATCCATTTTCCATGACGCTTTTGCGAATTTTCTGTTGTTTTCAAATATTGGTTTATTTTGGTTGTACATGAACCTAAAATAATTATTAAAAGTAAAGCGAAAGGTCTGTTGAGTTTCATAAAGATTTGAGTGTTGGTGTATGTATTATTTAAGGTTTAATAGTAAATCATGAATTGAAAACAAATTATTTTCTTTTAATCCGATTGTTAATTTACCTTTATAAAAACATCATTATTGCTAATGTCTCTTCTTGGTATTGTTTGTACACAAACTTCCCATACCATTTTGAACGAATCGTTTACTGGATAATTGGTTAAAATATTTTGCCTTTTATCAACATTTTGAAATAAAAATTTGTCATCAAAACTGAAAACAAAATCGCCAGTTTCTTTAGGGATTAAACCTATTTCATATTTAAATTGATGATTAGAATTATTAATTGATGATTGTGTCCTTATCGACCTATTGACACAAAAATCTTCTGACTGCATTTGGGTAGCAATAATTTCAAATTTATTGACAGCTCCAATTAAGTTGAAAGAATTGTTGGTGATAAGTTTTGAAATGCCAATGTTTGTAAAAGGCGCGTAATTCTGAATTACAGAGTCTTTTACATTAGTATCAAAATTTTTTGATGATCGAAAACCTTTTATCCAAATTGTATCATTTATATGAAAGTTTGATGAATTTTGCATATAAATTTTTGTTGTGCTTTCTATCTGCCTATTATCCTCAATAGGAAATCCTCTACAATCTGTGGACATTATAATATGCATTAGCAAAATTAATTGTAAAAATCTTAACGCTTTTATCATCTCACAAAGGTTTTAATTGGTCTAAAATTGAAATTAATGGCAAATTAAATATCTTTAATACGTGCTTATAAACAGAGTATTTAAGGAAAATATCTATCTACAAAATAGGAAAAAAAATTATTGCATTGTTAAGAAATTGAGTAAGAAAAGTAATAAACTGATCGCAATAATCCAATTAGCGGCTGCTTCCTTTGCCTTATTTTTTTTAGATAACTTTATAGCTTCAATGATAAGGAATAGAGGCGCCAATATGGTGATTGCTATTAAAACGAAAATTATCCCCAAACCCATTGGATCACTTTTACCACCTAACATTATCACGTAACACAAAATAATGGCTGCAATAATTCCGGCTATTCGATAAATGGTGTGTAAAAATACATCTTTCATGACTACAAGATATTTGATTAGCTAATGTAAACATTTTCAAATCATTTAATCATTTAATTTTCATGTATATACTTTTCAAGCCTTCAAAATTGATAGTCATCGTATCATTTTTAACACCATATTTTCCTTCAGCTTTTTCCTTAGTTTCTAAATTTTCCATTATTATATTATCATTGCGTACTGGATGTACTAATTTAGTGTCCAGTTGAAGTTAAGCATAAAACCTTAATTTTAAGATATGAAACAAGAGTGAAAAATTTATGATTCAGCTTTTAAGATAAAAGCCGTTCAACTAAGTAAAGAAAGAACTAACATTTCAGAATTAGCGAGAGAATTAGGTATTAAAGCCACGTTGCTTTATAAATGGAAGAAAGAATTTGAAGAGTTTGGAACAGGAAGTTTTCCTGGTAATGGGAAAATGAAGCTGACTTTTGAACAGGAGAAAATTCGTGAATTGGAGAAAAAACTCAAAGATGCAGAACTTGAAAGAGACATCTTAAAAAAAGCAATCAGCATTTTTTAGTTCATTTTTGATTATTTTTCTTTTAATGTATTCATGAATGCCAGAGCATTTCCAAGAGCGGTCGATGAAATATCAGTTTATTAAAACACATGAATATTTATTTCCGATTGAAAAAATGTGTAAGGTTCTA
>NZ_JAZQRK010000012.1:0-130648 GCF_045629545.1 Chryseobacterium sp. | reverse complement strand
AAAAGTAACGTATTTATATGCGCATTAAAACCAGATAGAATTTAATCCATTAATCTTCAATTTTTCAACGAACTTTTTGCGCAATGTTTGGAATAAAATTTCGTAATAACGTTTGTATTCACGCATTGCGCAAATCCTAGCTATCTAGAGTTTCGCTTTACGTAAATTTATTATTTTTGCTAAAATACATAAAATACTGATTAAGAAAGAGATGTTTTAATATAAATATTTACAATTTATTTTGGCTTTGCGAAACTATTTGTAAATTGCATAAAAAACAAGGCGATGAAATATTCAATAATTTTCAAACAAAAATTAGAAATTTTGCGTTATAGTCTTTCTACTATAAAATCATATACAAGTACTCTGGCTGTGTTTTTTAAAGATAATAATAGAATTTTAGTTGAATCATATAAGCAACTGTGTTTTGTACCTATTTCTTGAAAGTGATTTCCTATCCAAACACTTAATCTGAAATTTAACCAAGATTATCTTCTGCTTCTTCGCAAATTACTTCTTTATTATCATAATTAGCTTCCCATTCTTCCAATTTATATAGTATAGGAAGTAATGCCAGACCTTTTTCGGTAAGCGAATATTCTACACGGGGTGGAATTTCTTTATATTCTTCTCTTATTATTAGTCCATCGGCGTGCATTTCTCTTAGTTGGTCGGTAAGGACTTTTCTAGATATTACATTAATGCGCACTGCAAGTTCCCCAAAACGCAGTTTTCGGTCTTTTATTACCAATACAATGATCATTTTCCACTTGCTTCCAAGTGCAGACATCGCCTTTCCTAATGGGCAACTGTGTTGCATCAATTCATTTTTTTTCATAAGTTACTTTGGTGTTACTATCAATAGTTACAGCAAAGTTACTAGTTTTTTTTCGGTATAAGATACAAATGCAAACTATTATTAGTTACTTTGTGTAACAATTAAATGTAGACCGATATAATATGAATATACAATCCTTATTTCAGCCATTCAAATATAAAAATCTTGAATTAAAAAATAGAATCGTAATGGCTCCTATGACAAGAGCACAATCTAATAATGGAGTTCCTACTCAGGAAATTTCAGATTATTATGCACGAAGAGCCGCTGCTGAAGTGGGTTTAATAATTTCTGAAGGAACTGTAATCAACAGACCAGCATCTAAGAACATCCAAAATATCCCAGATTTTTATGGGAAAGAAGCTTTATCAGGCTGGCAAAATGTGGTAAATGCTGTACACCATAATGGGGGGAAATTAGCCCCACAAATTTGGCATGTGGGCGATACCAGATCATCAGAAGATTATCCTTTGGTTCCTATGGAAAAAGTGTCTACTATGACTCTGGAGGACATCCAGGATACCATCTCTCAATTTGCTATTTCTGCTAAAAATGCTAAGGATCTAGGTTTCGATTCTCTAGAAATTCATGGTGCCCATGGATACCTTATCGATCAGTTTTTCTGGGAGGAAACCAATACTAGAACCGATGAGTATGGTGGTAAAACCATCAAAGAAAGAAGTCGTTTTGCAGTAGAGGTTGTAGAAGCTATGCGTGCGGCAGTAGGAGAGGATTTTACAATTATCCTAAGACTTTCTCAGTGGAAACAACAAGATTATAAAGCGAGATTAGCAACTACAACTTTAGAAATGGAAGATTGGTTGTTGCCTCTAAAAGAAGCAGGAGTAGATATTTTCCATTGTTCTCAAAGACGTTTTTGGGAGCCAGAATATGAAGGTTCGGATCTTAACTTTGCAGGTTGGGCAAAGAAAATTACGGGTCAGCCTACCATCACTGTGGGATCTGTAGGATTAGAAGGAGATTTCATGGCTGCATTTACAGGTGTAGGAACTCAAAAAGCAGATTTAAAAGAACTCATAAGAAGACTAGATCAAGAAGAATTTGATTTGGTGGCTGTAGGAAGAGCCTTATTACAAGACCCAAAATGGGTGACCAAAATGAAAGACGGAAAATTGGAAGAGATTCAAGATTTCTCTGCAGAAAGTTTATCCGTATTATATTAATTTTTTTTTAAGTTTAAATTAAACATAAAATATTCCTTAGACCTATTTAAATTTTCTATAAAATAGCCGTTTCCCTTGTTGAGGAAACGGCTATTTGCTTTTGAATAATTTTATCTATAAAACTAGATTATAAACCAATACTTTTAGTAGGTTTCAATTGTTTTAAAATGTTCTTAGGGATGGCATTTTTGTGCACCAAGATTGCTGTAGATTTGTATTGTACATACGGTCTTGTTACATATAGATATCCTTCAAAATCATTGGTTACACCCCAAGAGTTTTTCACCATATAATATTCTTTTCCAGATTGGTCTTTTGCCAAACCTACAATGTGCATACCGTGATCATCTGTTGTAGAAAGGTTGTTAAGTCCTTTCTGACGCATATCTTCAGTGATTACTTTGTCTTTTTTAGGTTCTGTGAAAAGATTTTTCTTCACCTCATCATTGATCTGATCCAAATCTACATTAGGAACATATGCAACACCATTTTTGTACGAGAAATATGGCTCAGATACGTCTGTTGCCCAACCTACAGAATAACCTTTGGTAACTGCGTTATCAATAATTGCCGTAAGATCAGTCATTGGCACGTTCCAGTTGGTATCATGGCTCCAATTATCAGGAATTGGAACTACAAACTTGGTAAAGTATGGGTAATCTTTGTAAGAAGATAATTCTACATAGTCTTCAGCATTGATGCCTACCACTTCTTTTGCAAAAGTGTGTGGCGTATATGTTTTCCCTCCATAAGTGAAGTTAACAGGTACTTTTCCTAGATATTCGTCTAAGATAGCATCCACAGAAGCCATCCAATTATCAGATAATTTTGCTTTAGAAGAAGCTTGCACCAAACTATCCAATACTGGTTTTAGTTTCCCTTGCATTTCTTTGAAGTTGTTGGTAGTTTGTCCCGCTTTCAATCCTGTATAAACTTCTTGAGGCATAGCTCCGTATTTTTTGTACATATTGATAACGTCATGCAATTCTCCACCGTCACCCCAACTTATCGCACCATTATTTAGAACGTATAATTTTGCTTTATCATGGTAAGCGTTTCTAGCAGTATAGATTTCTGCAAGATCTACGGGCTTTTTACCCATTCTTTGCATTTCAGATTCTAAAAATGAATTCCCAGAGTAGCTCCAACAAGTCCCAGAAGAACCTTGGTTTTTCACGGAAGTAGCGCCTACATCTTTAAGCGTAGTAAACTGAAAATTTGCATTTTGAGAGTGGTTGTTTTTTAATTTGTTGATCAAGTCATCCTGAGCAAGCATCATACTTCCTGTACATAATAGCAGAAATAATGATGCGAATTTTCTATTCTTCAGTACTTTAAAAATTATAATTAAATAGTCTGCAATAACTATCTTATGTTACAAAATTAAAACTTAAATGTGATAAAACCTTTGGCTTCAGCATCAAAATTAAAGTGTAACCGTGTATATTCCATAATTATTCTAATAATTTCCGAATGGTTTTTATTTATATTTAAGAAAAGTTTAGATCCATTTCCAACCTTTAAAAAAAATCTTGCATCTATAAGAGTATAGCACCACGATATGAACAAAGAATTATTAATACAATGTCAGCTCAAAGACCGCAATGCACAGCGGAAGGTGTACGAGCTCATGGCAGGAAAACTGTTTGCTGTGTGCAAGCGCTACCTTAAAAACCAAGAAGATTGTGAGGAAGTTTTGGCAGATACATTCTATAAAATATTTACCAAGCTAGATCAATTGCAAGACGAAAATGTTTTTGAGGCTTGGGCTAAAAAAATTGCAGTAAACGAATGTTTGCAAAAACTCAGAAGTAGCAAAGCTTTGCCATTGTCTGTGGACAATGATGAGGTTTTGGAATCTTCAGATGTAGAAACCGACCATATTTCTTTAGAGAAAGATATTTTGAAACTCCTGAATTATCTTCCAGAAGGATGCAGAGCCATTTTCAATCTTTTTGCTATCGAAGGATATCCTCACAAAGAAATTGCGTCTATGCTTTCCATCAGCGAAGGGACTTCAAAATCTCAGCTCAATTTTGCGAGAAAGAGGCTACAACAATTATTGGCAAATCACACTATTTAAACTTTACACAATGGAAAATAATCACGATATCGATAAAAAATTCAATGAGGCTTCACAAACTAGCGAAGAACCTGCGACTTTTCCAGGTTTTGATAAAGTTTGGACCAAAGTGGAAGAAAAATTAGACCATAAAGAAAATAAGAAAAGACTACTTCCAATATGGATGCCTTATGGGATTGCAGCAAGTTTGCTGATTGGTTTTGGAGCATTTTACTTTTTAGACAAAAAAGAAACAACGCCTTCTCCTATTATTGCCAAAACAACTCCCAAGGAAATAGAAAATCCTTCTATTCTGAAAATAGATAGTACCATAATTTCTAATATTAAAAAAGAACAAGCAAACCCGAATGTATCTTCAGAACCCAAATTAGCATTCGAAAAACCAAGAGTAAATGTTCCTCCATTAGTAAATAGAGTAGTTATAGAACCTAAAGTACTTCCACCACCAGATATAAATGATGTGAAAAATATAGAGGAAGTTGCGATCATGGCGCATGGTGTGAAAAGATCTGTATCTTATACAACCTCTAGTTCTGTGGTAAAATCTACCTCAGCAAAAAAAATGGTGTCACCATCTAGAAGTGTAGCATCATTAACAGGAAAAGTAGCAGGCGTTGCTGTAACGTCTTCTCCAGGTGTTGCTCCCTCAGTATCAATAAGAGGAATGAGGAGTTTAGACGGGAAATCTAATCCTATGGTTATTGTTGATGGGAAAATAGCAGAAAACTCAATTTTAGATAATATAGATCCTAATTTAATTAAAAGTATCAATGTCTTAAAAGGTAATTCTGCCACAGCAATCTATGGAGAAAAAGCGGTGAACGGAGTGTTAATCATAGAAACTAAAGATATTTCTAGAGCCGCAAAAAGAAAACTGAAAAAACTTTTAAAAGAAAAAGGAATTGAAAATGTTGAAGCCTTTAAAGATAATTTCAAAATTGAAGAGGAAGAAATAAAAGAGCCAGAACCTACAAAAGCAGGATTGTTAACCGCAGGTGAAGTGAATGATTTTTCTAAATGGAATTATTGGACAGATATGGCGGCGCCTTCTTTGGCGCAATACAAAAAGCAATGGCAGTTTTCTCCTGAAAAAAGAATTTCGGTACAATTGGTAAACAAAGACAAAAAACCAGTAGTCGGAGAAAAGGTAAAATTGCTGAACGACAAAAAGCAAGTGATTTGGGAAGCAGTATCTGATAATTTAGGAAATGCAGAATTGTGGATTAATCCTTTTGGGAAAAATGAAAATACTTCAACAACCTATTTTTTGGCGGACTACACTGGGCAAGTGGTGAGCAATCATCTTAAAGAATTCAAAGAGGGGCAAAACCTTATTGTTCTGAATAGAAATTGTGTAACAAGCAGAGCGTTGGATATTGCTTTTGTAGTAGATGCTACAGGTTCTATGGGAGATGAAATCTCTTATTTGAAGACTGAACTTTTGGATGTTTTAAAGAAAGTAGAATCCCAATTGAAATCTACGCAAGTACGTTACGGTTCTGTGTTTTATAGAGATCATGGAGATGAGTATGTCACTAGAAAATTCGATTTTTCGGATAAAGCAGAAGATTTAATCAATTTTATAAAAGATCAAAATGCGAATGGTGGTGGAGATACTCCAGAAGCGGTAGTTGAAGCTTTGCAGGTATCTATAGACAACTTGAAATGGACTGATAAAAACGCTACCAAAATATTGTTTTTGATTTTGGATGCTCCACCACATCAGACACAAGCAAACATTGATGAATTGTCCAAAAAGATAAAAGAAGCAGCCAAAAAGGGAATTACAATTATTCCGCTGGCGGCAAGTGACACCGACAAGCAAACAGAATATATGATGAGAACTTTCGCGTTGCTTACCAACGGAACCTACACGTTTCTTACCAACGATAGCGGAATTGGAAATAATCATATTGCTCCAACCATAGACTCTTATGAAGTAGAAAAACTGAACGACTTGTTATTGAGATTAATCCTTCAAAGAGCGACATTACCGAAGTGTGAAAATGGTATTTCTAATGATTTTATTAATAAAAAATTAGAAATAGAGTCTAATTCACAGCCTGTAACCAAAGTTTCGCTTTATCCTAATCCGACAAAAGGCATGGTGAATATAAAGTCTAAAAATCCGATTGATGAGGTAATAGTCTACGATCTTGCAGGCAAAATTATCGTAAGAAAAGAGAATGTATTGACTGCTGAAACTTCTGTAGATCTTACGGCTTATCCTCAAAGTATTTATTTGGTAAGAATCCGAATTAAAGATCAATGGGAAACTTACAAAATCATTAAGAATTAATTTGAAGTCAATAATAATGAAAAGGAATTTCTACGGAGATTTCTTTTCGTTTTTTAGAAAGTGTTTATATAAAAATGAAGTCAAAATGCAATTGATTTAAAAACAATCTGTTTGGAGCAAAATAAAAATTACAAAGGCTTGAAACAGTCTGATTTAAACAAAATAAAAAATATTTTTGCTAAAACAGAATGTTTTGTAATTAAAGTCAGTGTTTTTTACTTGTTGAATGTGAAATTGATAAAATTAGTTAAAAAGGATTATATTTAATGCAATTATTCAAGATGAAAAAGATCTATTGTTCTCCACTGTAATTGTAGTACAATTTGTTTTTACTCAAAATTCTCAGCTGTATTTTTCGGATTTATTTTTTAAAGATATAAAGAACAATCAATTTAGATCTTAAAGTAGAGTTTCCCGGAAAATATACAGGTAAAGCCAGCACTATTTACCTTTATTATCTTCCGGAATCCAAGGTTTGGAATGATGGATTAACAACTCAGATTATACCCAATTAAAGTTTATTAAAATCTTCTAAATTTTAGGTTTAAAAAATAAATATAGATTTTATTTAAGATGTAATAAATAGAATAATAAAGTATTTTTATAGGTTTAATTTATGTTAATTTAAAATAAAAGGTTAATTTTATGCACTTAAACACAGCTTATGAAAAAAAATATTCTCACTATTCTGTTTTTAGCAGTAGCAACTACTTGCTTTGCTCAGCAATCTCAGAATTCTACTGAAAAACCCATCGTAGACAAAAAAGACAAAGATGGCGATGGAATTCCCAATAAATCAGATAAATGCCCCAAAATAGCTGGCCCAGCAGAAAACAATGGTTGCCCTTGGCCAGATAAAGATGCCGATGGCGTGCCAGATCATAAAGATGGATGCCCAGAAGTTGCAGGTCCAATAGATAACGATGGTTGCCCTTGGCCAGATTCTGATGGTGATGGTATCTTAGATAAAGATGATGCTTGCCCTACAAAACCAGGAATTCCTGAGTATAAAGGTTGTCCAAAAATAGAAATTACACCAGAGATGGAAGCCATCAACAAAAGAGCTGCACAGAAAAATGCAACCAAAGGTAAAGTGGTAAAAAAGAAAGGTAAAACGGCATCTAAAGTAAAGAAAAAATAATATTTTGCATGAGTAAATGCAGTGCCAGATGTAGAAATTGCATCTGGTTTTTTTATGACTAAAAATAAAGTTTCAATTATTATTGAAAATTCAATAAATAGTATTACATTTGTTATAGAAACAAAAAAGAAATAGAAATGAAGTTGTCTGAAGCCAAAGAAAAATATATACAAACATGGGGAACCTTTGCCACCAATTGGGGCATCAATCGTACCATGGCACAAGTTCATGCATTACTTTTGGCTACAGGAAAACCTTTATCTACCGATGAGGTAATGGAGTTGCTAGAGATTTCTAGAGGAAACGCAAATATGAATCTTCGCGCTTTGATGGATTGGGGAATTGTAAAAAAAGAGTTTGTAAAAGGAGATCGTAAGGAGTATTTTGTGGCAGAAAAAGATGTTTGGTTTTTGTTTAAACAAATTACAAAAGAAAGGAGAAAAAGAGAGATAGAACCCGTAGTTGCTTTTCTAGAAGAACTGAAAAATGTAGAAGATGACGATTCTGAAGAGGCAAAAGAGTTTATCAAACTCATGAATGATTTTGGTTCTGTAACCAATAAAATAAACAATATTATGGACCTCGCTATAAAGAGTGACGATCATTGGTTGGTTGGTAAAATAACCAATTTATTAAAATAGGAGAGGATGAAAGTCCTTTTTTATTTAAAACAAACTTTCAATAATTACTGAAAATATAATAAATATGAAAAACCTAATCATTCATCTTATACTTATTTTTTACTTCGGAGGAGGCAAAAAGCAAACTTACTAATCCATATATTATGAAAAATATTTTAAGATTTATAATTAAATATTTAATTACATAATTTAATAAAACTAAAAGGTAAAAACAATAATTATTATGTCTAAAATTTATTTAAAAACCTTTATCAAAGCAGATATTCATTAGGTATTTGATTTGGCTCGCGATATAGACCTGCATTCTATTTCCACGGCAAAAACCAACGAGAAAGCCATTGCAGGAAGAACATCTGGATTAATTGAAAATAATGAAACTGTTACTTGGAGAGCCAAGCATTTGGGTTTCTACCAAACGCATACTTCCAAAATTGTAGACATGGAAAAGCCATTTCGCTTCACAGATTATATGCTCAAAGGAACGTTCAAGTCTTTGCATCATCAACATTTGTTCGAGGTAAAGGATAATGGAACGCTGATGACGGATATTTTAGAATTCGAATCTCCATTTGGGTTTATCGGAAAGCTTTTTAATTTTTTCTTTCTTAAAAATTATATGAAAAACTTTATTGTAGAAAGAAACGAAATCATTAAAAAAACAGCAGAGTTATGAATTTTCTTACCGCAGAATGGCGAAAACTAGTCGTTGTCAATTACGAAATAGATCCCAATGTTTTATTGAAATATGTTCCTGATGGTACAGAGCTGGATTTTTATCACGGGAAATGCTATGTGAGTTTGGTAGGTTTTATGTTTTTAAACGCCAAATTATTGGGGATTTCTGTTCCATTCCATAGAAATTTTGAGGAAGTGAATCTTAGATTTTATGTTAAAAAGAAAGAAAATTCTACTTGGAAAAGAGGCGTGGTTTTCGTGAAAGAAATTGTACCAAAAGCAGCATTAAGCTTGGTCGCAAATACTTTTTATAATGAAAATTATAAAACGCTGCCGATGAAAAATAAGATTGAAATAAAAGACAAAAATCTTCATGTAAGTTATGCTTGGAAGGAGAAAAATTGGCATTCTATTGATATCATAGCAGAAAATGAAGAAAAAGCAATGGAAGATCATTCTGAGTTTGAATTTATCACCGAACATTATTTTGGCTTTACAAAAAATGATAAAAATACGTTGGAATACGAGGTTTGTCATCCTAAATGGACGTATTATCCTATTATAAATCATCTGATAAAAGTAGATTTCGAGGAAGTGTATGGTCAAGATTTTTCTTGTCTTAATGAAGTTCAACCCATCTCTGTAATGTTAGCTGAAGGCTCTAAAATTGAAGTGAAACCCAAAAGCAAAATAGTATGAAAATAATAATCGCAGGCGGAACAGGATTTTTAGGAGAAAGTCTTCGACGCTTTTTTCAAACAAAAAATCACGAAGTTTTGATTCTTACAAGACATCCAAAAAGTACAAATGAAATCTTTTGGGATGCAAAAAATATTGGAGAATGGTCACACACTTTGGAGAATGCTGATGTTCTTATCAATCTTGCTGGAAAATCGGTAGATTGTAGATATACGGAAAAGAATAAAGCGGAAATTTATTCTTCTAGAATTCCAAGTACTCAGGTTTTGCAAAACGCAATTAATCTTTGTGAGATTAAACCAAAACTATGGCTCAATGCAAGTTCGGCTACCATTTATATACATTCGGAATCGAAACAAAATACAGAAAAAAACGGAATTATTGGCGACGATTTTTCTATGAATATCTGTAAATCTTGGGAAGCTGAATTTTTTAAACAGAAAGATAGTTTCACAAGAAAAGTGGCACTCAGAACTTCTATTGTATTGGGTAATGATGGTGGCGCATTTCCGAAGCTTAAAACGGTTACCAAATGGGGTTTGGGTGGAAAACAAGGCAACGGAAATCAAATGGTAAGTTGGATTCATATTGAAGATTTTTGCAGAGCAATTTCATTTATTATTAATGATGAATCTGTTTCTGGAGCTATCAATATTACAGCTCCAAATCCTATTTCCAACCAATTTTTAATGAAAGAATTGAGAGCGAAAATGAAAAGATCTTTTGGGCTTGATGCCGCAGTTTGGCAACTAGAAATGGCATCTATTTTTCTGAACACAGAAACCGAATTATTACTGAAAAGCAGAAATGTAGTGCCAGAAATTTTACTTCAAAAAGGATTTCAGTTTCAATATTCTTCCATTTCCTCAGCAATTTCTCAATTGTTACAACGTTAATCATTGTTAAATTTCTCGGAAGCGTTTCTACTGTGGTATGATATGTGTAATGTATTTGAAGACAATTTGTTATTGCTATGAATCACTATTAAATTATATTATCATGAAAAAAATATTTTTAACATCAGTATTACTTTTAGGATTATCATTCGCTACTGTGAATGCTCAAAAACATCCTGCAAGACCTGCCGAAAAAGAATTGGTAAGTGCCAAAAGACAAGAAATAGATAAAAGATATGCTTTCGATAAAAAAATGATAAGCAAGCATCCTGTACTTACCGATAAGATGAAAAAGGCACAGCTAAAGACGTTGAGAGACAAATATAATGCAGAGATAAAAGTACTAAATCAAGCCAAAAAGTAGTAAGATTTATCCAATATTTTATATTGAAAAGAAAAAACGAATATTGTGGATATTCGTTTTTTTTATGGTATATTTTTAAGATTAAATATCGTATTTATTCAATTTTAAAATATCATATTACAATGATACTTATTGTTTTGTAGATGAGGTGATAGATTAATATGGTTTTATGTTTTGAATAAATTAATTGATAAACGATTTGTTTGCGAAATTAAAATACCTTAGGACATCCGAAATTTTTGCTTAAATTCGCATAAAAATTTTAGACTAATGAATTACGATATTATTGTTATTGGTAGTGGTCCTGGAGGATATGTTACAGCTATTAGAGCTGCACAGTTGGGTTTCAAAACTGCAATTATTGAGAAAGAAAACTTAGGTGGAATTTGCCTTAACTGGGGTTGTATTCCTACTAAAGCTTTGTTGAAGTCTGCGCAAGTTTTTAATTATATCAACCATGCTGAAGATTATGGATTGAATAAAGTAGAGCCAAGTTTTGAGTTTCCAAAGGTGATCCAAAGAAGCCGTGGCGTTGCTAGCAAAATGAGCAAAGGGATTGAATTCTTAATGAAAAAGAATAAAATCGACGTAATTCTTGGTACAGCTAAAGTTTTAAAAGGTAAAAAAGTATCCGTTACAGATAAAGAAGGTAAAGTAACAGAATATGCGGGTAGCCATATTATTATCGCAACTGGAGCTCGTTCTAGAGAATTACCAAACTTACCTCAAGATGGTAAAAAAGTAATTGGTTACAGACAAGCATTATCTCTTCCTGAGCAGCCAAAATCTATGATTATCGTAGGATCTGGTGCTATCGGGGTAGAGTTTGCAGATTTCTACAACACAATGGGAACTAAGGTAACCATAGTAGAATTTTTACCAAACATCGTTCCTGTAGAGGACGAAGATATCTCAAAACACTTGGAGAAATCTCTAAAGAAAACAGGTATCGAAATTATGACCAATGCTTCTGTAGAATCTGTAGACACTACAGGAAACGGAGTAAAGGCTAATGTGAAAACTGATAAAGGAATGATTACTTTGGAAGCTGATATCTTATTATCTGCAGTAGGTATTGCTGCAAATATCGAGAATATTGGTTTAGAAGAAGTAGGAATTCAAACAGATAAAGGAAGAGTTTTGGTAAACGAATGGTACGAAACTTCTGTGCCTGGTTACTATGCAATTGGAGATATTATCCCAACTCAAGCATTGGCACACGTTGCTTCTGCTGAAGGTATCACTTGTGTAGAAAAAATAAAAGGTCTTCATGTTGAGACTATCGACTATGGTAACATCCCAGGATGTACTTACTGTCACCCAGAAGTTGCTTCTGTAGGTCTTACAGAAAAGCAAGCTAAAGAAAAAGGTTACGAAATAAAAGTAGGAAAATTCCCTCTTTCTGCAAGTGGAAAAGCGACTGCTAACGGAAATACAGATGGTTTCATCAAGGTAATTTTCGATGCTAAATATGGCGAGTGGTTAGGATGCCACATGATTGGTGATGGTGTTACAGATATGGTAGCTGAAGCTGTAGTAGCTAGAAAACTAGAAACTACAGGTCATGAAATCATTAAAGCAATTCACCCACACCCAACGGTTTCTGAAGCTATTATGGAAGCTGCTGCAGCTGCATACGGTGAGGTAATTCACATCTAAGATATCAAGTCTATTTTAAGATAAAGCATAAAGCTCAGGTTTTCCTGGGCTTTTTTTTGTTTAAATAAATGATAAATGGATTCCAACTGATAGTAGAATAGAAAGTACTTAATTAAAGAAAAATAATTATGAGCAAATTAAAATTCTAGATATAACTAAATGGAAATAATATTATATTTGTTTGTAAACAATTTTTAATATTATGGAAAACGTATTTGATCCAAAAGATGCTCAAAACTATATCAATAGAATTAATAATCTTATTGAAGATACACATGGGTTATGGGGAAGGATGATGGTAGATCAAATGCTAGCGCACTGTAGCGTATCTTACGAGTTGGTGTACGAACCAGAAAAACACAAAAAACCAGGCGGAATTGCAAAGTTTATACTAAAGAAATTTGTAAAACCAAAAGTAGTGAGCGAGAAAGCTTATTCTCACGATTCTCCTACTTCGCCTCAGTTTTTAATTAAAGAAAGAAAAGATTTTGATGCAGAAAAAAAGAGACTCATAGGGTTTATCCAAAAAACACAACAATTGGGTGCAGAGGCTTTTGATGGAAAAGAATCTTTCTCATTCGGGGTACTTACAGCCAAAGAATGGAATAATATGTTCGCAAAACACCTGAATCACCATCTTTCTCAATTTGGAGTTTAAGACGAAGAATATGAAAAAACTGATTTTATTTTTACTTTTCGTATCTAATTTTATCACGGCTCAAATGCCAAATATCTCCAGCGCTTGGCTTAATGAAAGCAAACCTTATGTAGGAACAATAGGCTCCGATAGTCAGGTAATAAAACTTAAGATTGATTTTTCTGAGCAAAATAAAACGAACGATCAAGAATATTTTCTTTCGGGATACACTATGGTTGGTGATCAGTTTACCAAATTTGAGGGTTCACTTACCATCACCAAATATAAAGATAGCAAGAAAAAAGGAGTGGTCTACGGCATCTACGAGCTTGCAGAAGAAAATAAAGGTCCACATTCTGGCTTACTCAAGGGTAAATTTATCTACACTTTTAGTTGGAATAAGAAAACAGAAAAATTAGAAAATCCCTATATCGATTTTGTGGGAGATTGGAAAAGTTACTCAGGAAATTTGAATTACAAAACAAGGTTGAAAAACCAATAATTATTGCTTTTTTAGATTTAAACCAAAATAATTAAATTATGAAATTAGGAGCATTCTCGATCAGTTTGAGCGTAAAAGATCTGCAAAAATCTAAAGATTTTTATGAAAAACTAGGATTTATCCAAATGAACGGTTCTATGGAAAGCAATTATCTCATCATGAAAAATGAAACTACATTGATTGGTCTTTTTCAAGCGATGTTTGATGGTAATATTCTAACATTTAACCCTGGATGGGATCAAAATGCAAAAGAGGTAGAATGCTTTGATGATGTAAGAGAAATCCAAAAGCAACTTTTAGAAAGCAATATCGTTTTGGATAAAGTGGCAGATGAGTCAACATCTGGTCCTGCACACATTTACCTAAAAGATCCGGATGGAAATATGATTCTAATAGACCAACACAGATAACAAACCAAATATACAAAATAGTAAGATGGCAACAGTAAATGTTTATTTATCCTTCAATGGAAATTGTAGAGAAGCATTTGATTTTTACAAATCGGCTTTCGGAAAAGAATATCTCTACATCGGAACTTTCGGCGAAATGCCTCCTTCAGAAGATTACAAAGTTCCTTCTGAGGATCAAGACAAGATTATGCATGTTTGCTTACCTATTTCCAACGAAACGATGCTCATGGGAAGTGATGCTGGTGGAGATTGGGCAACAAAAGTAGTTTTAGGAAACAATTTTTCTGCTTCTATCAACGCTGAAAGTAAGCAAGAGGCAGAAACTCTTTTTACAAAATTGTCCGAAAATGGAGTAGTGACTATGCCATTGGAAGATACATTTTGGGGTGCTTACTTCGGTATGTTTACTGATCAATTTGGGATCAATTGGATGGTAAATTATGATGATCCAACTAAAATGGAACAACATCCTTAGTTATGGAACAACATCCTTAGTTTTTGAATCAATTTTAAACTTATTCATAAAAACTTCGCGTCGATGATGCGAAGTCTTTTTTATGCTAAAAATTTCGGTATGCTCTTAATTAATAGTAAATATGAATTCGTAATTTGTTATTATTGATATTAATTATTAGTTTTGTCTAGATTGATAGATATTAGTAATATATAAGAACAATGATCAACTTTAGAAAAATAGCGATTACAATCGGCATAGCAGGAAGTTCACTTTTTTCAGCACAAGAGAGCGATTTGGGTGCATGGTATATGTATTTCGGAAATAATAAAATTAACGAGAAATTCAATTTTCATAATGAAGTTCAGTACAGAAACTTCGATGGAATTGGAGATTTGGAGCAACTTCTTTTGCGTACAGGGATTGGTTATGATCTTACAGAAAACAACAATAATGTAATGTTGGGATACGGTTTTATCATGAGTAGGCCTTATAAAGATGGCGTGAAAACAGAAAATATAGAACATAGAATTTTCCAACAATATATTACCAAACAAAAATTTGGTAGAGTAAATCTTCAGCATCGTTACCGTTTGGAAGAGCGTTTCTTACAAGATGATTTTAGGATGAGATTCAGATATTATTTGGGTGTTAATGTTCCGATTAATAATAAGGAAATGGTTCCAAAAACCATCTACGCTTCTGCATACAATGAGATATTTTTAAATCTTGATAGTCCTACTTTCGATAGAAATAGAGTGTATGGAGCAATTGGATATGTTATCAACAAAAATCTGAAAATTGAAGCAGGTTATATGAATCAAATTCAGGAAAACAAAAATCGTGGTCAAGTTCAGGTAGGTTTTTACAACACCATTCCGTTTTTTAAAAAGTAAATCTTTTATTTTTTACTAGTAAAGGGTAAAGAATCTTTCTAACTTTATGGAAAACCTATTTACATGTAAGTTTACTTTTAAAATAAAAATATCATGAGTCAATTCCAAGTCATCAGACCACTATTGTGGACTCACTCTTTCGAGGAAACCTTATCTTTTTTACCGAAATCTTAGATTTTGTAGTGGCAGAACGCAATGACCCTTGGAACTGGGCTTGTCTTGAGCGCGAAAATGTGCAAATTATGGTTGCCTTACCCAATGATAATCATCCCAATAAAGAAATTGGTTTTTCTGGCTCTTTTTATCTTACCTTGAGCGATGTAGATCAATTGTGGGAAAAGATACATGCGCAGACCAAGATTTGCTATGATATCGAAAATTTGGACTGGGGCATGAGAGAATTTGCAATTTATGATAACAATGGTTACTTGCTGAAATTTGGGCAATCCACTTCCAAAATTAGTAAAGAGGAATAAAATTTGCTATTTTTGGAGAAAATTTTGACAATATAAAATGAAAAATAAAATACTAATTGGATTTGCAGCGTTGATGCTTTTGTCTGCTTGTAAAAAAGATGATAAGATTCTAAGCTCTTTGGCAGATTTCAATTATTCTATGGAGACCAAAGGGTATAATTTTGGTGATAAACTGAATCTTCCGCAAGAGGTTATGGATAATGCTGAATCTATTTCTATAAGTTTTGGTGATAAAGAAACTACTAGCCTGGTTGTAGATTCTAGATATTTTACTTTGGGTGATAATGCAGTTACATTTGTTATCAAAACTAAAGGTGGAGAAACGCTAAACCAAGATGCAACCATCAATGTGTTTACAAAAGTTCCTGTGCAGAATCTTACTTATAATGTAGTTGCAGAATACCCTCATAATCCTTCCAACTTTGTGCAAGGTTTCCAACTAGAGGGAAATACAGTGTATGAAAGTGATGGACAAAATGGTTCTTCTCAGATATTGAAATACAATCTTGGGGATACAACGCCCATAGCTGCTACTAAGCAAGCTGAAGATGTATTTTCTGAAGGAAGTACCATCGTGGGTGACAAGATTTTTCAATTGACTTGGCAAAATAAAAAAGGTTTTGTTTATGACAAGGCTTCATTAAAATTACTTTCAGAATTTCCTTATCCAGATGTAATGGGAGAAGGTTGGGGCCTAACATTTGATGGCAAAAATCTTATTGCATCAGACGGTACCAAAAATTTGTATTTCCTTAATCCTTCAGATCCATCAAAGGTAGTACGATATATTTCTGTAGCTGGAAATTCTGAAATCTATGATCAGCTGAATGAACTAGAATATTACCAAGGTTTTATTTATGCTAATGTTTGGCAAAAACCAATTATTTTAAAAATAAATCCAGCAAACGGTGAAGTAATAGGAAAATTTGATTTTACTACAATAGCGAAGGCTAATACTAAAGGATCAGATGATGTTCTGAATGGTATAGCCTTTAAAGGAGATAATATGCTGGTAACAGGTAAAAACTGGTCTAAGATATACGAAATTGCTATTAAATAATTAGAAGCAAAATCTATATCATAAAAATAAATATGTAAATTGGTAGCGTTCCTTTCTGGGGGCGCTATCTTTGTAAAATAAATTTTTTTTGAAATTTTTTAATTTAATATTCATCTTTTTATTTTGTGCTTTTTCTGCACAAAAAACACTGCCATTTGATTCATTAAGAATCAAAGAGGCTAAAGATCTGTTTGCTGATGACTACGGAAGTATTTATCTCTACAAAAACAAAGACTTTAGTTTTACCAAATACGATTCTTTGGGAAATCAGCTAGGTAAAATGATGTTTACCGTACCCTTTAGAGTACAAGGTGTTCAAAATCCGCTTTCTGTAGCCTTATTTTCAGAGAATGCACAGGAAATGAAGTTCGTAGACCAAAATCTCAATGAAATACAAAAAATAGATTTTAAGCAAAAATTTACTTTTATCAAATTTGCATACGCAGAGGATTTGCAACAGATATGGCTTTTAGATGAAAGTACCAAACGACTTATACAGTATAATTTCAGAAACGATACGATGGTCAATTCCTATTCCTTCGCTCCTAATTTTGATGATTTGATAGACTTAATGGTATTCGAGAATAAAGTGTACTTCCTATCAAAAAATAGTTTTAAGGTTTACAATCTGAAATTCGAAAAACTTTTTGAGGCTGCCTTAGATAATGCAAAAAGATTCCGAAGAGAGAATGACGTGATAGTGGTGGTTACAAAGAATTCTATTTTAAAATATATTCCAGAAACTGAATTGTTGAAGATTTTTGAAGATCCTGATGCGCAAATTGTGGATAAAAACAGCCGTGCATATTTTGAAGTAAAAGGGAACAAACTTTATCTTTACACCCTAGAAAATTACAAGAGCAAGAAAGAAAGCCAAAAAGAACAATCACCTGAGGAAGTTGAAAAAACAATCGAGCAGCTGGAAAAAGAAAAAGCCGAGCAGCCGGATATTCTACAACTTATGAAAGAGATTTTTGATGTTCAGTCTCTTGGGATTTAGTACAATCAACTCAAAAGAAAAAAATAGAAGACGAGATATGCATATTGCAGTAACAGGAAATATTGGAGCGGGAAAAACAACACTAACAAGGATGCTTGCAAAGCATTATGGTTGGGATGCACAGTTTGAGGATGTAGATCATAATCCTTATTTGGAAGATTTTTATGCAGATATGAGCAAATGGAGTTTTGCTTTGCAGATCTATTTTTTAGGAAGTAGATTTCGTCAGGTTAAAGAGATTAGAGAAAGTGGCAAAAATATTATTCAGGATCGTACCATCTATGAAGATGCTCACATTTTTGCAGAAAATCTTAATGATATGAATCTACTTACGGCTAGAGATTTCAGTAATTACACCTCAGTATTCAATCTCATGAAGAGTTTCGTATCGGCACCAGATTTATTGATATATTTAAAATCTGATGTTCCCAATCTGGTGAAAAAAATCTATAAAAGGGGTAGAGAATATGAAGCGTCTATTAGCATTGAGTATTTATCTAAACTAAACTCAAAATACGAAAAGTGGATTTCTAGTTACACAGAAGGTAAACTATTAATTATTGATGTAGATAATCTAGATTTTGTAGAAAAACCTGAAGATTTTGGCTTAATTCTAGAGCAGATAGAAACTTCTTTACATGGATTGTTTCAACAATAATTCCATGTAAATTATTATGCATTGACTAGTATGGCGCTAAATTTGTTCCATTCAAACATAGTTATACATATTCAAAACCTATTATCATGCTAGTTAAAGTTTTACACAATAACAATTGTTCAAAGTCGAGAGCAATTTTGGAATATCTTGATGAAAATGGAGTGCCATTTGAAATCATTGATATGATTAACGATCCATTGAGTCCATTGGAATTGAAGACGATACTGAAAAAGCTCAATCAAAGTATTTTTAGTATTGTGAGAACTCATGATAAGCTTTATTTGGAAAACTATTCTAGCAAGCAATATACAGATGAAGAGTGGCTAGATATTTTGTCTAAAAACCCTTCTCTTATACAAAGACCTATTATAATAAAAGGACCTGTGGCAATGCTTGGTAGACCAATAGAAAACGTAAAATATTTTATTGACAAATAGATTATCGAAAATTAAATAAATAAAAAAGTCAGCTATTAGCTGACTTTTTCGTTTATAGAAGCATTACATTTTCTATTTTTCCTACTTGTTTGTATATATCTATTACCTGATCCGCATCCAATACAAAGGCATTGATATTACATGCTGTGTATTTTCCATTTTTGCTTTCTCTATTACTCATCGTAAATTTGATGCCATCGAATACCTTATAGATTTCTGTAAGTTTTGCTTCGTCTGTGGGTATGATAAATTTAAATAAATAATCTTCTGGAAAATCATGATTGTTTTCTAATTTTTCCTTTAGCGATGCGTAAAATTCCTCCGGACTCGCATGTTCATTTCCTTGTAGTATGTCCATTATTTAATAGTATTATAGCTTAAATATAACAAATATTATTTAATTCCGAAAGACCCAAGCAAAGAACTTGAATTTTGCTTTTCGTGATCTTCAATAATATTAAAAAGGCCATTTACTATCTGTTCTGAGGCCATAGTACTTAACCCACTTGCGTTGGTAGCAGAGGTGTTTCCTCCTAGCAGTCCACTCAATAGGTTGCTTCCAGATAAAGCAGTATTAATAGTTTTTACAATTCCATATTTGTTCAACTCTTGTTCCACTCTTGGGGCAATAGCAGTTACCAATTGATGTGAAGTTTTTTCTTTCAAAATAAGAGTTGCTGTGCCTTTTTCTCCTTTTATAATTCTGGTAACATCTTGAGCTGTTAGGCTATTCACTGCATTTTGAAGAATTGGTTTAGAAATATTCACCGTATATACCGCAGCATCAGCAATATATTCTCTTTCTTTGGCAACAATAGAGGGCGCTATTTTTTCTAGGGTAGTATTGATGTCTCGCAGCTGTTTTGGTAACGCTTTATCTACCAAATTGTTTTGCAAAAATGATTCTCTGTTTCCGTAGATATTCATTCCTTTATCTATACCTCCAAGTAATATCCTTTTGATAATAGAAAGACCAATATCTGAAGTGGCCATTGTTGTACAAGATTGAAGGGTAGTGCTTATTACTGCGCCGGTACTCAAAAGTAGAGTTGCAGCGATTATATATTTTTTCATTGTCAATTTTCTTTAGGATTTCAAAATCTAAGCCAAAGGTAAAAACTATAGCATCGTTATCAAAATAATCATGGGATAATTCGATAAAGTTAGATTTATAATCATGAAAAATGGAACTCGAGCATCGTATGGAAGTTCTTATATCAATTTTAGGCGATTTACTACCAAGTATTTAGAATTCAGAAGTACAAAATTATTAATTATACTTGCGATTTTTTTAAGAATATCTGTAAAACTATAGTGATAATAGGTTTATTATTTAATATAATAGGTTGTTTATAAATAAATTAAGTAATTTTAAGTTCAAAGAAATTTTTTTATACTTTTGATTAATGTCTTATTATGGGAAAAACCATTCATGGATATCTTTATTCTAGTTGCATTTATACAAAAAGGAAATTAACACGTTATGAAACAAACACAATTAAAGTATTCTTGCCTCATTGCTGTTCTATACTTCGGTATGAGCGTAGATGCACAGTCTACAAAAAAAGATTCTACCACAAAGGAGCGGAAGATAGAAGAGGTAGTCATGATTGGGTATGGATCTCAGAAGAAAGAAAATATCACGGGAAGTATAGGCTTGGTATCTGCCAAAGAGTTGGCAGATAAGCCCAATGCAAATCCGCTAAGTTCTATACAAGGAAAGTTGTCGGGTGTGCAAATTATCAACTCTGGTTCTCCTGGAGGTTCTCCTAGGGTGGATATTAGAGGAGTAGGTTCTCTGTCTGGTAAAACCGTGTTTATTGTAGACGGGATGATCACAGATGATATTTCTTTTCTAGGCCCGCAAGATATAGAATCCATGAGTATACTGAAAGATCCCTCTAGTTTGGCAATCTATGGTGCAAGAGCCTCTAATGGAGCAGTGATTATAAAAACCAAATCGGGTAGAGGTAAAAAACCGGTGTTCAATTTTAATTCATATTTAGGATTTAAAAAAATTACGAACATCCCTGAAATGACCAATTCAGATCAATACATTGAGTTGTATAATGAGAAACTGAAAAATGAAGGCATTACAGATCCGAAAAGCTTTCTTAACCGCAATAATTATTCGGCTGACACTAATTGGTTTAATGAAATTTTTAGAACAAGTATTATAAATTCTAATGACTTTTCTGCTTCTGGTGTTGCTGGTAAACTCAATTACTATGCAAGTGTTGGGTTACTACAAGATGAAGGAAATCTAGCAGCTGGTAAGGGTATCAACTCTGGGAGTGGTTTTAATAGATTGAATACCAAGCTTAATCTTACTTATAAGATTAATAAGAATATTACATTTGGAAATAATTTTACTTTCTCCAAAATGCGTACAGATGTTGCACAGAATCCGTTATTGGATGCTTACACCTCGCCACCTATATTTTCTGTAATGAATGATGCTATTGGAGATTATCAGTATTTCAATGGATTTTCTATCCCCAATTCTAGAGCCAAACTGGATCTGTATCGTTCTCAAATTCGCCAGGAAAGATTACTAAATAACGTTTGGGGAGAGTATAAGTTTTTGAAGGATTTCACTCTAAGGGTAAGCTATACCAATGATAATATCAACCAAAGCAAATACGATTATACTCCTACGGCAACATATACTCCTAAAGCAGATCAGAAACCAAATAAGCTGGTAACAATAGATTCTAGAACGAGAAATTATGTTTGGGATAACACTTTAAGTTGGAAAAAACAGTTTGGTGATCACAATTTAGAGTTATTGGGTGGATTTTCTAGAACAAGAAATTCTTTGTCTGAAATTTATGCTTCCGCTCTTGATGTGAATTATAACGGTAGCAATGAATCTTTGGGTATATCAAAAGGCACAAACCAAGTGTATTATATTACCGATAGATTAGCTGAAGCTATTTCACAAGATCATTACAGAGTAGAATCTATTTTCGGGAGAATAAACTACGATTATAAAGGCAAATATTTGCTTAATGGTTCTGTCCGAAGAGATGGGTCTTCTAAAGTTTCTAAAGAAGATCGATACAGAACCTTTCCAGCAGTCAGTGCAGGATGGGTAGTATCCAAAGAAGACTTTATGTCAACACAAAACGTATTCAATCTGTTGAAATTTAGAGCGAGTTGGGGGCAATTGGGAAATCCAGATGTACCAAGAGAATATACGCTAAATGCTTCAATTATTGGAGCTGGAGCTTATTTCGGAAACACAGGTTATCCTGCAACGACAATAGATAGGGTGATAGATCCTAATATTGGTTGGGAAACAACTATAGGGAAAGACTTTGGTGTAGAAATGGCACTTTTTAATAATAAATTAAAAATAGATGCTACTTATTTTGATAAAAATACCAAGGATGTAGTGTATGGCATTGTACAAGGTACAGTTTCTGGTGCAAGTAACTGGAATAGCTTTGTGACGAATGCTTACTCATTCAAAAATAAAGGTTTCGAAATTGCGGTGAACTACAATACGAAGTTTAATGACAATTTAGGTCTATCAGTTTACGGAAATTTCACAGGACTGAAAAACGAAATTACTTCCGTCTATGGGGGATCTTATCTGAATGCGGGAGCTAGTTTGTTTGGTAATAACATCATCAGACTAGAAGCAGGACAAGCTGTAGGATCTTATTATGGCTATGAAGTGGATGGAATCTTTCAAAATGATGCTGAAGTATCTGCGTGGGCCACTCAAAATGGGGCTACTCCAGGAGCATTCAAATTTAAAGACATGGATGGTAATGGTATTATAGATTCTCGTGATAAGACATTTTTAGGTAGCCCCATACCAAAAGGGACCTATGGTTTTGGTATTAATATGAATATTTATGACTTCGACTTTGGAATTGATTTTCAAGGCGTTTTCGGTAACAAAATTTATAATTATAATAGAGAACAACGCTACGGTAACGAAAATTGGGATTTGGACTTTTATAACAACAGATGGAGAGGTGAGGGTACCTCTAACAGCTATTCTATGACTACTAATAATCAGGCGATTATATTACCTAGTAGTTTCTATGTAGAGGATGGTAGTTACATTAGAATACGTAATGTTCAAGTAGGTTATAATTTGCCAAAATCATTTGCTCAATCTCTATCTATCACCAAATTGAGATTGTATGTAAGTGCACAAAATCCGTGGACAAGCTTCAAGTACAATGGATTCTCCCCCGAAATTTTGAATGGAGATAGAGTACAAATGGGAGTAGATAATAATATCTATCCAATTTCAGCTATTTATACATTTGGGATGAGTTTAACTTTTTAATCTAGAAAAATCATGAAAAAAATATTTTTATCTATAGCCCTAGTGGCAATAACTGTAAGTTGTAACGATTTTTTAGACATCAAAGAGGAAGGGGTAATTGTGGGAACGGATTTCTTTAAAACAGAAAATGATGCCATGGAAGCTACTAATGCAATCTATAGCTTCCTTCGAAGTTATGATAATTCTGCCTTTCCTTATCAGTTTGTTTTTGGGGTGCCAGCAGATGATGTGGTGAAAGGTTCTAACCCTGGTGATGCTTCATTTATTAATGAATATGATAATTTTACATATACAGTAAGCAATGATGGCGTTAAAGGATATTGGATTGGGCAATGGCAAGCCGTAAATAGAACCAATCAAGTTATTACCAAAGTACCAGATATCGAGATGAATGCAGCACTTAAAGAAAGGCTCGTAGCAGAAGCCAAGATGCTAAGAGCTTATTTTTACTTCAATCTCATAAGAATATACGGAGGTGTCCCAATCTTTGATGGATTACAAAGTGACTACAAGAAACCAAGGAATTCTGTAGAAGAGGTGTATAATTTTATTATTTCAGATCTTACAGCCGCAGCTGCAGTTTTGCCTCAAAGTTATGATGCAGCCAATAAGGGTAGAGTAACAAAAGGTGCGGCACTTGGAATGCTCTCTAAAGTTTATTTGTATAAAAAAGATTGGCAGAAAGCTTTTGATACCTCGAATCAGGTGATGGGATTGGGTTATTCTCTAGATCCAGACTTTAATCATGTATTTAGACCATCAGGAGAATTCGGTTCAGAGTCTGTTTTTGAAGTTAATTGTGATTGTTCAGCACAGTTTGGAGGAAGTCAATATGCCGAGGTACAAGGAGTTAGAAATCAATTTGGATGGGGATTCTTTACACCATCACAAGCTTTAGAAGATGCTTTTGAACCTGGAGACATCAGAAAGGAACTTACTATTCTTAGAAACGGAGAGACTACCCCAGAAGGAGATCTTATTGCTATGGGTGATCCTCAGTCGGTCACTACCTTCAACCAAAAAGTATACGTGCCAACTGCTCTTAATAATAATGCTTGTGGTTATGGTTCTATCCAGAATATTAGAATTATGAGGTTTGCAGAGATTTTATTGATAAACGCCGAGGCGGCAAACGAGCTTGGAAATACATCGGTAGCCACTACCAATCTAAATAGGGTAAGAAACAGAGCTTCATTGGCAGGTACTACAGCTACCAATCAGGCAACACTTCGTACAGCAATATGGCATGAAAGAAGAGTGGAGCTAGCCCTCGAGGGTGATCGCTTTGTAGATCTTGTAAGAACCGGACAAGCTGGCAATGTATTGGCACCCTACGGATTTAAAGTTGGTAAAAACGAAGTTTTTCCAATTCCTTTAGATGCAATGAATGAGAGTAACGGAATGTTTACTCAGAATCCTGGTTATTAATTAATATATTTAAAATAGCCAAAGTAATCTTTGGCTATTTTTTTTTACCAAAAAATTTAGCTCACATGAAATCTACCTTTTCAACACTTATTATTGCTTCCTTATTTCTTTCCTGTACAAGTATACCTCAAAATGGCTCAAGATTGGAAACGAAAAACAATCCTACAGATACACAATTATTAGATAGAGTACAAAAAGATGCTCTCAAATATTTTTGGGACTATGCTGAGCCCAATTCGCTAATGGGTAGAGAACGATATCATGAGGACGATATATATCCAGATCATGATAAGCATGTAATCACCACTGGAGGCTCAGGTTTCGGCTTAGCTACTATATTGGTGGGAGTAGAACGAGGTTTTGTGCCAAGAAAAGATGCTGTAAAGAGATTACATGTTATGATGGATTTCTTATCTAAGGCAGATCGCTTCAAAGGAGCTTGGTCACATTGGATAAATGGAGAAACCGGAAAAACAGTTCCCTTTGGTAAAAAAGATAATGGTGGAGATCTTGTAGAAACTGCTTTTCTTACCACAGGTATCATTATGGTGAGAGAGTATTTTAAAGATGGTAATAAAGAAGAAAAAGCACTCGCTGAGAAATGCGACAAGCTTTGGAAGGAAGTCCAATGGGATTGGTACACAAAAGGAGGCGAAAAGGTACTTTACTGGCATTGGTCACCAGACTATCAGTGGGAAATGAATTTTCCTCTCCAAGGTTACAACGAATGTCTGATCACCTATATTCTTGCAGCTTCATCTCCTACGTATTCCATCGATAAAGAAACTTACGAAAATGGTTGGACTCGCAATGGCACCTACTTGTCAGATAAAAAACAGTATAACCTACCCATGATCGTGAAGCACAACGGAGCAGAAAAGTACGGTGGACCTTTATTTTGGTCACAATATTCTTATATTGGGCTAGATCCTAATGGTCTGTCCGACTCTTTGGTAAAGAATTATTTCGATCTAAATAAAAATCAAGTATTAATAGATTACCAATATTGCCTAGAAAATCCTAAAAATTACAAAGGCTACGGAAAAAACTATTGGGGTCTTACCGCAGGGTATTCTCGTAATGCAGATGGTAGCGTTGGCTATGATGCGCATTTTCCTGAGAACGATCGCGGGGTAATAACACCTACTGCTGCATTAAGTAGTTTTCCTTACACTCCTACACAATCTATGGATTTCTTGAGATTCATCTATACCGAAAAATCACAGTTTATAGGTTCTGCTGGTCCCTATGATGCCACCTCTATACATTATGACAACTGGTTTACACCACGTTATTTGGCTATCGACCAAGGTACGATATCTCCCATGATAGAAAATTATAGAACAGGTTTACTGTGGAAATTATTCATGAATGCACCAGAAATACAAAAAGGGCTCAAAAAATTAGATTTTAAATCTACTAAGTACCCACAGAAATAATATTTTATTTAGAAGCTATTTCCCGCTTTTCACTTCAATCTTTTTTTTCCAAAAAAAGGATTTTCATTTCAATCGGGGCTAGTCAAACAATCGTATAACTATGATGACAATAAAATCAATTTTTTTCGCAACACTTTTATTTTCTTTAAGTCTTCAAGCTCAAGAAAAAAAAGCCACCTTTAATAAAGAAATCAAAAAGCAAGAAAAAATATCTTATATATTAGATTTCCCAGATAATACAAAAGATAAAGTTCCGTTAATCGTTTTTTTGCATGGTTCAGGAGAGCGTGGCAACAATTTAGATCTGGTAAAAGCCCATAGTCCATTTACTTACAAACATCTTATGCAAGAGAAAGTGGCTATTTTGGCACCACAATGTCCAGAAGATACTTGGTGGGATACAGAGACGGTGTATCAACTGATTATAGAGATTAAAGAAAAATATAAAATAGATCCTACAAGGATTTACATAACAGGATTATCTATGGGAGGTTGGGGAACTTTGAAATTGGCGATGGAGCATCCCGAGATGTTTGCCGCGGTGGTGGCTATTTGCGCGCCTACAGATAGAGTGATGCTAGCCAATATCCATCAGTACAAAGATCTCAATATTAAGTTATTTCATGGGGGTATGGATGACGTTGTATTGCCAGAGAATGCATTTCAATTTTATCAAAAATTACATCCTATCAACAAAAATGCAGAGCTCACGATTTTCCCGAATGATAATCATAACTCTTGGGATTCTACCTATTCAAATCCCCAATTATACTATTGGATGCTATCACAAAAGAAAATAAAATAATAAATTCACATAAAGAAGAACGATATATGAAAAAGCTAGTTATCATTGCAACAATAGCACTTGCACCTATTTTTTCGGCTCAGGAAATGATTTCCAAGCCCGTACAATCCTACCAAACCACACAATACCAAGCTAAGAAAAAAGCTTTTGTAGAAAATCTTTTGGCAAAAATGACGTTAGACGAAAAATTAGGGCAGCTGAATCTTCCAAGTTCTGGGGATTTTACTACAGGTTTGGCTCAAAGCTCAGACATTGGTAAAAAAGTAGAACAAGGCTTAGTAGGGGGACTATTTAATATCAAAGGTGCCGACAAAATAAAGGCGGTTCAAAAAATTGCTGTAGAAAAAAGCAGACTCAAAATTCCATTAATTTTCGGAATGGACGTAATACATGGTTACGAAACTACTTTTCCAATACCATTAGGACTGGCAGCTTCTTGGGACATGAATATCATTCAGCAATCAGCGCAAGTTGCAGCTAGAGAAGCAGCCTCAGATGGGATCAATTGGACTTTTTCTCCAATGGTGGATATTTCTAGAGAACCTCGTTGGGGTAGAGTTTCAGAGGGTTCTGGAGAGGATCCTCACCTAGGTAGTGAAATTGCAAAGCATATGGTGTATGGATATCAAGGTAAAGATCTTGCACTCAAAAACACCATTTTGGCTTGTGTAAAACATTTTGCCTTATATGGGGCTGGCGAGTCAGGAAAAGATTACAATACAGTAGACATGAGCCACATCAGAATGTTTAATGAGTATTTTCCTCCCTACAAAGCAGCAGTAGATGCAGGTGTAGCTTCTGTGATGGCATCTTTTAATGAGGTGGATGGTATACCTGCCACTGGTAACCGTTGGTTACAAACGGAAGTTCTTAGAAACCAATGGAATTTCAAAGGTTTTGTAGTTTCAGATTACACTGGTATCAATGAGATGATAGATCACGGTATGGGAGATCTGCAGCAAGTATCTGCATTAGCGCTAAATGCTGGTGTAGATATGGATATGGTTGGAGAAGGATTTCTAACGACGCTGAAAAAATCTCTGGCAGAAGGTAAAGTTTCTCAGGCAGATATTGATACTGCTACCAAGAGAATATTAGAAGCCAAATTTGATTTAGGTTTGTTCGATGATCCTTACCGTTATGGAGATGCTAAACTTGCTTCCAAAGAAGTCTATAATACTGAAAATAGAAATATTGCCCGTAACGCAGCAGCACAATCAATGGTTCTTCTAAAAAATAATGATCAAATCTTACCCCTAAAAAAAACGGGAACAGTAGCGGTTATTGGCCCATTGGTGAAAAATTCTGAGAATATGCCTGGCACATGGAGTGTGGCTTCAAAACATGCAGATGCAGTATCATTACTTAAGGGTTTGCAAGATAATTATGGTAAAGAAGTAAAATTCATTTCTGCTAAAGGTTCTAATGTGGACGATGATGCCAAACTAGAAGAAATCTATGCTGCACACGGCAAAAAGACAGATAGAGACAGTCGTTCGAAAGAAGCATTATTGAAGGAAGCGGTTGAGGTAGCGAATCAAGCCGATGTTATCGTATTGGCAATTGGAGAATCTGCTGAGATGAGTGGAGAATCTTCTTCACGTGCAGAAATCACTATTCCTGCTGCCCAAGTAGATCTACTTAACGAATTAAAGAAAACAGGTAAACCTATTGCACTTGTACTATTTACAGGTAGACCATTGGCGCTTACTAATGTGAAAGATGCGCCAGGTGCTATACTGAATACTTGGTTTGCAGGCTCTGAGGCTGGTAATGCTATCGCTGATGTTCTTTTCGGAAAAGTAAATCCTTCAGGAAAATTACCCATGACATTTCCTAGAAGTCTAGGGCAAGTGCCTATCTACTACAACGCAAAAAATACCGGAAGACCAATAGGTCAAGAAGCTACCGATAAATGCGAGTATCAAAGATTTCGCTCCAATTATATGGATGAGTGTAATACCCCATTGTATCCATTCGGATTTGGACTGAGTTATTCTAAATTCAATTATTCGGATATTTCTGTTTCTAATACCAATCCTACTGGCAACCAAACAATTCAAGCTTCGGTTACAGTTACCAATTCAGGTAACTATGATGGAGCAGAAGTAGTACAACTTTACATAAGAGACCTTGTGGGATCCATTACTAGACCAGTAAAAGAGTTGAAGGGTTTCCAAAAAGTTATGCTAAAAAAGGGTGAATCCAAAAAAATAACGTTCAATATTACTCCAGATAATTTAAAATTCTATAATAGCGAATTGAAATTTGATTGGGAAGAAGGCGAATTTGAAGTGATGATTGGTACCAACTCTCAAGAGGTAAAAAAGACCAAGATTATTTGGAAAAAATAATTCAGCATCAAGCCTTCTCAATTTGGGAAGGCTTTTGGTTTGGCACAATATTATTAGGTAAATAACCACGTTATCATCAATTATGAAAAAACTTATTTTATTAGGTTCTGTACTGTTGGGTACGTTTTTCTTTGCTCAAACAGTGGGTGGAGACCAAGATGCGCATGGTTGCAAAGGCTCAGCGGGATATACCTATTCTCAAGTTCAAGACAAATGCATCAGAGTATTCGAGCAAAAAGTAAAACTTAAAGAGGTAAAAAGTAACAAATCCTACGAAACCATCGCGGCTGTAGTGTGGAGCGCCGACAAAAATAAAGCAGAAGTTTTCTTAGCAAATGAAGAAAAAAGTGTAATACTAGAAAAAATGAGTGGGAAAAAAGTCTGGAAAAATAAAATTTACACTTTAACCCCTACAAAAAAGGGGTATAGTCTCAAAAAAGACAATATTATAATCTATCAATAAGGTGAAATGCTGTCTTAGCTACCAAAAAAGCAATAATTTTAGAAAATGACTTCAAAAGAGTCATTTTTTTTCTTTATTTTTGTACATCTAATAAAGTAAAAAGAAAGAATGAATTCCTACAAAAATCCTTTGGAAGAGAGATATTCCAGTGAAGAGATGTTGTTTAATTTTTCTCATAATAACAAATTTCGTACTTGGAGAAAACTTTGGATCGCACTCGCTGAAATTGAAAAAGATCTTGGTCTAGAAATTTCTGCTGAGCAAATAGAAGAACTAAAAGCCAACGCAGAAAATATAGATTATGATAAAGCGGCAGAATATGAAAAAAAATTCCGCCACGATGTAATGGCACACGTTCATGCGTATGGTGATGTCGCGCCTTCTGCAAAAGGAATTATCCACTTGGGAGCAACATCTGCATTTGTGGGAGATAATACAGATCTTATCCAAATTCGTGATGGACTTTTAATCCTGAAGAAAAAATTGGTGAATGTAATGAAGAATCTTGCTGATTTTTCTATGCAGTACAAAGATCTTCCTACATTAGGTTTTACTCACTTTCAGCCCGCACAACTTACCACCGTTGGGAAAAGAGCTACACTTTGGCTACAAAGTTTGGTGTTGGATATAGAAGAACTAGATTTCTTCTTAGAAACTTTACGTTTCAGAGGGGTGAAAGGAACCACTGGGACTGCAGCTAGTTTCTTAGAGCTATTCGATGGTGATTATTCAAAAGTAAAACATTTAGATAAAGAACTTTCTAGCAGATTTGGCTTCGATAAAGTATTTGGCGTTTCTGGTCAAACTTACGATAGAAAAATAGATGCAAAAGTGGTTGCTTTATTAGGTAATATTGCACAATCTGCACACAAATTTAGTAACGATTTGCGTCTTCTTCAGAACCTTAAAGAAGTGGAAGAACCATTCGAGAAAAACCAAATTGGTTCTTCTGCAATGGCATACAAGCGTAACCCAATGAGATCTGAAAGAATTGGTGCATTGGCAAAATATGTGATGTCTCTTACAACCAGTTCTGCAATGGTGGCTTCTACACAATGGTTCGAGAGAACATTGGTTGATTCTGCTAACAAAAGATTAACGATTCCACAGGCATTCCTTGCAGTAGATGCAATCTTATTAATTTGGAACAACATTATGAACGGTATCGTAGTGTATCCAAACAGAATCAACAAGCACATCGAAGAAGAACTTCCATTCATGGCAACAGAATACATCATTATGGAAGAGGTGAAAGCTGGTGGCGACCGTCAGGAAATCCACGAAGTGATTCGAGTTCATTCTATGGAAGCATCCAAAAAAGTGAAAGAAGAAGGGAAAGAAAATGATCTTATCGAAAGAATCCTGAACGATGAAACACTTAAGCTAGATAAAACAAAATTAAAAGAAGTTCTAGACCCGAAAAACTTTATAGGTTTTGCGCCTATTCAGACAGAGCAGTTCATCAGCAATGAAGTGCAGCCCATTTTGGAAGCGAATAAAAACTTAATTGGTTTGGAGGCTGACCTTAAAGTATAAATCAAATGCAGCCTTTTTGGCTGCATATTTTATTTTAGCTTCTTTTTGATTTAATAGTATTCCGGAGGAATACAATCTGTATAGAAAGTAGCGTATGGAATTGAGCAGCATTCCGTAGGAATGCTATCTTAAAAATATATACAATAGAAATTATGCCAAACACCTATACGCAAATATATATTCAGGTTGTTTTCGCAACAAAAGGAAGAGATGTTAAAATAAAAGCAGATGTTCGTAATGAAATTGAAAAGTACATTTGTGGAATATTTACGAACAAAAATCAGAAAGTTTTGGCTATTTATTTAAACCCAGATCATATACATATATTTTTTAGTTATAAAAATTTGCAGATAACAATTCCGGATTTGATAAAAACAGTAAAAATTGAATCAACTAATTTTATTAATGAAAAAAAACTATGTTTAGGTAAATTCTCTTGGCAAGAAGGTTATGGTGCATTTTCTTATGCAAAAAGCCAGAAAGATAATGTGGTGAACTATATTTTAAATCAAGAGAAACACCATTCGAAACAAAGTTTCAAACAAGAATATATTAAAATGCTAAATGCATTCGAAATAGATTATAAAAATGAATATTTGTTTGAATTTTATGAACAATAAAAAATAGCAATCCTACGGATTGCCCCAACCAAGGAAACTTGTTTTGCTACACAGATATGATTCCTACGGAATCAGCTAACAAAAAGCAACGGTATGAATTTTTCAAATTTTATAATATTATGAAAATATAAAATTGCAGTAGTTAAAAATGAGATGTGTGTAGCAATAAGGAAATGGAAAAACCTGCATTCTGTTTGAATGCTATAGAAAACTAAGCAAAGATATTGCTTCAAAATTAAAATAAATCTAATAAAACCGACATCTAATGTCTAACAACAAAAGAATTTTCGTAGAAAAAAGAGAAGTTTTCGACGTAGAAAGTCCAAAAATTATCGATGAGGTAAAAGCAATTTTCCCATCCATCAAAAGCGTAAAAGTGTACAACATTTACGATATTTTTGATTTAAAAGAAGGTGAATTCGAGAAAGTAGTCAACAGTACTTTTGTAGATCCTGTTACAGATATTCTTCACACAGATAATCCTGCAACCCACATCCATTTCGCAATGGAATTTATGCCAGGACAGTATGATCAGCGTGCAGATTCTGCGCAGCAATGTATCGCATTACTTACCGGAAATGAAATTGCCAAAGTAAGAAGTGGAAAACTGATTTCTTTCGAAGGCGTTTCAGAACAAGATTTAGTAAAAATTAAAAATTTGTTAATCAATAAAGTTGAGTCTCAAATTAAAGATTTATCAATCCTTAAAATTCCTTCAGATGAGTTGCCAACACAGGTTTTAGTTCACGAGAATTTTACTTCTCTCAACGAAACCGATTTAGAAAATTTCTACAATATCCACGGATTTGCTTTAGAATTGAATGATTTGAAATGCATTCAAGATTATTTCAAAACTGAAAATAGAAATCCGACAGAGACAGAACTAAAAGTTTTGGATACGTATTGGAGCGACCATTGTCGTCACACTACTTTCGAAGCGGCGCTTACAGATATTCAATTCGAAGGAAAATTCAAATCTACATTAGATACTATTTTTGCAGATTATTTAGAAAAAAGAAAATTCTTAAACCGCGAGCATAAACCAGTTTCTTTGATGGATTTGGCAACCGTGTGCGCAAGATATTTCCACAAAACAGGAAACTTAGAAAACCTTGTGGTTTCAGACGAGATCAACGCGTGTACCATTCAGATTGAAGCAGAATACGATGGCAAAAAAGAGCCTTGGTATTTATTATTCAAAAACGAAACCCACAATCACCCTACAGAGATAGAACCTTTCGGAGGAGCTTCAACGTGTTTGGGTGGCGCGATCAGAGATCCTTTGTCTGGGCGTTCTTTCGTTTTCCAAGCGATGAGACTCACGGGTGCTGCTGATGTTTTAGAATCTGTAGATAAAACACTACCTGGTAAATTGCCACAAAAAACAATTACCAAACAAGCTGCCAACGGATATTCTTCTTATGGTAACCAAATTGGTTTGGCTACAACAATGGTTTCAGAAATCTACGATGAAGGCTATAAAGCTAAGAGAATGGAAGTAGGTTTTGTTGCGGGCGCTGTACCTATTGATTGGGTAAGACGTGAAAAACCAGAAGTAGGAGATTCTATCATCATCTTGGGTGGCGCTACGGGTCGCGATGGTGTTGGTGGCGCAAGTGGAAGTTCGAAAGAACAAGACGAAACATCTATCCACACCATGAGTTCTGAAGTGCAAAAAGGAAATGCTGTAGAAGAACGCAAAATCCAAAGATTGTTCAGAAATCCGGAAGTAACAAGATTAATCAAAAAATCAAATGATTTTGGTGCTGGTGGAGTTTCTGTTGCTATTGGAGAAATTGCAGACTCATTAGAAATCAATCTAGATATTTTACCTTTAAAATACGAAGGTCTCAACGGAACCGAACTAGCGATCTCTGAATCTCAGGAAAGAATGGCTGTGGTGGTAGAACCAAAAGACAAAGAAAAATTCATCAAGTTCTGTGAAGACGAAAACATTGTTGCAGTAGAAGTAGCAAAAGTGACAGATTCTGGCAGAATGCAAATGTTCTGGAAAGGAAATATGATTGTAGATCTTTCTAGAGAATTTTTGGACACCAATGGATCTCCAAAAACGCAAGAGGCAAAGATTACACATCTACAAGATTTAAACCTAGAAAATAAAGCTTTTACAGAAGAAAATTTCTTATCGATCCTTAGCGACAAAAATGTGGCATCCCAAAAAGGATTACTAGAAATGTTCGATGGATCTGTAGGCGGAACTACAGTGGCAATGCCATTGGGTGGAAAATACCAACAAACTTTGATGGAGGGAAGCGCGCAAACGCTACCAATCTTAGGCGCTAAAGATATCGAAACCGTATCTTTTGCAAGTTGGGGATTTGATGCCGAAATCTCAAAACAAAATTCATTATTAGGCGCTTCTTACGCTGTGATAGAAAGTGTTGCAAAAGTTGTTGCAATGGGTGGAGATTACAGAAATATAAGATTAAGCTTCCAAGAATACTTCGAAAAACTAGGTCAGGATGCTGAAAAATGGGGTAAACCATTGGCGTCTTTATTAGGTGCTTATAATGCGCAAATCAACCTTGGTTTGGCAGCAATTGGAGGTAAAGATTCTATGAGTGGAACTTATCAAGACCTTAATGTACCACCAACTTTGATTTCATTTGCTTGTGCAGACGGACAAAAGAAAAATGTAATCTCTCCTGAGTTGAAAAAAGCAGGGAACAAATTATTCTTCTTCAATCATGAAAGTTTGGAGCAAGGTCTTCCCAATTATGATCAATTAAAAGAAGTTTATGAATTCATTTTCGAGAATATAAAATCGGGAAAAATTGTATCTATTAAAACCATTAAAGATGGTGGAATTGCAGTTGCTTTAGCAAAGATGAGTTTCGGAAATAGATTGGGTGCAGAAATTAATATTGCTGATGAAAGTTTACTCCTAGCTAAAAATGTTGGAAGTTTATTAATAGAAGCTACTGAAGAATTATCTCTAAGCTCGCTTCAATGTATTGGTGAAGTAAAAGAATCTAATGTTCTTGTAATTAACAATTTATCATTCGATATTGTGAAATTACTTGAAGAGAATACAAAAACATTCGAACAACTTTTTCCAACAATCGAGAAAGAAAAAATTACTCTGGAAGTTGATAGAAGTTTAAATTCAATCAACCCAAGAACGATTCTTATCAATAAGCACGGTATTGCGAAACCTAAAGTTTTTGCTCCGTTATTCCCTGGTACAAACTGTGAGTACGAAACGCTAAATGCTTTCCAAAAAGAAGGCGCAATCGTGAACAGTTTACCTCTAAAAAATATTTCTCACCAATTGCTAGACGAAAGTATAGATGCTTGGATAAAAGAAATTAATGAGTCACAGATATTGGCATTTTCTGGAGGTTTCTCTGCAGGAGATGAACCAGATGGTTCTGCAAAATTCATTGTAAATGTTCTGAAGAACGAAAAAATGAAAAATGCAGTTCACGAACTTTTAGAAAGAGATGGTATGATTATCGGGATTTGCAACGGTTTCCAAGCCCTAGTGAAATCGGGATTGCTTCCTTACGGTCAGATCAAAGATTTAGACGAGAATTCTCCTACTTTGGCTCATAATGCGATCAGAAGACATATTTCTCAGATGGTTAATGTAAAAGTAATTAATGATGAATCACCTTGGTTAAAAGGAATGAAGGGTCTAGAGTATACAATTCCAATTTCTCACGGTGAAGGTCGTTTTATGGCTTCACAAGAAGAAATTGAGAAGTTATATAAAAACGGACAAATTGCTACTCAGTATATCGATTTAGATGGAAATATCGCTCACGGTATGCCATTTAACCCAAATAACTCGTTATTCGGTATCGAAGGAATCACTAGTCCTTGTGGTAAGATATACGGTAGAATGGGACATCCTGAGCGTTTTGCAGAAGGATTAATGAAAAACATCCCAACAGCCAACTATCACAATATTTTCAAAAATGGAGTAGAGTATTTTAAATAAAATATTCACTTTAAACAAAAGCAATAACCGTCAATCCTGGCGGTTATTGTTGTTAACGAGAATTATTAAGAAAATGAATAATTTTAATTAAACTAGAAAAGCTAGTGAAAATACATGAATAATTGTCATGCAAATTTTCAATTGAATATTATAAGTAAGACCATAATATTGCTCTAATTTTGCATTGTTAATTTAGGTATAATGAAAAAAATAATATATGGTCTGTTCTTTGGCGATAGTATTACTTACGGAGAATATGATGGTGTTTTTGGTGGTTGGGTAGATATTCTAAAAAGATATGCACTGCAAAATTTCCCAGAAAGTAATAATGAGTTGATCCTTTTTAATCTAGGGATTGGTGGAGAAACTTCAGCCGACTTTCTAAAGAGAATAAATCCAGAAATGTCTGCTAGAAATTCTGCAGAAAAAAATGTAATTTTCCTAGGATACGGAGCCAACGATTTGGCGATGAAAGAAGGTGCGTTCTTGGTAAATGAAGAAGATTTTAAGAAGAATATGAGTGAAGCTGTAGCAAGAGCACAGTTATTTTCTAATGATATTTTTTTAGTTAACATTTTACCCTTTTCTAAGTATATTGATGGAGTAGAATCTCCCAATGGAAAGCTGAGAACTAATGAAAACGTGCTTATTTATAATCAAATTTTAGAAGATATTGCTACTGAATATTCAATTGGATTTGTTGATTTTTATTCTGCGTTGTGCGAAAATAAAGAAATTTTTTTATCAAAAGATGGCGTACATCCCAATGAAAAAGGATATGAAGCTATGGCATATATATTGAAACCCCTTATGGATAAATTTATTAGAATGACTTTGTAATTTTTTTTAGTTTAAAATAAATATTTTTTATAAACAAAAACGCCTACGACTACTGCTAATACAGACATTAGGGTAACAGCGCCTGCACAAATATCTTTAATGAAACCAATCCTTTTATCATAATCAGGTTGCACATAATCACACAGTTTCTCTATTGCTGTATTGAAAATTTCTGCGATCAGGACTAAAAAACAAACTGATAGAATGGCAATTACATCGAGAGTTTTTACGGGTAAAATGCCCATCATCATACAATTTACAACCAAAGCACAGGCATGAATCTGAAAATTTCTTTCAGATTTTATAATCATCCAAAGTCCTCTGGATGCGTTGAAAAAGCTTATGTGGATTGGAGGTTTTCTCATGGTGCTATTCCTATTTAGTAAAGATTTTTATTTCAAATAGTGTAAAATTGTGCAAAAAAAATGACTTGTTGTTAATAACTATACGTAAAATTTATAAAAATCTACATTCTATTTATTATATTTGTAGAAACTTATTTTTAAATCTATGAAATTTATTATTTCAAGTGGAGAACTACAGAAAGCACTGCAAACTGTAAGCGGAGTAATATCGAGCTCACAATCGAGACCAATTTTGGAGAATTATCTTTTTGAACTCAATCTCAATAATGTTACCATTACAGCGTCTGATGGAGAAACCACTCTTGTGACTTCTTTGGATGTAAAATCCGACGATTCTGGTAGATTTGCTGTTCCTGCTAAGATTTTTCAGGATTTTATAAAAACATATGGCGAACAACCACTTACATTTCTTGTAAAAGATAATGCGGAGGGTAATGGTAGTCAGTTGGAAATTTTAGACGAAAAAGATAATTTTGCAGTTGCTCTAGATAATGAGGAAGACTATCCAGAATTACCAGAATTTGATGCAGCGCAAACGGTTACAATGCCAGCGGGTGTACTTTCTGAAGCACTTACCAATACACTTTTTGCTACAAGTAACGATTCTTTGCGTCCTGTGATGACGGGTGTACTTTTCCAATTTGGTGAAAATGAAACCAACTTTGTCTCCACAGACTCTCATCGTTTGGTGGTTTACAAGAGAAAAGATTTGGTCAATCCTGAACCTATGGAGTTTATCATGCCGAAAAAGCCTTTAAATATTTTCAAAAATATTTTAGCAAGTTCCAATGAAGATATTAGGATAGACTTCAATGATAATATGGCTAAATTTACTTTTGGTAAACATATTTGGATCTGTAGATTGATTGATGGTAAATATCCCAATTATACTGCGGTAATCCCGAAAGATAATCCCAATGTTCTTACAATCAACAGAACCTTGCTTTTAGGCGCGATCAAGAGAGCTTCTATCATGTCCAACAAGTCTACCAACCAAGTAAGATTTAGGCTTTCTGCCAATATTCTACATCTTCATGCTGAAGATACTGAGTATGCCAATAAAGCAGATATGCAAATCCCATGCGACTATAATGGCGATGATATCAACATCGGTTTTAGTTCAAAATTCTTAACGGAAATGCTTACTATTCTTTCTGCTGATGATATTACCATGAAAATGTCCCAACCCAACAGACCTGGTATTATTGAGCCATTAGACGGATTAGAAGAAAACGAAAATATCTTGATGTTATCTATGCCTGTAATTGGATTGTAATATTGATTTTTATTCTATATAAAAGAAGAGAGACTTTAGCAATAAGGTCTCTCTTTTTTAATTGTTTTAAATGAGTGATGAATTACCTTTCAGTAATCGGTTTCCTAAAAGTAACTCATAGTACCTAGCCGATACTAAGATTGTAGCTTTGGTTTATAATTAATGAAAATAGTAAATCATGACTACAACAATTTTAATCGCCCAATCTTATGGTGCAGCAGATAAAGTATTAGAGTTTCATACCCAAGAATTACCAGTATTGCAGAGTGGGATGGCAAGAATAAAAGTGAAATCTGCAGGCATCAACCCAATAGATGCTAGAAGAATGACTGGCGAATTCAGACATGGTAGTATGCCACAAACATTTGGAACTGAGTTTGCTGGAGAAATTTTAGAATTATCAGGAAATTCTACGTTTTTCAAAATTGGAGATGCTGTTTTAGGATCTGGTGGTGGTTTTACTCATGCTACCGTTATAGATGTTCCTGTAACCAATCTTATTCATAAACCAGAATCTATGAGTTGGGATGTCGCAGGAACTCTTGCAGGAGTTTCTCAGACAGCTTCTACGATATTAGACGAAATTGGTCCTATAAAATCTCTCCTTATTCATGGTGCCTCTGGTGGTGTAGGTTCTATCACAATACAACTTGCTAAAGAAAGAGGTATCGATGTTGTAGCAACAGCCTCTACAAAAAACCAAGATTATTTACAAAAATTGGGAGCTAAAGCAGTGGTATATGGTGATGGTTTGGTAAGTAGACTAAAAAATGTACATCCAGAACTATTTGATGCTTCTATCGATATGTCGGGTACCGAAGAAGCAACGCAAGCTTCTTTACAAACTGTAAAAGAAGATGGTTTTATTGGTACTATTGCCGGAAAGCCAGTTTCTTCCCCACGTGTGCAAGCAGTTTGGGTAAAAAGAAATGTAAATAATCTAAAACATGTAGTAGAGCGAGTTGCAGATGGTACTTTTTCTTGGGAGGTAGACCAAGTATTCCGTTTTGAAGAGGCAAGCAAGGCGTATGCTTATATTTTGGATGGGCACACAAGAGGTAAAAATGCGCTTCAGTTTTAATACATTTTTTATTTAAGTTCATTTAAATAATATTTAATATGAGTCAAAATGCTATTATTACGAGCGTAGAAGGCGGTTAGGGAGAAAACCCGGCACTTGAATTTGCACAACTGGGTTATCAAGTATTTGGGGAGGCTACAAAAGCTGAACAGATTGTTAGTCTAGAACGGAAATCTATAGTAAAAGTAAAATTATTGCTTTAATTTTTTTTTTTAAATCGAAGAAATTGTAAATTTTTCTTGTTAAATTGGTGATATTAAAGATGGAATACTTAATATTCTAGGTACTATGCCGGAATTTTAACGTATAGACCACTAAAAGTCTTAAAACATGAGGAACTTTTGAGTGAATTTGAAGTGAACACATTCAGAGTTTTTTCACGTTCTAATGTAATGAATCCTAATTTATAATCAGCAAAAAATAGAATTGTACACATCGGTATAGTAAGTGTAGATTTTCCAAGTCCATTTAACGGTTTTTCAGCAGCAAATAAAGCCGCAACAGAAGCTTTAATGACTGTTTATCGTACAGAGTTAGCTTTATTTGGATAGATGTAACGATAGTTGCACCAGGAAATATGCATACTAGCGGACCCGAAAAAAATGCTGCTGTTATAGAAATAGTAAGCAAATCCTTTAATGAAAAGCTATCTAAAAACTATAAAGAGGCCTTCCAGAATTTTGCAGAAAGAATAAATTCTGGACAATCTCATGCTTTAGATGCAGATGTTGCAGCGAAGCAAAATATTGATATTTCTTTACAAAATCCTGCAACCATAACAGCTGCAGTAGGAGAGAATGATAAAGAATTGCTAGGATACATCAAAAATTCTACTCTAAAGCAACAAGCTGAAATGTGTTTGAAAACACTACAAAACTAATTTTAATTTTAAAATAAAAAAAAGATGGAAACTTTCATCAATCCTAATGATCTATCAGGCAATAGAAATGCACAAGCATTGCTAGATTAGTAGGATGCCATGATCAACAAAACAGAACCTCTAAAGGCAATAAGACAATATATTGTCCCAGAATACATATAGCACAATCCCTATTTGTCCACAGGAGAAGATGGCACAGGATTGGCTTTTGAAGACCGACTGAATAATTTTCCCAATATGAGTGTAGAAGTTTACCAAATAATAGCAATAGATAATTACGTTTGGGTACACGTAAAGTTTAAAAATTTTTATTCTAATAATGTTGCCGATTTGGGTGTAGCGGGAGTAGATATTTTTAAGTTTAATGAAGAAGGGAAAATTACAGATCATTGAGATGTTCTACTATCTGTATCAGAAGTGGAAAACTTAGCCAACCAAAATGGTATGTTTTAAACTCATTATTTAAATTAAAATACAATGGGAAAATATTACAATAAAACATGAAAAATCTCAAGATAGCGGAAGATTTTTGGCGTACTATGATGGTGTAGAAGCAGGCTACATTAAGTACAAATGGATGGAAAACGGAAACTTCAATGCCAATGGAACTTTGGTTTATGAAGAATTTCGCGATAAAAAAATCGGAAGACCTTTGTATGATACCTTGCTCAATTTTGCTCGAGAAAAAGGTGTGAAAATTTATCCTACTTGTCCTTATGTTGTGAAATTAATGCTGAGAGATACATCTGTACATGATCTTTTGGATGATGATTTCAAAAAGGAAAATGGATTATAGATTAAGTTTTACTTTTAATTTTAAAACAAAAAAACGGGCAATAATACCCGTTTTTTTTGTTTATTGTTATAAAGTTTCTTTCAACCACTCAAAGAATTCTCTTTGCCAAACCAATCCGTTTTGAGGATTCAGTACCCAGTGATTTTCGTTCGGGAAGTAAACCAATTTACTTTTTAAACCTTTTAGTTGTGCCGCCTGAAATGCTTCCTGACCTTGCTCATAAGGAACACGGAAATCTATTCCACCTTGAACAATCATGATAGGTTTGTTCCATTTTTCAACAAAATTGATTGGGTTAAAGTCTGTATATGCCTTTGGTAAAGGTTTTTCCCACGGAGAACCCAAATCCCAATTGGCAAACCAAAGTTCTTCTGTAGTAAGGTACCAAGATTTCATATCAAAAAGTCCATCGTGTGCAATGAAGGTTTTGAATCTATTTTCATGTACACCAGCTAACATAAATACACTGTAACCACCATAACTTGCTCCTACAGCACCTACACGATCTGCATCTACGTACGGTAACGTTTTAGCATAGTCGGTAGCCGAAAGATAATCTTTTATAGGTTGTCCGCCCCAATCTTTAGAGATCGCTTCGTTCCATTCGGTTCCCCATCCTGGCATGCCTCTACGGTTTGGTGCAACTACGATATAACCGTTTGCAGCCATCAAAGCAAAGTTCCATCTTGTGCTGAAATATTGAGTAAGGGCAGATTGCGGTCCACCTTGGCAATATACCAATGTTGGATATTTTTTTGAGGGATCAAAGTTGGGTGGATAATGAAACCAAACACCCATTTCTTTACCATCTGTAGTTTTTATCATTTTTAGCTCAGATTTCCCTTGCGCCAAATTGGTATAAGCTTCTTTGTTGACATCGGTTACCTGCTTCATATCACCATTTTTTGGTGTTACAGAGAAAATTTCTGCAGCATGGTTAATATCTGTTCTTGAAACCAAAATAGAATTTTTGATATCCGCAAAAATCTCATTCACATCAAAGTTTCCTTTGGTAATTTGCTGTACTTTAGACGTTTTAGAATCTAATGAAAACAATTGCTTGGTTCCTCTGTATGCAGCAGTAAAGTAAATGGTTTTAGAGTCTGTAGCCCACAATACATCACCTGTAACACTTTCGTCCCAAGATTGAGTAAGATTGGAGATTTTTCCAGATTTCCAATCCATGATTTTGATATCATTTTTATCTGCTTCATATCCATCTCTTTTCATACTTTGCCAAAGCAAAGATTTCCCATCTGCACTAAATTTAGGATTGTTGTCGTACCCTTTATTAGCTTCGGTTAAATTTTTGGTAGTACCAGAAGCTATATCATACGCGAAAATATCTGTATTGGTACTGGTAGAATATTCTTTACCACTATTTGGCTTGGTAACATAAAGAAGTTGAGTAGAATCTGGGCTCCAAACAAAATCTTCAGCACCACCAAAAGGACGTTGTGGTGAATCCCAAGCTTTGCCATCTAGTAAGTCTTTAGCAGATGAAATAGCATCTGAAACTTGAAGTACGAATACGTGGTTGTATTTTCCTTCGTTGTAATAATCCCAGTGTCTATGGTTAAGATCTGTATACACTTGTGCAGTAGTTTTTGGCGTATCTGCATATTTGTCTTTCCCCATTAGTTTCTCTACCAAAACTTGTTTGCTGAAAGCAATTTTTTTACCATCTGGTGAGATTACAATATTGTCTACTTCACCAATGGCGTAGAAATTTGTCCAAGTTTTTCCAGAATCTTTAGAAACATAAATAACGTCTCCTTCTTGTGCATACAGACCATTTTTATCCCATTGTATAAGGGATTTTTTGCCTAAATCTATTTTGGAAGCTTGGTTGTTGATGGCATTTAGAAAGTAACTTTCGCTGTTGGTTTTCTCTGTTTTCAGATCTACTTGTCCTACTTTATAGATTAAAGAAGATTGATCTGGAGAAACTGCTTGTACACCTACTTTTTTTAAGGTCCAAAGAATTTCCGGCGTCATGAGTTGTTGTGCATTCATCAAAAAAGGAGCTGCCAATGCTAGCAAACTATATTTAAGTTTCATAAATTTCTTGTTTAAGTCTTAAGAGTTCAAAGTTAGGATTAATATTAAAATAATAAAACAGTTATTCTTTAAGTTTAAACATAAAAAAATCGCCAACAATAATTGCTGGCGATTGATGTATGTAAGGAATGATAAAATTTATTTTTCGTCCGAAAACATAGAGTTTGCTAGGGAAGTAACCACTGATAATCCTATACTGAAAATAAATGCCCAAAGGAAACCATCTACTTCCATACCTTCTATGAAATAGTCTGCCATAAGAATTATAATGGCATTGATCACTAAAGAAAATAATCCTAAAGTAATAATGGTCAGCGGTAATCCCAAAATACTAAGAATTGGTTTTACAATCAGGTTCAAAATACCCAAAACAATTGCGAAAATAATAGCTGCTCCGAAATCATTCAGATGAACTCCAGGCAAAATTTTGGTTAATAAAAAAGCGACAACCGCAGTGATTAGCAAGCGAATAATAAGATTCATAGTATAATTTTTAAGTGAGCTACAAATGTAACAAAAGCTATTCCAAATCTTTGGAGATATCCATTAAATTTGGATTTCTTTTTAGAAAATTATTTTATTTTCATCATCGTTACCAAAGAAGTAGCCACATGATTTTCTACTAAAGTTTCTTCATGTAAAGTGTATATTTCGGTCCGAATAACACTTATTTTATTTCCTCCTTTCACCACATACGATTTGGAAATCAGGGCATCACCTAATGCGGGACGAAGATAATTAACCTTGAGTTCCACTGTTACTACATAGCAATCTTCTGGGTAATGGCTTACCGCTGCATAGCCGGACGAAGCATCTACAAGTGAAGCAATCATAGCACCATTGAACATACCTGCTGTACGCATCATAATATTCATTTTTGGGACTTTTATAGAAATGAAGTCGATGTCTAGCTCCACTAATTCTGCATTATAAAAACGCAAAGCTTCGGATCTATTAAAGCTTTTCACCATCGTTGCTCTTTTTTCTTCTGTCATAATTATTGTAATTTAAGCAAATTTAAAATTTAATTATCCTTTAAATTTTAAGCTGAAGTTAAAAAAAAAATTCCTTCAAAGATGAAGGAATTGTATGTTGTAAATAAGTTATTTAAACTGGGTTGGATAATATCAGGGTTGATGGTATGTCTGCAAGCCAATAACTTTTAGTGTCGATAAGGTTTCTCCAAGATTTGTTACTTATAAGCATTAGATCTTGAGAATTCAGAAAGTCTTTTTCAATTTTTTTCTCATTGTGGAAAGTAATATGGTTGGGTGCTACATGCTGTATGCTTCTTATAAGTTCTTTGATTTCGATATTGTTTTTAATTTTTCCTGCAACATCTACAATGACAATCTGAGAATCGTTATTGTTGATCAGTCTTTTGGCGTATTCGAAAAGGTAAAAATCATTTAAATAAAAAATAGGAATAAAGATTTTATCTACCTTAGCAAAGTTTTTTTCAACCAAAACTCCAACAGGAATATTTGTTTTATCTAATATTTGAAGTGTAAAATCGTCAAATGGAGAGTTATTGAAGATATTGCTTTTGCCTTTTACGGTATTTAATAATTTTTCGGGATTAATTATTTTAGTTGTAAACCCAAATAATCTTCCCAACAAACTGCCTTCATACATAGATTTTCCTAGCATAATAAGGAGTAAATCGTAATTCCCTTTGTTGGATATATTGGTAAGATCGCTTTCTATATCTGTGGAAGCTTTGAAAAGTGTGACAACTTCGACTTGCAGTTCTTGTGATGTTTCTATCACATTTTTAAATTGATCATTTTCAAATCCTTCAATTTCATAAGTATGTACTTCATCTATTGAGGCAATATTCATAGCTGTAATGCTCTTATTACCGTTCATTTTATGCGTAAATGCATTGGCAAGTCTAAGCAAAATACTACCAGATTCTGGATTATCAAATGAGAGTAGCAATCTGTATTTCGAGTCGTTTTCTCCATTATCTTCATCTTTTTTAGATTTAAAAATAAAATTTATAAGATCTAGCGCAGGTCCCGTCATAAATGTAGTGAACAATGCCATTATGACCATCATAGCAAATATTTGTGGACTCAACACGCCAAGATCATACCCTATATTCAATACAATAAGTTCCATCAAACCTCTAGTGTTCATTAGCGCTCCAATAGTAAGGCTATCTTTCCAATTGATCCCCAAAAACTTCGCAGCTAAAGCACTTCCTGCAAATTTACCTACCACGGCTATAATAATGATCAATAATGCAGTAACCCAAAGATGTCCTTCATTTAGCAGCCCAATTTGCGTGCGGAGGCCAGTAAATACAAAGAATAAGGGAAGCAAAAGAACCAAAGCTACATCTTCTACTTTATCTATAAATAAGGTTCTGAATTTTGCATTTTCGGGCATAATAGCTCCAGCCATAAAAGCTCCGAATAGAGCATGTATACCAATAACCTCCGTTGCATAAGCAGAAATAATAAGAGTAAGGAAAAATATTGCTACCATTGGTTTGCTAATAGAACTTTTGCCTGATTGCAAATCGCCAATTCTTTTCAGAAAAGGGCGTACTATCTTTATCATTAAAAATACATACGCAATTGCCATGATGATGACGTAGATAGAACTTGTGAATGAGCCTGCTTTTACAATAGCAATTACTGCTGCCAAAATACACCAAGCGGTAATATCATCTGCTGCTGCACAGGTAATAACAATCGTGCCCAATTTTGTTTTTTGGAGATTTCTTTCTTGTACTATACGCGCAAGCACAGGAAAAGCAGTAATACTCATTGCAATTGCGATGAATAGGGCGAAAGATATAAATTGAACACCATCAGGAGCAAATTCTTGATAAATAAAATAGGAAAGACCAATCCCAAGTGCAAAAGGAAAAATAATACTTGCATGACTTATCACCACCGCATCATGTGCTTTTTTTCTTAAAACACTCAAATCTAGTTCCATTCCTACGATGTACATGAAAAGTATCAATCCAATTTGACTTAAAAATTGCTGATTACCCAAAGATTCTTTAGGAAATAATAGGGTAGAAAATTCTGGAAAATGCATCCCAATAAGTGAAGGACCTAGTATAATACCCGCTACCATTTCGCCGATTACAGAGGGTTGCTTTATTTTAATACAAACCCATCCTAGAAGCCTAGCTGAAAATATAATGGTAACAATCTGAGCCAATAATATTGCTAAAGGATGATGGAGATTGGTCTTAAATGATTCTAAAAAATTGTCCCAAGTAGTGTCTGTAATCGTTTTTGTAATGATGCTGCTTTTGTCTTCTAAAGTTTGTCCTTGTATCAAAAACCAATAGATTAAACAAGAAAAAAGCGCAATAGTTGCGATATAAAAAATAATATTTTTGTATTTCCCCCAGTTCATAATTCCTTTATTTTGATTGTAAATTTCTTAAGAAAAAAGAGATGTAGAAAATTTCGATTCTTCAAATGTAACCAAAGTTTGAAATTATGTAACAAAAATTATTTATAAGCTTTCAAATGCCTTTTGTAACGAACTTCTATAAGCGTCACCAATCTGAATTTTTCTGAAATAATCTTTATTAATGGGTAATGTAGTAATGATTTCTTGATGCGAAAATACTTTTATACAACATAATGCGATAATCTCTTTTTTATTGACTTGTATCCAACGATGAGGTGACAAAAGATCCATCAGTGTTTTAAAACTAATGTTTTTTAGGATAAGTGTGGTGTTATCTCTAAGGAGGATTTCTTTATCTCGGCTATCTATTTCAGAAGTTTTTATATAAACTATTTGGTCTGTAATAATAGTCGTTTTGCCGAAATTGGTATTGAGCTCTATATAATCTTGTTTTTGAGAAGGAGTATTTATAAGTTTTATTTTTTCAAATGCCTGCTGTAACCTTTCTATCTTGATGGGTTTTCTTACATAGTCTACTACATTGAGGTCGTAAGCTTCTGCAGCATATTCTTTGTAGGCAGTTGTAAATATAATTTTCTTAGAACTAGAAAACAATTCTGCCACTTGTAGACCAGTCATTCCTGGCATTTCTATATCCAAGATGCAAACATCAAAATCAAGCTTATCGATTTCTTTTACAAAAACCAAAGGATTATTGAAAACTTTCACCACTGCTATATTATCTATCTGTTCACACAATAGTTTTAGATAGCTTAAGGCTAAAAGTTCATCATCTAAAATAACGCACTTGATCGTAGTACTCACCCAAATTTATTTTTAATTCTGCGGTGAAGATACCATTTTTAGGAATTCTTTTAAGCTCGTAATGATTGCCATAAATCATTTTTAATCTTTGCTCTAATGATTGGCTTCCAAAACCACTATTTTCTTTTTCAAGAATATTTTTTTTAGAGGCCTTATTGCTCACTTTCAAAGTAAAAATTCTGTTTTCTAACTCAAAACTAATTGCTATAAAAGAATCTTGTGCCAAAAAGTCGGTGTGTTTGAAAGCATTTTCTATAAGATCTACGCAAAGTAAGGGAGCGAAAATTTTGAGATCGTAAGTAGCATCTGACTTATCAATTCTAGATTTACTTCTGAAATCAAAAAGCGGATTTATTTTTATTTTGTTGATTTCTATTAAACTTAAAGCAAAATTGAGTTCCTCTTTTGGACTTACAAATTTATCATTGCTTTCGTACAAAATATAATCTAATACGTTGGCTAATTTATCCAAAGAACTATATGTTTGATAGGCATGAGACTGCACAGAATTTAGTATATTCTTGAAGAGATGCGGATTGAGTTTGTTGCCAATGTGTTCTAGCTGAACCTCATTCAGTCTTTGCTCAATCAGTCTATTACTATCGGTAATTTGCTTATTGTTGTTCCTTAATTTTTTATTTTGTGCTAAAATGAAAAAAATAATTATGACCAAAAAAAGAAAAGCAAATACTGCTATGGAAATCAAATAATCATGAATCATGTAGTAATTGCTTTCCATTTGTTTTATTTTATTTTGGTAAGTTGATTAAGATTTGCATTGTCAGCACATTTCTCAAAAGTAACTTCGTATCTTGGATTTTTTTCTGGGTAAGAAATCAAATAACTTGGGCAGGGCTTTTTCTGAGCATTACTTCTATCAAAATCTATTTTCCCGTTGGTAAAAATGCTGTCCTTCAAGAATTTTTCATCTATTTTTAGCGCATTCATTTCTGCCGTGAATTGTTCTGAATAAGAAAAATCTTTGGATAAAGTTTCTGCAATGACACGACTATTGGGAAGATATCCAGAACAGCTAGCTCCTTTTTTATTAAGCACAATAAATACAATAATAAGCCCAGGAATAAGCCCGAGAAGGTAAAATTTAATTTTTTTCATTAGAAAAGTAAAAGATTGATATCATGATAGGTAAGTCCAAAACGATCGCAAACTACCTTTTTGGTATGTCTGCCTTTGTACATATAAAGACTTTGTTTCATCTCGTTATTACGAAGAAGCATATTCTCGAATCCATCTTCTGCATCATATCCTAAAATGTAAGATAAAAAGAAATTGGAAATGGCCTTTGTGGTAGTTCTAGGCATTTTTGAAGTAAGGTTGGGAAGTGCACAATGGATAACACCATGTTTGATGATATAAGGATCGTCCATTGTAGTAAGTTCAGAGGTCTCTACCGCTTTTCCGTTATCTATTGCAATATCTATGATGACGCTTCCTTTCTTCATCTTCATTACCATCTCTTCTGTAACAATGGGCTGCATATTTATACCTGGCATTGCCGCTATTACGACATCTGCACGTCTTAAGCATTTTGTAAGTTCTTTAGGATCTATCATAGAAGTTGGTACTCTGCCATCTACGATAGTGTGAAGTCTTCTTAGTTTTGAAAGAGAATTATCAAAAACTTTTACACTAGCGCCTAGACCAATTGCGGCTTTTGTTGCAAATTCTCCTACAATGCCCGCGCCTATAATTACTACCTCAGCTGGTCTTACACCTGTAATTCCTCCTAACATTAATCCATTAGATAATGCTAATAATTCTGATGCGTAAAGGATAGACACAGTACCAGCAATTTCTCCTACTAATCTTACTAAAGCCAATTGTTTGTATTCGTCTGCAATAAATTCAAAGGCAATGGCGTTGATCTTCTTTTCGGCTAATTTCTGAAAATAGCATTTTTCTCTAAGATTAATCTGTAATGCTGATACAAGATAAGAATTGGGCTTCATTAGCTCGATTTCTTCATCAGTAGGAGGATTTATTTTTAAGATTAAATCTTGTGCAAAGGCTTCAGTAGGGTTGTTGGTAATCCTAGCGCCCGATTCTGAGTATTGCAAATCTGTAAAGAAAGATCCATTTCCTGCGCCCGCTTCTACAATGATCTCGTGGCCATGTTGTACCAAAACTTGTACCGCATCTGGCGTAATACAAGTACGCCTCTCATTAAGACAGGTTTCTTTGGGGATACCGATGCTAAATTGTTTTCCTTTTTTTATCACCTCTAATTTTTCTTCCTGAGGAATTAATTGTTCCTCTGAAAAAGGAGTGAAAATATTTGTAGTACTCATACTAAATTCAATTGTTGCTTACAGAAAAATAAAATTTCTAGGGGCAAAGATACGTAATAATTACTCGAAACTTATTTCCCTAGCCGTCTCAGAATTGATGATATTCATCGTATGAAACTTCATGCCATATAATTCTTCTTCATACACTTCTGGCCATTCTATAATGCATAGATAAGCGTTGTCTATATATTCTTCTATTCCAATATCATACACTTCGTCAAGGTCTTTTAGTCGATAAAGATCAAAGTGAAAAATTTTTCCTTTTGGAGAAGTATACTCGTTCACAATGGAATAGGTGGGGGAGTTTACCTCGTCTGTACTTCCCAAGTTTTTAAGTAAAAATTGGGTGAAAGTAGTTTTTCCTGCTCCCAAATTTCCTTTTAGTAATAATATTGGATGCTGCAATTGTGGAAGTATTTTATCTACAACCTGTTGCCAATCTTCAAGGCGAGTGATGCTGAAATTCATGAAAATAATTTGCTGCAAAATTACTATATAACTCACATATTAGTAGCAAGAAATTGCTATTTTCCTTATTTTTACAGCATGATTTCTAAGCAAACGATAGATAAGATTTTCTCCACTATAAGAGTAGAAGAGATTATCGGCGAATATGTACAACTGAAAAGAGCAGGATCCAATTTTAAAGGTCTCAGCCCTTTTCATGAAGAAAAGTCGCCTAGTTTTGTAGTATCACCAAGCAAACAAATCTGGAAAGACTTCTCCACCGGAAAAGGAGGGACTGCCATTTCATTTTTAATGGAAATTGAAAATTTCACCTATCCAGAGGCTTTGCGTCATGCTGCCAAAAAATATGGCATTGATGTAGAAGAAGATATTAGGGAGTTTTCTGAGGAAGCAAAAAATGCACAGTCCGAACGCGATATCATGTACAAAATACATGAAGTGGCTAATGATTACTATCAAAATTTGCTTTGGGGGGATGAAGAAGGGAAGGCTATAGGTTTTTCTTATTTCAAAGAACGTCAGCTTAGAGATGATATCATTAAGAAATTTCAGCTAGGATATTCTTTAGAGAAGAAAAACGCGTTTACAGAGTTTGCGTTAGAAAAAGGATACAGCAAGGAGATTTTAGAGAAGTCAGGTCTTGCAATATTTCCAGAAAATACCCCTTCGGGAGTAGATAGATTCCGAGAGCGAGTAATGTTTCCTATCCATAGTTTTTCGGGTAGAGTACTGGGTTTTGGAGCTAGAATACTTAGGAATAATGTAAAAACTGCCAAATATCTCAACTCGCCGGAGACCGAGATTTATCATAAATCTAATGTTCTGTACGGACTTCATCAAAGTAAACAAGCGATTTCCAGAAAGAATGTTTGTTTGTTGGTAGAAGGTTATATGGACGTTATTTCTCTGCATATGTCGGGGATAGAAAATGTAGTGGCGAGTTCTGGAACTTCACTTACCACAGAGCAAATAAAACTTATAAAAAGACTTACGGAGAATGTAACGATTTTGTTTGACGGTGATAATGCGGGTATAAAAGCGAGTTTCAGAAGTATTGATATGTTGCTAACGGAAGGCATGAATATTCGAGTTTTGCTTTTTCCAGAAGGCGATGATCCCGATTCTTTTGCCAGAAAACATCCTCAAGAATATGTAGAAAAATTCATAGAAGAACAAGCAACAGATTTTATTGATTTTAAAGCTGAAATCCTTTTAAAAGAAGCAGGAAACGATCCTATTAAGAAAGCAGAAGCCATCCGAAATATCGTAAAATCAGTAGGTTTTGTGCAAAATTCTTTGAAAAAAGAAGTTTATCTGAAAGAAGTTTCGAACAAGTTTGGGCTATCGGAGCAGAGTCTTTTTAATGAATTGGATATTCAGAAGCAGCTGATTCAAAACCAAAATCAAAGAGCTCCTCTAGCTGAGAATAAAGCTCCTAAACTAGAGATTGTTCCGCCAGATGTAGATGTAGTAGATCCTGTTATTTTTGATCTTTTGAAACAAGAAAATAATTTGGTCAATCTAATGCTGAATTTTGGTGATATAGTATTGCATAGGGAAACACCTTCGAATGAAAAGTACGACATCACGGTGATAGAAGAAATTCTGAATCATTTTGAAGAAGAAAATTACGAATTTCAGGTGGATATTAATAAAGTAATTATTGATAGCATCAAAGAGGGTATACAAAATGAAGAACTGAGAAAAGGAAATTTCTTTGTGACTTTTATGGATGAAGGGATAACCACGAAAGTAGTAGACGCCATTATGCCATTAAATGACCTAGAAAATTGGGCTTCAAGAAATATCTACCCACCCAATTATGGTGATAAGATAAGTGGACAAGTGGAAGGAGATATTTTGATTCATAAATTTAGATATATCGACTTTATGATCAGGAAAATCACAGATGACCTAAAAAACCTAATGAATGATGAAGGCAAGTATTTTGAAGCCATTAAGAAAATCACTATATTGAAACAAGCTTCTATGCAACTTTCTGAAATTCTGGGATATTCTCCCATCAAAGGAATCTATGTTCATAGAAAATAATCTACATAAAGCCCTAATACAGGCTATGACAAAAAGTCTTATATATTTTTAGGAATAAAAATTGTAATTTAGTTAAAAGTAAAAAATTAAAATAATACCAATATAAATATGGACATTAAAAAAGAATTTAGGGATTTCTCTGTAAAGCATTTAGGGAATAGCGGTTTGGTAACCGACCAATATATGGGAATGTATGGCCCAACAAATCTTACGCCTTATATCATGGAGGAGCGTAGAATGAATGTTGCCCAAATGGATGTATTCTCTCGTTTGATGATGGATAGAATTATCTTCTTAGGTACAGGAATTGATGACCAAGTGGCAAATATTGTTACGGCTCAGCTTTTATTTTTAGAAAGTTCGGATTCTTCTAAAGATATCCAAATCTACATCAACTCACCTGGGGGAAGTGTATATGCAGGTTTGGGAATCTATGACACGATGCAAATCATCAAGCCAGATGTAGCCACTATCTGTACTGGGATTGCAGCTTCTATGGGTGCTGTACTTTTGGTAGCAGGTGAAAAAGGGAAGCGTTCTGCGCTGAAACACTCTAGAGTAATGATTCACCAGCCTTCTGGTGGCGCACAAGGTGTTGCCTCTGATATGGAAATCAACCTAAGAGAGATGCTAAAATTGAAAAAAGAATTATACGATATTATCTCTGAGCATTCTGGACAATCTTATGATTGGGTAGAAAAAGCCTCTGATAGAGACTATTGGATGACTTCAACTGAAGCGAAAGATTTCGGAATGGTAGATGAGGTTTTACAAAGATCTAAAGAGAAGAAATAATTTTCCCCAACGATAAAAAAAATACGTATCAAGCTATTGATGCGTATTTTTTTTAGTTAATTTTTAAATTACTATTGCTGTAGCAAAATTTTATTTAAAATTGAGTTTTGTCCCTTTTGCAATACCATTTTGGGTCACAAGGTGTAATTTCACAACCCGCAAAGTAATATTTATCTTTATTCACCTTCATGAAATTTCCAGGCATAAGCCCATAAAAAATCGGAATTACCTCTTTGTCAGATTTACATCGTGGACAAATTTTGCTTTTATTTATTCGATATTTACAGTATTTGTCCGCATAAAAAATTCGATTTAGATTTTTATTTAAATCAATTTTGAAAACATTGAGTTTATAATCTTCGTTTAGAATTTGCAAAGTATAATTTCCTTTTTCTAAATTTTTTACTTCAAATTCTTTGTTTTGTCTCGCTTTCAGAAAATGTACTTTTTTACTTGACAGATTTATTAATTTTAAATCAAATTCTTGAGGATCAAATCTGAAAATCAAAGTATCAATAATTTTGCCTTTCAAATTTTGTGCATTGAAAACCAAAGGGGTCAGTACGAATAAAATTAAACAAATAATTCTCATATTATGCTGGTATTAGAAGATAAAAAATGAAAGATATGTTCTCAAGGGTATCACGAATTTAGATAATTATAAGATTTTTATTTTTTGAACATTTTGAAGTTAATTAAAATCGAAGATTATCGCAATTATCTCAATTTTAATAATAAGTCTTTTAATAGCCTTTCCATTAATGTAAATTATTTTTACGTTAATTGAATCTCAATTAGATATATTAGGGACAATAAACTTTATTTGCTATTTTATTAATTGTATCATAGATTAATATTCCCTCTTGGTAATCATTCAATTGTTCTATTAATCTGCCATCATTATTCCAGAGAGATGATTTCCCGGCGCAATCATAACCTCCAGACTCACCAATAAAATTAGACATCATTACAGTCATATTATGTTCTTTAGCTATTGATGATAATTTTAATAAATCATCATCAATACCTGATTTTGAATTTAAAACACTTGCAATATAAATACTTGCATTGTTTACTTTAGCATTTTGAGAATGATATTTATCTGAAATTTCATAGCATATTGCTGGTGCGAAAATATTGTTATTTTCAAACTTTACAATAATCTGTTTATTACCTTTAGTAAATAATTCTTTTTCAGAAGGAAATAAGTTTTGTTTTGAATATATAATTTTTTCTTTACATGGTTGGAAAATAATCATACTGATAAAGATCTTATCATTTTTCATAGTCGGTAAACCAATACCTATTGTAATATTATGTTCATCACTTTTTTTTTGAAAAATATCAAGCTTAGATTCATCAAAGTTTTCACTAATTATTTTTGCAAGTTCTGGTTCATATCCAGTTAATGATAATTCAGGAAATATGATTAATTCAACATTATTATCAATAGCTTTTTCTATTAATTTCAAATGATTTTGTAAATTTATTTTCACATTTCCTTTAATAGGATTTGTTTGTGCAACACTTATCTTCATATATTAAATTTCAAATTTAGAATAACGTTTGTAATCAGCAATTTCTAAAATCAAAAATAAAAGCTAAAATCCATAAAACCCCAATTTCAAAAATAAACCTCTTTGAAATTCTTCCCATTGAGGTGTATTTATGATATTTTTTTCCAATGTGAAATTGTACGATTTTAGTTGAATTTATTTTTTTTTAATATTTTATAAATAATAAAAGGCAATCCAAACATAAATATTAAAAATACGTTTGTTAGCATTTTGTCTTTACCATTATCAGCAAAAAAGCAGATAGCTAAATAAAAAATAATTACTGGTGAGAATATTAGAAATTGATGAAGATAATACTTATTTTCAATTTTTAGATAATCATTAAAATCTACTTCATTTTCTAAAAAATAAGGAAATTTGTATTTAATGAAATCATGTATTTCTTGGATGTTTTCGTCATTCAGTTCTCTTGGACGAATAATTTTATTTCCAACAATTATTTTAATATTTTTTTCTTCAAATGAGAAAGCTTTGATATTTTTTATTGGATAAGATTTTAAATACGATTTGGGATTGAATGCATAATTTTTATAATTCTGGTCTTCTACTGATATACATTTTAATTCTTTATTATTAATAAAAAAAATTTCAAATTCATCCTTAATTTTACCTTCTTGGTATGAAGATTTTAGGAAGAAAAACAATGATAAAAATATTGTAGTAATTAGAATTTCAATAAAATTTAAGTGAGTATATAATGAAAACCCAATTAATGGAAAAATAATAATTAAAATGATAAATGGGATTTTTAAAACTTTATATTTTATAAGAAAGTAACTACAAGCGATAACAGTAATAGAACATAAACCATTTTTCCAATTCATATAAAAACCCATTAATCCTAAAAGAAATATTCCTAACGATATAATAAATGAAATTTTATCATTAATTCTTCCGAAATTTTGTTTTTTTATACTTATATAATTCATTTCTGGTGTTTGGATATTATTTTAGTCTGACTATTATTCAAGCGGCCACAATACTTGTTTGTAATTTTTTTGCTAAAATACATAAAACCCTAATTTCAAAAATAAATCTCTTTAGAATTATTTCTAAAGAGATTTATTTATTTTGGTTTTCACTTATGCTCGAGAATAAGATATGTATGGTAGTTACCGATAACTTATTATTTAATTGAGCTAGCAATTAAAAATAAAAAACTTAGAATTGATGAAAGTGTTCTTACATTATTCCAAAAAATCCAAGGAGCTTCGAAAATAGTTCGCATTTTTTGTAAGTCTTCTTTATTGGCATTTTCTATAGCAAAAGTTTCTAATAGATTATTCAATGGTACATTTTGTAAACCAGTAATTACAAAAACTCCAAAAATATATAAAAGTGCACCCAAAAGGATCAGATAAAATTTGGGAGATGAAAAGTCAATAGACAAAAGTGAACTCACTATGCAAAATAATAAAGCTCCAAAAAAACAGATAAAAAATACGGGATTCAAGACTTCTTTGTTTATGTTTTGCATCGCGAGCAAATAGTCTTTGTCTTTTAGTTTTTGTAATCCAAAGTTTACCGAAAACGTGTAGGAAAAGAAAAATCCTGCCATCAACCCTGTAAACAACAGTGTGATAATTAAAGAAATATCAATGGTTTTCATAATAGAATTAATGGGAAATATTAACAGCTTTTCTATTAAATTCATTGTTTTCGATTTGGTTCAACATAAAATGGGCAACATCTTTTCGGCTGATTTTTAAGGTTAATTTGGTTGACTCTTCTCCAATATCAACTTTATAATTATTTGTTTTTTCCCCGTTTGTCAAAGCACTTGGGCGAATGATGGTATAATTTAGCGAGCTTTTTTCAATGAATTGTTCTTGCAAGTTATGATCTGGTAAAACTTTTTTTAGTAGAAAACCAAACATGATGTATTTCCATACGAAATTCAGGTGCTTATAGCTATTTCCAGCTCCAATTGTCGATTGACAAATCAATCGTTGAACACCTTCTGATTGCATTACAGTAATAATATTTTGGGTTCCAGCAGCTCTAATTTTACCAACTTTCCCATCACCCAAAGCACAAAAAACCACATCTTGATTTTTAATGGCATAGCGTACACTTTCGACTTGCAAAACATCGCCTTGATGAATTGTTAGACGAGGATTTTCTGCTAATTTTAATTTGTCGGCATTACGAACAAAAGCTGTTGTGTGATACCCTTTAGCAAGAGCTTGTTTTACAATTTCAATTCCTACAGTGCCATTGGCACCAAATACGATTACATTCATTTTATTCTTGTTTTGTTTCAGCAAAGTTTCAGAAAACAAGCTTTTGAAAATAGAATAAAAACGACATTGGTTATTTTATCACGAAATTTTTTGGAGTTTTACCAGTAAATGCTTTGAAAACACGAATGAAATGAGATTGATCTGAAAATCCGTTTTCGTAAACTACATCGGTAAGCTTGATGTAATCTTTGGTTGTCAATTGATGCAAGGTTGCTTGAAACTGAGAAATTTTTGCAAATTGTTTGGCAGAAATGCCTGTCTCTTTCAGAAATCGTCTCTCCAAAGTTCGGATGTTGATTTCTAAATTTTCTGCAATTTCCTTAATGGAGGTTTGCCCTTTACAATCGATAATGTTTTGAATGGCTTTTCTGATGCACAAATCTAAACTGTTTTTCTTTTGAATAAAATATTGAAACAACAAGTGACTTATTTTTTCAATCCTTTTATCAAGAGAATCTGTCTCCAAAAGCTGTCTTGTGAATTCCTCTATATTTACCTCCAATGTGTTGTCCAAATAATAACAACTGTCATTAATACTCTCTGGAATAATTTTCCAAAAAGCCCTCAAAACAAATGGATAAAATTGAAAAATAATGATTTGATACGACCCATCAATCTCCAAGGTGATGGGTTTTATAGTTTGTCCGTACAGAAAAATTTCAGGCATTTTTTTGTTGTGAGGATTCACGTATAAACCATTTTCTGTCTTTTGGAACATTAATCCTGGATAACCATCTGCAAAAAATGGGAGTGAGGTATGTTGATTTTCTTTGTTATTTTCAAATACCCAAATATTTTTCACAAATAGTGAAATAGAAGAATGAGGTTTAATGGATGAAAAATTCATTCAAATTTTGTGATTTATTACTTTTCTGAATTCTCTAGAATATGAAGGCTAACGGAAAAAGTATTGGCAAATTGCGGGGTTTCGAAGAAATGAAAGTTCTAGGATCGACCAAACTAAGCGAATGCTTTTTCAATACTGCTAACTTACAAAAAAAACGGCATATTTCTTTTAGCAAAATCTACTTATCATCATGAACTTACAAGAGTAGTAAGCCATTCTTTAGGGGCATTGGAGTACTTTGCATTAAATGATAAAATTACCCTACAGTATAATAGAGCTGCTCCTAATAATTTTACAGAAGCTTATGTTTCTATTATCCATACAGGAAATTAGTAAAATGCAAATTTTCTTGAAGAAAAAGAATGAGAAAAATTCAATTAGTTAAATCATCATTTGGTTTTTATAAATGCTAACCATTTGATGTGTTAAACGATGTATAAAAAGAGGTGAACAAATCCAATTAATTTCTTCAATACTTACTCTATTGGGTTTTATAATCGCTATTGAAATTAATAATTATAATAGAAAAATCTTCTCGAGAATTAAAGAATGGTATATATTTAATATGGTGTATTTTACTTTCCCATTGGTGAATATAATTTGCCAAAACATGTAAATAAAAAAACTAATTCTATAACTATATTTAGTACTTTCATTAAAGTAATTTTATTTTGTACTAAGTACAAAAAAATAAGCTTTATTTCTAAAACTTATTCCTATTTTCTGAGATGATTTTAATTAGGGTTGGTTTGGATATTTCGGATAATATTCTCTTAAATATTTTCTGTCATAAACACTCCAATGATCCCAGTTATTAACTAATGGTTGACCGTTGTCCTTTCTAGTCATTGTTACAGTATATGGTTTAGCAAAGTCATACGATCCGTAAAGCATTACAGAATTGTAGTCGAATTCTCCTTTACCTATATTGTTTGGATGAATATACCAATTTGACAATATATCTTGACCATATTGATTTACATCTACATTATTCCATAGAATATTAATGTAATTGCCCCTATCTGGTCTAGTGTGCTCGTGAGCAAACCCTAAAGCATGCAGTATTTCATGTATGAGAATATATTTATTTAAATGCGAAGCAATTGCTAATTCTTGTCGACCTCCTTGCATTCCTATATGTGAAAAGCTTCCATATCCGCCACTTGGGACAAACGCAATATAATTTTGACCTGGCTGGGGATTTGATATTTGTACAAATTTAATTCCTGCATGCTTTATACCAGTTGGTGGATCCATCTCAGCTATTGCTTGTTGTACAGCATTATGTATGGCAAGAGTTGCAGTTGTATAATAAATTACGCCTCCTGGCCATAGTCTAGTATATCCTCCTTTTCTGGTGAGACGGGGCTCTGTTTGATTCTGCGCTCCAATCTTTACAGCATTAAAGTCTGCTTTAGATACAATGATGTCATCTTCTAAATATCGCGCCTCTTTATCTTCAAGAATATTAGCAATTTTACCTCCGGGAAGCTTAAATGTATGCAATGTCTCACCGTCGTTTGTTTTCGAGATAATGTGGTTTTTAGCTGCATCTATAGTTTCAGCTTCTATTGAATCTTCTTTTTGACAAGACGTCATAATGCTTAATGCAATGATACTTGCCATTGCCGAAGATCTTACGATGTTAAGTTTTTGTTTGTTCATAATAATGATTTTTTAATGATTAGGTGTCTCAGAAAATATATTTTATACCTATTAGGAATTGCCAAGAATTCCATTTTACTTCGTTTAGTTTGGTTGGAACACTGGTATTGTCTTCCCTGTATAATAGGTCTATACCATTTTTTATAAGAGCGTTAGAATAAGCGCCTTGTCCAGAAATGGCAATTTTGTCGTTAATCAACTTTGTTATAGCAAGTCTAGTTGTGTGATTGTATCCTTTTCCTGTATGTGTAAAACTTTTAGGATGACGAAAAGGTCTTAGGTTCCAATTGGCGTAAGAATCATATGATGTATATCCCCATTGTGTAGATAGGCCAACATTTAGAGTTTGAATAATATTGTGCTGTATATTTAAATATCCTCCTACAGAAAGCCATTTTGTCTTGTAGTATGAATCTAAGTCTTCTTGGTAATCGTATTCGGGATTATCATCTGGATAAGTATGGTTGAGTAGTGTCAGTTTTTGATTAAGAAAATCTGAGTAAACACCAGCCGAGAAACTTGTATTTTTCCTATTAATAAATTTATAACCCACCTTGAGCTTGGGATTGTGTTTGTATCCTTTATGACTACTCATCAATAAATCTGAAAAAATTCCTTGCCTATTATCTTCACTATAGTCTTTGTCATTAACATCTCCTTTAAATGCATCAGAATATAAATATCCCAACTGAGCTTCCCATCTATTTGTATTGTAGTTTATTGCAATACCATTATTGGTATATTGTATTTTTTCCCATTTTAGTTCTGAATAAATATTAGGGTTGGTCCCTTTTTCATTACCTGCAATAGAAAAGCTAAGATTGTCTTTACTATATCCAGATAATGCTTCAATAGACACGCCTTTTGTAGTGATTATCTGCGCTTTTGAGCCAAAAAATACCCCAATAATGATTAGGGTTAATATTTTTTTAATCATATTCTTTAGTTTTTATATAAAAGAAAAATTTATCGTATAATTGGAAATAATTGGATAAAATAAGGAGAGATTAGAATTGATAAATGTATCTAGTCTTACTATGGAGTAATATTATAAATAATTTGAAATATCTTTCTTTTTAACGCATGATTTTTGTATGAATGTATTTTAGATTTATAAATTCAAAAATTTATAAGCTCATTTTACAAAGCTGCATCTATTTGATATACAGATGGTTGGTAATCATATTATAATAAAAATTGGATAAACTGAAAAATAAGTAATGAAATTGTGATTGGAGAAATTTTAGTCTCCAAATAACAGATTGAGCCAAATTGATACTAAATAGATAATTGGAAATAAAGTAAATTCTTAAAGAGCGAATTTTTAATGGCTATAAAATTTTAAAAAAATAAAAATTAAAGTTTTAAAATAAGAAAGTATAAATTATCTATCGAGTCTATAAATTTCAGATCTTTTATCTTTTTAAATCTATGTTTGGATAATTACCTAGACAAATTGATATTAAAAGCTTTTATAAATTATTTGTAATCAAATTGGAAGATGATGTATATATATGGTTGCTTGCTGAGGATATGGAGTGTTTCTATAATTGAAGAATTGTGCAAATCAAGTAATAGATTACATCTAAAACACTTAATTCCCATGCAAAAGGAGAATTTTATTATTTTAAAATTTAATTTTCTCTTTATTCGAATCTCTGAATATTAATCTAATCTTAGGAGTATAAAGTGATATTTTGATATAACGAATATAATTATGTTCTAATATATATAAGTCTACAAAATAATTATACAAAATTCATAAATTAACTTTTACTCTATTATAACGCTCGTAATGTTACGTGCTGAAGTACCATTATTTTTTGATGCCTCATTGATAAGGCTTATTATATCCTTCATTGTTATTCTAGTACTTTCGGCAAATCTATTTTTTCCAATGCTATTTCCAAGGGCTAAAATAATCGGATTTTTTTCAAGAACTTGGTTATCTACATTATCATATTCTTTTGTTATAGAATTATAACCAATGCTGAGATTTCTTAGTTCATTTTCAATAAGGAATTTAGTCCTCTATTGTCTGTCATCTATTATTTCCTTTAAATCGCACTGTAAAACCTAATGGATGCGTAGGGCTATAAAACTTATAGTAGTACTCCCAAGTCTTTTTAAGATTGGATTTTATGCTTTTTTCACCCAGGTTGCTGGGATTGCTTTTAGTGGTGAGTGATGCTTTTTCATTTTACAAGTCTTTATACATTTTTTAAAATTAAAAAGCAGAGGTGAGATAAAAAAAAACCGCAAACATAATATAGATGTATGTTTGCGGAGTTTGTACCCAGTACCATTATCACCATGAAGAGACAAGTTGTTAATATTCAGTTTATTGAAAAACGCTCGTGTCGTTATCGTGTCGTTAATCATTATATTTCAACCTATTTAAAGGTAGTTATCTAGAATTTTTCCGAATTCTTTAAGTATTTCTTCACGCGACTCTTTGCGTTTATACATTGCTTTGCTTTCAGAAACTATGTGGTTTTCTTGTTTTGATATAATAGAATTTATATCCACATCTGGAAATACCTCTTTCATCCAAACTAAGAAATCTAGTGGAATTGCTCTTTTTTCGTTCAAATAATTGGTAATTGTTTGTTGACTTACGCCATATTTTGCACCGATTTCGGTGTGAGACCAGCCTTTTTCTTCAAAAAACTCTTTAATTTTCTCGCTGATTTTCATTGAGTTATGTATTTGTGCTAAAATTATCACAACAATTTGTTGTGCATAACAACACTTTGTTGTAGGTTTGTGAAACGTTACACAAGTGTTACGATGACAAAGATAAAAAATAAAACAATAGACGGCGATATTCAAACGAATATTAAGGATGTAAAAAAGATTTACGTTCCATCATCTGTGTTCATGGATTTAGATGTGACTTTTGAATTTTTAAAAAATAATCTGCCTAGATATTATGCAAATCAGGTTCTGAAAATTTTACCCAAAGACAAGAAGGTAGATATAGCATACATCAGGCGCGTTAAAACCTATAAGATTTTAAATGTGCATATCATAACTGCAATGTATCGAGTGGCACAATTCCACGCTATTCAAAAAAGTGAAACAATTTAAATAATAGACTTATGAAAACAAGACCTTTTCCAGGGATGCTCGACACCTCCAAGGAATATTTCACAAACGATTCCGACGTGATGTTAATCACTGCAGGACAAGTGTTAAATTTTGATGAAATAGAATCTCATCCTGAGTTATCTGCAATAATCCAACGTGAGGAAGATTTGCAAATAATATTAAGAAGTTGGTTTCCTGATGACCCAAGAGAGCAATTGAAAACCTTAGCTAAATGTAGGTTCGGAGCATTAAATTTCAATGCTGACTTTTCTAATAATGAATCCTCAAATGACTATTCTATTTGCCCGAAACGAGGACATTGCGTAGGAGAAAACATAGTTTGTAAACCGCTATCTAGATTTAATGTTCAAATGACAACTGTTGAAGTTGATATTATGATACAGCTAGCTGGTGAAGAAAAGAATACTACTATCGCTTCAAGTATGGGATATGCAACAGGTACTTTTTTCGTCATGAAAACTTCAATCTACTCTAAGGTGAAATCTATAATTAATAAACCTTTTCTAACCAAACAACAGCTAGCTAAATTCCTTTTCTTGGAAGGGCTCCTGTAAATTTTTCTTTTTAATCGCCCCGTTACGGCGGGGCTTTTTACCTAAAATCTAATTATGAAAAAAGAATACATAACTGCAATAAATATATTCATCAAATTAATATATGTTGACCTTTTTTGCGGAGCGGGTGGTACTTCTACCGGAGTAGAATTGGCAATGGTTGATGATAAGAAATGCGCAAAAGTTATAGCATGCGTAAACCATGATGAAAATGCAATTTTATCACACGCCGCCAATCACCCGGATACTTTACATTTTACTGAAGATATACGAACTTTGGACTTAACAGAATTGATTTCGCATGTAAAGCAAATGAGAATTAAATATCCTTTTGCAAATCTTGTCTTATGGGCTTCATTAGAATGTACTAATCATTCTAATGCAAAAGGGGGGATGTCACGAGATGCAGACTCTAGGACTTTAGCTGAGCACCTTAATAGATATATTACATCCATCAATCCAGATTGCATTCAAATAGAAAATGTTAAGGAGTTTTTGCACTGGGGTCCACTTATTCAGAAAATTAAAGACGGTGAATTTGTATTTGATAAAAAAGGCAAAGAGGTGATGATTCCGGATCCTGATTTTAAGGGGACGGATTATCATAGATGGATAAGTTCAGTAAAGGACTTAGGCTATAATTATGAACATAGAATTTTAAATGCTGCTGATTTTGGAGCTTACACGATTCGCAAAAGATTGTTTATTCAATTTGGAAAAGAGAACTTTCCTATCGTTTGGCCAGAACCAACACATGAAAAGACGGGTGAAAGATTGATAAAATACAAACCCGTTAAGGAATGTCTGGATTTTTCGTCAAAAGGCAAATCAATATTTGAAGGAAAACCCCGTGCTGAAAATACTCTTAAAAGACTATACGCAGGTTTAGTAAAGTTTGTAGCAAATGGTGACTATGAGTGGATTGTTAAATTTAATTCCATGAGTCGAAAGGGCGTACATATTCCTCCAGGTGTAAATGAACCGTGTCCTACGGTAGCTGTACAAAATAGATTGGGACTCGCTTCAGTAGAATTTATATCGAAATATTTTTCAGGACATCCGGAATCAAAAAACATTTTAATTAACCAACCTTGTAGAGCAATATCAACAGTAGATTATCATGCTTTAGTATCTCCTGTTTTTCTTTCTTCTTATTATGGCAATGGAGACAATGTTTCATCTGTTGAATCGCCATCACCAGTGATAACAACAAAAGACCGAGTGGCAAAGGTTGAGTGTGTTTTTATTGATCAACAATACGGCAAAAGTAAACCTTCAAGTGTAAACAGTTCTGCTGGCACATTAACTACAAATCCAAAATTCGCATTGGTAAATACGGAGTTCTTGTTGAATCCTCAATACAGCTGTAAAGGTAGCGACGTAGACAAACCTTGTTTTACACTTATCGCTAGGATGGATAAAATGCCACCGTATTTAATCCAAGTTGAAAGTGGTGAAATTGGGATTGAAATTTATGACACTGATTCTGAAATGACAGTTATTATTAAAAAGTTTATGGCAGTATACGGAATAGTAGATATAAAAATGAGAATGCTATTTGTAAAGGAACTGCTCAAAATTCAGGGGTTTCCTGTTTATTATGTTTTAATAGGAAATCAAGCAGATCAAAAAAAATTCATTGGAAATTCAGTGGAAGTTAGGACGGCAAAGGCGATGTGTGAGGCTACTTCAATTAAATTAAATAATCTTAAAAAAGCAATTTAATAATGAGTAAAGAAATTTTAAATCTGATACTTAAAGCTTCCGGGAAAACAAAAAAAGAATTTGCTGACAAAATTAAAGTAAGTGTTAGTTCTGTCACTAAGTGGATGACAGGAATCACAAAACCGACACCTAATAACCAGGTGAAAATTCGGAAAGAGTTTAAATCTGAGATAGCAAAACTTTATAAATGATTACAAATGAATATAAAGTTAAGTCCAGATAAATTAAGGCGAAAATATAATGCCGTATATAGGTTGAGAAAAAAACTGAATTGCGAGACATTAGAAAAAAGAACTCAGATAATTTATACAAATGATTTTAATCTTTTAAACATTTCTGAGGTAAAAATATTAATTAATGAGTTTGGGTTTGTTATCCAACCAGAACTATTCAAAATATAACCATGTCGTTTCCAATAGATCAACAACAAATATTTACCGCTACTAATGGCGGTTACGATATCATTACTAGATTTCTTCCTCAGGCTAAGATTAAAAAGCATTTTAAAATTAGAGAAGAAGGTACAGAATCTGCGTGGATGAGTATAAAAGATGGAGTTTATTTTGTGCAGGATTGGGGTGATGTTGGTGGATTTTATGAGAAGGCAAAAAATGCTATTCATATTTATGCACAAGAAACCGGCAAAGCTTACTTCGATGCACTACTTGCACTGGGTGAAGAATTAGGATTAATTACTACACAAGCAGAAAACGTAAAATACCTATCTTCTTGTACTTTGCAGGAGTATAATGGAGAACCATTGAATGAGAGTGGTTTTACCTTTAAAACAAAAGAATTTTCAGACTATGAGTTTGAAATTTTAGGTCCATTAGTCAATGCAGAACATTGTAAAAAATTAGATTTTCATTCTTTGGAATCCTATTCTTGGTTAAAAAGAGAACCAGGAGTTCAGGACGAATTTTGCAAGGTGTACACTGTCCAGTCGACAGCAACATTTCCAATATTTGCAATAATCCCAAATCATAAACCGAAACTTACCATTGAAGGCAAAGAAAAAAATGTAAAGATTGAATATATAGAGCCTACTTGGTTAAAGATATATCAGCCAAAATCGAGTGATAAAAAATATAGATTTTCTTATTTAGGTAAAAAACCTTCCAATCATATTTTTGGATTGGAAAGGTTGAAAAACATTACGATTAAGGAAGTCGACGATAAAGATGATCAAGGACGCATTATAGGTACTTCAAAAAAGATTGAGAAAGTAAAAAATGTTGTCATATGTTCTGGAGATCGTGACTCTATTAATATGGAATCTACTGGGAAAGCTGATGTCGTAATTTGGTTTAATTCTGAAACCGCAAAGATTACTGAGGTTGAAATTAAAACGTTACTTAAATACGCTGAAAACGTTATCAATGTTCCAGACCTAGACCCTACTGGTGTAGATGCAGGAAAAAATGTTGCCTTAGAACATATGGATGTGAAAACAGCATGGCTTCCTGAAGAACTTACTTTTTTCAAAGATTTCAGAGGCAATCCATTGAAAGATTTTACAGACTTCATGAAGAAGTATTCTGTATTTGGAGATAAAGATCAAAAAGATTTGAAAGATAAAGTAGAACGTCTGCTAGAACTAGCCCGTCCAGCACGTTTTTGGGACGGTAAATACAATAAGAGAAGTAATTCTACCGATTACACCATCAACTACATGAACGCCTTTAATTTCTTGCGTTTAAATGGATTTTACAAAGTGAATGATGAAAACCGTAAAGACGGATTTTATTTTGTTAAACAAGACAAACATGTTATTAAAGAAGTTCGTGCCCAAGAAATAAAAGATTTTTTCAATCGCTCTTTAGAAAATAAGCAGAAAGAAAAAGGAATGACCTATTTCCCAGATCAACTTTTAAATTTGCTTTTAGCATCTGAAGCTATTTCTGATAAAAAATTAGCAGGTCTTACCGAGAAAAGATTTGATTATGTGGATTACACTCCAGAGAGCCAGTTCCTTTTTTTTAATGATTTTATTTGGGAAGTTTCAAAAAATGGAATTGAAAAAATTAGCAAAGGATATTCGCGATATGTTAAGCATGAAAATGTTATCAACAAAAAAATTTCTATTACTCATAAGGGCGTTGAGCTTGATACTTCAAAGCTTCAAGTAGAAAAACCGCTATTTAACATAGATAAAGACGCGAATGGAAATTACCAGGTAATAATTGAGACTCAAGAATGTGAGTACATGAATTATGTAATTAATGGAAGCCGCGTTTTTTGGGAAAAAGAATTAGAAGGCCTTTCTGATGAGCAACAATGCGAGTACAAAAAAAATAATCCTTCATTGCTAACATCTGATAAACTAACAGAGGATGAAAATTATACACAAACGATGCACTTTGTGAATAAAGTATTTACTATTGGATACCTGCTTCATAACTACAAAACTATGTCTAAAGCTTGGGCTGTTATTGGGATGGATGACAAAATCGTAGATGAGCATTCTAGTCACGGGCGTACTGGGAAATCTCTAACATGGAGTGCTGCTATGCGCTGTTTTAAAAATACTAAGTACAAAGGGGCCAGAAGGAAAGAAGTTTTGGAAGGGCAGTTTTTATTCGAAGGTGTTACAGAAGAAACTGACTATTTAATTTTTGATGATGCAAATGAATATTTTAGGTATGAAGAATTATTTACGGATATCACCGGAGATATGTCGATCAACAGAAAAAATCAAAGCGAGTTTAATCTTTCATTTTATGATTCACCGAAAATCTGTATTACTACTAACTTTTCATTAAAGAATCTTTCGCCGTCATTATATTCAAGAATACTGATATCCTCATTTTCTAATTTTTATCACGGTTATGATGCCAATGAAAACATTCAGGAGTTTTCACCACGTCACCACTTCGGACATGATTTCTTTTCTAAACAGTGGGGAGACAGACAATGGTTTTTACTAATTAATTTTTATGCGTATTGCCTTAAATTTTATTTAGGGACTACCACAAAAATAGAAGCTCCTCAGGAGAATATCCGCAAGAGAAACCTTATTGCTGATTTAGGACCTATTTTCCGTGAATTCATGGATAAATTAGTAGCGTACGAATATAATCTGAATACTTATTTATCTAAAGAGGATCTCCTCAAAAAGGTTCTCGAAATTCCTCAGCTTAAAAATTATACTGCAGCTCATTTCAAAAAGCAAGTTGCAAGATATTGTGAGCTTGAGGGGTTGGTTTTCAATCCTCAAGAATATTGGAACGACGTCAAAGGGAAAAGGATAACGCAATGGGATCCTGTAAAAAAGGTTACTGAAGAAAAATTCTTTATCAAAAAATCTTTTGAAGAGAACATAATATATCCTAATCAGACACCAGGAGTGACACAAAGCGTTTATACTCAAAAATAGAAATTATGCTAACAAAATTTGACGTACCGCCAACGCGTGCCGAATTAATGAAATTGTATAAAGGCACTCTTTCGTTTCAATGTGCTTTTTTAAATATGGATCTCATCGGCATAAGGTTTTTAGAAAGCCAAGAAATCATTGTTATTCAATACAGAGGTGCATTTAAATGCGGATTTATATACGAAGGCGAAAAGTTCACCAATGCCCAACTGCTAGAAGCTTATGATGATGCTCCAAAGATTTATGATGACCTCCAAGAATATGAGCGAAAGCATCACGAATTTATTGAGCTCCTGGTCGTAAGAAAACATGATTATGTTTTTATTACAGAAGCAGAAGTACAACCAAAAATACCAATTAAAAAACTTTAAATATTTGACTTATGAAAAAAATAATTAATAGCATTCGACAGCCAATTACTAGAAAAAACCATGATAATATATCGATTAAGCATGAACAATTATTATCCGAATTGGGGTTAACAGTTTATGATTGGGCTGAAGATTTTTTTTCTACTAAAAATCTAAACAAAGCTTTGAAGTACAGTAATGTCTTTGATAATTATATCGGAAATTTTACACAATATAATGGGGTAGGTGGGGATATCACTAAGCTGTCGGTTAAAAATAAAATTAAGATTTATTGCAAATACAAAGGTTATGAATTTAACCCTGCAGAACATGTAAATGTTAATAGTGATTTGATAATTAAATATGATCCGGACACTAAGACTTCAGTTGAATATATATTTATAAAAAAATACAGATGAATAAGCCTTTTTACTCCCACGAATTACTCATTCGATTAATCAGGGAAACGCCAGATAGAGATGATCTTGTAAGACTTAATACTCTGTATGTAGAATTAGCTGAGCAAGGCGATATCAGTGTTACTGTGCGAATGGTTCACGAAATTAAAGCTCAAGAAATGAGCTTTATTCTTCGAGATAAAATAAATAATAAAAAAAAATAGAATTATGAGACCATTGAAAATAGGAAAGTTTAAAGAAAAGTATTACACAATAGGAAAAACCGTCAAAGAAAGCGATAGAGAGAGAAGAGATTTAGCATTGAAAATTGCAAAAAATCACATAGATAAAAAACCAATTAAATACCTCTTAAAAAGATGAAAAATGAGAAACAAGTCAAACGAAATACAATCTAAATGGAATCACAACATGCAGGAAGATTGTGAAGAAATCACCTTCACTGAATACACTAAACTTTTTAACAATAAATAACTTTTTAAACAATACATTATGATTATTACAGGTAAGATTTTAAAAATCGAAAACACAGAATTATTAGGGGAAAAGAAATATCCGAAAAGAAAATTTTATTTAGACAGAAGCCGCAAAGATCAGTTTTCTGATGATGTTTATCCTAACATTAACCAGGTAACTTTACGTGGGGAAAAGAATGTTCAGCTCATAGATTCATTTCAGTTGGGTGATGTTGTAGATATTACTGGAGACATCAATGGTAATTTCTTTACGCATGAAAATGAAGAGAAATTTTCTCAGGATCTAAATTGCTGGGGCATTACTCTTAAAAAAAGAATAGAACAGAAAAACACACAACAAGATGGAACATCCGTTTACAACGCCAAGTAGCGAATCTAGATGTGCGTTTATTAATAGCTGCAAAAAGCCACGGTTGATTCTTACCGTGTCGGATGTAATTAAAAAAAGTAAACAAGCGAATCACGAGATTTGGAGAATATGCATCTGTGGATGCTACCAAGATCTAAAGAAAAATAACTATTGTGAAGAATGTGGAGCTAAACTTTAGAAGTCTCCATAAACCATCAGAAGCCGTCCTATATAGGGCGGCTTCTTGCGTTACCATACACTTGCTAATTACAAAAAAGTAAAGCGTTTTCTTCTAATAGTAAATAGCCAGATACTGGTGGCTGATTTCCCCCTTGAAACCCCCTACCATAAAACCGTTAAATTTTTGTAAGAATGTAAGGAAATAAGATAAGTGCTTTATTGTAAGGACTTACAGAGTATTTTACTTTTTGTAATTTTTTACTATTCCTTACAAAATAATTGTAAGGAAAAAATAAAGAAATACAACCTTACATTTTTATTTTTGGGGTCTTACAAAATGATTTTAATAAAACAGTTCTGTAAATCAATCACTTACAGTATCCTTACAGAATTACAAAAAAATGCACACATTATAGATTCGTTAGAAGTTTTTTATCACAACAAATTGTATAGTAATAATGTATTTATTGTTATCTTTGTGGTTGATCATGAATTACTTAAGGAATTTTAAAAATAGATTTGCTGTAAAATTAGAATTAGTATCTGCTTTGGTGGAAGGTTCATTTTTAATCAGCCCACCGAAAGGTTTTACACAAGACATCCCTACCAACTATGATGGGGCCTACTTCACAATTAATTCTGCCAACCTATCCGAAAAATCAAAACTATCAAAAGCTGGTGTGGTACACACAGTATCTTTAGATATAGGCTTTCCACTGTTTCCAGGTGTTGAAGATTTCAAGGAAAAATTTCGTCAGCTGTCGGAAGTGAAAATTACTTTCAACACTGGAGAAATAGTGAGGATTAACAAAAATGATATATCTCTAAACCGCCCTATCGATGTCGAATTTACCTCTGATGCAATGAGTGTAGGTATGGCTTTATCTATCACAAATATATTCCCGCTCAAATTTGATGAATGATAATAATATAATCCCTCTGAAACTTCGCCCGCATCTCGTATCATTTCTTATGAAAGAATTGGTAGGAGAAAGTAGAACATTTGTAGGCTTCAAATGCTCGGTGCATCATATCGAGCGGCATTCTTTCATTTATAATTATCTGCTAGAAAACATTGAAAAAACAGATTACCCTATAAAAGATATTACGGGGTTTAATATTTTTCTGAATATAAAAGCCAAATCACGCAGACGTTATATTGCTGCAGGTAATTTTTACAAAGTGCAAGGTCTAGGTAAAAGTTTTGTTTACTTGCCAGAAAAGTTTGTAGATAATATTAATGATCTATTTGAGCAGCAATTTAGAACAACTTTCTATAGTTACGTTTTGGCAAGAGCTCATGATGAAGATAGAAAGACTAATGCAATTATGAGTTTTATTGAAAAATATGACTTATTTGAAGTGGGCGTTACTCAAATTCAGCTGAGACAATTATTTTACAGAATAAGTTCTACCGGTATCTGTTCTCCACTCCAAGGGAAACTCAAGCGATAAAATGAATTATTCAAAAATTTATGCGTCACAACTTACCCAATGGTTAAGTTGGATTTTTGGAGCATGAAATTTAAAATACTAAATAAAGTTTTCGGATCAGGCTCGGCTCCTGCCAGAGATCGTTTTGCTTTTTTGGCGTTGGTAAAAGATATAGACTATTATCCCCCAACCGATTCTTTGGGAGTTCTACTTTTAGATGATATTAAAATGAAGGAAAATTGCGGAATGATGCAAATTTATCTTACATCATCATCACAGGAGTATTCTTATGAAATGGTTGGCGAATCAGATTCTAAATCATTTAAAGTAAAATTTACTGGTACTCATCCCGGAACTGAACAGCAGGCTCTCGAGTTTTCTAAAAACTTTGTTGAGGAAGAATTTGTGGTTCTTATACCGCAGTGTAACAAAGGAATAAAGGTCTTGGGTTCTCCAGGATCACCATTAATATTTACTTCATCCCATAAATCCGTTAAGGATTCTGAAAAATTCAATTTTGTTTTTGAGCAAGAAGTAGGCTCAGAACAAATATATATGCTATATGATGGCACCATTACTCTTAATACAAACATTGATATTGATATGAAAGACTTCTTAGAACTTTTAAAAGGTTATATAAAAATAGACGGTTCAAACCTCACAGATGCTCAAAAGCTTAATCTTAGAAATATACTAGGTGTTGGTGGTGGAAATTTAGGCAACTCAGATTTATCACTATCTGAAAACAGAAGTTTTAATCTTAAAACGTTCTTCTTTAACTTCTTCAGTAATGTAGGTTTGGCTCGCGTTGGGATTAACAAAAATAATCCTACTCAAGCTTTGGATGTTGTTGGAAATATAAAAACTGATGGACTTATAATTGCTGAAGGAGGAAGTCCTGAAGAAATAGGATCTATAAAAAGAATTGGGGACGAAATTCACTTTAAAACCTCTGCAGGTTGGGATTCCTTATTATTAAAAGGAGATTACATATCAGATTCTCATGGGGTAATATATCCGGATACTCTAGAACCAGTAGATGGTTGGAAAATTGGATGGTACACTCCGAAAATAAGTGCAGTTGATCCAGGAACAAATTATCCTAATCAAGGGAATCAAAAATCTATTGAAGATTATTTCACAGAGTTTTATTTTAATGGAACAACTTGGGAAACAGTTTCAAAAAAAATGCCTACTTCCAAAGCCTTCATTCCTGCATTTGCAGATGTGACTTTTCCTTTATCAGGTGATGTGCAAGTAACACATTTAGACCGTTATTGGCAGCTTAGAGAAGGGAAAATTGCTTTAGTTACGGATGTTCCTTCGGACGACTCAACTATTTGGAAAAGTATTGGTGGTGGCTCAATCGCAGATTTTTTTGATAAGGACAATGATAACCAGGCACTCAGCGCATCAACCGTTATAGAGGGTTCAATTGACATTGTTAATAGTGCGTTAGTTACCTCATTAACTGAAGTGATAGGGCTAAATGATTTATCAACCGTTACAGAAAGCGTTAGCATTCCTAATATTCATTGTATTAACCAAAAAGTCGTAAATAACGGCAAGCTTAGTAAGCTAAACGTTAGAACTGACGGTTCAGGTGTTTTGAATGTTTATAGAGTAAGTTTTCAAGGTGGTAACCCTAATTCGGACGTGCCTATAACAAAAGTTTTATTATACACAGTAAATTTAACGACTGGAATCAAAAGCTACAACGTTAATATTAACGTCACAGAAGGAGACTATCTAGGATTTAGCATTGTTGGGTCGGCAATATTTTATAACGGACTAGGGCCAGGACGTTACATTGACGTGTCAAATTCTACAGTAGCATCAAGTAATTGGAATAATCAAGGGAATTTAGGTGTTAATTTTGAAATAAAATATACCGAAAACTCTTATACAATTGATGATATATTAAATTTGTTGAAAAATGGTGGGAGTAGTGGTGGCGGATCAAATGCTGATTTAAATAGCGGGTTCTCTTTGTTGAGAGTTACTATTGAAGGGCAGAGTAATGCTCTAGGAGTAGCCTATGAGACTGAATTATACTTACCACCATTTGAGAATATTGAACGAGATTGGTCAGAGCCATTTGACAGAGTATATATCTGGGAACCATACACTCAAGAATATCAAAAATTACATATAGGTGTAAATAATATGGCATCTTGGGACGTTAGATATTCAGCAGGTACAGCATCATCTTTTGGTGTTGAAGTTGGCATTGCGTTGAATTTCTTAAAAAATAATAAAAGTGGTTTGCTCTTCATAGATAAGAACGTTGGAGATGGTAAGCTTATTTCATATTTTCAAAAAGGAGGCGCTTATTATGCTGAGAAATTATCACGAAAAAACAAAGCTGATGAATGGTTATTAGATAGAGGAATAAAACCTCGTGAGGTTGGTTTTGTATGGGTGCAGGGGGAAGGCAATATGAATGACGACCAGCCTAGTTATTTTAATGCTTTAAATACATTAATTTCTGATAGATTAAATGATGGTTTTATATTGCCATCGACATTGAGGGTGATTACTCAAATAGGCTCTTCATCTTCAAATTATGGAGCGGGTGTGAAATTAGCTAAAGATGCTTACGTATCCACTGATTTGAAAGCAAAAATAGTAACCTATGGGAATAATTACAACAGCGATAATATACATTTAAACGCCGTTGGTCAGGTTAATTTAGGATTACAATCTGCAAAAGAAATATTACTATCAGACAATATCACGATAGCAGATTTGTAACTATTTTTTAAGCCACATAGGATTACCATAAGCGTTTACATCAGATTCTAAATCCAAAAATTCAAATCGATTACAACAATTACAGATTCTATTTGAATCATCTGAATATTTCCATTTGTGAAGGCTTAAAAAACATAGTAAAGTTCTCATAGTATTTTTTTCAAATATATAACAAAATTACAATATATAGAAACAGTTCTCCTCTCCGCGAGGAGGACTTTCTAAAAATCCAAAATAATGAAATGAATTTACCAAACAGCAAAGAAGTCGGCAAGTTTCAGCAGCTGATTATTAAGAATCCGCTCGGTTTTGTAGCTGCTATTTTCTTTTTAATGTTTGGAATTACTTATTTCATCAACATAAGAAAAAACGACATCGCGGAGCAAGACTGGAAGGAACTCTACGAGGGCGAGAAAAAGAAAAATGAAGATCTCACTTATCAATTACTCGTAAAAGCTGGTGTTCTTAACAAACAGGAGAAAGAAATCCTAGAAACCAACAAAAAAATAAAAGAAGAAACAGCAGATGCTGCAATAGAAATTTTAAAATCCAAAGAAAATGAAAAATAAAATCATAATCATTAGTCTGATATTCGTTATCGTGGCTTTGGTTCTAAACAGTTTTTACAACTGGGTTAGTTTATCAAAAGAAGAAAAGATTGCGAAAGAAATCGCCAACCCAAAGAATGATACTATTCGTATAGAATACGTTACCCACGACAGTACAATTATCAAGTATGTGCCAAATGTTGGTGAGCTCATGCAAAATAATGTCACCAAAAAATATAATACTTACGTTACAGATACTTTAGCTCCAGCCTTCAAGATTGCTCAGAAAGACATTACAGAACTTCAGCAGATCCGCGCAAAACTAGAAGGTACTATAAAAGCACAGAAAGCCGAAATTGACAAAGAAAAAATACGGTCAGTATTTTACAAAGACAAATATTTTTCTGCAGTTACAAAGACTGACAGCACAGGTAACGCAACATTAGACTATCAATACAATGCACAACTAGATATAATTACAGCCAAGAAAAAGAAAAATTTATTTGCGAAAGAAATTCAAGAAATCACGATTTCATCTCCAGATAAAAATCTAAAAATAAATGGCGTAGAACATTTTAAAAAAAACCTTTCGGTGGCTCCCAAAAAATGGGGGTTAGGTGTGCAAGCTGGCTATTATTATGTGCCATCAAATAATACCTTCTACCCAGCTGTAGGCTTGGGATTGTCATATAATCCAATAAGATTTTAAAATTATATTATGAAAACAGGAACAAAAGGCATTGCTTTAATCAAAGAGTTTGAAAGTCTTCATGATGGAGACTTGAAGAAAGTAGGATTACAACCAAAGATGGATCCCGTAGGAATTTGGACAGAAGGTTGGGGAAGAGTAATGAGGGACAATAAAGGGAATTTCTTGAAAGGTATTGCAAATAAAGCTTTGGCCGAAAGTAGAGCAACTATTAGCACGGTGTTAGAAGCTGATAATGCTCTGAAAGATGATCTAAAAACTTACGAAGCAATTGTTGCAAGAAAAGTGAAAGTAAATCTTTCTCAAAATCAGTTTGATGCTTTAGTCTCTCATACTTACAATACGGGTGGATCGTCTACATTATTTGACTTGATTAATAAAAAATCAACGAAAAGTGTTATTAAAAATTGGTTTGAAACTAAATACATAACAGCGCAAGGCGTAAAACTAAAAGGTCTTGTAAGAAGAAGAAAAGCAGAATCAGATTTGTATTTTAGCTAAAAAATAATATCATTGAAATCACCACACATAATAAAGAAGCCACCAATTAATTTTGGTGGTTTTTTTTATTTAATTTCAGTTGCTTTATCACATTTCAAGATGGTGGAGTAGTATTTTTTTCCTACTTCTGCATCCTCAAAAACTTCACTGTCCCATTTTATATGTAGTTCCCAAGAATCCCATTTTCGCATCTTATAGGAATGAGGATTGAAGCTGCAAAGTACTTCAAAGTGCTTACCTTCTTTGTCCCCATCAAAGGTTACGATGATGCTTTTGTCGGTTGGTAATAGTTCGCCGACGATAGTTGCTTTCAATTTCATTTTGCAAAATTGGTACAAATATTATCAATAAAGAAATTAAATTAGATACAAATTATATCCATTTTAATTACAAATTAATAGGAATACCATTAGTTACGGAATCCTGTAATATAATAACAAATAATTACCATACTTTTAGCATACCAAATTAATTCATATGCTATATTACAGATTAAATTACGGAAACAATATACATGGAATATTAGCAAAAGATTATTATCAGGCTTTAATCAAACTATGTTTAGAATGTGGTAAAGATATCCCCGAAAAAGATGTGAGAATATCTTCTGTGATCAAAATACAATAATTACGTTGTAATATATTTTTTTAAATTGAAGCGAAGCACCTGTACAGATGGGTGCTTTTTTTTGTCTTGTAATTGCGTCACAACTTTATGAACGTCTATAAAACATCTTTGCAGTAAGATTTTACAGATGAAAACCAATAAACTTGTTTTTGATATTATACGCAGTATGTGGCTTATGTCCACATTCAATATTTCCGAATATGAAAAACTTGCCAACAGATTTCTTAGCGGAGAGAAGGTAGGTTTAGAAGTAGACCGAGATACATTTCGAGCTTCTTACGATAATGGTAACGTAGGTAATCCATTTATAAAAGAAGAAAAAGAAGAAAAGCAAATTGGCTACTTACAAATGACGGGACCTATGGCGACATATGGTGATGGTTTCTGTACTTATGGAGCTGATGACTATCTCTATGCTCTTCGTTCGCTTAATGATAATGATAAAGTTGGTGCTATCGTGATTTTTATTGATGGACCTGGAGGAGCTGTTCCGGCAATTAATGCATTTAAAGAATTCCAATCCGAAAAGAAAAAACCAATTGTTGCCTTGTGTGCAGATTGTTATTCACTACACTATTGGATTATCTGCCTACTCGCAGATCATGTAATGGCTTACGGGAATATATCTTCAGGTTTTGGCAGCATAGGTTCTACTTGTATAATGGTAGATTCTCGTGAGGCAATGAAAGAAGAAGGCTACAAAATTCTAATCATTAATGCAGACGGATCTGATCTGAAAAATAAAGCGATGCAGGATTTCTATGAAGGTAAAGATGAAGACTTTATTAAAAGGATTAAATCTGAACTAAATCCTATAAGAGAGGCGTTTATCGCTGATGTAAAATTGGCAATGCCTGATATATCTGATGATCCTAGAATTTTTGCTGCAGATAATTTTTCCGCAAAGGAAGCTTTAGAATTAAAAATGATTCATAGCATCGGTAACGAAAAGGAAGCTTTCGCTTTGGCTCGTGCTTTAGCAGACTTAAATAATTAACAATAAAATTTTAACCAATGAAAAAGACCAAATTCGCTGCCGTACTTTCCTTTGTATATGGATTGATGGGGTGGGATTCTTTGCCGAAAGGGGAAGATGGTAAGCTTGATATTAAGCCCGAAGAGGAAGCTACCTTAAAAACAAAACTGACGGGTAAAAACTATGATGCTTTTCAAAAAGTAGCTAATGAAATTCTTGCCGAAGAGGCAGGAACTATTTCAGCTGATGAAGCAGAAGCTGCAAAAGTGAATGATCTTCTTGCATCTGTTCTTAAAGGAAACGCTGGTGATGACGATGATGATGATAACGCTCCAGCTACTCCAGAAGCTACTGCTAAAAAAGTTGTCGCAAAAGTTCAACAACAGCAAGGTGTTATCCAGGCATTAATGGATACCCCTGAAACAGAATCAACAATGAAAAATGTAATTAAATCTGCTCTATTCGGTACAGCACTAGTAGCATCTATTTCTAGCCCAACACATTTATTTGGAGCAAATGCTGAAGCTAGTACTAAGTTATTTGAATTTGAAGGAAGAAACTGGAATATGAAAGCTGCGGGTAAATCTGCCGCTAAAACAGATTTTACAGATGTTTCAACAATCACTAGATTGAATCAGGATTTAGTTGAGTATCAGATTCAGAATCCGTCTTTCATCAGAGATTTGTATGTAGACAATTATGGTCTTCCTGCATTCTGGCCAAAACGTTTTGGTGTGATCGATATGGTTCAGGATGTTGTGATGGATATCGCAAACGTGACTCAGGGTAGAAAACCTGATTGGACTCCTGGTTTCGAAATGAAGTTGGATGCTAAGAAAAGAAGAATCTACAGAATCCAGATTGATTTGGAATTTGAAGGTTATCAGCTTCAGGAGTTGGAATCCTCTTGGTTGGCTTCAATCTACAATATGGATGGGTCTTCTCCGTATAAATATTCTTTCGTTGCTTTCTTAATTTCAAAGATTAATGAAAAAGCAAGACAGGAAGACAGAGAAGCTGCAATCAAAGGTATTTTTGCGCCAAATCCTGCGGGAATCAAAATGAAAGGTCATTATCTGAATGGTCAGTCTGGGGTTCTCCATCAGTTATTCATTGCAAGAGATGTGTTGAAAGAGATTACTCCTTACGCTTCAAAAGTAGGAAGATTCAGTACTGCAAACGCTTACAGCTACACAAAAGGATTTATTGAAAGTATGCCTTTGGGTGCTAGAAATAAGCCGAATATGAAATTATATACCGCTCCTTCTAATATTGTTGTTATTAAAGATGATTATAAAAAAATCAATTCTTTGAACAATGATTATTCCGGAAACGAATTAAAATATATCGATGGATATCCAAATATTGAATTCGTAGGATTGGAGGATCTTGAAGGTACTAATGTTATGTTCATTACAGATGATCAAAATATTGAGATTTTAGAATATTTACCGGAAGAAAAAAACAAATACAGATTTGAGTATTTGAAAAGAAAATCCTTCGTTCAGGCAGATTATAGAACTGGTTGTGGAATTGTATTTACTGGTTTTCCAGACCTTCCTGCAAATTCAAACTACAGAGGTGTTGCACAGTTTGTTTGGATTAATGATGAGCCATTGTTCCCGGATACTACTTTAGTACCGTTATTCGGTAAGCCAATGAGCGGAGCTGTAACATTGAACTATAACAAATTATACGTTCATCCGGAATTGATTTCTGATGTGACAAAGCTTCAGGGACTTCCCGCCGGAATGGTGGTGAAAATCATTGGAGATGTTAACATGCAGACAACTTCTAAGATTTTGAAATCTACAGCAGGAAATGCAGGAAACTTATCTCTTACCGCCAATTTCGACCCAAAAACAATGTATTCATTGACGATGGTAGTTCAATCAGATGGAACTTACAAAGAAGTGGCAAGAAATGAAACTTTCCCTACTAATACTGCAAAAATTGTAGAATTCAAAGAAGCGGTGATTGATGCTTCTGAAGGACATACACAAAAATTTAGCGGTGACGAAGCCACAACCCTTACTGAAATAGTAGAAGGTAATGAAGGTACTGAGTTGAAAATATTGGGTTCAGCTAATGCTCTAAGTGTAGCTGCAATCAGTGGACATATTGTTTTATCAGGTGTTACAGCTGTATTAAATTCTGATGCCAAATACATTACTTTGAAAAACTTCGAAGGTGTTTGGTACGAAATAGCAAGAGGATAATATTAATTAGGGCTTCTCTGGAAGCCCAATTTTCTTAATAAAGTGGGTATAAAAATTTTAGACAGACCTCGAACAGGAGCTGGTTCTCCAAAAAAACGATCCCGATATGCTTATCTGTATCCAGTAGAAGATATTATATATTTTCCGCCTACAGATAACACAGAGATTGTTTTGATAGGTGATATTCTTCTGAAAGCTGGTGCTTCGGCTATCAAAATTTATATTACAAATACATCTCAAGAATATTCTTATGAAGCTACTGGAGAAAAAGATAACAGAGGATTTAGAGTGAAATTTACCGGAACTCATCCAGGTTCTGAGATTGAAGCTTTAGAGTTTTCAAAAAAACATCTCGACAGAGATTATATTGTTATTCTTCCAGAAAATTATGAGGAAACTAGATCCAAAGTTTTAGGTACTACTTTCGCGCCTTTGACGTTCAAATCTTCTCATAAAAGCAGTAAGGATGGAAATAAATTTGATTTGAATTTTGAGCAGGAAGTAAGTTCAGATGATGTCTACTTACACTATGAGGGTTCATTAGCAATTGGTGGAACCATAGAAAATTGGAATTCTAAAACTGAAAATCTACCCGCTCCTGGTATTTACTTTGTGAAACAAGGAAGTGACCTTATGTTTACGGATGGTAGTGTTTCGGATTTCGCAATTGCTGGATCTCAAATTACTTTAATAGGACAAGATAATCCTATGACGGGATACTTGACAATAATCACTGGTACCAAAATTTTATTGAGAAAAAATATTCCTTGGAAATCGGTTCGCGGTTCAAAAATAATTCTGGAAAGTTTTATTTCTGGAAACGGACAAATAAAATTAATCGAAATTTTTAGAAATTAATAATCATGTATAAATTAAAAAAACTAGACAGACCAGCGTCAGGTGCGGGAGCTCCAACGGTGGGAAGCAGATTTGCTTATCTTGCTGCTGTGGAGGATTTGATTTCCTTTCCAGATACTGATGCAAACAACGTCCTGTTACAAGGACAACCAGTTTTTAAAGAAAACACTGGCTTAATTCCGGTATATATTACCACTTCATCTAGAGAATATTCCTATGAATCTCAGGGTGAAGAAGATGCAAGATCTTACAAAGTAAAATTCATTGGCTCTCATCCAGGAACTGAACTTGAAGCTTTAGAATTTGCTCAAAACAATTTGGATAAGGATTTTATTATTTTCATTCCAGGTTGTCAGTCTTCAGATCCTATTAGGGTATTAGGAAGACCTTGTGCTCCACTAAAATTTAAGTCTAGTCATAAGTCTGGCAAAGATGGTTCTAAGTTCGATTTTACTTTTGAGCAGGAAGTAGGAAGCAAATATATTTATTTCATGTACAACGGACCATTGCAAACAGCAGAAATGATGTATGCGCAATTGGACTTCACAACAGCGGTGACCGCTTTAAATGAGGTGCAATGGGTTAAAAACACAGCTGCAACCCAATCGTTAGTAATTACATCTTTGAATGATATTACAGCGAAACAGGTTACGTTTTTAGGTCAAGAATATGATACAGCGAAGGCAGGCACTATCTCCGAAGATCTTACGGGACCAATTATGGTGTTGTTGAAAGGTGGAGTTCAGTGGAAATCATTAGACGGTTCAAGTATCACGTTTGGAGTATTTCAGACAGGTGCAGGAATTGCGCTAATCGAAAGATGGCGAGCTTAGTATAGATTTTGCTTAAATAAATTAAAGCCACTCAACCATGAGTGGCTTTTTTGCGTCACAACATTTGCCGTCTTATCCCTCTACTTTCGCTGCATGGATAATAAATCTATAACTCCAATAAAGGCTATGGAGTTTCTGCGTCAGTATTCAAGACAAGGGATTCCGTGTAATATTAAGTTTTTGTCTCTGAATGAAACAGATGGCACAACAAAAGGTATTGTTGAAGAAAATTCTGTAATTATCACTGCTGGTTATCGCAGAAATCAGAGTAAAAAACATAATGTACTTGCAAGTTTTCAGCGTACAGCGACTGGTGAGTATCGCCAATTTTACTTTCCAATTCTGACGGAAATCAACGGTATATCTATAAAACCATGAAAAAAGACGACATACAAATTGAAAGATATGGCAAGCATGCCGTAGTGACTTCTCCAGCTTCAGTATTTTCTTATCAGGTAGAGGAAATTGATTACGATAATCCGAGATCCGGAATGACAGATTATCAGTCATGGTCTACGTCATTTCATTTTCAGGATGGTTTGGAACTGATTCCATACGGGATGTACAACGATATGCCCCAACTTTTGAGGAATACGATTTACCGAAATCCCAACATTCCTGGAGTGATGGAAAAAAAACAGCAATTATTGTGGGGGCAAGGTCCTCATTTATTCAAAACTGTTTACCAAGATGGAAAACCTGCAAGAGAATGGACCGCAGATGCAAGTATTTTATCCTGGTTAGAAAGTTTCGATTATAAAACTTATCTTATTAACACTATTCAGGACACCAATTTTGCACAAAGTAACGCTTCAATGATGATTAAAGCCAAATCTGGAAGAGTTGGTGTAGAAAGAATACATTCGCTTGAGCATATCAATCCCATGTGGTTTAGGTTGGCTAAAAAAAGTGATTCAGTGGAAGCCACTCATGGACTTGTTTCGGATGCATGGATGGCTTTTCAGCCAAACGGATATAGAGATTATCCTTTATTTAATCCTTTACAACCTTTCAAAGAAAAGCGTTCTATACTTTATTCTAAGCTTTATTCATACGCTTCAGATTATTATCCAATTCCTACTATTCTAGGAGCCTTAGAATGGATTAACAGGGCGACAGCGGTTCCTTTAATTCTAAAAGCTTTATCCAAAAATTCAGTCAATGCAAAATATCACATAACCTCCCCTGCTCAGTTTTGGGATGCAAAACGTGAGCAGCTGCAAAAAGAATGTGAAGTTTCGGGCGAAGATTATACCGAAACAATGTTAGATGATTATGAAAGATTGTTATTTAAAACAATAATTTCCACGCTGACTTCTGATCATAATGCTGGAAAGATTTGGCACACAAAAGATATATTCATTGAGGACGGACAAAGTTTAAAAGCTTGTGGATGGACGATTAATCCCATAGACCAGAATGTAAAAGATTTTGTAGAAACGCAGATTTCAATTGCTAATAAAGCAGATTCTGCAGTGTCAGCTGCCGTTGGAATTCATAAATCTTTAGGCGGCATTACAGATCAGGGCAAATCAGACTCCGGTTCAGAACAATTATATGCTTATACCATGTTTAAACTAATCGGTGTAAGAGTTCCAGAAGAAGTAGTGATGAAAGCAATCAATACAGCAATCAAATTAAATTTTCCTCAGTCGGGTCTTCAACTTGGTTTTTATCATGAAGAAGCCCAGAAGCAGGAAGACCAGTCTTCCAAAGATAGACTGGTAAATAACCCTACATAATCATGAAAATATTATTCAGTAAAGAATATGATGACAGCTCAGAATTATTGGAGCTTTCCGGACTTAATGATGCTGATATTAAGATAACTCACTTGTGGCCATCTTTACGAAGCGCAACACGTGATATCATAAATATTATTGGTAAAGACAATTACCAAAAGGCGGTTGATTTGTATGAAGCGGGTTCTAATGATGAGTTTCTTGAATTGGTAAGATATCCTTTGGTATTGGATGCTTTCCGAAAGTTTTCTCCATTAACGGATATTAAATTCACAGAGAACGGAAGGCAGTTCCGTGCTGACGATCATCACAAAGCTCCTTGGGAATGGCAGATTAATAAGTCAGATGCTGAGATGGAAAAAGCGTATTATGCTTCAGTTGATGAATTGATTTCATTTATTACAGAATCAGAAGAATATGATTCTTCAGAATATATGTTGCAGTTCACAGGGTTGTATGTGCCGAACCTGAGAGTGTTTCAGGATTTTGTTCATATCAATAATTCTCATTTACTGTATTATAAATTAGCTCCCGCAATGCGGTATTTTGAAGAAACTGAAATCATTAATAGAGTCGGAAATAAATTTGCTGAATACAAAGAACAAAATAATTCAAGAATAAAAAAATTGATTCAGAATGCTTGCGTTCACTATGCCATGTCAGATGGTATCAACAAATTATCAAATCAACTATTTCCTGAAGGTTTAATGAAAGCTGAAAGAACAGGAAGAAAAGCGACTAACGGGTATGATGTAGAATCTACAGCTTTGCACTACGATAGAATAAAAGATTCTGCTTTGCTGTCTTTAGAGCAAGAAATTAGAAAAACTAAGACAGTTTATGTACCCAGAAGGCTATTAAACTTCGACGATAAGGACGGATTTGTATCTACTTAATTCACAACAATTTGTATATTAGCATCGTAAAAATACTTGAATGCATTCACTTGAAATTTTAGAATTAAAAAAGCGTTATTGGATTCCCGAAAATTTGGGAGAATGCAAACGTGATCAGTTCTTGGATATGTCAAAACTGATTTATCTATTTCACAATAGCGAAATAACCTATCATAAGTTTCGCGTCATGGGACTTTATATTTTGATGAATATGTCTTTTAGCAAAGAAGAGTTTGAAGCTGCAGAAGATGAGAAATGGGGAAATATCTATATAGCTTCAGAACTACTAGATAGTTTCTTCACTATTGATGATTCTGGTATGAAACATTTGGTTTTAGATTTCATTCATAATCCCGTAAAATCATTTATGTACAAAGGTCTGACATATAAAAGCGTAAAAGATAATTTCGAAGGGATAAAATACGGACAATTTGAAGATGGCTTTGGAGAATATGAAAATTTTAAAAAGACTGGAGAAATAGAATATCTGCTCAGATTATTTGCAATATTTCATTTGCGCCCTAATGAGAGCTTCGAAAATCTAAACATTGATAAGAGATGCAAATGGTTTGATATGTTGGATATACGCCACGTGTACGGCTTTTATCTACTATTTGTTTCTTTCGTTAATTATATTACAAAAGATTGTGCTATACTTTTGGACGGAAAAGAAATAGAAATTTCGATGCTATTTCAGTCAGAAAGCAATGGTGAAGAGGTGCAAACTGATAAACCTGTAGAAAGTATAGGATTGAGATCTACATCCTTTCAATTAGCCGAAAGTGGTGTATTTGGTCCTTACGACAAAGTACGATGTGAGGACTACCTGATTATTCTGATTAGAATGTGTGATCTGGTATTCAGAAACCGTAAAGAAAAGCAAGAAATGGAAGACGCAAAGAACCAATCTGAAAGCCAAAACAATGATTGATATAAAGACACTACGAGAAAAGATTGCAGAAATTCGTGCAGGTATTCCAGAGATTAAAAAGGTTGAATTTTTGGTTACCGATGATGAGCTTGCCAATGTCATGGGAGATCATAAAAAAGAAGATGGCTTACTATTGTGTGCAGTAGTACCCTCTTATGGTGGTTTTGGAGAAGAGGATGATAGCGGCTACAAATCTTATTTGCAATTTTTCCTATGTGAAAAAGTAGATCTGAAAGTTTTCAAGAATCAAAATGATTATATAGACACTCTGCAACGAATTTCAGAAGTAGTGAAACCATTTGTTAAAACCTTTTTTACAAGAGAAGATTGTTTGGCTTTGGATCTTGATCGAGATTCTTTGAATATAGATGCTTTTTCTAGAAAGGCTCAATGTATGGGCTACTCTATTGAGGTTGATGCTAAATCTTACATTGATTTCTAATGGATGTACTAGCGGAAAGAAAGGAAAAAGAAAAGCTAATAGTTTCTGCTTTTCAAAAAAGAGTTTTGCAACAACATGGAGATAAGATGCAAAAAACTCAGAATGAAAATGTTCCCAGATTTAGAAAGAAATCCCTAGATTTTCGAAACATAGTTACTAATGAAGACTCTCTAATCTACCGCCATAAAGGAGTTATGAGAATGGTAGATATGAAAAGACTTACGAAGCCGTTGAAAACGGATAAGTATACCAGAAAGAAAACTTACAATATTCACAACCGTATACTTATGGGGCACTACTCAGGATTGTCTAAAGATTTGACATTTGGATTAACTGCTGCTGTACGTGAGGATATTATTAACGAATTAGATGGAAATCAATTGTAAATAATAGCCTATATATCGGATATTACCACTATCTTTGGGTATGGAAAAATTAAAACTATTGTTTGCAGGGATTAATCTCAAAGACTTTTGTGAGAATTATGATTTGAGCTATGATTATACGAGAAAAGTATTTAAAGGCACTTACGAACTATCCCAAGATACAGAACAAAAGCTTTTATCAGCTTACGAAGATTGGCTGAAAGAAAAAAATAAAATATTTTCTGCATAATCTAACAACAAATTGTATATTAGCATTGTAGTAAATCTTCTGGTGGTTTATTTTACTTAAATTTTTTTTCATCATTTGTGTTTATCCTGTCTTTTTTGGACAGGATTTTTTTATTTTAGCAAGAAATCTTATTTTATGAAAAAAGCTATACTATTACTTTTCTTATTATTTTCATTGTTATCTTTTGCTCAGACAGATGAACCCTTAAAAATAAGTGAGGTAGTTAAGGTTTCTGACAGTACTAGCACAGCAAAACAATTGTACAGCCGTTCCAAAATTTGGTTTACTAAAGTTTTCAACAATCCAAAATATGTTATACAACTAGATGATCCAGATAACAATATGGTAATGGGTCGTGGATTATTTAATTTCTCAAGTAAAATCTTCATGGGAGGTCAAGGTAGAGCGGGTCATATAAAATTTGATGTTACGGTGTCTGCTAAAGACGGGAGATACAAGTATGAGTTTACTAATTTCACTCACGAAAAAGCGGGTCTAATAACCGAAAGCGAAATTGTCCCTGGTTGGAATGAGTGGATTACTGGTTCTGAAACATTTAGAAAAAAAATATCCAAAGAATTGAAAGATTATATTGACACAGAAATTAGTAAAATGGTAATAACTTTAAAAGCAGAAATGGATAAGGGCAAAACTGCCAATGACGATTGGTAAAAATTTCTTTATATATTTTTTCTTGCACAATTAAAAAATGTTTCACATATTTGCAAAAGCGAAACGAAACAGACAACGGATGAGTCTTTAAAATTATCCAAAAAATTTTCAACGATATTTAACTTCTGGCATTGGCTATTAGTGGTAAACTTATCCTCGGATCTGTTTCGTTTCGCGACACCCACGAAAACCAATGTCTTTTTTTGTGGGTTTTATTGAGGATAACTTTTAAACAATAATATAATGCGAAACGAAACAAAAAAATCCAAAAAAAGACAAACACTTAACAGAAAAGCTAAGCAGCTAAAGAAAATTGAAGAGCGTGAAGAAATCTATTTTACGTATCAAAAATTCAACAATGTATTCATTTCTGTTGTTACCAATCTGAAAGACAGGCAGACCCACGCCTATGGTAAAACCAAATTAATAGCGGCACAAAATGCATTAGAAAATTTCCGATTGAAGTACGGTTCTTATTAGTTTCATTGATTCATTTAATACATGATTTATTATGAAACTAAGAAACAATGGACAACAAGGATTTCATCCTATTGATCAAATGGAAAACAAAATTGTAAATCTTATCGTAAGTATTTACGAAGATTTCGGAAGTTCTGAAATGGTAACTGATACCATTTTCGAAATGTATGCAAAGGCAGAAGTAAATGCTTCGCTGGAAGAAAAAGTAAAATTTCAAAAGATATTGGGCTTTTTCAGATGTATGACAGATATGGTAGAAGAAGATTCTGAAACCTTCTTAGACCTACAACACGAACGAAATAACTACAACAATGGAACATTACCGAAATGAAATTGATATTATATCCTATGAGAGTGTGCATGTAGATGCAGGATCTCTTTGGAAAAAAAAAGGTGATCTTATGATATTGGTAGATGGTGATCAGTATGTAACCTTTCCTTTTGATGAAAATAAATTTTATAAAGTGACAATTTGATTTTACAGACCACTCTTCGGAGTGGTTTTTTTTTGCTTTGTAATTGCGTCACAACTTCGGAATTGCGAACGCAGTAGGTTTGTTAAAAATAAAATATATGCATCCTTATCACAGAAGATTTATTTATGCACAGTTGGTAGTTTTACTTTGGGCAATTTTTGTGCTGTTGGTTTTCCCTCAGTGGAAATATGTAGTATTCCCTTCTTTGTCTGCTTTTTTCCTTTTCGAGATTGGAGTTTTAGAAACTCAACGAAAAGAACTGCCAGAAGCTATGCGGTATAGAAAATCAGGCATTTTTGCTTTGATCGATGTGCTTTCTGTAATTCTTTTTCTTATAATTTTTGTTTTGTATGGTACTGCATTCTTTAGTGAAAAATCAATTTTTCATTCAACATTTACTTCCATACTTCTCACTTACACTACGGTAAGGAAATTCTACATCTTAAAAAATTATTCTTATGAAATCTGATAGGATTCCATTTTTTCTAATCAAAAAAAATCTCAAAATGAAAAATAGAAATGTTTTAAAAATCCTTAAAAATAATGAAGGACTAAAAAATCAAAGGCTATATACAGAGCTTTTGAAAGAATACGCTGCTGAAACCAATATCCGCACCGTGTATTATTACCAATTAGGATACACCCCAGAAAAGTTAACAGGTCTAATCTATGATGTTAAAAAACATTTTGAAATCACAGACAAAGACATTGCCTTGTATAATGGTGATGATGAGGAGGAAGAAAAGCATCAAAAAGACGATACTCCGCCAAATCCTCCAGTAGATGATATTCCTCCGGTAGATCCGAATGCTGAGATATTGAAGAAACTCAATTTGCAATCAGTTCCTGATGTGATGGATGGAATGAAGCTACGTGACGAGTATCCATTTTTGGATCTTGAAAATACCCCTTTGGAAATCAAAGCATTGGTAACAGATAAGATTACAGCATATAAAAAATACGCTGCCACGCATGCCGAAATTCTTACAGCTGCTAATAACGGCGAAGCTGAAGAAAGATTATTCGAGCTTGGTAAAAATGCTCTAGAACAATGGAACTTGAATCAGGAAATAAAAGATGAATTAGACTTTTACAGAGATGCTGGTAAGATTTTAGGAAAGCATGCGTCATTAGCTGATTTGAAAATGAAACAAGATGTTGGCGAGATGTCAGAAGCTGAGTTGTTCAAAGGGAAATCTAATGCTCAGAAATCTATTTCACGATACAATGGTCAGGGTAAATCTGAGCTTGTAGAAACATGGCAAAAAAGACTTACTGCCATAGAAAAAAGATTGATAGAAGATTTCAAACATGTATTAAAGAAATAATTATGAAAAAACACTTTAAACATTTGACTATTGCAACGTTGCTGAATTCAAGTTTTTACTCAGCCTTCGTTTTTATGATTTATTTTAATAAACAAGATAATGAATTGATTGATACAATTGCGCTTTTAATAGGATCCTTAGCATCAATAACTTATCCATCTGTTGTTTTGTTCAGTAAGAATAAGGCATCAACTTTCTTCACAGAAATTTGCTTTGCGTTGAGTTCAACATTTCCTGTTTTGTTTTTTATACATAGTGTTTTTCAGTTCTGGAATAATGAAACCGAAGGACCTATACCGTGGATAATTCTTATTTCGTGTCCTTTGATGTCAATAATGTTTTGGATGCAGCTTCATATAACAAGAGATTGCTGCAGGCAATGGGTGGATTTTGAAAATAGGTTAAAATAAATGTATGCTTTTCAGCAAAAACGACATAGGGGTAAAATCTAATAACCAGGAAGAAAAGGCGGAAGGTAACAGCTCCGCCTTTACCTCTAAATTCCTAAATATACAGACTGATATTATTGAGAATCTTTCAGAAGATTTGGTAAAACTCCCAGATCCAGGAGAGATAAAATTTTTGCAAACAATCAAGGCTTTTAATGGTTTTACTTTCGTTGAGCTTATCTCTAGGTTAAATTTCATTGAAGAATTAACGGCTTCTACTTATTCAATATCAATGAAAGTTGTGGAAGCACTTCAGGAAATGAAGAGAATGGGTAAGATTGATAAAATTAATCTTGTGATTTCAGATTCTATGATGAAGCGAAATCCGAAGGTTTCTGATTCCATTAATGCTTGGGCAAGTTTAGATCCTATGATATCTGTTGTCTATACCTGGAATCATTCTAAAATAGTGGCAATAAAAACAGAGACCGATTACTATACTATTGAAGGTTCGGGAAATTGGGGTGAAAATGCATGCTACGAGCAATATGTAGTGGTAAACGATGAAAGTGTTTACAACCTTAGGAAAAGGCTATTCAGCGAATGCAAAGTTGTATTCAAAATAAACTAACGAAATGAAAATAGAAATTTTAGAGACGGAAACAATATCCAATTGGTGTCCACTAGCAGAGGAGGAATTAGAAATGGTTTCAGAATTAGCTTCTATTGGATATTCTGCAGATAAAATATGCTTAGTTCTTCAACGAAAAAAAAGACTTTTTATACGCGATTTCAAAGTTGAAGGCACGCATATTAATACCGCTTACTACAGAGGTCTGCTCATGGCTCAGGCAGATACAGACAAAGCAATGTTGGATAATGCCAAGAAAGGAAATATAACTGCCAAGCAGCAGATAGAGAAAAAGTGGGAAGAGCAAAAGATAGAAAATATTAAACAAGAACTTTTTAATTCATAATGAAATATTCATTTGACGATATAGAACTGGAGGATCTTTTGGAATGGATGGAATCTGGTAAAAATATACCTCCCAAAATTGCTGAGTATGCACTACTGCTAGAAAAGATTTGGGGTATGCATCGTCGTCAGTTTGATTTTCCTAATCAGGAAGCTATTATAAACTATCTAGTACAAGTAGATGGTTTCAAAAGATATGAAGCTGTAAAACTTTTAAAAGATGCATTAACTCATTTTTCCTCTGAGAGTTCATTGCCAAAAGATATTTGGAGAAATCTGTTAGCAGATAAGATGATGAAATGTTTTACAGCATCTATAAAGCTTTCAAAAACTCCCAAAGACTTTCTGGATTCTGTTAAAATATTGGCAACTATTAAAGATACACTTCAACTTGACAAGGAAGAAATTCTTGAAATGGAAGAAGATCTCATGAAACAGATACAAATTTTAACGACGGACATTAAAATGTTTGGTGAAGAGCCTGTTTCTAGGGCCGAATTGGCTGCATTTATTGATACACTACCGGATGTTCCGGAAAAGGTAAAAGAAGCTGCAAAAGCGGAAGTAGACACTTTCCCATTGAGATTCTTAACACACGAACACAATCCAAGAAATGGGAGCTAATAGAATTTTTGAAGAACCGACGGGAACTTTCAAAGGTAATGCAGAATATCAATATGTGAATTCATTTGGGATGGGAGTGGAAGTAATTGATCCTACCAACCTATATATTGTTGGTGGTCGTGCTCTTGGTAAAACTACACAGATAATTGCACGTCGTTCTGTAAGAATTGCAAAAGCAATGCCTGGTGCTTACTTCGCCTTTACTGGAGATTTTTATACAAACTTACTTTCCAACACAATCCCTTCCATGATTAAAGGATGGAATGATCTTGGTTTGAAGGAAGGTATCCATTATGTGATTAATGAAAAACCACCATCTAATTTTGCAAAACCCTATAAAAAACCAATTACATACAAACATACTATCTCTTGGTATAATGGATGCTTTTTCAAGTTGGCATCTATGGATATTATATCATCTATGGCGGGGGATTCTTACCAACATGCTTTTGGTGATGAAGTAAAATATCAGGATAAAGCAAAGCTAGATAAATTACTTCCTGCAGTAAGAGGTGAAAAAATGAGATTTGGGCATAGTCATTATTATCTGGGTAAAACATTTACGACGGATATGCCAAATATCTTAAACATTAATGAATATGATTGGATCCTAGATCAAGAAAAGAATATGGATCCTGAACAAATCATGAATATTGTTCGCGCTTCATTAACGGTAAATGAAATAAAAAAAGCTTTAGTAAAAGCTTATGTTAAGAAAGATGCTATGGAATATGAAAGGCAGAAAAAGTCTTTCCAACGTTGGAATCAGAGATTAGCAAAAGTGCGTGTAAATTCTACTTTATTTAGTATGATATCCACATTTGCGAATGCTGATATTTTGCAGCTCGATTATTTCAAAGAACAATTGAAGGCTTTAGGACCTGAAGAGTTTCGCCCCGCAATATTGTCTATGAAGCATGAGGTAAAACAAGGTGAAAAATTTTATCCTAATCTTTCAGCAAAGAATTTCTTTGATGATGGATTGTTATTAGATTTTTTTCATCAATTTAATTTCGGAGAGAATCCGATAATTACATCAGATGGATTGAAATATGTAAATAGAAGACAAAAATTAGAAGGAGGAATGGATTTTGGAGATATGAATTCATTAGTAATCGGTCAGGAACAAGGTTGGGTTCAACGCTTATTGAAAAATTTTTGGACACTAGAACAAAACGAAATTGCTATTGCAAAACAGTTCCGTGATTTTTTCATTAATCATCCTATTAAGATTTTAGATCTATATTATGATCGTTCCGGGAATCAAAATGCAAAGACTAAAAATGACAGAGCTTCTGCCGTGAAAAGACATATAGAATATGAGGATGACAAGCCTACAGGTTGGACAGTGAATATGATGAGTTTAGGACAAAAAACAATCTATCAAGAAGAAGAATTTCATCTCATGAAAGAAATGTTTGGTGAAACAAACTCTAAGCTTCCAAAAGTGTTGATCGATCTACATCAATGTCGAGAACTAAAATCTTCAATGGAAGTAGCAAAACAAATAATAAAACTTAATGCTAAAGGTGTACGACGTATATATAAAAACAAATCTTCTGAAAGCATTCCAATGGCTAGAAGACCCATGTGGTCTACCAATTTAAGCGATGCCTTAAAATATTATATGTACCGCCCAAAGTACGTCAATATCATCAAGAAGATACAAACCTCTGGAACTTCATACGCTCCAATGATGCATTGATTTTTGTATATTTGGAAAAAAATGGAAAATTTAAACATGGAATTGAGAATGGAAATTTTAGAAAATTCTCTTAATGTTGAAAACCTTATTAATGGACTAATTGTTCACTATCTGTCATTAAGTGAAGTAGAAAAATCTCGAAATTTTTCTAATAAGAGAAGTATCCCATTTCAAAGTAAAATTGATTTATTATATGATTTTAAAATTTTTAATAAAGATGAAATATTTGCAATAGAATTGGTTATGTTTTTCCGAAATAAATTTCTTCATGTTTCAAGTCACAATAGTTTTACTGATATATTTATTAATAATTCTTCGAAGAAAAATGAATTAAAAAAGTTTTCAGACTCTAAAATGTTTGAAGATGAAAATGATTATTTACAAGCTTACAGAAAGTTACAAATTATTGTAGTAGATATAATAAAAAACAAGTTCATTATCAAATCAGATGAACGTATAAGACTTGGTGATTCAATTATTACACATGTGAATAATCACGTAAAACTGAGAAATAGTATTTTTGATGAAGTCCAAGTTCTGTCAGATAATTTAAATCGGTCTATACTTGGAGAAATAGAATCTAGTGAATTTCATCGTTTAATCTTCGAATGTATAAATAATCTATTTTCAACATTAGGAGACAAAACAACTGATATTTTCGAAGATGAAACATTTATCAAAAAATTACTTAGTTGATTATATAATCTAATAATATCAATTCATCTATGTTTTTAAAGAAAGGAAAAAGCAAGGATAAAAACCCATTTCGTTGAGCCTATAAAGGCGAAACGAATTTTTTTTTAAGCGTTTGTAAACGGTTAAATATTCATCATAAAAAAACGCCCTATTTCGGGCGTTCTTTGTTTAAATAATTTCGTTGAGTACTTCAAAAATGTAATCCGGTTCTACTCCAAATTCTTGAAAGACTTCCTCAACTTCCATAAAATCAAAATCCGGATTCTCCATCCGTTCAATAATTTCAATTTTTATTTCTTCCAATTTTTCAGCGAGTTCGGGAGGGTATCTTTTTTGTATGGGTGTTTTCATATTATTTTTTCTGTTTTTATTTTTTTAAAAACTTGATGAGATAAGGTTATTTTCATTTCACTAAGCAAAGATTTTATTTTATCCTGGTTAGCGATATTTTGCTCTATTTTTCTTATCTGCAGATAGTGTTCATTTATGATTCGATTATCATTGATAGCATTTTTTAAAATTGGATGAACAATTTTTTTATATTCTTCAAGACTTAAAAAAGGAATAACAGAACCTCGCAAGAAAGGAAGTAATATTTTACTTTCAAAAATGATGTACATTATTTCAAAATCTATACTTCTTTCTGTTCTTACCTCCCAACAATTCGGAATTGCCTTTTTTAGCGGTCTTCCTGAGTTGTTTCCTCTACTTTGGATATAGAATACAGTTTCATTGTTATTCAGTTCTTTTTTTGCTCCGTTATGCGTTTTTATCGTCATTATAAATAGTTATTTTATTTTGTGATACTTCAATTTTTATATTTTTTCCAATTTCAAAACCTGCATTTTGCAACCAAGCCCCAGAAATATTTAGTTTTGGCACTTGTTTTTTTCCTTGCCATTGGTAGCAAATCTTTAATTTTTTAAAAAACATATTCTTCGTAATCTGAAATTTCACAACTATTGACAATAAATAATTCTGCAATGCTAGAAGCTTGAAAAATTGCGTTTACAGTCGCTTTTTTATACTCATAATATTCTGCCCAGTCAAATATTTGGCTGTACCCTTTTTGGCTTAATATTTCTATTACTTTTGATGATAAATTAATATCTTTGTGGTCGATGATTTTCATAAGTCATTCAATTATTTAATATAAGGCGGAGCGGTCGAGGCTTCCGCCTTATTTTTTTGTTAAATGGTGTATTCTAAAACTTCTTTTTCTGATTTTTCTAATAAATCAAATAATTTATTTTGGCAGAGTTCCAAAATTGCTCCTATAATAGCATTATTTGAAATTTCAAAATCTTCTCCCTCGGCACATTCAATGGTTAAAGTTTCTTTCAATCCGTCACGGCTTATCAAATAAGAGTTTAAATTGTCGCTCTTACGTTTCAAATAATTGTGTCGTGTACATAATTTTTGAAAGTTTTCGAGGTTTTTAATCCTTTTGTCGGCTGTTGTTTCCAAAATGAGTGCTTTCGCATCAACTTTTGTGTTTTCGCTTCTACCGTTCGCTTTTGCATCTGTAGCGGGATTTACTGTCTTCAATCCGTTCGCTTTTGTCTGTAAGTCATTCATTATTAATTATTTAACTACTCTAATTTACGAAATATATCCGATAAAACGGATATAAAATTGCTTTAATTGTTTGTAAATCAGTTATTTATACCTATTATAAATAATAGTAACTTGGAGCAGCTCCCATACAAAAAAACGCTATATTTTTTCACTCAAACTAGTTAAAACATTGAAAACCAATATCAAAACCTTTTTCAAAATTTTTGAAAAAGGTTTTGATTCTTTCAGAGCCCGACCCGCTCACTTGGTGGGTTGGCGGTCGCAAAGCCACCGATATGGGGATATATGACAAAAAAGCCCTACTCATGAGGTTCTAGGGGCTTTTCGTCATTTCCAAATGATTAAATGCGAATTGCGTTCGCAAAATGCGTCACAACGCCCACCGATTCCCTGATGCACCTTTGCCGAAACGAATAGAACATGGCTTCTGGCAAACAAATTAGAGATGAGATAATGAAGATGACTATTGTCATCAATACAGATCCTGCGCAACAGGAGATTCATTCGCTATCCAACGAGACCAAGCAATATATTGAAGAAAACAAAAAACTATCTGAGACACTTCGACAGCTAGAAAAAGACCGTAAAGCAGATACTGCGGCGGTAAGTAGTTATACAACTAAGGTAGATAAGCTTCAAGAAAAGCTAGATAAGCAAGAGAAGATTCACAAAGCTGAGTTAGTGGCACTGGAGAAAAAAAGAGAATCTTATAAAAAAGATACAGCTGACTATGATAAGTATAATAAGAAGATTGACGAGGCTAAAGCAAAAGCAGCCGAAGTATCTAAGGCTAATGCCATAGCATTATCTGATCTAACTTCTAAGCAAGCTAAAGCTAAGGAATCACTTGACAAAACCACCAAAGAATACAATAAGCTAAACATTGAAGTCAAAAAGAATGAAGAAGTAATTTCGTCTAATAAGAAAAGAATAGATGATTTGCGCGGTTCTATGGATGTAACAAAGCTTACTGTTGCTCAATTAAAAAAGGAATTAGCATTATTAAATTCATTAAAACTAAATGTTGTACCAGGCAGTGAAGCTGCGGATAAGTTGGTAGGTCAGATTGCTGAAATAAAAGCTAGACTAAAAGAAGTAGAAGGCGGTGCAGATGAAAGCAAATCTTCATTTCAAGATTTAGCAGATCAATTCAATCAGTATTCAGGAATCATTGCTGCAGGTGCTGCATTCTTTGCTGGGTTTGCATTATCTGTGAAAGCTATTATAGACAGAAATAATGAACTGGCTGATGCTATGACTGGAGTTGAAAAGACTACAGGGCTTACGAAAGATGAAGTGATAGAGTTATCTAAAGCTTTCGTCGAATTCGATACTAGAACTAAAAAGCTAGACTTACTAAAAATGGCAGAGGTTGGCGGTAGATTAGGTGTAGCGAAAGAGGAAATACTAGATTTTACACAAGAAGTAGATAAGGCATACGTTGCCTTAGGTGATTCGTGGGAAGGTAGTGCTGAAGACCTTGCCAATAGTCTAGGAAAAATAAGTAAACTATATAGTGAAACTAAAAACATTCCGATTGCAACTGCTATCAATGAAGTAGGATCCGCAATGAATGAACTAGCTGCGTCAGGTGCATCATCCGAGCAAAATATATCAGATTTTGTTTTGCGTATGGGTAGAACCCCTGAAGCATTGCGTCCACCATTGAATGTATTATTAGGCTATGGATCTGCATTTGAGGAGTTAGGAATCAATTCTGAAATCGGATCTTCAGGATTTTCTAAATTCCTAAGAGTAGCCGCAAACGATACAAAAGGATTTTCTGAAATAATGAATATTCCTGTTCAGCAGGTTAAAGACATGATTAAGCAAAATCCGGCAGAATTCTTTCTTAAATTTTCTGAAGGATTAAAAGGATTAGATCCTGATCAGTTGGCAGCTGTATTGGATAAATTAAAACTTTCGGATCAAGAAGTTAGTGGAGTTATTGGAGCAGCATCTTCTAATGTAGAATTATTCAGAAAATCTGTTGAGATTGCAAATACTGCCGTAGAGCAAGGAACTTCTTTACAGGATGAATTTAATAAAGTAAATAATAATGCTGCAGCAATATGGGAGAAAGTTCAACGAAAAATGATAGAGACTTTCACCAGTGCTAAAATGGCTCAATTCTTAGAAGCTACAATTACAAATTTTGGAAAGTTTATAGGTGTAGTAAATGATACGGAAGGTGGTATAACCAATTTTCGTGAGGCTTTAATTTTAATGATTAAAATTATTTCTATTGCAGCAGTATCCACATTTTCTTACAATGCCGCTATGATGTTGACTAATGTTACTTTAACAAGTGCAAGAAATCAATTGTTGGGTTATACTGTAATTCAAAAGTTAAATAATGGATTGAACCAAGTAGGTACAATGTTGCAAACTTCTTGGAATTTAGTTGTAGGTCTTGGAGGTATCGCTATTGGTAGACTTACAGGAGCAACTACTTTACAAACTGCAGCTCAGCAACGCTTAAATTTAGCTATGGCGGCAAATCCTTTTGGAGCAGTCCTAGCAATTGCAACACTTCTAATAACTGCTTATGTAGCTTTCGGTCAAGAGACAGAAGTAATTGTAAGTAAACAAAAATTATTAAATGATATTCGGCAAATTTCTGCAACAAAAGTAGCACAAGAAAAAGCGGAGCTACATTCTTTGATTGCAGTTGCCAGAAATGAAAATCTTACAAAGGAGCAAAGAATAAATGCTATTAAAAGAATAAATGCAATATCCCCTGAATATTTAGGTAACCTGACGCTTGAAAACATTAAAACTCAAGAAGCAACTACATCAATAAAAAAATATATAGCAGCTCTAGATCAAAAGGCAATGGCAGAAGCGATTCAATCTAAGAAGGTTGATTTGATGAAAAAAATTGTTGATGAGCAAACAAATGATAAAAGTGCTTACACAGGAGTATTTGGGCAAACAGGCAACAATGCTGGTTATTGGTTGAATGATACTTTTAGACCAGGACCTAAACTAAAGCGCGATGTTGATTTTGTGGAATGGGATAAAATGTCCCCCAAAAAGCAAGCTGAAGAGTTTCAAAAATACATGCCTACAGTTCAAGATGCTATCATGAAAAGAACAGAAGCTTTAAATAAATTGAATGGGGAAATGTCTGAAATCAATAAACTTCAAGAACGATTTTTATTAAAAAATCCTAACCAAGTTGTTGGTGGTGTTTCTACTTACAAAATTCCAGATAGTGATAAAGATAAAGAAGACAATGATGCAGAACGTGCTCGAAAAAAAGCTGAACGAGAAGCTTCTGTAGCAGCTAAAAAAGCTGAGCGCGAAGAAAATCAGCATCAGAAAGACATGAATAATTTGAAACGTCGAGGAGAGGAAGCTGATACTTTGGAAAGACAAATTCAAATTGATATAGACGATGCTCGAATTGAAGCGATGGCTGAGGGATTTGAAAAAGAAGAAGCTGCTTTGGAAATTCAAAAACAAAGAAAATTTGCGGAGATAGATAAAAAGAAAATAAACCAATCAGATTATGATAAGCTTCAGATTGAAATAGATAAAGCAAAGGGCAATGATAAATTGCTTTTTGAAGCTCTGAAAACTTCGTGGGATAGTAATAATGCTTCACTTAATGAATTTAAAAAATCGCAAGAAGCTATTTACGATAATAAAAGAGTTGTATTGCAGCAAAAATATTCGGCTCAATATATCAAACGTGAAGAGGAAAATTTGAAAAATGAAATAGACCTTATTACTCGCGAAAAAAATAATAAAATTGCTACTTTCAAGACGGTTGAAAATCAGATTGCATTTTTAAAATCTGTTGGACAAAATAAGGATTTAGAAAATATAAGAACTTGGGAGGATGGAAAAGCTGCTATTGAAAAATACTATCAACAACAAGCTTTAGAACGCCAACTAAAATTTCTTCAAGGAAAAGTAAATGAATTTAATATTTTAATGTCATTAAATTCATTGGCAGCGTTAGATCCAGAACAATTAAAAACTATTGAAGAATACCAAAACAAAATAGCTGAACTTCTAGCTCAAACACAGGCTTTAAAACAAGGCAATAGCGAATCTAAAAAGGGAAATGCACAAAAAGGACTTAACTCCTTTGAGCAAAAAGGTACAGCTCGGGATCTTCTTGGTATGTCCCCAGATGAATGGGAAGGATTATTTAAAAATACAGATAACTTATCAGCTAATCTAGGTAAAGTAACTGCCGTGGTTGGGGTGATGCAACAGATGTTTAGTGCTTACTTTCAGTTCGTGGAAGCTAATGAAAAAAGACAACTTAAAACCTACGAAAACAACACCGAAAAGAGAAAAACAAAATTAAAACAACAGCTAGACTTAGGCATCATTAATCAAGAAACTTTCAAAAAGAAAACTATTGAAGCTGATAATGATCTTGCGAAAAGAAAAAGTGATTTAGCCATTAAACAAGCTAAAAGGGAACGTGCCATGAAAATTGCGGAAGTAATTACAAATACTTCTGTAGCTATTATGCAGGCTTATTCTCAATTAGGACCAATAGCGGGAACTATTGCAGCAGTATTGGTTGGTACAATAGGAGCATTCCAATTGAATACTATTATGAACACGCCATTACCAACTGCTGAAGGTTTTGAGGATGGTTTTAATATGGAAGATAGAGAATATCCAATGCAACGTTCTCAGGATGGTAAAAAATTTAATGTTCGAAGAAGTAGATTAAAGTCCGGATTGGTTAATCGTCCTACACATTTCATCGCTGGAGAAAAAGGAGTTGAAATGGTTATAGATTCACCTACATGGACAACCTATTCTCCAGAATTAAAATCTGCAATCTATTCTGCCAATACCCGTGCTAAAGGTTTTGAGACTGGATTTAATACAGTTCCTGAAAAGCCTTTAACTTCTTCTAATAATGATGATGTAATGATAAAAATGATGAATGTTTTGTCTGAGTTCACTCAAACTATGAAGGTGATACAAAATGACGGAATTGAAGCATACATCGTAAAATCTACACGAAATGGTGAACCTATTTCTGAAATGGTAGATGATTATCGAAAACTAAATAATAGACAAAAACGTTGATATGCCATACACACCAATAACTATAGATCCGAATGACGGTACAGGAGGTTCTTCGCCTTACTTATATTTACTTCTAAATAATAACTCTGAAAGTTTAACTTGGAATGCCAATAATTCACAACCGTTAGCTAATATTTTGAAACTTACAATTCAGAATTATCAAGTATTTAGTCCTAATGTAAGATTCGATGTAATTTTTTCACAGCCTGTGTCTGCATGGTTAAGTTTAGGCGGTCCATCAATCAATGGTTCCACTGTTGTAATGACAGGAGGTAACAATAAAAATATCTCTGTTCAGCTTCATGATATTGATACGCTGCCTAATGGAGTTTATAATGCTGAGATTATATTTGAAGCATCAGGAACTAATAACAATATAATTAGTATATATGATGTTGTTTCATATTTTGTAACACTCACCATATTTAATAATTCAAGTGCTAGTATTTCTGTTGAAAAAAACCAGTACAATGTATTCTATAATAGGCAAACAGATGTGCTTAGTGGTGATATTAATGTTAATGTCGTTAACAATACAGAACCACTTAATTTGAAATTTATTGGTGATAATTTCGTTACTAAAGAGAATGTAATCGATGCCTTCACACTGGAAGAACTAAATGTCGCAACTAATGTAAATTTGCCTAATCAAGGTAGTGTAAATGTTGCTGGTGCATTATACAAGTCGGATAATTCTAAGATAGCAAATGTTAATATTTATCTAACTATTGGATTGAATTCTGATATTTTTGTTGATAAAGATTTTCTCAGTTATACAATTAACAAGGCAACTCCACAGATAGCAAATAATACTATTTACATCACAAATCCTGAAAACAAAAACTTTACAATTACAGCACCTTCATGGCTTACTCTTTCACAAAATAGTGGTAATACTTCTGTGTATATTACAGTATCTACAGTTTCTTCCTCAAACATTAGTGGAGGAGAATACTCAGATGTTATTATATTGAGTTATGATAATAAAAATATAAGCATTCCAGTTTTTTTAAAAGTAATTTCTTTCATGACTTTTAATCCAGGGAGTAATACTTTTTGCAGAAACATTCCAAGTATTATATTCAATAGAATGAATAGCTCAGCACGGATTATTAGGATTAGTGTAACAGCAAAATTTAATTTGGAAGGAGTTGAGTCTATAAAAGAAAATATATATTTTGTACCTTATGTTTCCGAAAAGGCATCTTTCAATTTAGGTGAAAAAATTAATAATCAATATCCACAGAGGAAATCAGATTGCTTCAGTATTCCAGAGAATTTCCTTTTAATGAAGAATGCGGTAGTAAATATTATTTGTGAAGAACTTGATAGTAATTATGTGACGTTACTCTCCGAATCATTAACTGATATTAAATTATTTCCAGGAGCGAAACCTTTAGGTTATCCATTGCTTTCAAATTTCTTGTTTAGGAAAAAAAATAATAGATCTGTAATTTTCAATTCAAAGATAATTGGGGAGGAAATTCGAGTTGATAGAATTGAAAATTCAGAAAATATAGATGAATTAGTCTATGCAGATAAAAGCGTAAAATATTATAATTTCCCAAAATATTTCAATATTATTTCTATTCATTTTGAAAATAACAATCTATGTCCGGAATGGTTAACCTTAACAGGAGAATATAAAATAACTTCTGATTTTAGTCACATCTATGCCAATAGTATTTTCAAAAATCAAAATGAGAAATATGATTTTTCAAAAGTAAAAATGCTAAATATTAACACTGGTTTTATTTTAAAAGAAGAAATATTATTGGTAGAAAAAATGGTTGAAAGTAAACTTGCATTTATAAAAATCGATGATATAATATATAGGTGTTTTTCAACCACTGCAAAACTAATATTAGATGATTCTTCAGAAGAAGTAATCAATAGAGATGTTGAATTTTTAATTGTTGAGATATAATGGAAATTAAATTATATAGCGAAAATAAAGTTCTTGATTTAAGCAACCAAAAAGTATCAATCAAGGAAAGCAATTCTAAAGTAAGTGATAAAATGTCTACAAAATATTTTTTTCCTTTTGAGATTTACGTAGATGAAGAATTTATCGCATCATTTGGTGATTATGAAAGTTATGAAAGCTGGACACTTACAAATACGGCTCCATGGACATTATTGTTTGAGAATTATTTAAGCGAGGCAAAACTTGAAATAGAATCCATAGAAGGTAAATATCTAACTGGGCAAATTGATTTCGGTTTTGAAGATTTACCGAACTGGGATAAAAAGTTATCTGAATTGTCGTGGGAAAAATTTACCGTTACAGATATTCACATTTACGCAAAAGATATTTGCACTAAAAGATATCCTCAAACTAATTTTAATTTTCCAAGAATTTTTACTCCAAAATATTCACCTGAAGAAAAAATGTGGGATGCCTTCAATGGTTACTATAATGACCTAGATGTTGTGGCTGGTGCTATGAAGAAAAACTATGTTGATTCTGCAGGAAACATTTTTAATCAAAATATAATTCACCCTTGCATACACTATCTGTACATGTTGAAAAAATGTTTTATTGATGCTGGGTTTACTTTGAAGGGAGATATTTTAACAGATCCAATATTTCAAGACGCTTGGGTTTTTTCTGGAACCGAATATTTTGGTAAAGTATCTCAGTTTCAAAATGCATTTTCAGTGAGTATGAATGATTATTATAAAACTGAAGATGTTGTAAATTACACTGAAACAATTAATGGATTGTTATTTACGAGATATTATCCAAGATATTTTTATAGTGAAATTATAAATTTAGATTTTAATGACAAGATATTCATCAATGGTAAATTCAAAATAAAAGTTCGTGATAGAACTAATTTGAAATGCAAAATTCAGATTAATGGCAATGATATTTGGAGTCACGATGAATTTTATTGGAGCTTTTCCGATTTAGTTTTACCATTTTCTTTAGAATTAAACGTGAACCATGCGGAATTAAAATTTATTATTGAAGGTGGGGTATCTAATTTTAACGAGAATTATAATGTTCTAGAATATGATTTGAAATCAAGCTCTATTGTGACAACAGGCACACCCACAAGTAATGACGATGCAGTGGTTTCTAATAGTAATGAAATAGATTTAATGCGAGCGGTTCCGGATATGAAAGTAGGAGAACTAATTAATATAACCAGAAATTGGTTTAACTTCGGTTTCACAATTCATGAAAAAAATATTTGGATGGATAGAATCGGTGATCGAGAACCAACCAATATTAAAAATTTTGAAAGAAGCGAAATTAAATATCCCAAAAGAACTTTTAATAAGAAACGTAGTTTTCTATTAAAACATTCTGATATAGATGGTAATAACCAGCTAAATAGTATTTTTTATGATAAAACAGGTGCAAAAATAAATAAAGTAGCAGATGAGGATACCACAGTAATTGATATAAATGGTTACCCTCTCCCTATTGAAAAGGTAAAAACTAATTCACCTTTAACAGCCTCTGTTAAACGAGATGATAGTTCATGTTTAGCATTGGTATTTTATAATGGTTTGATAAATGGAGAAAATAACGCTATCGCAAAACCTCAAGCCACTTTTCCTGATTTGTTTTACTCAAATTGGGAAAAATGGCTAAGGCAGCGTGTTAATGGTGTGGAATTTAATTGGAGTTTCAAAATACCTGCAGTTCAATTAGATGTTAAAATCAATGATTATATTTTTTGCTACAATAATATTCATATTATAACAAGTTGGACCAAAGATTTATCTGAAGGTACTTATACAATTGAAATAACAACCGAAACAGTTTATTAAATTTGATCTTTAGATTCATAAGATATTTTGCTCATTTCCACCAAAGCATCCTGATCAGTAAGATGTCCATAAATTGCCGTATGCTTTATGGAAGAGTGACCTAAAAGTTTAGAAAGTTTTGCTATACTTCCAGAGTTTTTTAAAATAGTTGTTGCAAAAGTATGGCGGCCAACGTGCATTGAAATTGTTTTTTCAATTTTGCACGTTTCCGCTATTTTTTTCAAATGTTGGTTGATTTTTTGATCACTAAGTCGTTCCACGAAAAGTTCTGGGCAATAGTTGAGAATAACTCGCAACTCTTCAGTGATTTTCATATACTGATCATTTGAAGTTTTAACGTGGCGAAATCGAAAAATATCTTGTTCAACATCTTGTCTTCTTAAATTTTGAATATCGGAGATTCTTAATCCGGTGTAGCATGAAAATAGAAAATATCCTAGTGGAAGGATGTGATGTTTATTTATAAATTCATTAAAAAAATATTTGTGCATTCTTCCTACTTCTTCTTCTTCTAAAAATACTGGAGTAGTTTTAGGTTCACGTACTATAAATTTTTCTTTTTTAAATCCTAGTCGTATTCCTTTTTCGTCCGCTAGATTTATAAATTTTTTGATGATTTTAAAATCAGTAAAACAAGTAGGATCTCTATTGCCTTTATTAGCGATAAGATATTTTCGATATTTTTCAAAAAATTCTATTGACAGCATTGAGAAAGGAATATCTTTTCGATATTCTTTGAGCTTATTAATTGCTGTTTTATGAGCCTTCAAAGTATTCGGTTTGTAGTTTCCATTTAAACTATGAAAGGTACAGAATGAAATAAAATCAAATTCTGGAGTATTGTTATTAATACTCTCTACCAGTAGCTCTGGTGTTAAAACTTTTTCTAACATCAGAAAATCACGTTTGATTGTGATAATCTTAGCTTCAATAGTGTCTAGTATAATATTGAAGTTCTCAGAATTATTCGATTTTTTAACGCGGCATTTAATATTATCCCAATATTTTGCCTCTATCTTGATATCAAGATTCATTGTTGTTTTTGATTTTCCAGATCTCACAATCAAAAAAACCAAAGATTTACCATCCCTATTTTTATCGGAACGAATTGAAAATTTGTGTGTCATAGCCACGAAAATCTTTTTCGTGTCTCTTCTCGTGTCAAACACGCTCTGAATTACTGAATTTGTGTGCATAGCTTTTAATTATAAATTATAGCCAACATGCTGCAAATTACCTTAATAAAAGGAAAAAAGACAATTCTGATGAATTGTCTTTAACCTGTAATGTTTCTTTTTGTACCCAGTACCAGAATCGAACTGGTACATCTTTCGATACTAGAGTTTGAGTCTAGCGCGTCTACCAATTCCGCCAACTGGGCTTGTTGATTTATTGTGATGCAAAGATAGAACTATTTTTGGTATTTCAAAAGTTTTTCTCAACTTTTTTTTAAAAAAAAATCTCCAAACCATCGTAGGCAAGGGATATTCCGTTAGGAAGATCCTTATTTTCAAATTCATGCATCCCAAAATGGTGACTTATATGGGTGAGATATAATTTCTTTGGGCGAAGTTCAACATAAAGTTTTAGAATATCAGGAAGTATAAAATGGGCAGGATGTGGGTCTGTCTTCCTGATGCAATTTAAAATCAAAACGTCTAGATCACGCAATTTTTCTTTTTCTTTTTCGGGAATCAAGCTTCCATCTGTAATGTAGGCTAATTTTTTAAACTTGTAACCTAATATTTTTAGTTTTCCATGCCATATATCAATAGAAGTGATGGTGGTATCAAGAATTGTAAAGGGATTATCTTCTATGCTAAACAAATCGAAAGAAGGTGCTCCTGGATATTTTACATCAGCGAAAGCATAAGGAAACCTATTTTTTATTTCATTTCCTACTCTTTCAAGGCTATAAATCGGAATATTTTTGCCAGTTTTGAATATCAAGGGACGCATGTCGTCTAAACCGATTATATGATCATTGTGCTCGTGGGTGATTAATGTCACGTCTACAGAATTTTCCGAATTGCATAGCATTTGTTGTCTGAAATCGGGTCCACAATCTATTAGTATTTTTGCTCCATTATCCGTAGTTATCATTGCTGATGCTCTATAACGATGATCTCTGGAGTCTTGAGATTTGCACACTTCACAAGTACAACCTATCACAGGTACACCCTGAGATGTTCCCGTTCCTAAAAATTTCAACTTCATTTTGTTTTCAGGTTGGTTTAATTTTGGTAAATTTACAAAAAATTTTACGTCCTAATGTATCAGAAACTAACTCCTAAACAAAAAGCTTTAACAATCAATCTAGATCCTACTATTTATGGTACTTTCGCAGAAATTGGTGCAGGGCAAGAAACTGTTAGACATTTTTTTAGAGCAGGGGGAGCCTCAGGTACAATCGCTAAAGCAATGTCAGCCTATGATAAAGATTTTAGTGATGCCATCTACGGTAAAGAAGTCAAAAATAGGTATGTGACCCAAAACAGACTTCGCAAAATGCTTCGTTATGAGGTAGCTCTTATTGAAGAAAGAATCTCTAGGGAAAATAATCCAGGTAGGAAATTTTTCTCTTATGCCAATACGGTAACCACTATTAATTTTAACAAAACTCAGCAAGGTCACGGATGGGTTGGTTTGCGTTTTCAGGTAGGTGAAAATGAAGATTATAACGAAATTGTGATCCATGTTAAATTTAAAGAAAATGATCCAACATTACAGCAAGAAACACTTGGGAATCTTGGAGTGAATCTTATTTTTGGTGCTTTTACTTACTACGACAATCCTAGAAGACTGATAGAATCTTTATATGATGATATTGATAAAGATAATCTAGAGATTGATATGATAGATTTTAGCGGTCCCGCATTCTCCTATGTAGACAACAGATTGATGTCTCTACAATTGGTGAAAAATAATATGACAGATGCTGTAATCTTCAATTCTCAGGGTAACAATATGCTTCCAGCAGATGTTTTGTACAAAAAAAATATATTTGCAGTAAGAGGAAGTTTTAGACCAGTAACCAAAGTGAATATAGATATGCTTCAAAACGGAATGGATATGTTCCTAAAAGATGCCATTTGTACACAAGAGGAAACAGAAATACTGATTGAGATTACCATTTCCAATCTGCAAGCAGATGGAGATATCGACGAAAGAGATTTTATGGATAGGGTAGATGTTCTTGGGAAACTGGGTTACACCGTTATTATTTCTAATTTTTCAGAATATTATAGACTTATAGATTATTTCTCTCACTATACCAACGGAAATATTGGTGTAGCGATGGGCGTGAATAATTTGTTAATGGTATTTGATGAAAAATATTACAGAAATCTTTCTGGTGGAATACTTGAGGCTTTTGGTAAATTCTTTAGAAACGGAATGCGCGTCTATCTTTATCCTTACAAAGATCCTTCAAACCACGAATTGTTGACTTCTTCAAACCTTAAAGTAGAGGATAATCTGAAAGAACTCTACAAATACTTTAAGTTAAATAATCGTATAGTAGACATTGAAAACTACAACCCAGAATATCTAGAAATCTATTCTAGAGAAATCTTGAAAAAAATAGCTTGTAATGTCAGTGGTTGGGAAAACCAATTGCCAGAAGGTGTTGCCGAAATGATAAAAGAAAGAGGAATGTTTGGATACAAACAAGAATTATCTTTAAAACAATTTTCTTAATAAATAATACAGTAATTATGTCTGAATTAAAAAAAAGACTTTCATCTATATTAGAAAGCCCTACACACAATACAGAAGACAAACTGAAAAAAGTTTGTTATCTATTAGATCAAGAAATATCGTATTTTAATTGGACAGGTTTTTACTTTAAAAATGGAGACAAAGACGAATTAAAGTTAGGCCCTTATGTAGGTGCAGAGACAGATCATACCATTATTCCTTACGGAAAAGGGATTTGTGGGCAAGTTGCTGTTTCCAATCAAACCTTCATCGTTCCAGATGTTCACGCGCAAGATAATTATCTAAGTTGCTCTATCGATACCAAAGCTGAAATTGTAGTTCCAATTTTCAAAGATGGAGTAAACGTAGGTCAGATAGATATAGATTCTCATACGCTAGATCCTTTTACTAAAGAAGATTTGGAGTTATTAGAATGGCTTTGTGCAGAGGTTTCTAAAATTATTTAATTTAATAATAATTCACTTTTTAAAGAGTGATTATTCATACAAAACTCAAGTTTCGGCTTGAGTTTTTTTATTTTAAACTAAAAATTTATTTAATATAAGATAAATTAAATAGCGCTTATTTTTTACCACAATACCTCTTGCGGTTAGGAAAAAAAATAATTTAGTTAAAAATTTATTGTAATTCTTTAATTAGATTTTCAAAATAAACTTCGCATTTGGCAAGATGAGTTCCGTACCAAGAAAAAGCTTCACCATCTACTATCAATACTATCTTGTTTGGATAATTTTTTTTAAAATTCTCAATATGTTTATCCTTAAAAGGAAAAGGCTCCGAAGAAAGCATAATTACATCAGCTTCTGCCAAATCTTCAATATTGATAATAGGATAACGAGTAGTGTTTTTAAATAAATTTTGAAAGCCAATTTCTTCCAAAACATGATGAATAAAGGTGTCTTTTCCTACTGTCATATAGGGATTTTCCCAAATAAGATATGCAACATTCAATGGAGTTTTAATTTTATTTTGATTAAATATTTCATAAATTTTTAGATTAAAAGCTTGCGCTCTTTCTTCTTTATGAAAGATGTTTCCTAGGTTTTTTAGCAAATAATAATTATCCTCAATGGTAGCAACCTGAGTAACCGAAACTTTAAAATGGAGTTTTAGTTCTTCTACTTGCTCTTTGGTATTTTCTTCCTTATTTGCAATAATAAGGTCCGGTTTCAAACTTTTTATTTTTTCTATATATAAGTTTTTCGTACCTCCAATGATGGCAATATTTTTTACTTTTTCCTGAGGATGAATACAGAATTTTGTACGGCCTATCAATTCGGTTTCAGATACACCCAAATCCAATATCGCTTCTGTAATAGAAGGTACAAGCGAAATAACTTTCATAGTTTAAGACTTTGCCTAAAATTACAAAAGTTTTCCGGTTAGGAAAATTCCAGCGATGGTAAAATAGATAATAAGTCCTGTAACATCAACTAATGTTGCCACAAAAGGCGCAGAAGAAGTTGCAGGATCTAATTTGAATTTTTTTAAAATAAAAGGAACCATAGAACCAGAAAGTGTTCCCCAGAGCACAATCATTGAAAGAGAAATCCCAGCACTAAGCGCTATGAAAAACCAATAATCTCCATAATCAAACCAACCCATCTTGTGCCAAATCATAATTCTGAAAAAGCCGATAATTCCTAAAAATGTTCCTAAAACAATCCCTGTTACCAATTCTTTTTTCATTACAGTCCACCAATCTTTTATCGTGATTTCTTGCAATGCCATCGCTCTAATGATAAGTGTAGCAGCCTGAGAACCAGAATTTCCTCCACTAGAAATAATAAGTGGAATGAAAAGTGCCAATACAACAGCTTTTTCTATTTCTACTTCATAATATCCCATCACTGAAGCTGTAATTAGCTGAAGGAAAAATAGAACAATGAGCCAAAGTCCCCTTTTCTTGATCATTTCAAACCAATGGGTCTGAATGTAGGGATCGTCTAATGCTTCTACACCTCCAAATTTCTGTATATCTTCGGTGTTTTGTTGAGCAATTTGGTCTAAAATATCGTCTATGGTTACAATTCCTACTAATACGCCAGCATCAGTAACAATGGGTAGCGCAGAGCGATCATATTTTTCAAAATACGTTACGGCATCTTCCTTAGATGTTGTAGTGCGTATGGCTACAAACTGATTATCCGTAATTTCAGAGATAAGCGTATCTTCTTCGTTTAATAATAAACTTCCAAGGGCAATATCGTCTATTAGCCTATTTCTTTCGTCTACTACATAAAGATGATTCATGGTTTCCACCTTTTTTCCTACCTTTTTTATCTGTTGTAGACATTTTTTTATCGTCCATTCTTTTCGAATTTGGATATAATAAGGAGTCATCAGTCGGGCAATAGAATCCGCATGATAACCTAGCAATTTCAAGGCAATTCTTCTTTCCTGAGGATTTAGATGATTAATAGAATATTTGATGAGCTCGTCTGGAAAATCCTCAAACAATCCTGTTCTATCATCAGGCGTCATCGCATTCAGGATTTCAGAAACGTCATCGCTACCAATGCATCGTATGGTTTCTTCCTGAAAATTGGGATCTAGATGAGAAAATACATTGGCTTTATATTCTTTCGGAACCTTTAAGAAAGCCAACAACCTTTCATCAGCAGGGAGTTCGCTGAGTCTCTCTGCAATATCTGCAGGATTGAATGTGAGTTCTTCTTTGTAATTCAAAATTTGAAATTTCTAGCCATACAAAATTAACTGAATTTTTCAAGAATTGAGTAGTTTTTAATTAGATAAAGATAAGTTTATAAGGTTTCGGTAGAAGTGTTTTTCAACTTTCGCAATTCTTTAATAATATCTTTCAATGCTCCGTTTGTACCTATTTTTATAGAGTTGGCTGCGGTCCCAAGGAGACGCATATTTTTCTTGTAAGTATCGTAGCTAGAAGAGGTAATAAGATTGCCATCTGCATCAAATAGTTTCATGCTTACTATAACTTGGTTAGAAAATACATATTTACCAATTCCTACCTTGAAGTATTTTACTTTTGGCACTACAACGAAGTCAGCATCGTTGTTTTTACTATATTCCATGATGGTTTTAGCATCTATACTATCGTATACCAAATCTATATCAGAACGGAGCATTTTATTCTTTTTTAGAGTGCTAAGCTTATCCGAAACCGCACTAAAAAAAGCATGGTTTGTGGGTTCTTTTATTTCCTCAATATATGGTTCTACTTCTGGGTTGAAGTATAAGATTTTCTTTATTTTATCATCAGAACTTGCCTTCTGTGCATTACAAGGAGTAACGCTGATTATAAAAATTGAAGTGATAAGCGTATAAAATAAAATTTTTTTCATCTTTTTATAGTCCACAAAATTAGTGCCTTTTCATTGGATAACATAATTTTTTTTAAGATATCTTAACATAATTTTTTGATTTTATTGATATTTACAATCAATATTGTTTTGTGCACTAGGAAATTAGTCGTACTTTTGCACCCGTTACATAATAATCATTAAAAAAATATTGGAATGTACTTAACAAACGAAACAAAAGCAGAAATTTTCGCAAAACATGGAAAATCTGCAGCAGACACTGGAAGCGCTGAAGGTCAGGTAGCTCTATTTACTTTTAGAATTAACCACTTAACTCAGCACTTGAAAGTGAACCGTCACGATTTTGCTACTGAGAGATCATTGGTAAAATTGGTAGGTAAAAGAAAAAGTTTATTAGATTATCTTAAGAAAAAAGATATTACAAGATACAGAGCAATTATTGCTGAACTTGGAATTAGAAAATAATCATAAAGATTTTCAAAAAGCAAAAGCAACTTCACAAGAAGTTGCTTTTTTTGTGCTTAATGCTTAAATATTTCTAAGGACATTAATGTATTTCTTCCTTCCTTAGCTTTCAAAAACTATATTTGCTCTTTTTTAAAATATACTGTTTGAAGCAACTTTACCTATTTTTATGTTTATATTCTGCCAATTACCTTAGAGCACAGCGTGTAGATTCTATACCAAAAGCTACTTGGTCTTTTTCTGCTGCCGTAGAAAATGGAGCAGTACTTCCCACCAATGATCAGCTAAAAAACTATGAAGACAAATCCTACTTAGGATATTCACTTGAAATTTTAAAATATCCAAATGGCGAAAAAAAGTGGCAAAAATTATACCCCAATACTCACTATGGTATAGGTATAATCGGATATGATTTCCTCTCCAATAAAGAAATGGGATCTCCATTTGCCGTATTCGGAATTTATAGTTCCGATATAAAAAATTGGAAGCGATTACGATGGGATTATAAGGTCAAATTTGGTGTTTCATGCAATTCAAATCCTTACAATTTTGATGAAGGTTATATGAATTCATCGCTCGGATCCAAAACCAATATGTACATAGGGTTAAGTTCGGGTTTGTACTATGAACTCACGAATAATTTTAATCTCGGTTTTAACTTAAAATTTAATCATCTTTCTAATGGTTCTCTAAAAGTCCCAAATCGAGGACTCAATACCTTTGCACCACAAATTTCTCTAGTTTATTATCCCGAAAGACCTCAAAAATCATTAGACGCACCAGAAACTGAAGAAAATACATCTCGTAATAAATCTGGGAGTTTTGAAATTTCTGCTTTTGTCGCGAGGAAGAATTTTTTCTATCGTGGTGAAGACCGACATGATATTAAACCCTTTGAGGGATACAACTATTCAGTCTATGGAGTAGAAGCATCGTACATGAAACAATTTTCGGCTAAATCGGCTGTAGGATTGGGCATTGGGATTACTCAAGATGACGAATACAATCATACCATGTATATTCAGGATCATATTTTGATGCAAAAGAAAAGATTTTCTAATAATCAAGTTTTATTCAGTATAATACCTACTTACAGATTGATGATAGATCGTTTGTATATCAATATTGGAGCAGGTTATTATGCATTTAAGAAAGGCAGAAAATATGATGAAACACCATTTTTCCAAAAAATTGGACTGCAATATCAGTTTAATAGTAGAGTTTTTGCTTCTTTTGGAATTAATGCATATCAATTTCATGTAGCCAATTATCTAGAGTGGAAAATAGGGTATACTTTTCCTAGAAAAAGTTTATAATGCCTATGAGTAAGAAAGTTATCGTTTTATTTTTCTAAAATTTTGAGTTTAAATAAGGCAGTTTAGAAAGCTTTTTTTTGTAAATTCAATTTTTTTGCAAATTTTACATTAAATTTGTATTCGAATATTTAGACGAAAATATAATAATTAAAAGCGCTCAATACGGAGTGCAAACCAATCAATTTATGAGTATACCTCAAGCAATTACAGAAAAAATTACTCTTGCAGATGGCAGAGAAATAACTATCGAAACCGGTAAATTAGCAAAACAGGCTGACGGATCTGTGGTAGTAAGAATGGGTGGAACAATGCTTTTAGCAACTGTTGTAGCCAGCAAAGAAGCCAAAGATGGTGTAGATTTTCTTCCATTAACAGTAGATTACAGAGAAAAATTCTACGCAGGTGGTAAAATTCCTGGAAATTTCTTTAGAAGAGAAGCAAGACCTTCAGATCAAGAAATCTTGACAATGCGTCTTGTAGACAGAGTTTTAAGACCATTATTTCCAGAGGACTTCCATGCAGAAGTTCAAGTAATGATTTCATTAATTTCTTACGACGGACAATCTATTCCGGACGATTTAGCAGGTTTAGCAGCATCAGCAGCTATCGCTATTACAGATATTCCTTTCAACGGACCAATGTCTGAGGCTAGAGTAGTAAGAATTGATGGAGAATATTCTATCAACCCAAGTTATGAAGACCTTAAGAAAGCAGACCTAGATATTATGGTGGGTGCTACTAAAGATTCTATTGTAATGGTAGAGGGCGAAATGAAAGAAATTTCTGAGCAAGAAATGCTAGAAGCGATCCAATTTGCACATGTGGAAATCAAAAAGCAAGTGGAAGCTCAAGAGAGATTAGCAGAAAAAGTAGGGAAATCTTTACCAAAAAGAGAATATTCTCATGAAAACCACGACGAAGAAATTCGTGCAAAGGTTTGGAAAGAAACTTACGATAAAGTATATGAGGTTGCAAAACAACCATCAAGCAAAGAAGAAAGAGGAGACAAATTCAAAGCTGTACTAGAAGAATTTCTAGCACAATATACAGACGAAGAAGAGCTAGCGAAAGTTACTCCATTTGCAAAAGTATATTACCATGATGTAGAGAAGGAAGCGATGCGTCAGATGATTTTGAATGAAAAAATTCGTCTTGATGGTAGAGCCCCAGAAACCATCAGACCAATCTGGAGTGAGATAGATTACTTACCTGGTGCACACGGTTCTGCTATTTTCACAAGAGGAGAAACTCAGTCTCTTACTGCTGTTACTTTAGGTTCTGTAAAAGATGCAAACATGGTTGATAGTGTAATGGCTAACTATGACGAAAAGTTCTTTTTACACTACAACTTCCCACCGTTCTCTACAGGTGAAGCAAGACCTTTAAGAGGAACTTCTAGAAGAGAAGTAGGACATGGTAACTTGGCTCAAAGAGCTTTAGCAAACATGATTCCTGAAGAAAACCCTTACACAATCCGTATCGTTTCTGATATCTTAGAGTCTAACGGCTCTTCTTCTATGGCAACTGTTTGTGCTGGTACATTAGCATTAATGGATGCAGGTATCCAAATTTCAAAACCAGTTTCTGGTATTGCAATGGGATTAGTAACAGACGTGAAATCTGGTAAGTTTACAGTTCTTTCTGATATCTTAGGAGACGAAGATCACTTGGGAGATATGGACTTTAAAGTAACAGGTACAGCAGATGGTATCACAGCTTGTCAGATGGATATCAAAATCCAAGGACTTTCTATGGATATTATGGAGCAAGCTCTATTACAAGCGAAAGCTGGTAGACTACATATCCTAAACAAAATTACAGAAACTATCGCTGCACCAAGAGAAGACGTGAAACCTCATGCTCCTAAAATGGTGATGCTAGAAATTTCTAAAGATTTCATTGGTGCGGTAATAGGACCTGGTGGAAAAATTATTCAGCAGTTACAGAAGGATACAGACACTGTAATCGCCATTGAAGAAATTGGTGAAATTGGAAGAATTGAAATTTCTGGTGTTAGCAGAGAAAAAATAAATGCAGCAATTGCAAGAATCAACGAGATTACTTTTGTACCTACAATTGGTGAAACTTACCAAGGGAAAGTAGTGAAAGTAATGGATTTCGGAGCTTTTGTATCTATTGCTAAAGGCACTGAAGGATTATTACATATCTCAGAAATTGAGTGGAAGCGTCTAGACAAAGTACCTTATAACGAAGGTGACTTGGTAGAAGTGAAATTTATGGGTTATGATGATCGTAAGAAAATGAAACTTTCTCGTAAAGTATTATTACCAAAACCTCCAAGACCAGATGCAAAGCCAGTAGGTGAAGCACCTCAGTCTTCTGAGCAAAAACCTTCAAACGAAGCGTAAGATTTTGATCTCAATTAAAATCAAGAATCTGTCTCACTACATAAAGTGAGGCGGATTTTTATTTTTATTAAAACTCGTTGTCTGTCAGTAAAAAACGATGTCCTCATTAGGCATCTTTTAATTTTAGATTGTGTGCTAATGCAATCAATCTGAATGCTCGCATAAAATAGTACCGATTTACTTATGCCTCAATTTAAGTTCCGTCAAAATAAGCTTATCTCAAAATCACCTATCTTTTTTCTGCTAAAATCAAAACTATCTACTGAAATAGATATATATAATAGTGTACGTTCGATAGCATACTAAAAATTATGATTTAAGAAGTTCAAATTTGATATTCACCTACAATATGTATTTTATAGAAGATACTGCAAATTAACTATTTAAGTCCCTTTATGTTGCGAGACGATTATATTTTATATTACATTTTTATAATGAATATAATAATTGTTATTGAAATTTACTGGAGCGGTAGATTTCAGTTGTACAGTTTGCCAATCTGCAGTAGGTATAATGGTATTTCCATCTAATCTTATTGGTAGTTTTAGATCCTTTACGGCATTTACATATCTAAATTTAAATTCATTTCCAGTCTGAATATATTCTAAAGTTGGAATATCTATAGTCCTTAAATATTGATAAAAAATAGAAGTAAAATCAAAACCTGCTTTTTCAGAAATATATTTTTCAATCTGTTGTGTGGTAACCGTTTGGTGATAAAAATCTTTATTCAATCCTCGCAAAATAGACCTGAATTTTTCATCATTATTAATGATTTCACGTATCGTATGCACCATACTTGCGCCTTTATAATACATATCTCCGCTGCCTTCATTTCTAACACCGTATTTTCCTATTATCGGAATGTCGTTGCTGATATTATGTCTAATGCCAAGCGCATAGATATCTGCCGATTTTTTATCCAAGAATTTTTCGGTAAACAGAACTTCAGAATACATCGTGAAAGCTTCATGAATCCACATATCAGCTTGGTCTTTTGCTGTAATATTATTGGCAAACCACTCGTGCCCGCTTTCGTGTATAATGATATAGTCCCAATACAAACCTACACCAGTTCCAGAGAGATCTCTTCCCAAATATCCATTGGTATACCCGTTGCCGTAGGCAATATTGCTTTGATGTTCCATGCCCAAGTAAGGAGAATCTACCAACTTGTAAGAATCTTCATAAAAAGGATAAGGGCCAAACCAATATTCGAAGGCAGAGAGCATCGGTTTAACTTGCTGAAACTGCTTTTTTGCTTTTTCCAAATTGTAATCTAACACCCAATAGTCTAGATCTAGATTTCCTTTTTCACCTTTATAATGATCTTTAAAATTAACATACTTTCCAATATTCGGGATGATAGAATACGCATTTATGGGATTTTTGACTTCCCAAGTGTAAGTAGTTTTACCATTTTGGGTTGTAGTAGAAATAAGTCTTCCATTACCAACTCCCACAAGATCTTTTGGAGTAACAATTTTCATAATAATACCATCATCAGGCTCGTCGCTCCAGATATCCTTTGTAGGCAACCATACAGACGCACCAATGCCTTCATCAGCAACACTCATCCAGGGGTTTCCATTTTTATCTTTTTTAAACACCCATCCGCCATCCCAAGGCGCATTATTGGCAACAATAGGATTTCCAGAGTACGAAATTGTGATATTATATTTTTCTCCTTTTTTAAACTTTTGATTTGATTTAATATAAATAAAATCTCCTTCTTGGATAAATTTTTCCTTAGTACTAAAACTGCAATCTACTTTATCCGCTTTCATCGGTTGCTGAAGATCTATCTGAAATACAGGATCTACGACATCTTGTGTAATAACAAAACTGATTTTATTATTTCCCTGAATACTTTTTAGTTCAAAATTGGGTTCCACGGATAACTCATACTTTTTTACGTCCCAAAAGTTTCTAAATTTTGTGTTAGAACCTTTCAGGGTGTCTTGCTTTGTGAAATGAGAATCGCTCCCAAACACTTGCCCGAAAGCAAAACTAGAAGCTAATAAAAGCGGCAGTATTATTTTTTTCATGGAAAAATAGATTTAACAATTCAAATTTAATTAATATAAAAAGGTTAATAGCATATATTTTTAATAAATATTTGTTGTCCACTTACCTCAACGTTACTGGTTTCCATTAGTATACCAATAGTACAAACGATTTTTAATAGAACTAAATTTGATAATCAATACAAAAACTATGAAAGTACAAATTTGGTCAGACATTATGTGTCCCTTTTGCTATCTAGGAGACCAAAACTTAAAAAATGCGATACAAGAATACTCCGGGAATTCTAATGTTGAGGTCGAGTTTAAAGCTTTTCAGCTCAATCCCTTACAAGAGAAAATAGAAAATCCTGATAATCCTATTAACTATACCATTAAAAAAGGTATGCCTGCAGAAAGAGTACGATCTTCCTTCGGATATATTGAGACGGAAGCTAGAAATCTTGGGTTGCCAATAGATTTGGAACATGCCAAAGTAGTGAATTCTCTAGATTGTTTGAGATTGGTAAAATATGCACAATCCAAAAACAAATACAATGAAGTAAAAGATGCTTTATTTAGAGGGTATTTTGTAGAAGGTAAAGACTTGTCAGATCATCAAGTTCTTTTAGATCTTGCGGTTGCTTCGGGTTTAGATAAAATTGAAACCGAACGATTTTTGAATTCTTCTGAACTAACAAATGAAGTAGAAAATGATAGAAATTTGGGAATATCTAAAGGCTTACAAGGCGTTCCTTTTTTCGTGATAGATGACCAATATGTATTATCGGGAAACCAATCTAAAGAGCAATTTTTAAAGGTTTTCAAAAAAATAAAACCTACAGAATCTAATCAGAACAGTTGCAATATAGAAACTGGGACTTGTGATTAGTTAATATGGATATTAGTTAAGTTAGTTAGTTATTCAAATGATTAGGCGGGAAAAATCTTTGATTTTTCCCGCCTAATTTATGTAAATTCAATTTGAAATTACTTCCGAACTGCTGGTAGATTTCCTTCTTTCTTAAGATTTCTTTTATAGGTATAGGAACACATGATAATACTAAATTCATATAAGAATAAAAGAGGTAAAGCCGCCATCATCATACTCAGAACATCGGCAGGAGTAATTATCGCTGCTACCACCATGATTAATACAATGGCATGACGACGGTAGGTTTTCATAAAAGTTGGATTCAAAATTCCTATGCTCGTTAAAAAGTAAATGAGAACAGGGAATAAAAAAACAACTCCCATCCCCAAAACTACTTGTAAAAATAGAGTAGTATAGTCACTAAGGTCGTATAATGGGATTATAATATCTGAAATTTTAAAGATAACTCCAAAATTCACCGCGAATGGAAGAATTAAATAATAGCCGCACAACACGCCTGTCATAAACAAGATCCAAACAGAGTTGATGATATAAATTGAGTTTTTTCTTTCGTTTGGATGAAGCGCTGGGCTGATGAACCTCCAAAGTTCCCACACGATATAAGGAAAGCTGATGACTAACCCTCCAAAGATAGAAACAGCCATCATGACATTAAATTGCTGGTACAATCTCTGCACACGTACTGGGAATTCTGTGGGTAAAGTGATACTATCTTCTCCGAGCAGCATCCTAGAATAATGATTGACAACCTTAAAGGTGGGAAAATCTGTTCTGGTGGGTCCAAAAAATATATGATCCATAATCCAGTTGATATTAAATCCTACCACCAATGCGGCAATTATAATAGCAATTATAGAGCGAATAAGATGTCCTCTTAGTTCGCCAATATGCCCAAAAAAAGACATTTCTTTACCTTCACTCACAGAATATATTTTTAAAGTACAAATTTAGCAATTATTTGCTTAAAATTTTCAAACCACGAGGGTAAGAGTTGTCATGCAATTTTCACTCTATTATATAGTCATTAGATGATACCTTCGTCTAATAATTTGTGCAAATCTATAATTCCGTAATAGTTGCCTTCCTCCACTACGATAAGTTGCCCAATATTATGATCCTTCAAGATCTTCATAGCACCCTTAGCCAACTCATTTTTTTCTATAGTTTTAGGATTCGCAGACATAATATCTTTAGCTAAAACTCGACTAATATCTTCCCCATTTAATAGCATTCTACGCAGATCACCATCTGTAATAACTCCAGAAATATGCGTACCATCTGTTACTACTGTAATCCCATGACTAGAAGCACTTATGGATATAATAACGTCTCTGATAGATGAGCTTTCTGAAACTTGAGGCTTTTGAGAGGATACAAATTGTTCTACTTTTGCCGTCAGGTTTTTACCTAAACTTCCACCAGGATGAAATTTTGCAAAGTCGTTTTCTTTGAAGTCATTTAGATCCATCAAACATACGGCAATTGCATCTCCAAGAGCCATTTGTAGGGTTGTAGAACTCGTAGGAGCAAGCTGATTAGGGCAAGCTTCAACATCTACATGCGTATCTAAAACAACATCAGAAGCTTCAGCTAACTTACTTTTTCTATTCCCTGTCATTCCGATAAGGGCAGATGAATAGTTTTTCAGGTAAGTCACCAGATTCACAATTTCAGGCGAGTTACCAGAGTTAGAGATGCAAAGCACAACGTCATCTTTTTGAATCACCCCAAGATCACCATGAATAGCCTCAGAAGCATGCAGAAACTGTGAAGGTGTACCTGTCGAGTTCAATGTAGCGACAATTTTATTGGCTACATGAGCAGATTTCCCTATGCCTACCACAACTAACTTTCCTTTTGAAGAATGAATAATCTTTACTGCTTTTTCAAATTCGTCCCCGATTCTATTTTGTAATTTTTCAAGTTCAGAGATTTCAATTGCTAACGTATTCTTAGCGATAGATATAATGTTTGATACATTCATTGTATGGTAGGTTTTCTTTATCGTAAAAGCACGAAAAAAAGATAAATTCTACCGAGTATAGAACTCGATAGTCAATATAATAAATTCAAGTACTTTTATTTTAAGTAAAAATGTTATAACTTTGGATAAGATGCAAATTTAGCAATACAAATTTAGATGAGCGCAACAAATGCCAATTTATCAGGCGAATTAAAGAAATACTTCGGTTTTTCTACTTTTAAAGGTCAGCAGGAGCTGATCATTGAAAAATTATTAGAAGGGAAAGATATATTTGTCTTAATGCCTACTGGAGGTGGTAAATCTTTATGTTACCAACTTCCCGCCCTTATATCAGAAGGTACTGCTATTGTAGTTTCTCCTTTGATTGCTTTAATGAAAAACCAAGTGGATGCTGTAAATGGTCTTTCATCAGAAAATGGGGTTGCCCATGTTCTTAACTCTTCTCTTAACAAAACTCAGACCAAACAGGTCTTTGATGATATAAAAAGTGGAAAAACGAAACTATTATATGTAGCACCAGAATCATTGATAAAAGAAGATTACCTTGAATTTTTCAAAGATGTGAAAATTTCATTCTTCGCTATTGATGAGGCTCACTGTATTTCAGAATGGGGACATGATTTTCGACCAGAATATAGAAACCTAAAATTCATTATCGATAAGATTGCTGATGTACCTGTAATTGCCCTTACCGCAACAGCAACTCCAAAAGTTCAGGATGACATCCAAAAAACTCTAGGGATGACAAATGCATTAGTTTTTAAGGAAAGTTTCAACCGTCCCAATCTGTACTATGAGATCCGTCCGAAAGTGAATGTAGATAGAGAAATTGTAAAATTTATCAATCAGCACAAAGGGAAGTCAGGTATTGTGTATTGTTTGAGCCGTAGAAAAGTAGAAGAGTTTGCCCAATTGCTGCAAGTAAATGGTATTAATGCACTTCCTTACCACGCTGGGCTAGACCAGAAGGTGAGAGTAACCAATCAGGATAAATTTTTGATGGAAGACGCTGACGTTATTGTAGCGACGATTGCTTTTGGGATGGGAATTGATAAACCCGATGTGAGGTTTGTGATTCATTACGATTTCCCAAAATCTTTAGAAAGTTATTACCAAGAAACAGGACGTGCAGGGCGAGATGGTGGCGAAGGTCATTGCTTGGCATTTTATGATCCGAAAGATATAGAAAAACTTGAGAAATTTTTAGCTCAAAAGCCAGTATCCGAAAGAGAAATTGGACTCCAATTGCTGAATGAAGTGGTAGGTTATGCTGAAACTTCCATGAGTAGAAGACAATATATTTTATATTACTTCGGAGAAAGTTTCGATCCCATTAATGGTGAAGGCGCAAAAATGTGTGATAATGCTTCCAATCCTCCTACTTTGAAAGATGCCACAGAAGATTTGGGTAAAGTGATGAAATTGATTGATGATACTCAGGAAAAATTTAAGTCAAAAGATTTAATTTCCATTGTTGTAGGTAAAGAAAACTCAGTAACGAAATCGTATAAAATGGAGCAAACTCCGTATTTTGGTTTTGGAAAAGGAGAAAATGAAAACTATTGGAAAACGATTATAAGACAAGCCACTGTACAAAGTTATTTGCAAAAAGATATCGAAACCTATGGCGTTCTAAAGATTTCACAAAAGGGTAAAGACCTCTTATCTGGACGTTACCAAGAATCCTTCTTAATTGCTGAAGATAGAGAATTTGATCTATCGCAAACCAAAGCAGAAAGTGACCAAGTACAGCAGCAAGCGAGTGGTGGACTAGACCAAGATTTGTTTGTTCTACTCAAGGAACTAAGAAAAAAGGTAGCCAAAAAGCATGGGATTCCACCTTATACAGTTTTCATGGATCCTAGTTTGGAAGATATGACGGTACAATATCCCATTAGTGTAGATGAAATAGCAAAAATATATGGTGTCGGCGAGGGTAAAGCAAAAAAGTATGGTAAAGAATTTGCCGATTTTATAGCTCAATACGTGGAAGATAATCATATTGAGCGTACACAAGATATGGTGTTGAAGCAAGTAGCAAACAAATCTAGTCACAAGGTATTTATTATACAAAGTACGGACAAAAAGATAGATCTTGAAGACATTGCCAGAGCAAAAAACCTGAAAATGGAAGAGTTGCTAAAGGAAATGGAACGTATTGTATATCAGGGAACAAAAATCAATATTAATTACTATATTGAGGATAATTTTGACGAAGACATTGTAGAGGGATTTATGGAATTCATGAATGAATCTGAAAGCGATAGTATGAAGGTATTGTTAGATGAATTCGGAGATGAATTATCGGATGAAGAAGTCAGAATTTTAAGGATAAAGTTCATAAGTGACGTAGCCAACTAAAATTTACAACCTTATCCTTTTCGGGTAAGGTTTTTTTACTATGAATAACAAAATTTCAATTATGTTTATCCTGCCCGATCTAGAGACTGGAGGTGCAGAGAGAATAGTTACAACTATTGCCAATCATCTTCCTAGAGATCGCTTTGTACCCATGATTTTGCTCTTGCGAAAACAAGGCGGATATCTGGAGATTTTAAAACAAGATGTAGAAATAATTGATATTGATACGGAAAGAATACGCCATTCTTTGAAACCTATTTTATCTCAAATTTACCGCAGGAAACCTGATATTGTTTTCTCTGGTTTTGGCGAAGTGAATGCCTATTTATCTTTGTTTATCAAGTTGTTTCCGAAAATCAAATTCATTGCAAGGGAAACTAATGTAGTCTCCGAACACGTGACTAAAAAAGAAATAAAATTTTTCTATAAATTTTATAATAACTACCATCAGATTATCGCACAAAGTGATGATATGATGCAGGATCTTATTGATAACTTTGCCATCACTAAGCATAAAATTATCAAAATAAATAATCCTGTAGATTTTGATTTTATTGAATCTAAACTTCTTACTTCAACAAAGCCCGAGAGTTTTAAATATAATTTCAAAAATGTAGTAGCTATAGGCAATCTATCTTCTAGAAAAGGCTTTGATAATTTGCTTAAAGTTTTTTCACGTCTGAAAAATGAGAATATCTTGCTCCATATTTTGGGTGATGGTAGGGACAAGGAAATTCTCCACCAGATGAAAGAGTTTTTAGGGCTCAAAAATGTAATTTTTTATGGAAGGCAAGAAAATCCTTATGCATTTCTGAAATTTGCAGATTTATTCGTGCTATCATCACGTTATGAGGGTTTTCCTAATGTGTTGTTGGAGGCAGGTGCTTGTGGTACGTATTCCCTAGCAAATATTTGTCCAGGCGGTATTAATGAAATTATTCAACATCAAACCAATGGAGAAGTAGGGGAAATAGAAAACCATGAAGAATTTGCCGAAAAGCTACTTTCTATCCTGCATCAAGAATATAATAAGGAAGCCATAAAAGATTCTATTAAATCTAGATTTTCTAAAGAAATTATTTTGGCAAATTATGAAAAACTTTTACTCGATTTGGTGAAGAAGTAGTATCCTAAATAAATCTTAAAATCTTCTTTAAAAACACCCCTCTTTCATCTATGAAAAAACTCTCTAAATTAGGCTGTGTTTGCGAAAAGCACAACTTGGTTGCTTCAGAATATCGAATCTCAAGGTTAGGAATGGATCATACCCAAAATAGAAATGCAGAAGTAAGTATTTTTCAATGTAGACTTTGTCAAAGGATTTGGCTTAATTATTCTGTGGAATATGAAAATTATCCGAATTCTAGCAGATGGTTTAAAGGGATTATTTCCAAAAAGGAGGTCAGCCAATTGAAGCCTGAAAATGCTGTTTTTTATTTGGAAACCCTTGAATGGTACATTTTCGGAGGCCTTTATTTTGGAAATAAAGAAAATTTTGGTAAAGGTAGATTGTATTTAGATAATTAAGATCAAAATGATAGAAAAAACCACAGAAAAATCTAGGAGATTGAGCATCTTTTGATTCATATTAAAATAAACAGACTCGTTAATATTTATTACTTGAATTCTAGCTTGATTCTTTATATAAAAAAACGTTCAGTAAAAATTATACTGAACGCTTTGATAATTATTAATAAAGAATTATCTATATAGACATTTGATGTTTTTTAGCTAAAAAGTAGAATGAATGCTGTCGCTATAAATACCTATAGTGGGTTTGCATAAAAATAATTTTCCCGATTTCCAGTATTAAATACCCACACCTTTCCCGCATTAGCTAATTCGCTATTCAGTGTAGGATCGTAATGAGTAAGATTTGGATAAGAGATTATTTCATTATCGAAATTTTCTATGTGTAAGTAGAGCGTTAAAATGTCTTGGGTAACTTCTATGATATTGGACCCACTGAGATAATTGTTAGCATTTGCATCAAAATATACTGTTGTCCCAGAACTATTTGTATTGTAAACAGCACTTCCTAATAATGCACCAGCATATGAAGTGTTATTTGCGGCTGTTCCAAGATTTTGCCATCCTGTGTAGCTTATAGATGAATTGCTAGAAGAGAGTCTTAAATGTGTCCATCTTCCTTTTCCTTTAGTTAGATATGATTTTAACGTAAGACCAAGGTTTAGAATCCAAGTTCCTTTTGTTAAAGTTATCGATACATTAGAGTATATATATCCCGTACCGTTGGATGAAGTAGTTATTCCTTCGCTTCCATTTCTTGCAAAATTCCCTACTTGTAATTTTTTCATGGTATTTGGCAATTTCCATGTACCAACTCCTTCAGCATCACTCACAAGAATTTTACCATTGGCTTGTGTATTATCCACGATTCTTAAAGCTCCATTTGTGCTCCCGTTATTAATTTCAAGTTTTACCGATGGGCTTATTGTTCCTGTTCCCAAATTACCTTTGTTTGTAATGATTACATCATTATTAGCTTCTGTTGCAGGTGGTGATCCTATAGGTGGATTATCTTTTTCTCCGTCAATGTGTAGTTTTCCAACTGGATTACTGGTATTTATGCCCACTTGCGAATAGAAAAACGAGTAGCATAAAATTGCACTTATGTATAATATATTTTTCATTGTTTGTATTATATTTAATTAACAGGTATTGCATAAAAATAATTTTCCCAATATCCTGATGTAGTATAGAATTTTAAACCAGTATTTTGCAAATTTCCTGGATTTATATTGGCAAGGTTTTCAATGAGCAGATTGATAACCGTTTCATTATCGGTAACTTCAATTAGGCTTGATCCGAATACAAAATTGTCGTTATCTAGTCCATCTACAAAAGTATCTTTATAACCATGTAAAAGTCCTGCATAAGAAACATTATTACCTGCTGTACCTAGATGTTTCCATCCAGTTTGGGTTACACTGTTTGTAGTACTAGATAAATACATATGTATCCATACAATATACTCTGCTGATACTCTTGTTTTTAATGTAGAACCAGCATTTACAATCCATTTTCCTTTAGTCAATTTAATATTTGCATTAAGGTATTTTACTCCACCTGTATTGTCCGATGTAGTTGTAATTTCCCCACCGGTTGCACTTCGGTAAAATTGACCTAATACTACATCTTTAAAGGATTGTGGAGTGGTCCATCTACCGACCCCGTTACTATCAGATAAAAATATTTTTTCATCACCCTGTGTCCCATCAACTATTTTTATTGCCCCAGGAGAAGATTTCATAATATCAACTCTTTTTGTAGGTTCAGACGTACCAACGCCAATATATCCTTTGTTGTTTATTACTACATCATTACTCTGCTGAATGCTTGTGGGTGCGCCAGAGTTTGGGTTGTCATTCAATCCATCTATATGTAAGATTTGTTGAGGGTTTGTCGTATTAATACCAATTTGTCCAAAACTGTATGTAGAGAGAGAAATTGCAATTGTAAGTATAATATTTTTCATAATTGTAGTTTGAAATTTATTCAATAGGAATTGCGTAAAAATAGTTTTCCCAAGAAGCTGTATTGAATTGCCAATGACCCACTTTTTCACCATTTTGAGTAGGTAACGTATTAGCATCATCTAGCAATAGATATATTCTCGTATTTGCAATGACGCTTATAAATGACGATCCACTTAGCATATTTGTACCATCACTAGTATAGGTATTATTTGTCCTAGCAGGATTTCCGAATATTAAATTAGAAAAAGATGTATTACTTCCTGCAGGACCAAGATGAGTAAAACCATTTTGTATCACAGAAATAGTACTAGTAGATAAATATCCATGCAGCCAAAATCTATTAAGTATATCTTGTTTTGATCTTACAGTTAATCCTATATTGACTAGCCAATTACCAGGAGTCAGGTCTATGTAAGTTTGCGTATATTTTACAGCTCCAAAATTATTTAGAGTTCCATCTCCTTGAACTTGAGTACCTGCACTTGGAAAAACACCAGGTACAACTGCTTTTAGAGAATTTAGGGTTTGCCAAGTTGCAATACCATTTGCATCACTCATTAATACTTTATTTGCGCCTTGTGTACCATCTACTAATTTCAAAGCACCATCTGTACTGCTATAAATATCAAGTTTCGTGGTAGGTGCGAGAACACCAATTCCTATATTTCCTTCCTTAGTTACCATTATATCATTAGCAATTTGTGCAGCAGTAATTATCTCAGATGCAATTTTGGGATTATCCTTTTCTCCATCTACATGCAGTAGAGATTTAGGATTGTTTGTGTCTATTCCCACATTTTTATCTTGTGAGAATATTTGTCCACTTATAATTATTAAAAGTGAGAAGAAATATTTTTTCATTATTTATTAATTTTTTGTTTTAATAGATCAACGTTGCGTTAATCAAAATCATAAAATAGGAGGCGGTCTTATTTGAAAACTATAATTATTCTGAAAAAAAAATGTAAAGATGAAATAATAAGTTTTGACTGTAGAAAAGGAACCATATCTAAACTTAAAACAGCAAATTTATTTATATTTCTATCTGCCTAATAAAAAGTATCTCCGCTTTGTGGCTTATATTATAATCGTGTTTCAAGCCTAGGGCTTTTTATAACAGTTAAAACTTTTATTTTCCTTATGGAGTTAAAGGGACACTTCCTTTTTTCTGATTTTTTAATTATTTTTGATACTTTCGTACTTATAATATGATCTCGATCATAAATTTTTGAATCCCTTAATACATATATTTGAGATTTGATAGAATTGCAGAATAAAAAAGCAAATATTACAGCTATTCAATAAAATAGTTGTAAAAAATTACACTTTTTTAATTTTAAATACATTTTTTCCTTCTCACAATTAGAAGAGCAATGCTTATCTCTGATGTAAAATATTTTATACAGGATACTATTTATATACTATACGTTTTCTTCCATTTTGCAATAGAATTTCTACTCAATTTAAAGTGTTGGGCAACCTCAGAATTGTTGTATCCATTTTTTTTCTGAAATTCTAAAATTTCTAGAATAGTAGCTTTATCGTAAGAACGGAACTTCTGATTGTTATTGTCACGCGTTTCGTTACTGAAAATAAGATTGTTGAGGCGGATAACGTCCGAAAGAGATAGTTGCTCTTTAGACATAATCTGGGTTGTCTTTTCACTTACATCAAACGTTAGGCTTTTAAGAATGTCGCTGTAGATAGCCTTATAGTCGGGTCTCGAATAGTTAGATTTCATCATTGTGTTTTTTTATAATTTAATTGTTTTATTTTTATTCTTCTTTATATTTACTTAGCCATTTGTATAAAGTTGTTTTCGGTATTTTATACTTCTCAATGACCTCTTTTTTAGTCATTTTTTCTGACCTTAGTTGTTCCAATATAAAATCTATAATTTCTTTGGTATACAGATTCTTCCTAAAATTGGGAGATTTAATTGTCTTAGCTGTTTTCTTATATTTGGATAATGGTGCATACAAAATAATATGTTGCGAATACAGCCTAAAAAAATCATAGTTACATACCTTACAAAATTTTAGCAAAATCTCCGTGTCAATGCTTGATGTTTTATATATTATCTGGAGTTCTTCTTCTGTGCATTTTATAAAATTGATAATTCGATGAATTTCAATTTTTCTTTCCTCAATTATATATTTAATAATATCACCGATGTGAATTTTTTTATAATTCATATTAATACCTACTTGATCATTTTTAGTTCATAATTTTGCGCTTATATTACTGGCTCAAAAATAAACGAATGCATACTCTTGCACTAATTAATACCTATCTAAAATATAGAATTTTGATAGTGGTATAATTACTTAACTATTTGATTTTCAGTATATATTTTTTGTAAAATAGATTTTATAGAAACTAATAATTTTGCAAGAAAAACGCTGTTTCACCATTACTTAAAAAGGTTTTTTTAGAGGTTTTTATATGTAGAAAAGCCGTAATTAGTTTACTATTTACAGCTTTTGTGCTGGTGAATTAAGGTTTTAAAGGTGTTACTTCTTTTTCTTTTCTTGCAATAGGAAATTAATGTAAGTGGAGGGTGATAATCCCTTTTTACTCTTAAAAATAGATGCAAATTGACTATGAGTTTGGTATCCGCATAATTCCGATATCACAGAAATCTTATAATGTAGAAGGTGGGGCTTGTCGTGCAACTCCTTTATAATGTAGTTAATTCTATAGGTATTAATGTAGTTGTTGAAATCTGAATTTCTGTGTTTTTTTAGGATATAATTTAGATATTTAGTATTCGTTTTTAGGATCACTGCCATTTGTGCTATAGAAATACCTTTGGTAGTGAACAAGTTTTGTTTTTCAAAATTGAGTAAGTTTTTTACAATTTTTTGCTCTGTTTCCTCTGGCATAATTACCTTATCTGTTGATAAGGTAGCTTTAGGTATTGAGTTATCTATTACCTTATTTTGCAAACCAGCGATAATGCTTTGATATCGCAGCTCATCCTTCTTTTTCTTTTTAAAATAATAAATTACAAAACCAATTAGCACTAGCAATATAATAACAGATAATGCAGAATGCAATCTCATCTTTCGCTCTTTTTCTGCAAGCAAAGACTTATTTTTTAGACTTTCCTCAAGAGCTAGTTTTTTGGTAATACTGGTTTCAGTATTAGCTATTCTAGAAACGATTTTAGAGAATTTAAGTTGATCTTCGGTGGTATCAATTGAAGAGTTTAGTCTTTCGGACAATATCAGCTTTGTGACAGAATTTGTTTTGGCAAGCAATACATAATGAAAGGCAGAGTCGAAGTTTTTTTTTGCTTCATCGTTTTTGCCATCATACTTCTGTAATAACGCTTTGTTCATAAAATAAAATTCTAGAAGCTGTATAGGTTCTTTTATTTTTATTTTGGATAAAAGAGTTTCCGTTTCATTCAAACTTTGTTTGGCTTCATCTATTATTCCACATTTTATCTGTACATAGCAAAGCTGTGAGGCAACGGCAAAGCGATATCTATTATTCATTTCTTCATTAGATTCTGCCTTGTTCACTAAGTTTAGATATTTCTTTCTTACCTCAGCTGCTTTACAATATTCTTGGTCTATATCGTATATTTTTGCTTCTATATAAAGTAAATCTTCATGGTGTACAGCACCTGGATTTTTTTTCACAATTGATTTTAATTTTTTCCAATTTTCATCAGACTCTACTATAAAACCCGCTCTTCTGTACGATATGATAAGGATGTTGAGTATTCTAAGTTCTTCTCGTAAAGAATCTGTCTTTTGTATGTTATTTTGAGCTTCACGAAGATACCGTACAGATTGTAGAAAATCACCAGCGTTATACATGCATTCTCCCAATACATTATTTGCTAATGCTTTTTCATAATTATCTTGAGCATATTTTAGCATCTGCGTCCCACTTTCACAACTTTGGTTAGAGTTGATTTGCTGCCTATGATATTTTTGGTAGAATAGTTTCCTTTTGTTCAAATCTATTTTTGTAGACTGCGCAAGTATAAGGCAATCCGTAAATATTCCGAATAAAAGCACGGATAAAAATAATTTTGTCATATTTGGTTTTTAGTTTATTAAGTGCTGTAGTTTTTAGAACATGTTTTGTTTTACAGTTATTTCAATTGTATTATTGAGGTTAGAAAGCATCCAATTCGTTGTGAACTTCACTATCTTTTTCTAAAAGGGCAATATGTTGTGATGGAGACATCCCTTCAACCTGTTCAAAAAACTGAGGAGAATTGACTGTGAGAAGAATAGCCACATAGATCCGCAAACACAGATAATTTGTAATGAAGAAGCTGTGGATTATGATGCAGTTCTTGGCAATATATTTTATTCTTCAATAATTAATGTACTTAGAAAAATCTGCATTTCGATGTTTTTTCAACACATAATTGAGGTATTTAGTGTTAGTTTTTAGCATCACAGCCATTTGCGCCAAAGAGATCCCTTTTATAGTAAACTGTTTTTTGTTTTCTAATTGATTGAGGTTTTCCAGAATTATATTTTCTGTTTCAGCATTTTTAATAACCTCTTTATCGATGGCTTGCAGAAAGGTGCTATCATTAGATTTATCACTACCTATGGTGTTTTCCAAGGATTTTATTATATCTTGGTATCGCATTTTTAATTTTTTCGTCATTCTTCTTTGGTAAAATAATATGATGACGACTAAAAGCGCTAGAGATACATATATCAAGAAGTAGAGAGTACTTTTATATTTATTTCTGCCAAATTCATTTTTGCGCTGGCTAGCTTCAGATAAAGTTAGTTTTTTGGTAACCGTAGTTTCTTCTTCAGATATATAATACCCCTACAAAACTGGACCAGTAGTTAAGTTGAAAAATATTAACTTTAAACAAGTCCAAAATTATGAAAACAGGAAGACGTAAATTCGATTCAGTCTTTAAGGCTAAAGTAGCTCTTGAATCATTAAAAGAACGT